>NZ_JBHVQT010000007.1:1274-535106 GCF_042886315.1 Streptomyces sp. NPDC058001
GTACGACGTCGCCGCCGTACCCCCGAACGTCACCGCCGTCGCCCCCGAGAAACCACTCCCCGTCAAAACGACCGACGTACCACCCGCCGTCGGACCCTGATTGGGCGAGAGCGATACGAGGGAAGCGGCGCTGACATAGAAGAAGTAGACGGGGCCCGTGGTACCGCCGACCGTGGTGACGGTGACCGGCACCGCCCCCGTTCCGGCGGGCGCCACGGCCGTGATCTGCGTAGCGGAGTTGACGATGTACGACGTCGCCGCCGTACCCCCGAACGTCACCGCCGTCGCCCCCGAGAAACCACTCCCCGTCAAAACGACCGACGTACCACCCGCCGTCGGACCCTGGCTGGGCGAGAGCGATACGAGGGTGGGCGTCGCCGCGTAGGTGTAGGTGACGGAATTGCTGGTCCCGCCGGGGGTTCGGACGGTGACCGGCACCGCTCCCGTCCCCGCGGGCGCCACGGCGGTGATCTGCGTAGCGGAGTTGACGGTGTAGGTGAGGGCGGCCGAGGTTCCGAAGGTGACCGCGGTGGCCCCGATGAAACCGCTTCCGTTCAGGGTGACGTTGTTGTTGCCCGCCGCGGGCCCCGTACTGGGTACGACCGAGCCGAGGACAGGTGCCGCCGCGAGCAGAGCGGCCACCGCCCCCTGGGGGCTGTCTTCCACGATGTCTCCGTAGGTCTCAGAAGGCCCCGAAGGGGCCTGGGGTAGGGAGGGGCGGACGAGACACCCCGTCAGGGCTGCCCCGTCCGCCCCGGGTGGGGCTGGTTCGATCGTGACCGTGCCGCTGAGGCTCGGTCAGATGCCGGGACCGGCGACGTAGGTGAACGCGCCCGCAGCCGTCGCGCTGGCCGCGTCGTTGGTCACGACCACGTCGACCGCGCCCGCGGCCCCGGGAGGCGTGACCGCCGACACCGAGGTGGCGGAGATCACCGTGAAGGGTGCCGGGGTGCCGCCGAACGTGATCGAGGAGGTGCTGGTGAGGCTGGTCCCGGTCACGGTCACAGCGGTACCGCCCGACGTCGGCCCCTCATTGGGGGCGACCGTCGTCACCGTCGGCGCGGCGACGTAGGTGTACGAGAGGCCGTTGTTGGTGCCGCCCGCCGTGGTGACGGTGACGCCCACCGCGCCGGCCGCGCCGGCCGGTACGACGACAGTGATCTGGCTGTCGGACACCACCGTGGGAACGGCGCTGTTGGCGCCGAAGGCGACGCTGGTGGCGCTGGAGAGACCGGTGCCGTTGATGGTGACGGTCCCGCCGCCCGCGGTCGACCCGGAGGTCGGGCTCAGGGACTGCTTGAACGGCGCCCCGACGTAGTAGAAGGGGATCGGGTTGCTCGTCCCTCCCGGAGTGGTCACCGTGACGCCGACCGCACCGCTGCCGGAAGGGGAGACCGCGGTGACCTGAGTGGGTGAGACGTTGGTGACCGAGGTGGCGCTCCGGGTGCCGAAACGCACCGCGGAGGTGCCGCTGAGGTTGGTGCCGGTGATGGTCACAAGTGTGCCGCCACCACTGGATCCCTGGTTCGGGCTGATGGGCATGAGAGCTTCTTTCTCGCTCGGAATGCGGTACATTGCCGAGCGTGATTGGGGCGTTCGGATCCTCGAACCGCCCTGGTGGGTGCGAGCCAGCTCTCGTGTCCACGGGCCACGTGGTATCTCAATGGCCTTGTGCCATTGTTCGGATGACGGTCTGCCGGCCGCCCGTCCGCATACAAGGTCATTGAGAAACACAACTGTCAGCGCCAACTGGCGCCGAAAACAAGGAACTTGCTCGCGTCGGTTGAGGATGCGTACACCCGCCTATGCGGATAGAACGAGTAACCCACTCGGGTGAAATCAAGGCAAGTCTTCGGCTGGCGAGTCAGCCATTCAGGCGAGCGCTCGGGCGTGAAATGCGGTACACATACGGCGCTCGTATGAAGATCTGCCGATCCGGTAATTCTATTGGCCCGGCAGTCAGTTCAGGCCCGCCGAACCCCGCGACACCTCGACCACCGCTCCGCGCCGACCGTCTGTCGGTGGGCGCTGGAGAAGGAGATGGCGAGTTCGGCTTGTCCGGCGCCGATGTTGTGGGCGCTGTGCCGTACGCCGCTGGGGATCGAGACGACGTCACCTTCCACCATCACCCTCGACTGGTCGTCCCAGTGCTGAATGATGCGGCCTTTGAGCACGGTGAGGATCTCGTCGCAGTTCGGGTGACAGTGGCGCCCGTTGGCCTGGTCGGGGTCGAGTACGCACTTGCCGACGGTCATCGTCGTGGAGTTGCCGATGGCCGCCGAGACGTACCATTCGAGCCGACCCCACGGCTGCGGCTCGATGACGTGCTCGACGGTGGTGCGCAGGTGCTGGTGGAAGTCGTACTCGCTCACGCCTTGTCCTTCAGGTCGGTCAAGTCGATTTCTTGGTTGTCGGACAGCAGCGCCGCCTGATGGACGTCGGCGACCCAGGGGTTCTCGTTCTTGAGACGGGGCACGGAGCCGCCGGCACCGGCACCGGTGAGCTTTCCCGCGATCAGTCGGACAAAGCGGGGCCGCAGTACGCCGGCGCCTCCAACACCCGGTCGAGCGTGGCCAGATGCTCGGTGCGAAATACCTCCTCCCCGCGCTCCACATGGTCGTCGAAGACCCTCGTGGACAGGCAGTAGGCGCGCAGTCCGGCGCGCTCCAGTGCAAGGGCGGCCCGGCGGGCGGTGCCGGTGTCCAGATCCGCGACCGACTTGCCGTGGATGGCGGCCTCGGGTGGGTGCCGCTCCGCCCCGCGGTTGGGCCTGGAGGGGCCGGCCGCTAGTGGGACTTCACGTCGAGGATGGTGAAGCCGTACGCCGGGAGTGTCACCGAGTACGAGTTGCCCTTGATCGCGGGCGCCTTGCCCCCCTTGTAGAGGTCCTTCGGCGTCTGGCTGGTGTCGATGCCCGTGCCCGTGAGGTTCACGGTCACCTTCTTCGGGGCGTCGTCGAAGTTGTAGACCAGCAGCGCGGTCTGCTTGCCGTTCTCGCTGGTGCGCCGCATCGCGTACGCCTGCGGATCGTCCCCGGCGGGGACCTGGGTGCGGTCGGCGGCCGGCAGCAGCGCCTTGTTGGCGTTGACGGTCCGCAGCACCTTCTCCCAGTTCGACCTCAGCTTCGGCGACCAGCGGATGTACTGGTCGTACATGCCCGCCCCGTACAGAATCCCGGACCCGGCCAGCAGCGCCGCCTCCTGCACCCGCATGACGTCGTCCCGCGCATACGTCGGATAGATGTGCGGGTCGAGATTGGTCGCGGCGTCGTCGCCCCAGATGCTCCAGGTGTACGTGGTCGCGCCCGCCTCCCGCGCGATGTCCGTGTTGTGCAGGGCGGCTTCCAGACCGTCGGCGTCGGTGGTGCCGTCCACGATCCGCGAGTAGTCGTTCTCGGTGTCGGAGTCCTTGTAGTTGAACCAGGACGTCAGGCCGAACGCCTTGTTGGCCTCGGCGGTGGCGGCGTTCGCCCGCTCATGGGTCAGCCATTTGTCGTTGGTGGTGTAGGTGGTCGGGATGTCCACCGCGTACGGCTTCCAGCGCGGGTCGGTGGTGCCCACGTCCCACATGAACCCGTCGATCCCGGTGTCCAGCCAGAACTTCTCGATCCGCTCCACCTCGGCGGTGTTGCCGGCCAGGTCGTAGTCGAATCCGGGGCCGAACCAGAGCTTCCAGTAGTAGGCGCCGGCCGTCTCGCTGTACTCCCAGGTGCTCGCCCAGGGCGGGCCCATCCGCAGGCTGGGCAGCGGGTCGGTGGGGTCCGTGGTCCAGTGGAAGGAGCTGACCTCGCGCGAGGTGCGGTCGCCGGCCGCGTACTGCCGCTCGGCGGTCTTGAAGTACGGCGCCTTCTCGTCCATGTAGATGTTGACGAAGTAGGAGACGACCTTCATCCCCTTGCGGTGCGCCGCGGCGACCAGGTTCTTCCAGTCCTTCATCGTGCCGTTCTGCGGCGGTACCGAATAGAAGTCGGACGGGGAGCAGCCGTCGCACACGTTCTTGTCGCCGTTGTACGGGCTGAAGAAGCCGAGCACCCGGACACCGCGGTTCTTGAGGTCGCCGAGGTCCTTCTCGATGTCCTTGAACTTGTAGTCGAAGTAGGTGTTGTAGAACCACATGAAGCCGTTGAGGTTCTGGAAGTCCGTCGACGCCGTCGAGTCCGTCGAGTGCTGGGTGCTCCTCCCCGCGGGCACGGTGGACGGGGCGGACGCGGCCGGCAGAGCCGGAGGAAGTACCAGGGCAAGGCCCAACATTCCGGACAGGGCGATGCTACGTCTGGAGAGTGCCATACGAATCTCCTGGAGGGAGGTGGGATGGATTCAGCCCGTCATGCCCGACGAGGTGTAGCCGTCGATGAACCGGCGCTGGAGCAGGAGGAAGGCGATCAGGACCGGGATGACCATGATCAGACCGCCGGCGCTGACGAGCGTGTAGTCCTGCGTGTAGCCGGACTTGAAGTTGAAGAACGAGGTGGAGACCGGCATCTTGTCGCTGCTCTGGATGAAGGTCACAGCGAGCAGGAACTCGTTGTACGCCTGAAGTCCCGCGACGAGCGCGGCCGTCAGGAGTCCGGGCCAGGCCATCGGCAGGACCACGCGGGCGAACACCCGCCACTCGCCTGCTCCGTCGAGCCGGGCGGCCTCTTCGTACTCCTTGGGCAGCCCGACCATGAAGGAGCGGATCAGCAGGGTGGCGAAGGGGCTGAAGATGGCCCAGTAGATGATGACCAGGCCGAACAGGCTGTCGTAGAGGCCCAGGTTGGTCCACATGTAGAACAGCGGGACCAGGAAGAGCTGGATCGGCAGGGCCGTGGTGACCAGCAGGTAGTAGATGAAGGCGTTGCTGCCGGGGACGCGCAGGCGGCTCAGCGCGTATGCGGCGCAGCTGGAGATGACACACACGCCGAGCGCGGTGGCGATCACCACGATGGCGCTGTTGCGCAGGCCGACGCCCATGTTGGCCTGCTGCCAGGCGTCGACGAAGTTGTGCCACTGCGGGCTTGTGGGCAGGCCGAGCGGATTGTCGGCGAGGCCGGAGCGGGTCTTGAGGGCGTTGAACGCGAACAGCAGCATCGGGCCGATGGCGAAGAGCGCGAGCAGCAGAAGGACGCCGTAGACCGCGTACCGTCCGGGCGAGATCTTCCTGACGGGCGTCCGCGGGGTTGTCGCGGTACTCAAATGTCCCACCCCCGGCGGCGCAGGTAGAGGAAGCCGGAGACGGCGAGCACGCTGATCAGTGCCATGACGACGCCGGTCGACGCGGCGTAGCCCGCTTCCTGGTTGGCGAAGGCGTTGCGGTAGAGCAGGGTGCCGAGCACATCGGTGGAGCCGGCCGGGCCGCCCTGGGTGAGGATGTAGATGTAGTCGAAGATCAGGAACGACCAGATGACGGTCATCAGGCCGAGGAACATCAGGGTCGGCCGGATTCCCGGCAGGGTGATGTGCCAGAACTCCTGCCACAGGGTCGCCCCGTCCAGGCGGGCGGCCTCGTACTGCGACGGATTCACCGCCTGCATCGACGCCAGGAAGATGACGACGAGGAAGCCCCACCACTGCCAGGTGTTGACGAACGCGACCGTGCCCAGGGCGAGATCGGGGTCGCCGAGGAAGTTGACGTCCTGGAGGAAGGGCAGGCCGTGCGGGATGCCCTGGTCGGGGTCGAGCAGGCTCTCCCAGATGGAGCCGGAGACGACGGTGGCGACGACGTACGGGATGAAGTAGGCGACGCGGAACAGCATGTGGAAGCGGTGGACGCGGGAGAGCAGGAACGCTCCCAGCAGGCCCATGGCCATGGGCACGGTGAGGAAGAACGCCGTCCACAGGGTGTTGTGCCACAGCGCGTTACGGAACTCCTCGTCGCCGAACAGCCGTTGGTAGTTGTCCAGGCCGATGAAGTGGGCCGGGCCGAGGCCGGTCCAGTCGGTGAACGAGTACCAGATCGACAGGACGGCGGGCACGGCGATCACGACGATGTTCACCACGAGCAGCGGCGCCATGAACGCGAACCCGATGGCGGTGCGGCGCAATTTGGAGCGTCGGGCGCCCCGGCCGGGGGGCGCGTGTGGCGCCTTGGGACGGTCGACCTGGAGGACGGCCATGGCTCACGCGCCCTTCGGAGCGGGCACGGGTGGCCGTGCCCCGGCCTTCAGCTCCTGCTGGAACAGCTTGTCCAGGTCGGCGCAGTAGTCCTTGGGGCTGAGCTTGCCGGTGAGTACCTTCTCCATCTGCTCGTAGATGTAGGTGTCCGACTTGGGGGGCCAGAACGTCCACGTCGTGTAGCCGATGTTCTTGGCGGTGCTGAGTTCCAGGTACTGGCGCTTGACCCGGGGGTCGATGTCCGAGGGGAAGTCCTTCTCGGGCATCTTGACGGGAGCGGGTGCCACACCGGTCGAGGACAGATAGTCGAGCTGACGGCGGGGATCGGCGAGGACGTAGGTGAGCCAGTCGGCGGTTTGGGCGGGGTGCTCGCAGTCCTTGTTGACGGAGTAGGCGGTACCGATCGACAGCGGCTGCACCTCCGCGGGCACTCCGCTGTTCAGGGACGGCAGGGGCGCCCAGTCCCAGGTCGCGTCGTTGCCCGCGGCCTTGCCGAAGTACGGTCCGATCTCGCTGAACGTCCACGACCCGTTGAAGTACAGGGCTGCCTTGCCGCTCGCCAACTGCTCGTAGACGGTCGTGAACTTGTTGGTGAAGTAGCGGTCCGTGCTGCCGCCGAACCAGCCCTTGTCGAACCAGCTCTTGAGCAGGGCGATCGCCTCGACGAAGACCGGGTCGGTCCACCTGCGCTTCCCGGTGAGCGCCTCATAGAGGGCCTCGGGTCCGGCGAAGGTGTTCCAGACCCAGGTCACATGCCACTCGGTGGCCGGCTTCCACTCCGCGTTGCCCGCGCCGATGGGCACGATGCCCTGGTCCTTCGCGTCCTTGCACAGGTCCTCGAACTCGGCCCGGGAGGTCGGCGGCTTCCAGCCGTGCTTGTCGAGCGTGGCCGGGTTGTAGTAGACGGACAGGGTTTCGAGGTTGGCGGGGAGCGAGTACAGCTTGCCGTCCACGCGAGCGGCGTCCAGGGCCCACGGCAGGAAGGAGTCCCGCCAGCCGAGCTTGTCCACATACTCGTCCAGCGGCAGCAGGTTGCCGTTGTTGACATAGCTCAGCGTCTGCGCCGGACCGGTGGTGGTAATGAGGTCGGGGCCTCTGCCCGAGGCGACGGCGGTCTGGGTGAGCCGGTCGATGGTGTCGATCTGCTTGACCGTCATACGGACATCGAGGGCCTTCGCACCGGTCGCGGTCTTGTTGTAGCCGTCGATGAACTGCTTCTGGAAGTACTTCTCGATGTCCTTGCTCGCGAACGCGCCCCAGAAGTTGATCTGGTTCCCGGAGGCGCCGCTCCCCGATCCGCAGGCGGTCAAAGTGGTCGCGCCCAGGGCGGCGGTGCCGGTGAGCTGCAGGAACCGGCGACGTGAAAGTGGTGCGGGCATAGGAGCAGCCTCCGAGTTCTGGTGTTCGCGGTGGTACTGGAGGGGGGCTGATGGGGCTGGGGCTGGTGGGGAGTCATCTGCTCGTCACCAGTCGTACGGTGCGCTCGGCGAGGTCCGAGATACGGGAGCGGTCGAAGCCGCGAATCGCGCTGCGCGTGGTGTCGTGGAACGGCTCGACCCAGTGCGGCGGAATACGCTGGGCGCCGCTGATGATCCCCGCGACGCTGCCGGCGGTGGCGCCGTTGGAGTCGGTGTCCCAGCCGCCCTGCACGGTGAGTCCGATGGTGGCGGTGAAGTCGCCGTCCCCCCACAGGAGTCCGGCCGCGACGAGGGCCGCGTTGTTGATCGTGTGGACCCAGGAGTAGTGGCCGTAGCGGTCCCCGATGGCCGCGCGTGCCTCCTCCCAGGTGTCCCCGGCCGTATGCCGGTCGAGGACGAACCTGACGGCTTCGGCCAGGCGGCTGCCGGGCGGGATACAGGTCAGGGACGTCTCGACGGCCTCCCGCGCGGTGCCGGTGAACGCGGCGGCCACCAGCGCGGCCGACCACATCTCCCCGTACACACCGTTGGCCGAGTGCGACAGCGTCGCGTCGCGGTAGGCGAGTTCGGCGGCGGCCCGGGGGTTGCCCGGGTGCACGTAGCCGAAGATGTCCGCGCGGATCTGGGCGCCTATCCACTCCCGGTAAGGGTTGTCGACCGTGCCCGCGAGGCCGGGGGCATGCCCGATCGCGAGGTTGCGGTAGGCGACGCGCTCGGCGGTGAACGTCTGCGTGTACGGCAGCCGGTCGAGCCATTCCGTGGCCACATCGGCGGTGGTGAAGTCGAACCCGTACTCCTCAAGGATGTGCAGGCCGAGGATCGTGTAGTCGATGTCGTCGTCGCGCGCGCTCTCCGTGATCCGGCCACGGGTGGTGAAGGGCCAGCACTCGCGCAGCTCGAAGCCCTCGGGCATCGGGTCCAGGACGGGGATGTAGTCGCGCAGTGGGTAGGCGTCCGCCAGCTTGAGGTAGGTGCGCAGATGTGCGGCCGTCCAGTGGTCGCCGCTCTCGACCGGCTTGCCGAGGTTGCATCCGGCGCAGCGGCCGAGCCAGGCTCCGAGCATCCGGTCACGCAGTTCGGCGTCGCCGATGGTGGGCACAGGAGCGACGTCGGGCAGGCCGGCGAGGATGGCCTCAAGGCTCTCGGGCTCCTCGTACGCCCACCTCTCGTCGCGGCTGGTCGCGTACAGCGCGTCGAGGACCCTGCGGGCCTCTGTCGCGTCGTCGCCGTCAGCGGCCCGCTGCCCGGCTTCGGCGAGATCGCCGAGCGCGAACCCGCTCTCCCGCCGCTGTGCCAGCTCCCAGCGCAGCAGTTCACGCGGATCGTGGGGCTGGTGGTCGTGGTGCACCGTTCACTGCTCCTGTCGGTTCATGTGCAAGGGGTTCTCCGGGGTGGGGCTCGCAGGCGTGGGGCTCTCAGGGGCGGGGCCCTCAGCGGTGGGGGCCCTCAGGCCGACTCCCGGCGGACCAGGGAGTTGGCGATGACCAGCTCTCGGGCGGGTTCGGCCTCCTCGGCCGTGAGCTGCCGTAGGAGAGCCGTACCGCAGGCACGCCCCACCTCACGCGCCGGGTTCACCACCGTGGTGAGCGCCGGGTGGACGAGAGACGCGGCGTCGATGTCGTCGTATCCGGTGACGGCGAGGTCGTCCGGCACCTTCAGGCCGTGCTTGCGGGCGGCGTCGAGCACCCCGATCGCGATGAGGTCGTTGGCGCAGGCGATGGCGTCCGGCCGCTCCTCCCTGTTCAGCAGGGCTTCCGCCGCCTCCCGGCCCGCGTCCCGGGTGAAGCCACCCCGGACCACCAGGTCCTCGTCGACCACCCGGTCGACCTCGGCCAGCGCCCGGCGATAGCCCGCCTCGCGGAGATCGCTGGGGCCGGTGTGCCGGGTGCCACCGATGTACGCGACTTTGCGGCGGCCTTGTTCGAGCAGGTAGCGGACCGCCTGGGCCATTCCGCCCTCGTCGTCGCTGCGGACCAGGTCACCGAGGTCGGCGTCGAAGTACCCGCCGCCGAGTCGGACCACCGGCATGTTCTTGCGGTGCTCCAGCAAGTCCTTGCGGGGGAGCTGGAAGGCGGCGACGACGGCCCCGTCGACGCTGCGCGTGGCCATGTCCCGCAGGAAGGCGTCCTCCTGCTCGCGGGCCCCGTCGGTGTTGCACACCACGACGCGGTACCCGGCCGGCACCAGGACGTCGTCCAGGCCGCGCAGGACCATCGGATAGAACGGGTTGGTCAGGTCGGGAACCAACAGCCCCACGGTCATCGTGCGGCGCGTCCGCAGGCCCTGAGCCAGCGAGTTGGGCTGGTACCCGAGTTCCTCGATCACCTCAAGGACCCGGGCTCTGGTGCTCTCGGCGACCGGTCGGCGTCCGGACAGCACATGGGACACCGTCGTGACGGAAACCCCGGCCTGCGCGGCGACCTCTGTCATCCCGACCTGCGGCACCTTTGACCTCCATGCAAAACGTTTGGCGCTTCGTGGCCGCCACACTCGCCTCGCGTGTCGATGTTGTCAAGAGGTAAATCACGCATTAATCGAAGATCTCGAGGCTGTTGCGTGAATTACGGACCGAGTCTTGACGGTGAGCAGGGCATCGGCTTCAGTTGGCGTGCAAATCGTCTTGCATAGTTCTGCGGGCAAGGTAGTCAAGGAAGGTTCCAGTGACTTCATCGTTCGAGCGTGTGTACGGCGCGCTCATCGGACAGGCGGTGGGCGACGCGCTCGGGGCGCCGACCGAGGGCCTCACCCGGGCGCAGATCGTCGAGCGGTACGGGTGGGTGTCCGACTTCGTCGACGACGACCCGGCGGGCACCGACGACACCGAGTACGCGGTGCTGACGGCACGGGTGCTGCTGGACCACGGCGCACAGCTCACCCCGGCCCAAGTGGCCGCCACCTGGACCGAGAATCTGGTCAACCAGGTGGGCGGCTTCTACGGCGGCGGGTTCAGTGAGATGACCGCGATCAACAATCTTCGCGCCGGGCTGGCCCCACCGGTCACCGGGAGCGACAACCACGAGATGTGGAGCGACGGCGCCGCGATGCGGATCGCGCCGGTCGGCATCCTGTGCGCCGGTGATCCGGGCGAGGCGGCCCGGCTGGCCGCGATCGAGGCCCAGGTCTCCCACGCCAAGGACGGGATCTACTGCGCCCAGGTCATCGCCGCCGGTGTCGCCGCCGCACTGACCGCCGACTCCTGGCAGAAGGTGGTGGACGCCGCGCTCGGGGCTGCGCCCGCCGACTCCTGGACCGGGCGGACCATCCGCCGCGCGGTCGACATCGGCGCCTCGAACGAGGATCTTTCGGCAGCCCTGGACGAGTTGTACGAGCGGATCTCGATCTTCCACTACCCCTTCGCCGATGTGGGACCGGAAGCCACGGCCCTGGCGATGGGTGTGTTCGTCGCCGCCCGGGGTGAGTACGTTCCCACGGTGCTCGGTGGCACCAACGTCGGCCGCGACGCCGACACCATCGCCGCGATGGCCGGGTCGATGGCCGGCGCGCTGCACGGCTCTCAGGCCGTCCCCGAGAAGTGGCGCCAACGGATCAACGTCGTCCGTGGCCACTGCATCGCCTCGACGGCCGGGACGGACCTCGCGGCTCTCGCCCGTGATCTGCACGCGGTGCTGCTCGCGAAAGAGGCCGGCGCATGACGTCGCGTACTGCTCGGGACGTCACTCAGGAAGTTGCTCGGGACATCACTCAGGAAGTTGCTCAGGAAACCACTCCGGCAGTCACTCAAGTAGTTACTCAGGAAGGACCCAGTCGCATGACCGCACCCGCTGCTTCCCCCTCGGACCTGCGCGATCGCGCCCGAGGGGCCCTGCTGGGGCTGGCGATCGGCGACGCGGCCGGCCTGCCCGCCCTCTACCACCGGGGCGCACGCCTCGGCGAACCGCGGGACTGGCTGTGGCACTTCAGCGCCGAGGCCGACACCAACCAAGTGCTGCGGTTCCCCCTGCCGTTCACGCTGGGCCGCCCGGAGCCGCTGGAGCTGGCCGGGACCGACGACACCGAGTTCGCCGTCGTCGCCGCGCACATCCTCCTCGACTCCGGCGACGACGCCACCAGCGAGGAACTCTTCGCCGGGTGGCGGAAGTTGGTGGTGGACCGGGCCGACGAGGTGTGGTCGGGCATCGCCGAACGCTCCTCGATCGTCAACACTCGGGCGGGCCTCACACCCCCGGCCACCGGGAACGACAACCCGGCGTGCTTCGACGACGGCGCCGTGGCACGCGCCGTACCGGTAGGCATCCGGCATGCCGGCCACCCCGAGCAGGCGGCCCGAGTGGCCACCCGCCTCGCCGAAATCACCCACGCCGACGACGGTGTGTGGGCGGCGGCGGCGATGGCGGCGAGTATCGCCGCCGCCCTGTCCGGAGCGGACACCGTCGAGGCGGTGACCACCGGAGTCGACCGGATCCCACGGGACAGCTGGCTCTCCCGGCAGATGACGCGCGCGCTCGACCTGGCTGCCGCTGCCGCCACTCCCCTGGACCTGATCGCCGACCTCAACGACCAGGTGGCCAACGCCTCTTACAGTTTCGGCACCGTCGCCCCTGAGACGCTCGCCTCCGCGTTCGCGATCGTCCTGTCGACCGGCGGGGACCCGGTGACCGCGCTGCCGCTGGCCGGCATGGTCGCCAAGCAGAGCGACAGCATGCCCGCGATGGTGGGCGCCCTCACCGGTGCGCTGAACGGTGCCGGTGCGCTGCCGCTTCGGTGGCGGGAGAAGGTTGATCGGGTACGTGGGCACTGCGTGCCGCGGCTGGCCGGCACCTCGCTCATCGCCGTCGCGGACGGGCTCGTCGCGGCTGGGGAACAGAGCTGAGTGCTCCGCGGGTGGACCGGTACGGGGGCCTCGGGCCGTCGGGGGGTGGGTGCGCAGTTCCCCGCGCCCCCTGCGGGGCGCTTCGCCGCACGGGACTTCCCCGACGGTAGGGGGCCGTTACGGAAGCCGCGGGCCGTCGGGGGCCAGGTGCGCAGTTCCCCGCGCCCCTTGCGGGGCGCTTCGCCGCACGGGACTTCCCCGATGGAAGGGGGCATGACCAAAGCCGCAGGCCGTCGTGGGCTGGGCGCGCAGTTCCCCGCGCCCCTTGCGGGGCGCTTCACCGCACCGGACCTCCCTGATGGAAGGGGACGGGGCGGTTCGGCTGGTGGTGCGGGTGGTGTCAGTGGTGGGTGGGAGCATCGGGGGTATGACGGATACCACGGCATTCGACTGGCGGTCCTTTCTGCTCGGGTGGAGCGGGGAGTGGGCGGATTCTCTGCCGGAGGGCGAGACGCGGGGCGAGGACGACGAGGCCGCGCGGCAGGCGCGTTGGCTGGGGTTCCCGCCCGCGTCCGAGGATCGGATCATGGCGATGGAGAAGCGCATCGGCCTCCGAATGCCCCCGTCGTACCGGGAGTTCCTCAAGGTCAGCGACGGGTGGCAGCACGCGGGCGGGTTCGTGTGGCTGCTGGCGGGGACCAAGGAGGCGCGCTGGCACAACGACGAGTCGGGACTCGCGGACGTGTTCGAGGAGAACTTGGACGAGGACTCCCAGCCCGAGGAGCTGCGGGAGGCGGACCTCTGGCGGCGCGGACTGCAACTCGACGTCCAGTCCGATGCCATGTACGTCCTCATGGATCCCGAGGACGTGGACGAGGACGGTGAGTGGGCCGTGTACACCTGGGCGGGCTGGCGGGCCGCGCCACCCGAGCGGTACCCGAACTTCCTTGAGTTCATGCGGGACATGCACCGGGAGTTCCACACCCTGCGGGCGCACCGGAGCGACGAGGAGCCGGTGTTCGCCAACGACACGACGCGAAAGCTGGACGCCCTGATCGAGGAAGCCCGGCTGGAGGCGCTGCGCGGCGGCTGGGAACAAGCCGGAAAGGCGCTGGACGAGGCCAAGGAGTACGGCAGGCCGCGGGCCGCCGGGCTGGGTGACCAGATACGCCGTCTGCTCGGACAGACGTACATGGTGTACTTCGACGGCCCGGTGACGGACCCGCGGTACGCGCCCGAACTGCTGCCACCGCTGGTCGCCGAGCACGCGGCCCACTCGTACCGGGACGACTCCACGCTGACGTTCCATCTGCGAGGCGCCGGTGACGACCTGGTGTCACTGGCTCACGCGATGCTGGATCAGATACGGGACGGTACGTACCGGTACACGGCGGCCGGACCGTTCGGGGAAGCCGTCGACCGGGCACGGGGGTTGGCGCGCTGGGGAGACACCGACGGGGCTTGGCGGACGCTGAGGAATGCCCTGCCCCTGTGGGAGCCGCTGGGACCGGACCACCTGGCGCCGCTGGGGTGGGTGGCCGACCCGCTACTCGGGCCGCTGCTGACCCCGGAGCGGGGCCGCGAACTGCTCTCCACACCACGGGGCGGGCAGGCGGGCGAGGCACCGAGTCCGACGGCCGGGCTCGACCCGGGCGACCTGGCGTGGCTCGCGGAGCCGGACCCGGGCGGCAACCGCACGTCGTACCGGTTTGTCCTGGTGGAGGGGGTGGAGCCGGAGGAGTTGCCCGAACGTCTCGCGGACGGGGACGACACCGGGCTGAACGCACCCATGACCGCCTGGGAGAAGCACCACAGATCGCGGCAGAACCAGAGGGAGTTCTCGTCCTACGACGACAGGGCTCTCATGGCGGTCGGCCGGGCCGGCACCGGTTGGAGCTTCGCCTTCGACGGCGGCCCTGCCCCGTTCCACCGGCAACGGTTCATCTCCCCGTCCGCGTCCGTCAGCGCGGGCACCCGCGCCGTCGTGGTGTGGAGTGGTTTGAGGGCAGGGCGCGGGGACCCGTTCTTCCACCTTTCGGTGGCACGAGACGGTGCCGAGCAGTACGCCTTCACGTACGCGGAGGGAGAGATCGAGAAGAGCGGGGACATACCGCGGGCGCTGGAACCGAGCCGGTTCTTCGGTGACCTGGAGGACGGCGCCGAGGCGGAACGGTCGCTGCTGGAAGCCGTGGCTGGGGAGTTCGGTGCCTGTCTGCCGCGTCACGCGATCGTGAACGGGCGCCTGCACACGTTCGCCACCCGCTCCTGGACTCGGCCACCGGAGAACGGCGAGACGTACGCGGTGATCCGCATGAACTGGTGAGCACCCTGCACCGCACTGTCTTCACCATGGGCTACCCAACGAGGTCCTGGCCGGCGTCGGTATCGGTCGCCGCCAGCACCGCGACCCGGGTCCGGGTGGGATCGAGTACGGCGAACGCCACGTCCGCCGTGTCGTGGTGGAACCAGTCCGTGAAGGCCATGAAGCGCAGCCACCGGTGATCGGCGGCGCGCCGCACCGCTTCCAGGTACGGCACGTCGGCCGCCAGCCCCATCAGCGCGTACAGGCTGCCCCAGGCGTACAGCCGCGCGTAGGCACCGCCCTGCCCGTGCCCGTTCACTCCGCCGTTGTACGCAGCCGAGAAGAGTTCGTTGAGCACATCGTCGGGTGTCGTCGCACAGGCGAGCGCGCTGCCCCGGTGTCCGCCTTCGCCTGCCAGGCAGTCCAGGGGCAGTTCCTTGATGAAGGAGATGCCGAAGTCGTCAGTGCTGAGCGGGCTCGGCACTGTGAAGAACCGTGCCTCGGGCTCGCGGGCCCAGCCGCCGAGCGTGAACGGCCCGGCGAGCGCCGTCGCGCGCACGTCGTCCTGCGTCTCACCGGCGCCGCGGCCCGCGTCCGCACCGCTGTCGGTCGGGGGGATCTCCGGGAAACGTGACCGGAGTTGCTTCGATGTCTTGATCGACCCCAGGCCCCGGACACGGACCGTGAGCCGATGCTCGATGTCCAGCCGCTCCCTGGGCAGTTGAGCCAGCGGATGCCCCAACTCCCGCAGCCTTTCGGCGTACGCGTCCAGGAGGCGCCGACCGAGCCCCGAGCCGATCAGCGCCAGCTCCCCGAGGAGACAGGCCCGTAGCTCGACCGCCGGACCCTCGATTCCTTCCGGCAGTTCGCCGAACAGCGGCTCCAGGTCGCGCAGTTGCTGAGCCTTGGCCAGCCGCGCGGCCACCGACCGCAGCAGCCGGTCACCTGCCTCGCGGTCTGCTTCCTTACGGTCCGTGCCCTGGCGATCCGTGTCCTTACGAGCCGTGGCCCCGGAGGGCAGCAGCCGACTCACGATGTCCACGGCGAACGCGGCACACTCCCGCGAGCGCGTGTCGGCGAGGGTCTCGGCGATCCGCCCGACGGTCCGGGCCGCGGAAGCTCCATCGGCCCCTCCGCCGGACACTCGGCGGCACAGCTCCTCCAGCGCTTCGTACAGCACCTCCGGCCGATGCTCGGCCAGATTCTTCAAATCCGCCGGTTCGGACCGCCCCCAGAGATGGTGATCGGAAGCATCATCCCCGGGCGTCACGTGGTTGCGGCTCACTCGCCGAGTCTACGAGCTGAGGACCAAGTAACTTTGCTGAGGCATACGTGCGTTGGGTGCGCGATGCGACGGGGGGAGCGACGCGTGCGGACGGGTCGTGGAGCGGCACTCCGGTGAGGCGACCACGACCTTCACCTACGATTCCGCCGGCCACCTGGTCGCGGCCGTCACCCCCGACACGCGTCTCGCCCTCACACGCGACGCGCTGGGCCGTGTCGTCACCGAGGAGTGCGACGGTCGCGCGCTGCACTCGACGTACGACATCCTCGGCCGGCGGGTGGAGCGCCGCACTCCGTCGGGCGCCGTCAGTCGCTGGGAATGGGACGCGAACAACCGCCCCACCCGGATTCGACTCGCCGACCACGCGTTGTCCTTCACGTACGGGGCATCGGGGCACGAGATCGAGCGGCGGCTCGGGGAGACGGCGGTACTGTCCCAGGAGTGGGACGCCGGACACCGTCTGACCAGCCGGACGGTTCTCGGACAGGCCGCGTCCGACACGGGTCCCTCGGGTGAGGCACTTCTGCAACGCTCGTACACATACGGACAGGACGGCAGCCTGGCCGCGGTGGAGGACCAGACCTACGGCGTCCGCCGATTCACCCGTGACCGTCTCGGCCGGGTAGAGACGGTCTCCGCCACCGGGTGGTCCGAGCGGTACGCGTACGACGCGGCCGGCAACGTCAGCGGGGCGGACGCACCGGAGGGTGTGCAGGGGCGGCGGGTCCACGACGGCACGCTCATACGCAGGGCCGGCCACATCACCTACGTCCACGACGCACAGGGGCGCCTCGTCCGGCAGACGCGCAAGCTGCTGTCCGGGGGAACGCGGGAATGGACCTACGCGTGGGACGCCGAGGACCGGCTCACTCAGGTCACGACGCCCGACGGACGCCGCTGGGCGTATGTCTACGACGGGCTCGGTCGACGTGTCGCCAAGCGGCTGCTGTCCGACGACGGCCGACCGGTCGAGGAGACCGTCTTCACCTGGGACAGTTCCCACCTGGTGGAACAGAGCAGTTCCGCCGGCGGCCCCACCCAAAGCTGGGAATGGGCTCCCGGCACCAACCGTGCCCTGCTCCAGAGCGACCAGGACGAGGTCGACCGCCGCTTCTACGCCATCGTCACCGACTTGGTCGGTACGCCCACCGAACTGGTCGACGACGAGGGCCGGATCGCGTGGCGGTCACGCACCACGCTCTGGGGTACACCCCTGGGCGGCGCCGCGGACCGGGTCGACTGCCCCCTCCGCTTCCCGGGCCAGTACCACGACCCCGAGACCGGCCTCCATTACAACTTCCGCCGCTACTACGATCCCGAGAACGCCCGTTACATCAGCCCGGACCCGCTGGGCCTCGCCCCCGCACCGAACCACCACGCGTACGTCCCCGACCCGCTGCGCTGGACTGACCCATGGGGGCTGGTGAGTTGCGAGAGCAGCAGGCACGGCATCGCGGAGGAACGCGAGGCCCATATCGAGGGCCAGCACGGACCCGGTGCCCAGGACCGGGTAAGGGAGAACGCCGACCCCACAGGGCCTGAACCCTCACTGCCCGGTGAGTTCTACGACGACTTCCTCTGGGACGGCGACACTTCGCCCTCGGCCGACGGCTCCGGGAGGGCGTCGACGGGACCCCGGCCATACCCAACCCCCGCGCCAGGGCCGGACAGGACACTCACCGGCACCGCTTCGACCACGGCGAACCGGTGGGCATCAACGGCAGCGGGCGGGAAACCAGCACCGTAGAAGTCGTCATCCGCGACGGCCATATCCACACGGCGTATCCGATCTGATCCCCGACCGCCGCGACACATGGCATCAGGCCGTCACTCGTCAGGTGCCGGTCGACGCGGAGCCGATGTCGCCGCCCGCTGCGATGGAGCCCTTGCCGGAGGCGCTCACGTTGCCGGGCTGCTGCTGGGGCGGGCCCGAAGGCGGTGCGGGGGGCGTGGGCGGCGTTGCGCTGGGCGGTGTGGTGCCTCCCGTCGACGCGACGCCGATGTTCCCGCCCGCCGCGATGGCGCCGTCGCCCGAGGCGTCGACACCCGATGGAGCGGGCGGCGGGGCGGCGGTGCCGAACTGCGCGTACAGGGCGAGCGCGAGGCCCACGAGACCTACGACGCCGCCGGTCACGCTCGCCGTCTGGTCCGCCTTGCCGAGGTCGACGACGGCGACCACGATCAGCGTGGCCGCACCCGCCACACACAGGGCAACTCCGGTCCACATCAACGCCTTTGTTCTCATGGAGGAATCATCCCGCGCCGGGGCGCCGAGCGCACACCCCCGCGCTCAGAACCGCGTCGGCCCGTCGCCGGCGGCGGGGCGGAGGAGTCTGAGGATCATTTCGACGGTGCGCTCGATGGGCCGGCGTCGCGCCGTGGCGCTGAACAGCAGGGTGCGGGCAAGGACGGCGCCGAGGAGCATGTCGAAGACGTCGTCCGGGTCGACGTCGGGGTCCACGCTTCCGGGTGGCGCGGCGCGCAGGATGTCCTGGAACTGCGGGCGCGCCGACACCCGTAGGTACAGCTCCGGCGGACGCGTGCGGTCCGATGTCTGGTGGTGCGCGAGGAGGCCGGCCGCTGCGGCGCGGGCCGCGGGCGCGCCGAAGGCGGCGAGGTAGGCGCGGATGAAGCGGCGCAGATCGCGCCG
Organism: Streptomyces sp. NPDC058001; assembly: GCF_042886315.1. NCBI lineage: Bacteria > Bacillati > Actinomycetota > Actinomycetes > Kitasatosporales > Streptomycetaceae > Streptomyces > Streptomyces sp. NPDC058001. Next base: position 19,793 of record NZ_JBHVQT010000007.1, read on the forward strand.
GAGATCCCCCGTCGGCCGGACGCTCAGCGGGCTGAGTCCGGGGAACGTGGCTTCCTCGATCAGTTCGATACGGGACGGCCAGCGCCGGTAGATGGCTGAGGCGTGCACACCGGAGTGCTCAGCGACGGCCTGGATCGTCGTCGCGTCGAAGCCGCGTTGGACCAGCAACTCACGCGTTGCCGTGAGGGCTCGTTCGTTGATGCTCGCGTCGCGGGGGCGTCCCGGGCGGCGGGGCGGCTCTGCCATGTCGGCGAGTGTAGTGACCGTGGCCAGGCAAGTCCCGTTTCCCTACGGCCCCCGCTCCTCACATATAGGACACCCTCTTCCATAATTATTTTCAGGAGACTGTCTTCTATAACTCCCGTGGCGTCGCTACAGTCCCCTGCGGAGGGCACGAAGGTGTCCCCCGTCCCCTCACGGCGAGGAGAAGTGGCTTATGCGTGCTGCTGTGCTGCGAGGCGGGAGAGTCGAGACGCGGACCATCGGCGATCCCGTCCCCGGACCGGGCCAGCTCCTCGTGCGTTCGCTCGCGTGCGGGATCTGCGCGTCGGATCTGCACTTCATGGATCATCCGGAGGCGGGCGCCGACGACGACAGCGGAATGTCGACGTACGACCAGGATGTCGACATCGTGATGGGCCACGAGTACTGCGCCGAGGTCGTGGACCACGGCCCCGGCACCGAGCGCCGGATCCCCATCGGTACGCGGGTGAGTTCCCTGCCCGTTCTGGCCACCGCCGCAGGGCGCCGGATCATCGGGCAGAACCCGGAATCGCCCGGTGGGTTCGGCGAGTACCTGCTGCTGACCGAGGTGATGACCCGGGTCGTGGGTTCGGATCTCCCGAGCGAGATCGTGTGCGTCGCCGACGCGATCTCGGTCGGCTGGTCGACGGCGTCGCGCGCACAGGTGACGACGAAAGAGGTGCCGCTGGTCATCGGCTGCGGCGCGATCGCCCTTTCGGTGATCGCCCAGCTCAAACGCCTTGGTGTGGGCCCGATCCTGGCGGTCGACTTCGTGGCCTCGCGGCGCGCGACCGCGCTCGCCATGGGCGCCGATGTGGTCGTCGATCCCGCCGAGTTCTCTCCGTACGAGGCGTGGCGCGATGTGGCCCAGGCGTCGGCCGGGTCAGCCGCGTCGGGCAGGTCGGGTGGGTCGGCGGAGGCGTTGAAGGAACTGATGGCGCTTGCCGGGCTGCCGGGATGCGTCGTGTTCGAGTGTGTCGGTGTCCCGGGCGTCCTCGACTCGATCATCAAGGGTTGCGAGCGCGGCACCCGGATCTTCTCTGTGGGCGGTCCGCCGGAGGGCGACCACCTGCACACCCTGACCGCCAAGCGGAAGGGCCTCAACATCCAGTTCGGCGGCGGCCCGACGATGGCCCACTGGGACGAGGCGTTCGAGGCGGTCTGTTCGGGCGGCCTCGATGTCGGGCCGATGCTGGGCCGGACCGTCGGCCTTGACGAGGTGCCCGCCGCCCTCGACGCCGCACGCGACGCCAACGGGCCGGCCCGCATCATCGTCGTGCCCTGACCCGATGCCGGACAGGCAACACGCGTTCAGAAAGGGCCATATGAGCGAGATCGACGAACTTCGTGCCACCGTCGAGTTGCTGGCGGCGAAGACCCGCGCACTGGAGGACCAGGTCGAGATCATGCAGCTCGTCGCCCAGTACGGGCCCGCCGTCGACAGTGGTTCCGGTGAGGCCGCCGCCGCGCTGTGGACCGACGACGGCACCTTCGACGCCGTACCCCAACTGCGGATGCGGGGCCGGGACGACATCGCCGGCATGGTCCATGGCGACGGGCACCAGAGCCTGATCCGGGGTGGCTGCGGACATGTCCTGACCGTGCCGCACATCGTGGTCGACGGTGACCGTGCGACCGGCCGTGGCTACGCGCTCAACATACGGTGGGACGCCGACGCCGAACGGTTCTGGGTGGCCCGGGTCTCCGCGAACACCTGGCGCTGGGCACGCACCCCGCAGGGCTGGCGCGTCACCGAGCGGATCAACGCCAACCTCGACGGCACCGCCGAACACCGGGAGTTGCTGGCGCCCGACCCAGCCGATCCACCGAACTCCCCACCCAGTCGGCCGAGTTGAGAGGTACCCCATGGCTGAGACTCTGACCAGCACCTACGGACCGTGGGGCATTGTCGCCGGTGGGTCCGACGGCATCGGTGCCGCGTTCGCCCACGCGATGGCGTCCCGGGGCATGAACGTCGTACTGGTGGCGCGACGGGTCCCCGTCCTTGAGGCGTCCGCCGCCGACATCCGGGCGCGGTACGGCGTCGAGGTCCGCACCGTCCCGCTCGACCTCAGCACGCCGGGCGCCCTCTCCGCACTGGAACGCGCGGCCTCCGACCTGGAGGTGGGGCTCTTCGTCTACAACGCCGGTGGCGACGACCGCAGTACGGCGTTCCTGGACAAGGACCTCGACACCCACCTGCAACTCGTCCACCGCAACTGCGCCGCCGTGCTCGAAGCGGCCTACCGTTTCGGCGCCCCGATGGTGGCGCGCAAGCGAGGGGCCATGGTGCTGGTGACATCGGGCGCGGCCTGGGCGGGCGGGGCCACGCGCGCCGCGTACGGGGCCACGAAGGCGTTTGATCTCATCCTCGCGGAAAGTCTGTGGGCGGAGTGGCGCACCTGCGGAGTCGACGTCCTCGGGCTCGTACTCGGCCGGACCGACACCCCCTCCCTGCGCCGGGCGCTCGACGGCGGGGCCGGACCGCTCGGCCAACTCGCCGACCCGAACGACGTGGCCGAGGAAGCGCTCGACCACCTCGCCGACGGACCCACCTGGATCTACGGCAGCGACGCGCCTACCGGCGGTTCACCGTTCGGCGGGCTGAACCGCCGGGACGCGGTGCTGGCGATGAGCCGGGGCACGTCCGCGCACACCGCGACGGAAGTACCCAGCACTGAGCGATGATCACTGAAGGTCCCGTACCAGCGAGGGAAGGCGGTCATCACCACGCTTCCTGTTCATGGACGACATCCGGATGCGGCGGCAGCGCACCGGAGCCGTTCCGGCCGAAGGCCGGGTTGACGCCAAGGGCAAGATTCCGGCCACCCCGCGCCAGTACACTCGACGGCCCCCCGATGTACTCGTTCTCCACGAAGTAGCGGGTGCGCGTGAAGTCGGCCTCGATCGCGTTCTGGAGTGTCACGAGATCGAGCGTCTCCGGGCCGTCCTGAACACCGCCCGTCAGCCCCTCGATCAGGGTCGCGGTGAAGGGATCCACCGTGGGCCGGAAGCTTGAGGTCCCGGCGGCCAGAAGGGAGAGGCCGGGGACCGCTTCGGCAAACCTGTGGGCGGCGAGATCCCCGTAGTCGCAGTCGAGGATGACGACGGGCCGGGCCGCCCGGCCGGTGCTCATGATCTCGGCCACCGTGTCCAGGGCGACGCCGGTCTCGGCCGGGCGCCTGTGATCGGTCTCCCCCACGCCGAGAACGAGCCCGCTCCCGTGGAGGAAGGCGCTACCGGCGTAGAAGAACAGCAGGACGTCCGAAGCCAGTTCGGCGGCCTGGCGGAGGGCGTCGAGCACATCGGCCGGCCGCTCCGGGTCCCGTACGCAGGTGGTGCCCTGCCGGTGCAACGCGCCATGGGGGCCGGGAGAGGTGAGCACCTCTGTCAGACGGTCGGTCACCTCCTCCGGCTGCCGGATGGCGGAGGTCGACTGCGGCAGACAGGCACTGGAGCCGACGAACACCGCGCGGGAATGCTCGCGGACGGGCAGGAGCGTAGGACGCGGCGGTACGGGGGGCACTGTCCCAGGGGTCATAGGGCTCACAGGGTTCACAGGGGTCCTCACACGGCGCTTCGACGGCGCAGGGCGCATGCGCCGTCATGCGCCACCGCCACGCGTAGGCCGCCATGTGCCGCCGCCCAGGCCGGGATTGACCATACGTCAGACCGCGATCCGTCCGCCGTCGACCGGCAGTACCGCGCCGTGGACGAAGCTGGCGCGGTCGGTGGCCAGGTAGACGATGGCGTCGGCCACCTCCTGAGCGGTTCCCGGCCGTCGGGCCGGTGCCTGGGCGGCCAGGGCGTCGAGGACCTCGGGCATCCCGAAGGTGCCCTCGGTGCGGGTCGGACCCGGGCTGACCGCGTTCACGCGCACGCCACGCGGCCCGAACTCGGCGGCCCACGACTTGGTCAGCAGTACCAGGGCGGCCTTGCTGGAGCCGTACAGGCTCATGCCGTCCGCGCCGTACTCGGCGACCATCGTGGTCACGTTGACGATCGAGCCACGGCCGCGTTCGGCCATGCCCGGGGCGATCTCGGCGACCAGGAAGTACGGCGCCTTCACGTTCAGCCCGTACGCCGCGTCGAAGTCGGCCTCGGTGGCATCGCCGGTCGGTCCGAACGGAAAGATCCCGGCGTTGTTGACCAGGATGTCGAGGGGCCCGACGAGCGCGGCGGCCTCGCGGGCGAGGGTGCGGGCCGAGGTCTCGTCGCGCAGATCGGCGGCCACGAAATGGGCCTGGCCGCCGCCCGCCTCGATCTCCGCCACGACCTTCTCGCCGCGTTCGGCGTTACGGCCGGACAGGACGACCCGCGCTCCGAGGCTGGCCAGTGCCAGGGCCGTCGCCCGGCCGATACCGCTGGTGCCGCCCGTCACCAACGCCGAAGTGCCGGACGAGGCCGAAGTTCCCGACGACTCAGCCGGTTCGGACAGTTCGGACGGTCGAGACGGTCCAGATACTCCAGATGGTCCAGACATCGTTTCTCACTCCCGGATGTGTGTGCTCCACGAAGGGGCTCGCTACGGGTGGTGTAAGCCGCAGACGCCCCGCGCACTTCCCGGGAGGTCATACACGGGACCGATGGCCCCCATAAGCGCCACTTAGACGCCTCTGACCTGCAATTTTACGCGCTCAGAGACCGGCGGACGGTGGCTGGTCCAGGGCCGCGACGAGGTGGCCGAGGTCGCGCCGGTGCGAGCCGGCGGGCCACACCGCCCAGGTGCGCCGTACGAGAGGGTGGCCGACGAGCGGGGACCAGGTGACGTTGTCCGGGAGCGGCTGGGACCAGTTGGGGGGCGCGAGGGTGAAGGCCCGGCCGGTGCCCACGGCGGCGAGTTTGACCTCGGCGATGAGTGACTGTCCCGCCGGAGGTTCGGCGCCGATGTCGATGCCGTGGCCGCGCAGCGTCGCCGTGAGGGCGTCGTACCAGGCGGGGCTGCCGGAGCGCGGGAAGCCGACCCAGTCCAGTCCGGCCAGGGCGTCCAGGTGGATCCCTTCGGGCCCGCGCAGCTTGTCGGCCGGCTCCGTGGCCAGCAGGACACCGAGGCGCTCCTCCACGACCAGCATCGCGTCGAGGTCCGGTCCCGTGGGGCGCTCACGCAGCAGTCCGAGGTCGAGTTCACCGTCACGCAGTGCCGTGAGCTGCTCGGCGGTCGACAGGTGACGGGCCTGGACCCGGGTGACGGGACTGGCGTCGGCGAGTTCGGCCAGGGCACGGGAGAGCAGGTCGGTCGGCAGCTCCAGCGGGATTCCGATCCGCAGCACGCTGCCGCCGGCCTCGGTGTGGGCGGCCATCGCGGCCAGTGCCCGGTCATGGCGGGCCAGTACCGCGCGGGCCTCGGCCAGCAGCGTGACTCCGGCGTCGGTGGGCCGGACTCCCGTACTGCTGCGCACCAGCAACCGCACACCGAACCGCCGCTCCAGAGCGACCACGGTCTGTGACAGGGCGGGTTGGCTGATGTGCAGCCTGCGGGCCGCGGCGGACAGACCACCCTCCTCGACAACCGCGACGAACGCTCGCATCTCCCGGAGTTCCATGGGTTCATCGGATCACGGTTGCCGAAATCGACGCCATCGCGGCGCCTGGCGCGAGAGTCCGGTCGGTGCCGGGGCGGGTGGGCCGGGCTCCGGATGTTACGTCATGCGGGCTGCCTGGGGGGCAGCGTTCTGTAGTACGCGTCCACCCGGTCCAGGTAGTCCGGGTCCCGGGTTTCCCGGTCGGTTCGGAACAGCGGGGCCGCCTTGACCTCGTCCCTCGTGAACGCCAGCTTGATCTGCCGGGCCCGCGGGTCGATACCCGTGACGGCTCCCGACGGGACCAGGACGCTTTTGCCGAAGACCCACACCCCGGTGTCGACCACGAGGTGGCGCATGTCGGAGACGTCGGTCTGCCGGTCCACCTGTCCGACCGTCCCGTCGGTCGCCTCGACGGTGAACCCCGTCAGGTCCTGGCCTTCGGTGTGGCCGCTGTCCGGCCGGTACGACCACGGTCTGTCGATGCTCATCCGTGCTCCTTCCGTTCGCTCCGTTCGCTCACGCCGTGAGGCCGGCGCGCCGCTGTCCCGCGGTGCGGCACGGCACGCCTCGGCGAGCGCCATGTCGGCGGCGGCGATCGCGTCCCGTACAGCCACGGTCCCCGTCGCCGCGCACAGCTTCCGGGCGGTGTCCTCCATGACCCCGCCATATCCGGGGGTCTTCCCGCTCCGCGACGCGATACGCGTGATCGCGTGATCGCGTGATCGCTCGGCCCGCCGGTGATGCGGGCCGCCACGAACCGGTCGATCCTGAAGCGGGGGGCCGCTTGTCATGGGCGTCGTCACGGAGACCGTCACGGAGACCGTCACGGGCACCCAGTACCCCGAGGAGAAAGCGAGGAGAAGACCATGACGTATCTGACCGTCGGTGAAGAGAACTCCGCCCCCATCGAGCTGTACTACGAGGACCACGGCACCGGGCGGCCGGTCGTACTGATCCACGGGTATCCGTTGAACGGGCACTCCTGGGAGAAGCAGGAGCGGGTGCTGCTCGCCGCCGGGTACCGGGTCATCACCTACGACCGGCGCGGGTTCGGCGCGTCGAGCCAGCCGAGTGTGGGCTACGACTACGACACCTTCGCCGCCGACCTCAAGGCGCTGATCGACCATCTCGATCTACGGGACGCGGTGCTCTGCGGGTTCTCGATGGGCACCGGAGAAGTCACCCGCTACCTCGGCACCTACGGCTCGGAACGGATCCGCAAGGCGGTGCTCCTCGGGGCGCTCCCGCCGTTCCTGCTGAAGACCGCCGACAATCCGGAGGGCGTCGACCAGTCCGTCTTCGACGGCATCAAGGCGGCCGTGATCGCCGACCGGCCCGCCTATTTCAAGGACTTCCTCGACAACTTCTACAACGTGGACGTCTACTCCGGTACGCGCATCAGTGAGCAGGCATGGCTGAGCAGTTTCATCGTGGCGGTGGGAGCTTCCCCGCAGGCCGCGCACGACTGTGTCGACACCTGGCTCACCGACTTCCGCGCGGATCTCGCCGAGATCGATGTGCCGACCCTGCTGGTGCACGGCACGGACGACCGGATCCTGCCGTACGCGGCGACCGCGAGCCGGCTGCCCGGTCTGATCAAGGACCTGACTTTCGTCGCCGTCGACGGCGGCCCGCACAACATCGCCTGGACCCACCCGGAGGAGGTCAACCGGGCCCTCCTGGACTTCCTCGCCGACTGACACCACACACGACAACAGGCCGGTCGCGAGTCCCGTACCGCCGGGGGTGGTGGGGCCCATGGGGCGGGTGGGAATGCGGCGGATCTGTCACGGCGGTATCCCGTACGTCCCAAGTCCGCGACCGGCCTCCTGCGCGCCATCTATGAGCGCTACGGTCCCCCTGCGTACCGAAGCCTTGGGGGGAATCATGCGCAGAGCCCTAATCGCCGTCAGCCTGACGGCCGTCACCTGTCTCGCCCTCACCGCCTGCGAGGGCGACACCGACGACTCCGTCGACACCAAGCCGTCGCCCACCTCCACGGCGACCCAGCCGAAGCCGAGCCCCACCGCCACCGCCACCGACGCACCGGCCGGCGACGACTCGGGTCCCACCGCGATCGGATTCACCGAACCGGCCAGGACTGTCGGCGGCAAGACCGTCGGCATCCTGGAGATCACCCCGACGACCGTCGTCTACGCCACGAAGACCGGCGGAGCGACCCCGCAGAACGGCGTGTTCGCGATCGTGGTCCTCAGCGAGAAGTCGATGACCGCGAACCCCGCCGACGAGGAGGCGGCACCGGACGGCGGCTGGCAGTGGATCGGCCCGGACGGCAAGCCGGTCGCCCCGGGCGGCGGCAGCGCCGGACAGGTCACCCTCGACGGGTACGTCGCGTCCGGCCCCATCGAGCCGGGGGCGACAGCGACCCGTGCCCGGATCTTCGACATCACGCCCGCGCAGGCCCAGCAGGGGAAGCTGGTCTACACGGACGGTACGCAGGCTCCGCACGCCTGGCGGGTCCCGTCCCAGGACACCGGACCCCAGATCGCCGACATCAAGGGCAAGCTGGGCTCCTGACAAGACCTCGCCACCCACACTTCACTTTCAGCATTGCGCAACCTTTAAAGTATTCATATGGATGCTGAAGCAGTGGCGGAGTGGGAGACGGCGGTGCTCTCCGGAGGACCCGCCGACGGATTGCGGATGCGGGTCGTCGACCGGCCATCGGTGGTCCAGGTGACCTATCCGTGCGAGGTCGACGAGGCACCGCACGAAGCCCGGGTGAAGGTGGAGGCGCTGTACGTGTACCGGCGCGTCCTGCGGGACGGCGACGAGCCCGTGCGGTACGGGTTCGACGGCGCGAGCCCCTGAGAAGCGGGTACGGGGCGAGCGCGTACGCATGGCCGACGAGCGGCGGCCCGGCCCCACCTCGGGGTCGGGCCGTATGCGCGCCGGCGCGCGGTTCACAGTGGCAAGCGGCTCGCGTCAGCGCGTGACGTCGCGCTGTTCGGCGGCGAGCCGTGCCGTACCTTCCACCGTCGGGGCCGCCGTCGAGGCCGTCGCACCCGAGGCGCCCGCCGCCCCCTCTTCCTTCATCGCCTTCGTCTCGCTCTTCAGGATCCGCAGGGACTTCCCCACGGCCCGTGCGGTGTCCGGCAGTTTCTTGGAGCCGAACAGCACGATGAGCACGATCGCCACGATCAGCAGATGCCAGGGTTCCAGCCCGTTGCGCAACATTCCCGTCGTCCCGTCCTCTCCTGCCAAGGGCGCCGACCGCCCGGAAGGCGCCCACTAAAGATTGCTACATTGCGCAACTGTACAACCAAGAGGCAGGATCAACCGTCTTCCTGACCGAGCGGTACTGAGCCGGTCCCGAACCGGACGACCGCCGGGTGGATACGGACCGAACGAGGGGTGCGCAGATGACACGGAGCCCGCAGGCGGCACCCCCACGGCGCCGGGGCGCCCACGCGGAGGTCGCGCCCGGGGGCAGGGCCGCCGCCCGCGCCGCGCGGCGCCGCAAGGGCGGCGGGCTGCGCCTGGCCCTGCTGATCTTCCTCTCGCTGGTGGTCCTCGCGACGGCGGGCGCGGGCTGGATGTATCTGAAGCTGAACGGGAACATCGACACATTCGGCGCGGACGGCCTCTCCGACAACCGGCCCGACGCGGCGGCATCCAAGGGTCAGAACGTCCTCGTCATCGGCTCCGACGCCCGTACCGGCGGCAACAGCGCGCTCGGCGGCGGCGACAAGGGCGACATAGGCCGCTCCGACACCGCCTTCCTGCTGCATGTGTACGCCGACCACAAGCACGCCGTCGCGGTGTCCATCCCCCGCGACACCCTGCTCACCATCCCGCCCTGCAAACTGCCCGACGGCACCTGGACCCGGCCACAGGACAACACGATGTTCAACGCGGCGTACTCCGTGGGCCAGACGGCCAAGGGCAACCCGGCGTGCACGCAGAACACCGTGGAACATCTCACCGGGCTGCGCGTGGACCACACCGTGGTGGTCGACTTCAAGGGGTTCGCCGCGCTCACCGATGTGGTGGGCGGCGTCAAGGTCTGTCTGCCGCAGGACATCTACCAGAAGGACCTCAGCCCCAGCCGCCCCACGCAGGGCAAGCTCCTGTTCCACAAGGGGGAGCAGGAGGTCGCGGGTCAGCGGGCGTTGGACTACGTGCGTATCCGGCACGGCATCGGCGACGGCTCCGACATAGGCAGGATCAAGCGCCAACAGGCTTTCGTGGCAAGCCTGATGAAGAAGGTGAAGAGCGACGGGCTCACTCCCACCAAGCTGCTGCCGCTCGCGGACGCGGCCACCAATTCGATGACCGTCGACCCCGGCCTCGGCTCCGCCGACAAGCTGATCTCGTTCGCCATGTCGCTCAAGAACATCGATCTGCACAACACCAAGTTCGTCACCATCCCCTGGCGCTACGAGGGCAGTCGGGTCGCGATCGTCGAGCCGGACGCCAGTGCGCTGTGGGCGGCGCTGAAGGCGGACCGCACCATCGACGGCACGGACGCCAGCGGCAAGAAGGACAAGCCGAGCGCCCCGAAGAGCCCGAGCGGACCGGTGTCGGGCGCCGATGTCGCCGTCGCCGTCTACAACGGCACCACCGTCACCGGTCTCGCCGCGCAGGCGGCCGACACCCTCAAGAAGCACGGGTTCACGGTGACCGGCACGGCGACCGCGAGCACCCAGGACCACACCGGCACGCTCATCGAGTACGGGCCGGGACAGCAGGACAAGGCGAAGACCGCCGCCCGTCTCTTCTCGGGGGCCAAGCTTCAGTCCACGACGACGGCCGGCATCAATGTCGTCGTCGGCTCGGCGTACGCGGCGAACCCCTCACCCCCCGCCGCCACCGAACCGACGGCCATCCCCTCCAAGGTCACCGACGACGCCCGCTCGGCCGACGACAACCCGTGCTCGAACCTGTCGTACGGATGACACGGATGACCAGGGGTCGTCAGCTCACGCGGCGCCTGATCCGCCAGAGCGAGTGCGGGCGCGCGGTGGACCGGCCGGAAGTACGGAAGTGGGCCCGGGGAACCGTACGTCGGACCGATTCATGCGCCGGTGTCGCGCCTCCGTGCCCTCATGGCCGAGCGGCGACCGCCTTGCCCGCCTTCTCCCAGTTGTCGTGCAGGCGGGTCAGATACGACTGGGCCTGGGTGCCCGGGTGGGTGCCTCGGGCGAAGGCGAGCATGTTGCCGGCGCCGGTGTTGTAGCCCAGGGCGAGGAGTTCGTCGCGGGTGTGGGGGCCGGTCCAGTGGGACGGGAGTTGGGCGCCGAGATCATGCAGATACCAGGCGGTGGACTCGATCGCGAGGTCCCGGTCGTCGGGGAGTTCATCCCAGCGCCGGCCGGCGAAGTCCCGTCCGCGTTTGGTCAGGTCGAAGGTGGCCCGGTGCATGTTCCCGATGCCGAACGCGGCGTCGGGCTTGTACCGCTGCCAGGCCCTCTCCAGATCCGGGTCGTGCGGTTTGTACGACTCGTTGTAGAGGACCGCCATGACCAACTGGGGGCTGACTCCGGCCTGTTGGGCCCGGTGACGGACCTGGGTGGCGTAGTCGGCGGGGTCGTAGGGGCCGGACAGCCCTTCACTGGGTGAAGGTGAGGGTGAGGGGTGCTGCGACGGGGGCTTCGACGGTGTGGCCGACGCGTGCGGGGTCGGCGAACTCGGCGGTGCCGCGCTCCCGGTGTCCGAGCCGCCACGCACCACCGCCCAGACGGCCAGCGCCGCCACCGGCAGCGCGACCCAGCGCCACCGTCCGCGCGACGGCGTGTCCCCGCTCACGGCGCGATCCCGGCCCGTACCGACCGCCGTACATAGCGCGCCCGTACGGCCATCAGGCCGGTCGCGTACAGGGCGAGGACGGCGGCGAGCAGCAGATAGTAGAGGCCGGGCAGGGCCTCCATGCCGAGCAGCGGGCCGAGCGGTGAGAGGGGCAACAGGAGTCCTACGGCGGCGAGTCCGGCCGCGGCCCAGGCGACGGGGCTCGGCGCGCGGCCCTGCGCGCTGCGGCTGCCCGCGCGGAGCAGCAGCATCACCAGGGCCTGGGTCAGCAGGTTCTCGGTGAACCAGCCGGAGTGGAAAACCTCTTCGTTGTCGGCCGCGCCGGAGGTGTGCAGCGCGAAGAAGAGGACGGCGAAGGTGGCGAGGTCGGCGACGGCGTTGAGGGTGCCGAAGCCGGTGATGAACCGGAGGAAGTCCCGGGGCCGCAGCACGGTCGGGCGGCGCAGCGCGACGGGGTGCGGACGGTCGTAGGCGAAGGCGAGTTGCGCGGCGTCGAAGCAAAGGTTCTGGGCGAGTACCTGCGCGGGCAGCATCGGCAGGAAGGGCAGCAGCAGACCGGCGGAGAGCATCGCGATGACGTTGCCGAGGTTGGACGACAGGGTGATCCGCAGATACGTGGCGATGTTGCCGCTGCTGTACCGGCCGGCCGTGATGGCGTGGTCGATGGCCATGAGGTCCTTCTCGGCGAGCACCACGTCGGCGCTCTCGCGGGTCACGTCGACGGCTTGGCGCGGGGCGATCCCGACGTCGGCGGCGTGCAGCGCGGGCAGGTCGTTGACGCCGTCGCCGAGGAAGCCGGTGGTGTGTCCGGCGGCGCGCAGGGCGTCGGTGATACGGGCCTTGTGCTCGGGTGTGCAGCGCGCGAAGACCGTCGTACGCGATGCGGCGCGGGCGAGTTCGGCGTCGGTGAGGCCGTCGATCCGGTCGGCCGTGAGGAGGTCGCCGGGGCCGAGGTCGATACCGAGGTCACGGCAGGCGCGGGCGGCGGTGCCGGGGTGGTCGCCGGTGAGGATCTTGACGGCGACGCCCCGGTCGGCGAAGACCTTGAGGGCGTCGGCGGCGGTCGGTGTGAGGGCGTCCCGCAGCGCGACGAAGCCGGCGAAGGTGAGTCCGCGTTCGTCGGCGGGCGTCCAGTCGCGGGTGCGGGCGGGCCGTTCGGCGGTCGCGACCGCGAGGAGCCGTAGTCCGCTGTCCGCCTCGCGTGCGGCGAGGGCGAGCAGCGCGTCCCGCTCGGCCGGGTCGAGGGCGCAGCGTTCCAGGACGGATTCGACGGCGCCCTTCACGACGAGGGTGTGCAGGCCGAGGCGGCCGGGAGGCCGGACGACAGCGGTGGCGAGGCGGCGTACCGGGTCGAAGGGCAGGGCGGTCACGCCGTCGTAGCGCAGTGGTTCGTCCTCGTCGGCGGCGTCGAGGATCGCCTCGTCCAGGGCATCGGGCGCGGGCAGGTCGGCGAGTTGGAGGGTCCACCAGGAGTTCACGGCGGCCCAGCGCAGGACGTCGGGGGCGTCGCGCCCGGCCGCGTCGAGTGCCCGGTCGACGACGGGTCGGTCCTGGGTGAGGGTGCCGGTCTTGTCGAGGCACAGGACGTCGACGGCGCCGAGGTCGTGCAGCGCGGGCAGCCGTTTGACGATCACGCCGTGGGTGCGGGCGAGCAGGGAGGCGCCGCGGGCCAGACAAGTGGTGACGATGACCGGCAGCATCTCGGGGGTGAGTCCGACGGCGACCGCGACGGCGAACGGCAGGGTTTCCAGGCCGCGTCCGCGCAGCGCCGCGTTGGCCATCAGGACCAGCGGCGGGGTGAGCAGCATGAACCGGATCAGGACCCAGGAGATGCCGTGCACGGAGCGGTCGAAGGCGCTGGCCTCGCGGCGGCCGGGCGGGCGGTGCGCGGCGGCGAACCGGGTACGGGGGCCGGTCGCGACGACGACGGCGGTCCCGCTGCCCGACGCGACGCTGCTGCCCTGGAAGCAGAGTTGCGGCACCCCGAACGGGTCGGGCGGTCCGGTCGGCCCGGCGAGCGCGGTCACACCTGGTGCGTCCACGGCGCCCTTGGCCACGGGCGCCGACTCCCCGGTGAGCGCCGCCTGGTGGACGGTGAGTCCGCCGGACCGCAGCAACCGCACATCGGCGGGTACCAGGTCGCCGGGTCCGAGCCGGACGACATCGCCGGGCACCAGTTCCTCGACGGGGATCTCGCGGGCCCGGGGTGTCCCGTCCCGCGAGGTGCGGCGCAGGACGGTGGCCGTGGTGGCGACGAGGTCCCGCAGCGACGCCATGGAACGGTCGGCACGGTGCTCGCCGGCGGAGCGCAGGACGCAGCTGACGACGACCAGCAAGAGGATCACACAGGCGGTGCCCCAGGCGGCGACCAGCGAGGAGACGAGCCCGAGGCAGAGCAGGACGGCCGTGAACGGGTCGCGCGCACTGCGGACGAGCAGCCGGGGCCAGGACGGTGCGCGCCAGGCGGGCACCGTGTTGGCGCCGAGGGTGACGAGCCGTTCCTCGGCCTGGGCGTCGGTCAGCCCGCGCGGCCCGCTGTCCACGTGCCGCAGGACCTGCAAGGAGGTGAGGTCCGCGGCGGTCTCAGGCACCAAGGCCGCGGAGGGGGCGCGCGGCGGGATGCGCGGCGCGGTCGGTCAGCTGGCCGACCATGAGCCGCACCACGGTCACCACGTCCGTGTCGTCGACGAAGTACACCTGCCGCCGGCCCTCGCGCCGGGACCGTACGAGCCCGGCCAGTTTCAGCTTGGTCAGATGCTGGCTCACCGCGGGCAGCGCGCCGCCGACGCGTTCGGCGAGCCCGGTCACATCGCTCTCGCCCTGCGCGAGGGCCCACACGATGTGCAGCCGCGCGGGCGACGCGAGCAGCCCGAAGGCGGCAGCCGCCTCCGCCAGTACGTCGGCGGGCGGATCCTCGAAGTCGCCGGCCTCTGCCGCCACGGTGCCTCTCCCGTTCTGCCTTGTCTGTCCGTCGGTGTGTCCGGCCCGTACGAAGAGGTTCCGGATGTGCCGCTCAGTCTAGGCGTGCGGTCACACCTCCCCGGGTACGCGGTCCAGGGGCGCAACCGCAGGCGCTCTTCTCGCGTCTCCCTCACCGTCTGTACAGTTGCGCAACCAAGCAATGAATCATCGTACGCGAGGAGTCGACACCGTGGGCATCATCAGCTGGATCATCCTGGGACTGGTGGCCGGGGCGATCGCCAAGATCCTGCTGCCCGGCCGGGACCCGGGCGGGCTGATCGGCACCACTCTCATCGGTGTCGCGGGCGCCTTCGTGGGCGGCTGGCTCTCCGCGAAGTTCCTGGACCGGCCCATCCAGAAGGAGTTCTTCGACCTCACCACCTGGGGCGCGGCGATCGCCGGCTCCCTGGTCCTGCTGATCGGCTACCGCCTGCTGTTCGGCAACTCCCGGGACTGACCGGTCACCACCGACCGACCGGCCGACCCAGGGGCCGGTCACCCTCCCGGCCGTCGAGACACTTCCTTACGGTAACTTCTACAGTGCTGTAGATTCTGGAGGCGTTCACCCGCCTCCTTCGGCGTCACCTTCCGACGCCGTCCCAGTCGCCCGCCGCCGGCGCGCCCACCCCACCCACAGCGCGTCGGCGGCGGGTCCCCTCCCGCACCCGGTCCGGCCGGACCGACGTCTACCTCTGCCCCTGCCGCATCACGCGTGCCCCGCACCTGGCACAGAACCGGGCGTCCCACTCCCGGGGAAAGTGCCCGCAGTCGGCGCAGACGACCGACCTGGCCCCACGCCCGCGGGCGCCGTTCCCTTCCGTACCGTCGCGGTCCGCGCCGCCCTTGTCCGGTGCCGCCGACGAGCGGACGGCCAGACCCGGACGGCGCTTGTGCACGGTCAGATAGCTCAGCCCCTCGCCTCCCGCGACGAGGGTCCGCGCCATACCGTGCGTCAGCCAGGCGACCGAGCCCGGCACCAGGTCCTGCCTGCTGCCACCGGTGGTCAGCCAACCGCTGCCCCCGGTGACGTACAGCAGGACGTCCAGATCGGGCTCCACGTGCGCGACCGGTGGCGCGTCCGGACCCAGCCTGACGACATGGGCGTCGAGCTGCCGGGCCTCGGCCGACAGCCGCCACACCGCACCCGCCTGTTCCGGCGGCACGCCCCGCAGCAGCTCGGGGACGCGCGCCAGCACACCCGTCGACGAGGACGACATCATACCTACCACCTCCGGCGAACAGAACGAGAGGTGATGCTCCCTCAAAACTCGTCGGAGCGTGGGGAGTTGGTCATCCCTTTGGTCATCTCTTGGTGAGATCCTTGAGGGCGATGTTCAGTTGGAGGACATTCACGGTGGGCTCACCCATGAAGCCGAGCTGACGCCCCTGGGTGTTCTCGTCGACCAACTTCCGCACCTGGTCGACCGTGAGGTGGTTCTTCTCGGCGACCCGGTGCACCTGGAGGTCCGCATACTGCGGGGAGATGGCCGGGTCGAGTCCGGAGCCCGACGAGGTGACCGCGTCGGCGGGCACCTGCGAGGGCTTGACCGTGTAGCCGGGCGTCGAGTTGTCCTTGATCACGGCGGCTTTGGCGTCCTTGACCAGCTTCACCAGCTTCTCGTTGTCCCCGGCGAGGTTGGTCGCGCCGGAGAGGATCAGCTTGTACTGGGTGTTGACGGTGTTGGTGCCGAGGCCGTTCTGCGGGCGGCCCTGGAACCACTTGAGGTCGGCTTCCGGGGTCTGCTGCCCCTCCTTGAGGGGCAGGTTGTACGCCTGCCCGATGAGTGCGGAGCCCACGACCTTGCCGTCGTGTGTGATCTCCGAGCCGTTGGCCTTGTTGCCGAAGAGGCCCTGCCCGATGCCCGTGATCGCGAGCGGGTAGAGGACTCCGGTGACGACGGTCAGTACGAGGAGGGCCCGCAGGCCCGCCGCGAACAGCCGGGCGGTGTTGGTGACCGAGTTGTTCATGGCTGTCGACACGCTCCTGTTCAGTGCAGCCCGGGGATGAGGGAGATCAGCAGATCGATGATCTTGATGCCGATGAAGGGCGCGATCAGGCCGCCGAGTCCGTAGATCCCGAGGTTGCGCCGCAGCAACTTGTCCGCGCTCACCGGCCGGTAGCGGACCCCGCGCAGGGCGAGCGGTACGAGCGCGATGATGACGAGCGCGTTGAAGATGACCGCGGACAGGATCGCGGAGTCCGGCGAGGACAGCCGCATGATGTTGAGCTTGTCCAGGCCCGGGTAGACCACGGCGAACAGCGCGGGGATGATCGCGAAGTACTTCGCGACGTCATTGGCGATGGAGAACGTCGTCAACGCGCCCCGGGTGATGAGGAGTTGCTTGCCGATCTCGACGATCTCGATGAGCTTGGTCGGGTTGGAGTCCAGGTCCACCATGTTCCCGGCCTCCTTGGCGGCCGAGGTGCCCGTGTTCATCGCGACGCCCACATCGGCCTGCGCGAGCGCGGGCGCGTCGTTCGTGCCGTCGCCCGTCATCGCGACGAGCTTTCCGCCGGCCTGTTCCCGCTTGATGAGGGCCATCTTGTCCTCGGGCGTGGCCTCCGCGAGGAAGTCGTCCACGCCGGCCTCGTCCGCGATGGCCTTCGCCGTCAGCGGGTTGTCACCGGTGATCATGACGGTCTTGATGCCCATCCGGCGCAGCTCGCCGAACCGTTCACGCATCCCGTCCTTGACGACGTCCTTGAGGTGGATGACGCCCAGGACCCGTGCGCCGTCGGTGTCGTGGACCGCGACGAGGAGCGGAGTGCCGCCCGCCGCCGAGATCTCGCCCGCGAGACGTCCCGCGTCGTCGGACGCCGTGCCGCCCTTTTCCCTGACCCAGGTGAGGACCGAACCGGCGGCGCCCTTGCGGATCTCGCGCCCGTCCACGTCCACACCCGACATCCGGGTCTGGGCGGTGAACGCGATCCAGTCGGCGCCCGCGAGTTCGCCCTGGTGGCGCTCGCGCAGCCCGTACTTCTCCTTCGCCAGGACCACGATGGAGCGGCCCTCGGGTGTCTCGTCGGCCAGCGACGACAGTTGCGCAGCGTCGGCGACCTCGGCCTCGGTGGTGCCGGTCACCGGCACGAACTCCGACGCCTGACGGTTGCCGAGCGTGATGGTGCCGGTCTTGTCGAGCAGCAGCGTGGACACATCGCCCGCCGCCTCGACCGCGCGCCCCGACATGGCGAGGACATTGCGCTGCACCAGCCGGTCCATGCCGGCGATGCCGATCGCGGAGAGCAGCGCGCCGATCGTCGTCGGGATCAGACAGACCAGCAGGGCGACCAGCACGATCATGCTGAGGTGCGTGCCCGCGTAGTCCGCGAACGGCGGCAGGGTCGCCACCGCGAGCAGGAACACGATCGTCAGCGAGGCGAGCAGGATGTTCAGCGCGATCTCGTTCGGCGTCTTCTGCCGCGCCGCGCCTTCGACCAGGCTGATCATGCGGTCGATGAAGGTCTCGCCCGGCTTCGTCGTGATCTTGACGACGATCCGGTCGGACAGCACCTTCGTACCGCCCGTGACGGCGGAGCGGTCACCGCCGGACTCGCGGATGACCGGGGCCGACTCACCGGTGATGGCGGACTCGTCCACCGAGGCGACACCCTCGACCACGTCACCGTCGCCGGGGATGATGTCGCCCACCTCACAGACGACGAGGTCGCCGATCCGCAGATCGGTGCCGGGTACGCGCTCCTCCGCGGAGCCATTGAGCCGGCGGGCGACCGTGTCGGTCTTGGCCTTGCGCAGGGTGTCGGCCTGCGCCTTGCCGCGTCCTTCGGCGACGGCCTCGGCGAGGTTGGCGAAGATCACGGTGAGCCACAGCCAGGCGGAGATCGCCCAGCCGAACCAGTCGCCCGGCTTCGAGATCGAGAACGCGGTCGTGAGGACCGAGCCGACCAGGACGACGAACATGACGGGCGACTTGACCATCACCCGGGGGTCGAGCTTGCGGAACGCGCCGGGCAGCGACTTCACCAGTTGCCGCGCGTCGAACAGGCCCGCGCCGACGCGCCCTTCGTCCTTGTGCCCGGTCGGCACGTCCTGGTGCGGCGCGGGGGTGGGTGTGGCTGTGGACATGGAGCCCTCTGTGTTCTGGTCCGGTGCGTTCGTGTCCGGCGTGTTCTTGTCCGGTGCGTTCTTGCCGGTACGGGGGGTCATGACGCCAGTCCTTCGGCGAGCGGGCCCAGGGCCAGCGCGGGGAAGTACGTCAGACCGGTGACGATGAGAATGGTGCCGACGAGCAGTCCGGTGAACAGGGGCTTCTCGGTACGCAGGGTGCCCGCCGTGACCGG
The DNA here is from genome assembly GCF_042886315.1 of Streptomyces sp. NPDC058001. Taxonomy (NCBI): domain Bacteria; kingdom Bacillati; phylum Actinomycetota; class Actinomycetes; order Kitasatosporales; family Streptomycetaceae; genus Streptomyces; species Streptomyces sp. NPDC058001. The sequence goes on from NZ_JBHVQT010000007.1 coordinate 38,588, forward strand.
CACCGGCCGCTGTTCGGCGAGCGAACCGGCGAGCGCGAGCACGAACACCATCGGCAGGAACCGGCCGAGCAGCATCGCCAGACCGATCGTGGTGTTGAACCAGTCGGTGTTCGCGTTGAGTCCCGCGAACGCGGAACCGTTGTTGTTGGCGCCGGAGGTATAGGCGTAGAGGATCTCGGAGAATCCGTGCGCGCCCGGGTTGAGAATCGAGTTCCCCGGGGTCGGCAGGGCCATCGCGGCGCCGGTGAAGACGAGGACGAGCGCCGGGGTGATGAGGATGTAGCACGCGGCGAACTTGATCTGGCGGGTGCCGATCTTCTTGCCCAGGTACTCGGGCGTGCGGCCCACCATCAGACCGGCGAGGAACACCGCGATGATCGCCATGATCAGCATGCCGTAGAGACCGGAGCCGGTACCACCGGGCGCGATCTCGCCGAGCATCATGCCGAGCATGGTGATTCCGCCGCCGAGTCCGGTGTACGACGAGTGGAAGGAGTCGACCGCGCCGGTCGAGGTCAGCGTCGTGGACACCGCGAAGATGGACGAGGCACCGATCCCGAAGCGGGTCTCCTTGCCCTCCATGGCACCGCCCGCGATCTCGAACGCGGGGCCTCGGTGGGCGAATTCGGTCCACCACATCAGGGCGATGAAGGCGATCCAGATGGTGACCATCGCGCCGAGGATCGCGTAGCCCTGGCGGACCGAGCCAACCATCGTGCCGAAGGTGCGGGTGAGCGCGAAAGGGATCAGCAGGATCAGGAAGATCTCGAACAGGTTCGAGAACGCGTTGGGGTTCTCGAAGGGGTGGGCGGAGTTGGCGTTGAAGTAGCCGCCGCCGTTGGTGCCGAGTTCCTTGATGGCCTCCTGCGAGGCGACCGCGCCACCGTTCCACTGCTGCGAGCCGCCGGCGAACTGGCCGACCTCGTGGATACCGGAGAAGTTCTGGATGGCGCCGCACGCCACCAGGACGACGGCGGCGACGACGGCGATGGGCAGCAGGATCCGTACGGTGCCGCGCACCAGGTCGGCCCAGAAGTTGCCGAGTTCACCGGTACGGGACCGGGCGAAGCCGCGGACCAGCGCCACGGCGACCGCGATACCGACGGCGGCGGACAGGAAGTTCTGCACCGCGAGGCCGCCGGTCTGCACGACATGGCCCATGGCCTGTTCGCCGTAGTACGACTGCCAGTTGGTGTTCGAGACGAAGGACGCGGCGGTGTTGAACGCCTGGGCCGGTTCGATCGAGGAGAAGCCGAGGGATCCGGGCAGTCCGCCCTGGATCCGCTGGAGGAGATAGAGGAAGAGGACGCCCACGGCGGAGAAGGCGAGGACGGAGCGGAGATAGGAGGGCCAGCGCATCTCCGCGTTCGGGTTGGCGCCGATGCTCTTGTAGATCCATCTCTCGGCACGCAGGTGCTTTTCGGAGGAGTACACGCGGGCCATGTAGTCGCCCAGCGGGCGGTAGGCCAGCGCCAGTGCCGCGACGAGCGCGAGCAGCTGAAGCACTCCGGCGAGTTCGGGGCTCATGTCGGCGCTCAGAACCTCTCCGGGAAGAGGAGGGCGAGGATGAGATATCCCAGCAGGGCGACGGCGACGACGAGGCCGACGATGTTCTCGACGCTCACAGTTTCGCCACCCCCTTGGCGACAAGCGCCACCAGTGCGAACACGGCGATCACGGTGACGACGAAGGCCACATCGGCCATCGTTAGCTCCTTGGCGGAAAATGGATCAAGCGGACGGTTAGAGGAAACCTTCTTTCCGGCGCTTCACGACCGGCGTTGACGGGGCTCTTACGCCGCCCCGCACGGTATTGACGGCTTCCGTACGCCGTATCGCACCCACGTCCCCGACACGTCCCCAACACGCCTCTGACCTGCAAAAAGATCACCCGGTGGCGTAAGCGCGAGGGAATTCCCGGCGGATTTCGGGGAACCGACACCCTCTATACATGCGGTGTATACACGCTATGTATAGTGCTTCTATGCCTGCACATCACCAGCGCGGCTTCCTGTCCGCGCTTCGAGCCATGTCCACCCGAAAGATGTACGCATCACGAAAGAACGTGAATGCGTCAACAAAGATGCGCCGAACGCCGTCGAGGTTGCCTGCCGCCGCGCTTCTTTCCGTGCTCGTGACCCTGACCCTCGCGATGAGCGGGTGCGCACGGCTGGACACGACCGCGCCGAGCACGGCCCGCGAGAACGCCGGCGACGACGGCAAGGGCACGTTCGGGACGGTGGACTGCCGTGAGGCGAAGTGTGTGGCGCTCACCTTCGACGCAGGGCCGAGCGAGAACAGCACCCGGCTGCTCGACATCCTCAAGGAGAAGAAGGTGCCCGCGACCTTCTTCCTGCTCGGCAAGCGGCACATCGAGCGCTATCCCGAGCTGGTCAAGCGGATGGACGCCGAGGGCCACGAGATCGCGAACCACACCTGGTCGCACAAGATCCTCACCAAGATCAAGCCGGACGAGATACGCGAGGAGCTGAAGCGGCCCGACGACGCGATAGAGAAGCTGATCGGCCGCAGACCCACACTGATGCGCCCGCCGCAGGGCCGTACCAACGACACGGTGCACGAGATCTGCCGCGAGTTCGGCCTCTCCGAGGTGCTGTGGAGCGTCACCGCGAAGGACTACACGACCGAGGACTCGGCACTGATCGAGCAGCGGGTGCTCGACCGGACCGAGCGGGACGGCATCATCCTGCTGCACGACATCTACCGGGGCACCGTGCCCGCCGTCCCCGGCATCGTCGACGAGCTGAAGAAGCGGGGGTACGTGTTCGTGACCGTGCCGCAGCTGATGGCCCCCGCCGCCCCGGAGCCGGGCACGGTCTACCGCCCCTGACGCCACCGCCCCTGACGGGTCGCCCCGCCGACCGGGTCACCACACCAGGTGCAGCGTCTCCGGAGAGCGATGGATCATCGTCGGGCGCATGGTCACCGGCCGGTCACCGGCGAGCCGCAGCGAGGGCAGCCGCCGGGTGAACAGCTCCAGCGTGAGCCGCACCTGATCGCGGGCGAGCTGGGAGCCGGGGCAGCCGTGCACGCCGTGCCCGAACGCGAGATGGCGGGCGGGAGCGCGGGTGATGTCGAAGACGTCGGGCCGCCCGTGCCGGGCGCCGTCCCGGCCCGCCGCGCCGAACGCGACGAACACCGGTGCGCCCGCAGGGAGTTCGGTACCGGCGAGCGACACAGGGCGGGTGGTGACCCGGCGGAACCCCTGGAGGGCGGTGTCGTAGCGCGCGGCCTCCTCGACGGCGTCGGGGATCCGCTCCGGCTCGGCGCACAGCAGGTCCCACTGGTCCGGGTGGCACAGCAGATGCAGCAGCGTCGTACCGATCAGCGCGGTCGTCGTGAGATGCCCGGCGAGCAGCAGGTTCTGCACATGTGCCACGCATTCCGCGCTCTGGGCGGGGGTGAGGTCCTCGGCGTCGAGGTCGTCGGTGCCGGGGACGAGCCCGGCGACGAGTTCGGAGCACAGGTCGTCACGCGGCGCCGCCCGGCGGGCGCGTACGGCGGCGTCGAGGATGTGCCGCATCGCGACGATGTCCTGGGCGGCGGCGATCTGCTCGTCCTCCGGGAGCGGCCGGAACAGCAGTTGCTCGGCGCGGTGGCCGCCCTGGACGACGGTGGGCACATCGGCGGGGTCGATGCCGACGATCCGCCCGATGACCTCGCCGGGCAGCCGCCGCGCGTACGCGGCCATCAGCTCGGCCTCGCCGTCCTCGGCGAAGGCGTCGACCAGGGCGGTGGCCCGCTCGACGGCGTACGGCCGGACGGCGGCGACCCGTGCCGGTGACAGCGCGCGGACGATCGGCGCGCGTAACTCCTGATGGCGGGCGCCGTCCGCGCTGAGCACGACGGCCCCCCGGGCGGAGCCGCCGCCGAGGACGGCGAGCGCGGCCGGGGACGGCATGACGTCCGGGCGCAGGGCGTTGGCCGACGAGAACTCGTCGGGTCGGCGCAGCACTTCGCGGACGTCCGCGTCCCGTGCGACCAGCCAGGCGTCGAGTTCCTCGACATAGGTGAGCCCGTCGGCGCGCCGGGCCCGTTCGTAGACCGGATAGGGATCGCGCTGCAAGGCGTCGAGCCGTGCGAGTGGTGGCAAGGGTGAAGGGTCCATGGGACACCCCTCCGGGAACGCGAATACGGTCGGGCCCATCGTGCCGCACACCCCCGCGCCACGACAGCCCGCCTACGATCGCCGGGTGGCCCTCATCGCGCTCGTACGGGAATCTCCGCTGCCGCCCGCCGAGGTGTGGCGCCGGCTCACGGACTGGCCCCGGCACAGTAGGACGGTGCCGCTGACCCGGGTCACGGTCGTCACTCCCCCGCCGTCGGGCACCGGAACCCGCTTCGTCGCCCGTACCGGCGTCGGGCGCCTCGGGTTCGACGACCCGATGGACGTGGTGACCTGGCATCCACCGACCACGACGGCACCGGGCCTGTGCCGGCTGGAGAAACGCGGCACCTTCGTCACGGGCTGGGCCGAGATCGAGGTCTACGCGCACGGGATGTCGGGTTCCCGGCTGGTATGGCGGGAGGAACTACGGGTCCGGTGGCTGCCGTCCGCCGCCGACGGTTTGCTGGCCCGCGCGGGGCGGACGCTGTTCGGCAGGGCGGTCACACGGCTGCTGGCGGACGACTGACACCGGCGCTTTCCGCTGACGCCGGCACTCCCCGCCGGTCGTGTGCCCGTGGTCAGGCGACCGAGTCGAGGCGGTCCGGTGACGGGCGGGGTTCGTCGTGGTGGATCGGGGTGTGGGCTCCGGTCAGCGAGACGCCGCTGCCGCCCCGGCGGACGGCGACGATCTCCGACGCTATCGACACCGCCACCTCCTCCGGCGTACGCGCCCCCAGGTCAAGGCCGATCGGCGACCGCAGCCGCGCCAACTCCCACTCCGACACACCCACTTCACGCAGCCGCCGATCGCGGTCCTCATGCGTACGCCGGGACCCCATCGCCCCCACGTACGCGACCGGGGACCGCAACGCCAGCCGCAGCAACGGCACATCGAACTTCGCGTCATGTGTCAGCACACACAACACCGTCCGCCCGTCGACCTCCGTACGCTCCAGATAGCGGTGCGGCCAGTCGACCACGATCTCGTCCGCCTCCGGGAAGCGGGCCCGCGTCGCGAACACCGGCCGGGCATCGCACACCGTCACGCGGTAGCCGAGGAACTTGCCCATCCGCACCAGCGCCGACGCGAAGTCGATCGCACCGAACACGATCATCCGGGGCGCGGGCACCGACGACTCGACCAGGAGCGTCACCGGCTCACCGCAGCGTGATCCCGCCGCACCGATCTGCACCGTCCCGGTCCGCCCCGCGTCCAGCATCGCCAGCGCCTCACCGGCCGCCGTACGTTCCAGCCCCGTATCCCCGCCGAAACCACCCGCGCGGGACCCGTCCGGGCGGACCAGAAGCACACCGCCCAGCAACTCGGCGGGCCCGTCGGCGACCCGTACGACCGCCGCCGCGTCGCCCGCCACCGCAGCCGCCAGAGCCGCCGCGAACACCTCCCGCACCGGGGTGTCCGCGCGGACCGGGGTGATCAGGATGTCGATGACACCCCCGCAGGTCAGGCCCACCGCGAACGCGTCCTCGTCGCTGTACCCGAACCGCTCCAGGACCGACGTACCGTCCTCCAGGGCCTGCCGGCACAACTCGTACACCGCGCCCTCCACACACCCGCCCGACACCGAACCGATCGCCGTGCCCTCGGCGTCGACGGCCAGTGCCGCGCCCGGCTGCCGGGGCGCACTGCCGCCCACGGCGACCACCGTCGCCACGGCGAAGTCACGGCCCTGCCCGACCCACCGGTACAACTCGTCAGCGATGTCCAGCATCTCGGTCTCCTTACGGGTGCGTGGAGGGCGTCGCGCGTCAGTGGACGCCGAGCCAGCCTTCGATCGGGTTGAGGGCGAAGTAGACGAGGAAGATCACCGCAAGGCCCCACATGAACGCGCCGATCTCCCGGGCCCTGCCCTGGGCGATCTTGATGGCGACGTAGGAGATGACACCCGCCGCGACACCGGCCGTGATGCTGTACGTGAACGGCATGATCACGACCGTCAGGAAGACGGGGATCGCGGTGGCGCGGTCGCCCCAGTCGACGTGCCGGGCGTTCATCATCATCAACGCGCCGATGACGACGAGCGCGGCGGACGCGACCTCCTGCGGCACGATCGCGGTGAGTGGCGTGAAGAACAGGCAGGCGGCGAAGAACAGTCCGGTGACGACCGAGGCGAGCCCGGTACGGGCCCCTTCGCCGACGCCGGTCGCGGACTCGACGAACACGGTCTGGCCCGAGCCACCCGCGACTCCGCCGATGGCGCCGCCCGCGCCGTCGATGAACAGCGCCTTGGACAGGCCCGGCATCCGGCCCTTGTCGTCGGCGAGTTCGGCCTCGGTGCCGACGCCGATGATGGTGGCCATCGCGTCGAAGAACCCGGCGAGTACGAGCGTGAACACGATCATGCCGACGGTCATCGCGCCGACCTCGCCCCAGCCGCCGAACTCGACCTTCCCGAACAGCGAGAAGTCGGGTGCGGAGACCGCGCCGCCGTGCAGTTCGGGAGCGCCGTTCGCCCACTGCTTCGGGTCGATGACACCGGCCGCGTTGAGGATCGCCGCGACGACCGTGCCGCCGATGATGCCGATGAGGATGGCGCCCGGGATGTCGCGGGCCTGGAGCATGAAGATCAGCAGCAGGGTCGCCGCGAAGAGCAGGACGGGCCACCCGGCGAGTTCACCGGCCGGGCCGAGGGTGATCGGGGTGGCCTCGCCCTGATGGACGAACCCGGCCTTGTAGAGGCCGATGAGGGCGATGAACAGGCCGATGCCCATCGTGATGGCGTGTTTGAGCGCGAGCGGAATCGCGTTCATGATCATCTCGCGCAGCCCGGTGACCACCAGAAGCATGATCACGACGCCGTACATCACGCACATGCCCATCGCCTGGGGCCAGGTCATCGCCGGGGCGACCTGCGAGGAGATCACCCCGGACACGGAGAGTCCGGCGGCGAGGGCGAGCGGCACCTTGCCGACGAAGCCCATCAGCAGGGTGGTGAGGGCGGCGGCGAACGCCGTCGCGGTGATGAGGGCCTGTTGCCCCATCGTGTTCCCCGCCACGTCCTTGCCGGACAGGATCAGCGGGTTGAGCAGCAGGATGTACGCCATCGCCATGAAGGTGGTGACGCCGCCGCGCACCTCGCGCGCGACCGAGGATCCTCTCCGGGATATGTGGAAGTAACGGTCGAGCCAGGACCTGCCCGCCGCCTGGCGCGTCCCCGCGCCCGCGTCTTCTGCGGTGGTTCCGGGCTCCACTGATGAGTGGGTCATGGTTGCCTACTCCCAAGGTTCACAGGGACACCCGTCCGGGGACTCCTGGGGAGTGCCGGTGCGGGATTTGGGATGGATGTCGGCTGCACGACCCGGGGGACGGCCCGAGATGTGGTGTACCGGTGTTTCTGTTACGGGTGCTGGGCGCCGTTGAGATTCGAGTTGCCCGGCACCGGGGTGCCCTGCGCCCACCCGTGCCGCCCTGCGGCACGCCTGCCCGCAGGGCAGGGCGTCAGGTGCCTGTCAGGTGTTCCGGGCGGACCGGGGTTCTCTTGAGTTCCAGGCCCGTGGCCTGGCGGATGGCGGACAGGACCGCCGGGGTCGAGGACAGGGTGGGGGCCTCGCCGATGCCGCGCAGGCCGTACGGCGCGTGGTCGTCGGCGAGTTCGAGCACGTCGACGGGGATGGTCGGCGTGTCGAGGATGGTGGGGATCAGATAGTCCGTGAAGGACGGGTTGCGTACCTTCGCGGTCTTCGGGTCGACAATGATCTCCTCCATCACCGCGACGCCCAGACCCTGGATGGTTCCCCCCTGGATCTGGCCGAGCACGGACAGCGGGTTGAGCGCCTTGCCGACGTCCTGGGCGCAGGCCAGTTCGATGACCTTGACCAGGCCGAGTTCGGTGTCCACCTCGACCACGGCGCGGTGCGCGGCGAAGGAGTACTGGACATGACCGTTGCCCTGCCCGGTGCGCAGGTCGAAGGGTTCGGTCGGGCGGTGGCGCCATTCGAGTTCACGGTCGACGGCGTCGTCCCCGAGAACGTCCGCGAGTTCGGCGAGTACCTCACCGCCGTCGGTGACGACCTTGCCGCCCTCCAGGAGGAGTTCGGCGGTCGCCCAGGCCGGGTGGTAGGTGCCGAACTTGCGGCGGCCCAACTCCAGGACGTCCTCGCGGACATGCTCGCAGGCGTTCTTGACGGCTCCCCCGGTGACATACGTCTGCCGGGAAGCGGACGTGGAACCGGCGCTGCCGACCTGGGTGTCGGCCGGGGCGATCGTGACCTGCGTGACGCCGAGTTCGGTACGGGCGATCTGCGCGTGCACGGTGACTCCGCCCTGACCGACCTCCGCCGCCGCCGTGTGCACCACGGCGACCGCCTCACCGCCGACCACTTCGAGGCGGACCCGGGCGGTGGAGTAGTCGTCGAAGCCCTCCGAGAAGCCGACGTTCTTCAGGCCGACCGCGTAGCCCACACCCCGGACGACACCTTCGCCGTGCGTGGTGTTGGACAGACCGCCGGGCAACTGGCGTACGTCGGAGCCCTCGGTGGTCTCCCACTGCCGCTCCGGCGGCATCGGCATCGCCTTGACACGGCGCAGGAGTTCGGCGACCGGGGCCGGTGAGTCGACGCGCTGCCCGGTCGGCAGGAGGGTGCCCTGCTCCATGGCGTTGAGCTGGCGCAGGGCGACCGGGTCCATGCCCAGTCGGTCCGCGAGCTTGTCCATCTGTGCCTCGTAGGCGAAGCACGCCTGGACCGCGCCGAAGCCGCGCATCGCGCCGCAGGGCGGGTTGTTGGTGTAGAGCGCGATGGCCTCGATGTCGACGTCGTCCACGGCGTAGGGGCCGACGGCCAGCGAGGACGCGTTGCCGACGACCGCAGGGGACGCGGACGCGTAGGCACCGCCGTCCAGGACGATCCGGCACTTCATGTGCGTGAGCTTGCCGTCGAGGGTCGCGCCGTGCTCGTAGAAGAGCTTCGCGGGGTGGCGGTGGACATGACCGAAGAACGACTCGAAGCGGTTGTAGACGATCTTGACCGGCTTGCCCGTGCGCAGCGCGAGCAGACAGGCGTGGATCTGCATCGACAGGTCCTCACGGCCGCCGAAGGCACCGCCCACGCCGGAGAGCGTCATCCGGATCTTGTCCTCGGGCAGTCCGAGGACCGGGGCGATCTGCCGCAGGTCGCTGTGCAGCCACTGGGTGGCGATGTACAGGTCGACGCCGCCGTCCTCGTCGGGCACCGCGAGCCCGGACTCGGGGCCGAGGAACGCCTGGTCCTGCATGCCGAAGGTGTACTCACCGCGCACGATGACGTCGGCGCGCCGGGCGGCCTCGTCGGCGTCGCCGCGCACGATCGGCTGGCGGTGGACGACGTTGGGGTGCGGGACATGGCCTATGTGGTGATCGGTGCGGTTCTCGTGGATCAGGATCGCGTCGGGCGCGGTCGCGGACGCCTCGTCCGTGATGACGGGGAGTTGGCGGTAGTCGACCTTGATCTTCGCGGCGGCGCGGCGCGCGGTCTCCGGGTGGTCGGCGGCGACGATCGCGACGGGCTCACCGTGGTGGCGGACCTTGCCGTGCGCGAGGACGGGCGTGTCCTGGATCTCCAGACCGTAGTTCTTCACCTCCGTCGGCAGGTCGTCGTACGTCATGACCGCGTACACACCCGGCTGGGCGAGGGCCTCGGAGGTGTCGATGGACACGATCTCCGCGTGGGCGACCGTGGAGCGCAGGATCTGGCCCCACAGCATGTCCTCGTGCCACATGTCCGAGGAGTACGCGAACTCGCCGGTCACCTTGAGGGTGCCGTCGGGCCGGAGCGTGGACTCGCCGATGCCGCCCTTGGTACGGGTGCCCTGGGTGAGGTTGGTGGGGGTGCCGGTGGTGCCCATCTCAGACCGCCTCTCCCTGACGTTCCTGGCGGGCTGCCGCCAGGCGGACCGCGTCCATGATCTTCTCGTAGCCGGTACAGCGGCACAGGTTGCCCGACAGGCCCTCGCGGATGTCCGCGTCGGACGGGTTCGGGTTGCGCTCCAGCATCTCGTCGGCGGCGACGAGCAGGCCCGGCGTACAGAAACCGCACTGGACGGCGCCGGCGTCGATGAACGCCTGCTGGACGGGCGAGAGCGGGGTCCCTTCGCCGGTCTGCGAGTCGGTGCCCTTGGCGGCCCACTGGTGGGCGTCCTGGAGCGAGGTGCCGTCGGCGGAATGGCCCGCGCAACCGGTGCGCTCGGCCCGCTGGCGGGCGAAGTCGGCGAGGCCCTCGACCGTGACGACCTCGCGGCCCTCGACCTGTCCTGCGGCGACCAGACAGGAACAGACGGGTACGCCGTCGAGCCGGACCGTGCAGGAGCCGCACTCGCCCTGTTCGCAGGCGTTCTTGGAGCCCGGCAGGCCCATGCGCTCCCGCAGGACGTACAGCAGGCTCTCGCCCTCCCATACGTCGTCGGCTTCCTGCGGACGGCCGTTGACCGTGAAGTTCACGCGCATTACGCAGCTCCCTCGGTGGCGCGGGCGGTGTCGCGGTACGACTCCCAGGTCCAGGTCAGGGTGCGGCGGGCCATGATGCCGACCGCGTGCCTGCGGTACCCGGCGGTGCCGCGGACGTCGTCGATGGGGTTGCAGGCCGCCGCGCACAGATCGGCGAACTGCTTGACGACCGATGGGGTGATGACGCGGCCGTTGTCCCAGAAGCCGCCCTCGTCGAGCGCGGCGTTCAGGAACAGTTCGGCGTCCTTGGCCCGGACGGGTGTCGGCGCGGCGGAGCCGATACCGGTGCGGACGGTCCGCGTCCGGGGGTGCAGGGCCATACCGAAGGCGCAGACGGCGATCACCATCGCGTTGCGTGTGCCGACCTTCGAGTACTGCTGCGGCCCGTCGGCCTTGGCGACATGGACGGCGCGGATGAGTTCATCGGCTTCCAGGGCGTTGCGCTTCACCCCGGTGTAGAACGCGTCGATGGGTATCCGGCGGGAGCCGCGCACCGACTCGACCTCGACCTCGGCGCCCGCGGCGAGCAGCGCGGGATGCGCGTCGCCGGCGGGTGAGGCGGTCCCCAGATTGCCGCCGACACCGCCCCGGTTGCGGATCTGCGGTGAGGCGACGGTGTGCGAGGCGAGGGCCAGTCCGGGCAGCTCCCGGCGCAAGTCCTCCATGATCCGGGTGTACGGGACGGAGGCACCGAGCCGTACGGATTCCTCGCCGATCTCGTACTCGCTCAACTCACCTACGCGGTTGAGGTCGAGGAGGTATTCGGGCCTGCGGTGATCGAAGTTGATCTCGACCATCACATCGGTGCCTCCCGCGATCGGCACAGCGGTGGGGTGCTCGGCCTTGGCGGCGAGCGCCTCCTCCCAGCTGGCGGGGCGAAGGAAGTCCATGCGCGGCTCTCTTCTTCGTATCGTGGGCCGTTCCCCGCGTCCGGGAGCGCGGTCCCGAGGCCGGAGTGGGCTCAGTACACAGCTCCGTACACCACCAGTGTCAGTCACCGAAACCATGAAGGAGTTGGCTGGCCAGTCACTCCCTCTTGTAGATTCGTATGAAGGGTGAGGCCCTTTAACCCCCTCGACTTCCCCCGGAAACCACAAGCACCGGCCACACCCACGACCATGGGCACAGATGTGCGACATCGAACAGATGTACGACATCGCGACTGATCGGCGGCGACGAGACATGCGGCTGCGCGCACTCCTGGACACCGACGCGCTGGGGCTGCGGCTGCTCGGCGGCGCGGACGAGCTGGACCGCACGGTACGCGGGGTGATGACGACGGACCTGCGGGACCCCAGCCGCTATCTGTCCGGCGGCGAACTGGTCCTCACCGGTCTCGCCTGGCGGCGCGGCGCCGACGACGCGGAACCCTTCGTACGGATCCTGACGGGCGCCGGGGTCGCCGCGCTCGCGGCGGGCGAGGCGGAGCTGGGCGACATTCCCGAGGACATCGTCGCGGCCTGTGCCCGGCACCGGCTGCCGCTGTTCGCGGTGAACGAGCGGGTGGCGTTCGCGACGATCACCGAGCATGTCGTACGGCAGGTGTCGGGCGAGCGGGCCGGGGACCTGGCGGCCGTGGTGGACCGGCACCGGCGGCTGATGACCTCGGGTCCCGCCGGCGGCGGCCCGGACGTCGTGCTCGACCTGCTCGGCACCGACCTCGATCTGCGGGCGTGGGTGCTGTCCCCCGCCGGGCGGACCGTCGCGGGCGCGCCGGGGCCGGGGCCCGCGCTGTCCGGCGAGGTGTGCGCGGCGCTCGCCGCCGAGCATCTGGCGGCGACCCGGTCCGGGCGGCGGGGACCGCACCGGGTGACCGTGGGCGGGACGGTGTACTCGCTGTTCCCGGTCCGCGGCGGCGGGCGCGGCGTCACGGCGGCGACGCGGGACGTACGCGAGACGGTCCTGTCGGACTGGCTGCTCGCCGTGGCGGCGGACGCCGGCGACTGGCCCGACGAACGCCTCGACCTGCTGTACGGCGTGACCCAGCTGATCGCGGTGGAACGGGACCGGCGGGACGCGGCCCGTACGGTACGGCGGCGGCTCGCGCAGGAGATCCTGGAACTGGTGCAGACGGGCGCCGCGCCCGCCGAGATCGCCGCGCGGCTGCGGGTCGCCGCGCCGGTACTCCTGCCGGGGCTCGGCAGCGCGCCGCACTGGCAGGTGGTCGTGGCACGCGTCGAGTGGGACGGCGGTGAGATCGAGGGCGGCCCGGTGGCCCAGGCGCTCCTGGAGGAGATCCTCGTCGACCCGCAGACGGCGGGGCCCGAGCCGTCGGACCGGATCGCGGTGGCGCACACCGGGGACGAGGCTGTCGCGCTGGTACCGCTGCCGACGGCGACGGAGCTGTCCGGTACGGGGGTCGGGGCGGCCGGGGACTCCGGGGGCGATGAGCAGGCCGGGGGTGGCAAGGGGGCCGGAGACGGCGAGAAGGCGGGATCCGGTCAGGAGGTCGGGCTGCTCGCGGACACGCTGCTGCGGTCGGTGCGGGGGCCGCTGACGGCGGGGCTCGCCGACGACGAGCGGCTCACCATCGGCGTCAGCGCGCCCGTGCAGTCCGCCGAGGGGCTGCGCGGCGCCCTGGAGGAGGCCCGGCACGCCCGGCGGGTCGCCGCGGCGCGTCCCGGGCGGGTGTGCGCCGCGGGGCACCACGAGTTGGCCTCGCACGTACTGCTGCTGCCGTTCGTGCCGGACGACGTGCGGCGGGCCTTCACGGCGCGGCTGCTCGATCCGCTGCGCGCCTACGACCGGCGGCACCGGGCCGAGCTGATCCCGACGCTGGAGGCGTTCCTCGAATGCGACGGTTCCTGGACGCGGTGTGCGGGCCGACTGCATCTGCACGTCAACACGTTGCGCTATCGCGTCGGCCGTATCGAGCAGTTGACGGGGCGTGATCTCTCCCGCCTTGAGGACAAGTTGGATTTCTTCCTGGCACTGCGGATGAGCTGACGCCACAAGGGGCGCGCGAGGGTGCGGCGGGTGGATCACGGGACCGCCGTGGGCGTTCCGTGATCCATGACTTTGTGAAATCCTTCACCTACCCCCTTGGCCGGGCGCGCCCATCCGTGCTGAGATTCCGCATCGGCTCAGGATCACAAGGGTGTGCTCGGGGAGGGCAACGTGGCGCATACCGCCATGTCTGGTACCGGAACGACCAAAAAGCACGATCCACTCCAGACCGCGGTATGGCGGCTGCGCTCACGCGCCTGCTGGACGGACGCGGCGGCACTTCTCGACCGGCTCGCGGTCACCGACGCGGGGGCGGCGCTCCAGCGGGCCTCGCTCCTGGTGGAGCGGTGCCTCTATACGGAGCAGGGCTGGGCGGAGGCCGAGGACGCGCTGCGGACGGCGGAGGCGCTGGCGGGGGACGACGATCAGCGGGGGGCCGCGGCGTGTGAGCGGGGGCAGTTGGCGTACGCGGCGACGCTGCTCGGGGTACGGGACCGGGCGGACGAGGCGCGGTCCGCGCTGGGGCGGGCCGCCGCGCTGATCGCTCCCGGGGCACCGGGTCGGGCTCTCCTCGACTTCCGGCGGGGGCTCATCGCCGAGAACCTGTCGCAGTCGCCGCAGTCCGCTCGCGCGGCGTACCGGCGGGCCCATGCCGGTGCCACGGCGCACGGTGACCATCTACTGCTCTGCTTCACCTGGCATCACCTCGCCGGACTCGCCCTTCTGGAAGGGGAGTTGGCGGAGGCGCGGCACGGGTTCGCGGAATCGCTGCGGCTGCTGGAGGAGTTGGGGTTCCTGGTGGGCACGGCGCCCGCGCTGGCGGCGCTCGCCCAGACCGAACCGGAACCCGAGGCCACCCGGCTCCACCAGGAAGCCGGCCGCCTGCTGCGCCTCCTGGACGGAATCCCCACCCGCCTCGCCCCACTCCCGTAGGCCCGCCCGCTCGCCCCACTCCCGTGGGCCCGCCCTCCACCGGGAGGGCCACCGGCACTCCACCGAACTGGAGAGGGCCCGACCGCATGCGGGAGGGCCTGACGGCATCCGGGCGGGCAGGCGCCGTCGCACATTCCGCCGGACCCTCACCGGGGTGGCGCACCACCGCCGCGGCGGGAAGAAACCCGCCCCGGCGGGGAGGGGTTGTCAGGCGGCGGGTGAGGGTTGTCACGCGGCGGCCGATCCCGTAGAGGCCCGCCGGATCAACATCCCGCCGTCGCGGCGGAGCACCACGGCCGTGGGGTCCGGCGGAATCCAGGACGGCCGGCTGCCGAACACCGCACCGGACGCCCGCCATGGCAGCGCACCACCGCCACGGCGGGCCGAAGGACAAGGTGGGGGTTCAGAAGGGTGGTGGGTCAGGTGGGGGTGAAGTGGGTGTGGATCAGGGAGTGGGCCTTTGGTGTGTCGCCCGTCGTCAACGCGTCCAGCAGGGACACGTGTTGGGCGGCGTCCGCCAGGAGGTCTGCCCGGCGGTGCGTCAGGGGGCCCGAGACCAGGGGCCATTGGGCTCGGCGGTGGAGGTCGTCGGCGATCTGGACGAGCTGTTCGTTGCCGGAGAGCGCCAGCAGCCCGCGGTGGAAGGCGCGGTCGGACTCGGCGTACCCGGCCCGGTCACCGCACGCCGCGGCGGCGCCGGTCGCGTCGGCGAGCGGACGCAGCTCGGCCCATCGCGCCGCCGGTACCGTCCGGGCGAGCCGGAGCAGTACGGGCACCTCGATGAGCGCCCGTACCTCCGCCAGCTCGGCCACCTCCCGCGCACTGCGCCGGGTGACCCGGAACCCCCGGTTCGGCACCACCTCGACGGCGCCTTCGACGGCGAGCTGCTGCATGGCCTCACGGACGGGTGTGGCCGAGACCCCGAGGCGCTCACCGAGCACCGGCGCCGAGTACACCTCGCCCGGCACCAGCTCCCCGTCCACGAGGGCGGTCCGCAGGGCGTCGAGCACCTGCCCCCGCACACTGGCCCGCTGTACGACGGCGACCCGGGGGCGCGGCATCGGCTGCTCGGAGTGGGTGTGCTCGCCCCGGGCCGCGCGCTCCGGCGCGGCCGGGACCGGAGCCGGGGCGGAAGCCTGCGGCGGCACCCGGGGCGCCTCGGCGGCGGCCCATGCCTCGACGGCTCCCGATGGGGCGGGCGTGGCGGTCCGGTCCGGGACGCCCTGGCGGCTGTGTGGTCTCATTCGGGCCTCCTCCGGGGGATCCGCACCCGCAGAACGATAGGCCGAGCCGCGCACAGTTCAAACCTCGATCAGTTCGGGTAAGGTTAGCCTTACCTGCTGACGATCGTGATTCGGTGGTCCCGCATGACCGTTCCCGCCCTGGCCACGAGCACCCCGCGTGTCCCGCACCCGAGCCCCGCACACCCGGACGTGTCTCCCGTCACGGAGGCGTACACCCGGCTGACCGAGGTCTTCCCGGAGCTGCGGATCGAGGAATTGCGCGCGGGCCACGCGATGCCGGCGGACGGCGGCTGGGTCCCCGTGTCGACGCTCGCGGCGGGCGGCCCCGACCTCGACGCGTTCCTCGCCCGGGACGACGCACAGGTCGTCGAGGACTACGGGCAGCGGGCCCGCCCCGACGTGGTCGCCAGCTTCGGTCTGCACCGCTACGCCTGGCCGGCCTGTCTGCTGATCACGGTCCCCTGGTTCCTGCACCGCAGGGTCCCCCGACTCCCCGCGGAGCGGGTCTCCTTCCACCGCGCCCTGGGCCGTTGGGCGGTGCGCGTCGAGGACTTCGCCTGTCTGCCGGACGACCCGGCGGCGCGGCTGCCGGGCGCCCGTGTCGTGCCGGACGAGGAGGCCCTGCGCGCCGAGGTGCGGGACGCCGTCGCCGAGCATCTGACGCCGGTGCTCGCCGGGTTCGGCCCGCGTATGCGGCGCCGGGGCCGGGCCCTGTGGGGCATGGCGACCGACGAAGTCGTCGAAGGGCTCTGGTACATCGCACATCTCATGGGCGAGGAGCAGCGCGGTATACGGGAGTTGGAGGGCCTGCTGCCCGGCACCACCAAGCCGTATGTCGGCACCCCCGCCTTCCGTACACTGACCGGTCCGAAAGGCGAGTCCCTGCCCACCCGGGACCGCGCGAGCTGCTGCCTCTTCTACACTCTGCGTCCAGAGGACACCTGCGTCACCTGCCCCCGTACCGGCGACGCGGACCGCGTGGCACGGCTCTGTGCGGCTCCTTCCGCGTGAACCCCTCGTAAGAGTGGCGTTAATCGAACGGAACTGGCCAACCTCAACCGTGAGTTCGATAAGATGCCTGCTCTTGGCGTACCCCGGCACCACCTTGGCGTTCCCTTTCACCGAAACCCCCAGCGCGGCACCGGGATTGAGCCACTATGGCGCCCGAAACGCCCTACTGCGATGCGAGGGACCCACACCATGAGATTGACCGACATATCGCTGAACTGGTTGCTACCCGGCGCCGTACTGCTCCTGGGCATCCTGGCGGCGGTTGCGGTGCTCACGCGGAGCAGGAAGGCCAAGGAGAAGACGTCCGCCGAAGGCGACTCGTGGGAGCGCAGCGAGGAGCGCCGTAGGCGCAAGGAGGCCATATACGGCACCGCCTCCTATGCCCTGCTGTTCTGCTGCGCGGCGGTCGCAGCCGCGCTCTCCTTCCACGGCCTGGTCGGCTTCGGCCAGCAGAATCTGAATCTCTCCGGGGGCTGGGAGTACCTGGTCCCGTTCGGCCTCGACGGCGCCGCCATGTTCTGCTCGGTGCTCGCGGTGCGGGAGGCCAGCCACGGTGACGCGGCGCTCGGCTCCCGGCTCCTGGTGTGGCTGTTCGCAGGCGCCGCGGCCTGGTTCAACTGGGTGCACGCGCCGCGCGGCCTCGAACACGCCGGTGCCCCGCAGTTCTTCGCCGGAATGTCCATGTCGGCCGCCGTCCTCTTCGACCGCGCGCTGAAGCAGACCCGCCGTGCCGCCCTGCGTGAGCAGGGTCTCGTCCCGCGTCCGCTGCCGCAGATCCGCATCGTCCGCTGGCTGCGCGCGCCCCGTGAGACGTTCGCCGCCTGGTCGCTGATGCTCCTGGAGAATGTACGGACCCTGGACGAGGCCGTCGACGAGGTCCGTGAGGACCGTCGCGCGAATGAGCAGAACCGGCTCCTGAGGCGGGACCAGGACAAGCTGAAGCGGGCGCAGCTCAAGGCGCTCAGCCGGGGCCACCACCGCGGCTGGCCGCGCGGTGGCGGACGCCAGCTCCCGCACGTCGACGGACCGCCCGCCGTGACCGCCGGATCCGGCGGTGCGCAGGCCGGCGCGGAGCCCGCGATATCCGAGCCGGAGCAACTGCCCCTGCGCGCCCGGCCGTCGCTTCAGGCGATCGGTTCCGGGAGTGAGCGCCGGACCGTCGACCTCACCGCCGAGGACGACACCATGGCACTGCCCCGGCTCGACTCCCTGGAACGCAAGCTCAAGGACCTTGAGCAGCAGTTCGGCTGAGCGGCGGTCCGGCTGAGCCGGCGATGACGCGGGGCGGTGGTACGGCTGGGTCCGTACCCCGCCCCGACCGCTTTCCCGGCAACCGCATCCCCGTGCCGAATCCGCCGCGCTCACGTCCAGGCGCCGTCCAGTTCGAACCACACCACCTTCCCCACGCCCTGTCCGAGGACCCCCCAGGCGTCCGCCAGGGCCTCCACCAGGAACAGTCCCCTGCCGCTCGTACCGTCGTCGGCGACCGGTACCCGCGGCTTCGGCCTGCGTCCCGTGAAGTCCCGTACCTCGACCCGCAGTCGGGACGGGCCCGCCGTGACGGTCAGGATCGCCTGCTGGTCCGTGTGGACGAGGGCGTTGGTGACGAGTTCGCTGGTGAGCAGCTCCGCCGTCGCCGCGCCGTCCGGTCTCCCCCAGTGGCTCAGCAGCTCCCGCACCGCGCGCCGGGCCTCGGGCACCGCCCGCAGATCCGACCGGGCGAAGCGCCGCCGCAGCCGCCGTATACGTTCCCCGTTCTCCGCACTGGTCTGCGTACTGGTCTGCGTACTGGTCTGCGTACTGGTCTGCGCACTGGTCTGCGCACTGCTCTGCGTAGTGGTCTGCGTGTCGGTCCGCGCACTGATCTCCGTACCGGTCTCCGCACGTTCCTCCGTGCCGTTCGCCGTACCGTTCTTCGCTCCTTCCCCCTGGTCGTCCGTGCTCTCCCCCGTCTTGACCCCCGCCTGCACGCCGATGCCGCCTCTCTGCTCGAACACGTACACGGGATGCATGCCCGCCCCGGCGAGCCGCACGCCTGCGCCTTTGATCCCGTACCGGCCGGGTGTGCCGGGGCGGTACGGGGAAGGCACTGCGGTGGACCATCTGTGCGAGTACCGCGCGTACCTGTGCGAGTCGCTCAACGAGTACCTGAAGGAGCCGCCGTGCACGACGACCGACTACTGGTGGAAGGCCGCCTCGAACGGGCGATGCGCCAGTTCGTCCGCCCCGCCCAGTACGCCGAACGCGTCCCGCTGACCCTGACCGTGTGGCACGCGCCGGGTGAACCGGTGCCCGTGGCCGATGCCCTGTCCGCCGGGTACGAGCCGTTCACGACCGGGACGGAGTGGGGCAGCCCCTGGTCGACGAGCTGGTTCCGGCTCGACGGCACCGTGCCCGACGCGTGGGCGGGCCGCACCGTGGAGGTGGTCGTGGACCCGGGCTTCACCGGGGAAGGGCCCGGCTTCCAGGCGGAGGGCATGCTGTATGACGCGTCGGGCGTGCCGATCAAGGGCATCCACCCGCGCAACCGGCATCTGACGGTGGGTTCCCCTGCGCGAGGCGGCGAGCCGGTCGCGCTGCTCCTTGAGGCGGCGGCGAACCCTGCCGTTCTGCACGACTTCCTGCCGACACCGCTCGGTGACGTGCTGACCGCCGGGGACCGGCCCCTGTACCGGTTCGCCGCCGCCGACGTCGCCGTACTGGACGAGGAGGTGTGGCATCTGATCCTCGACGTCGAGGTCCTGTCCGAGCTGATGCACGAGCTGGACCCGGCGCTGCCCCGGCGGCACGAAATCCTGCGGGCCCTGGAGAACATGCTCGACGCGCTCGATCTGCACGACGTGTCCGGTACCGCGTCCGCCGCCCGCGCCGAGTTGGCCGACGCCCTGTCCCGGCCCGCGTCGGCGAGCGCGCACAGGGTGTCGGCCGCCGGGCACGCGCACATCGACTCGGCGTGGCTG
The DNA here is from genome assembly GCF_042886315.1 of Streptomyces sp. NPDC058001. NCBI lineage: Bacteria > Bacillati > Actinomycetota > Actinomycetes > Kitasatosporales > Streptomycetaceae > Streptomyces > Streptomyces sp. NPDC058001. The sequence goes on from NZ_JBHVQT010000007.1 coordinate 58,247, forward strand.
TGGCCGCTGCGCGAGACGGTCCGCAAGGCGTCCCGGACCTTCGCCAACGTCACCGCGCTGGCCCGCGACTACCCGGAGCTGGTCTTCGCGTGCTCGCAGGCACAGCAGTACGCGTGGGTGAAGGAGAACCAGCCGCACATCTGGGATCGCATCCGGCAGGCCGTGGCGGACGGCACCTGGGCGCCGGTGGGCTCGATGTGGGTGGAGTCCGACGCGAACATGCCGGGCGGTGAGGCCCTGGCCCGCCAACTCGTGCACGGCAAACGGTTCTTCGCCGAGGAGCTGGGAGTGGAGACCGAGGAGATCTGGCTGCCCGACTCCTTCGGGTACACGGCGGCCTTCCCGCAGTTGGCGCGGCTCGCGGGGGTGCGCTGGTTCCTGACGCAGAAGCTGAGCTGGAACCAGACCAACAAGATGCCGCACCACTCCTTCTGGTGGGAGGGCATCGACGGCACCCGCGTCTTCACGCACTTCCCGCCGGTGGACACGTACAACGCGCACTTCCACGCCCGTGAACTCGCGCACGCCGAGCGGAACTTCGCCGACAAGGGGCGGGCCACGCGGTCCCTGGTGCCGTTCGGCTGGGGCGACGGCGGGGGCGGCCCGACCCGCGAGATGCTGGAGAAGGCGCGCCGGTTGCGCTCCCTGGAGGGCTCACCGACGGTCGAGATCGAACGCCCGTCGGCGTTCTTCACGGCCGCCGAGGAGGAGTACGGACAGCGGGCGCCGGTGTGGTCCGGTGAGATGTATCTGGAGTTGCACCGGGCGACGTACACGACGCAGGCCAAGACCAAGCAGGGCAACCGGTACTCCGAACATCGCCTGCGCGAAGCCGAGTTGTGGTGTGTCGCCGCCGCGCTGCGCGGTACGGGGTACGTGTATCCGTACGACGCGCTCGACCGGCTCTGGAAGACGGTGCTGCTGCACCAGTTCCACGACATCCTGCCGGGGTCGTCCATCGCCTGGGTGCACCGGGAGGCCAGGGACACCTACGCGCGGGTGCTGGCCGAGCTGGAGGAGATCACGGCCGACGCGGTCCGCGCGCTGGGTCCCGGCGGGCCGTCGGTGCTCAACGCGTCGCCGTACGAGCGGACCGAGGTGGTCGTGACGGACGGGGCGCCGTCGGCCCTGGTGACCGTGGGTCCGCTGGCGGCGACCCGGATCATGGCGGCGGTCCCCGACTCGGAGGTGACCACACTGGTGGGCCGCCCCGACGGCTCCCTCGTCCTCGACAACGGTCTGCTGCGGGTCACCGTGGACGAGGACGGGCTCGTCGCGTCGGTCCGCGATCTGCGTGTGGACCGGGAGGTCCTGGCACCGGGCTCGGCCGCCAACCTCCTTCAGCTGCACCCCGATCACCCCAATCAGTGGGACGCCTGGGACATCGACCGGCACTACCGGCACCGGCACACCGATCTGACGGCCGCCGAGTCGGTCGAGCTGGTCGAGTCCGGGCCGCTGCGGGCGGTCGTACGGGTGGTGCGGGCGTTCGGCGACTCGCGGATCACGCAGGAGATCCGGCTCGCGGCCGGCAGTGGCCGGATCGACTTCGTGACGGACGTCGACTGGCGGGAGTCTGAGAAGGTCCTCAAGGCGGCCTTCCCGCTGGACGTGCACGCCGAAAGGTCCGCCGCCGAGATCCAGTTCGGGCATGTGCACCGGCCGACGCACACCAACACCGGCTGGGACGCGGCCCGTTTCGAGATCTGCGCGCACCGCTGGCTGCGGGTCGCCGAGGAGGGGTACGGCGTCGCGGTCCTCAACGACTCGACGTACGGCCATGACGTGACCCGTACGCCGCACGATCGGGGCCTGGGCACCACGGTCCGGCTGACGCTGCTGCGGGCGCCGCACAGCCCGGACCCGGAGACCGACCTCGGCAGCCACCGGTTCACGTACGCGCTGCTGCCCGGCGCGGGGGTCGGGGACGCGGTGGCGGAGGGTCTCGCGCTGAATCTGCCGCTGCGGGTCGCCGAGGCGCCGGAGCTACCGCCGCTGGTCGCGGTCGACCATCCGGCGGTGACGATCGAGTCGGTGAAGCTCGCGGAGGACCGCAGCGGCGATGTGGTGGTGCGGCTGTACGAGTCGCGGGGCGGGCGCGCGGACGCGACGCTCACGGCGTCGTTCCCGGTGGCGCGGGCCGAGGTGACCGATCTGCTGGAACGGCCGCTGAGTCCCGCCGAGACCGGGGACACGGGTCTCACACTGGCGCTGCGGCCGTTCCAGATCCTGACGCTGCGGCTGCGTCCGGTGTAGCCAGTCTTTTCAACTGCCTTACGGGCGGGGGACGTTGCGCAGGTTGGAGCGGGCCATCTGCACCATCTTGCCGACGCCCCCGTCCAGCACCATCTTCGAGGCGGAGAGCGCGAACCCGGTCACCATCTCGGCGCTGATCTTCGGCGGGATGGAGAGCGCGTTCGGGTCGGTGACGATGTCGACGAGTGCGGGGCCCCTGTGGCTGAAGGCGTCCTTGAGGGCGCCCGCGAGCTGCTTGGGCTTCGTCACCCGGACACCGTAGGCCCCGCACGCACGGGCCACGGCGGCGAAGTCGGGGTTGTGGTTGGCGGTGCCGTACGAGGGCAGCCCCGCGACCAGCATCTCCAACTCGACCATGCCGAGTGAGGAGTTGTTGAACAGGACGACCTTCACGGGCAGGTCGTACTGCACGAGGGTGAGGAAGTCGCCCATCAGCATGGAGAATCCGCCGTCGCCGGACATCGACACGACCTGGCGGTCGCGGTCGGTGAACTGGGCGCCGATGGCCTGCGGAAGGGCGTTCGCCATGGAGCCGTGCGAGAACGAGCCGATGATGCGGCGCCGGCCGTTCGGCGAGAGATACCGGGCCGCCCACACATTGCACATACCGGTGTCGACGGTGAACACGGCGTTCTCGTCGGCGAGTTCGTCCAGGACGGCGGCGACGTACTCGGGGTGGATCGGGATGTGCTTGTCGACCTTGCGGGTGTACGCCTTGACGACGCCTTCGAGAGCGTCGGCGTGCTTCTTCAGCATCTTGTCGAGGAAGCGGCGGTTCGTCTTCGGCTGGACGCGCGGGGTGAGACAGCGCAGCGTCTCGCGCACATCGCCCCAGACGGCGAGGTCCAGCTTGGAGCGCCGCCCGAGCCGCTCCGGCCGCACGTCGACCTGGGCGATCTGTACGTCGTCGGGCAGGAAGGCGTTGTACGGGAAGTCGGTGCCGAGCAGGATCAGCAGATCGCACTCGTGGGTGGCCTCATAGGCGGCGCCGTAGCCGAGCAGTCCGCTCATGCCCACGTCGAAGGGGTTGTCGTACTGGATCCACTCCTTGCCGCGCAGGGCGTGGCCGACCGGGGACTTGATCCGCTCGGCGAACTCCATGACCTCGGCGTGCGCGCCCGCCGTGCCGCTGCCGCAGAACAGGGTGACCTTGTCGGCCGCGTCGATCATCCGGACCAGTTTGTCGATCTCGCTGTCGCCGGGGCGGACCGTGGGCCGGCTGGTGACCAGGGCGGACTCGGCGGCCTTGTCCGGGGCGGGCTGGTCGGCGATGTCGCCGGGCAGCGTGACGACGCTGACGCCGCCCTGGCCGACGGCGTGCTGGATGGCGGTCTGGAGCAGCCGCGGCATCTGTTTCGGGTTGGAGATCATCTCGCTGTAGTGGCTGCACTCGCGGAACAGCTGCTCGGGATGGGTCTCCTGGAAGTAGCCGAGGCCGATCTCGCCGGACGGGATGTGCGAGGCCAGCGCGAGGACCGGGGCCATGGAGCGGTGGGCGTCGTAGAGGCCGTTGATGAGGTGCAGATTGCCGGGGCCGCAGGAGCCGGCGCAGGCGGCGAGCGAGCCGGTGATCTGCGCCTCGGCGCCCGCCGCGAACGCCGCGGTCTCCTCGTGGCGGACATGGATCCAGTCGATGGCGGCAGTGCGGCGGATCGCGTCGACCACGGGGTTGAGGCTGTCGCCGACGACGCCGTAGAGGCGTTTGACGCCCGCGCGGACGAGGATGTCGACGAACTGCTCGGCGACGTTCTGCTTGGCCATGACTTCACGGACCCCTTCGCGCTCGCTGGACAGGGCTTGGGTCCATGAATTCACAGCGGACGCGGTTACGCCTCCCACACGGCGGCGATCGTGCGGTCGTCGGCATAGCCCTTGACCCTGACCTGGGTGTCCGCGAGGAAGGCGGCGAGGCCCGGTGGCTCGTCGCCGGCCCAGCGGGCGGTGAGGTGCCGGGTGAGGTCGGGTTCGCCGTGCAGCGGATCGGCGAGGCCGCCGGTGCAGAGCAGAAGGGTGTCACCCGGGCGGGCGACGGACGCGCGGAAGCGGAACGGGGCGCGGGGCGGCTCCGGGGCCGGCTCATAGGGGCTGGGGGGTGTCGTGATGCCCAGGTCCATGGTGAGGCGGTCGCCTTCCGGGGTCTCGCTGGGCGGTGAGCCGAAGCCGACGACGGGTTCGCCCGCCGTGTCGGCGGTCTGCGGCTCGATGTCCTGCCAGGCGCCGTCACGCAGCCGGAAGAGACCGCCGGTGCCGACGCCGAAGAAGACGCGGGTACGGCACGCGGGGTCGGCGGGCAGCAGCAGACAGCGCAGACTCGCCGTGTACTCCTCGGGTTCGACGCCCAGTTCGGCGGCGCGGGCGCGGAGCTTGCCGAGGCTGCGGTCGGTGAGGCGGTGCAGGCCCGACTTGAGGTCGCCGCGGCGCCCGGCGCGGATGTCCTCGGTGAGCCGGGCGTGGCTGCGGCCGACGGCCCCGCCGATCCAGGCGCAGGCGTCGGCGGCGGCGCGGTGGGCTCCCGCGGTGGCGCGGGCGCCGGTGGCCATGGCGACGAGGACGAGCGCGTCGTCGCCGGTGCCGAACCGGGCGGTGAGCAGGGCGTCGCGGCGGGGTTCGCCCCGGTACCGGGCGGAGTCCCCGCGTACGGATGCGGCCCGCAGGGTGGTCTTTCCGTACCGGGCTCCGTCGAGCACGGTGTCGGCCACGATCTCGCCGACGTCCTCGGGGTCGGCGGGCGGGAGGGCGGTGGGCTCGGCCTCGTAGGTGGGCGGCCGGTCCCCGACGTACACGGGCGCGGGTCGATGGGGCGGCGAGGGCGGCGGCGCGACCTCGTCGGCGCGGGGCGCCGGTACGGTGACGGGTCCTGGCAGGATGCCGTGCGGACCCGCGGGCGGCTCGGCGGACGGTTTCCGGGGACGGTCGGGGAAGGTACGGGGCACGGCGGCCCCCACCGGCACTTCCCAGGGAGCCGGAGCCGACCCGAACCCGGAGGGAGCGTCCCCCGAGGGTGCCTTTGCCGGAGCTTCGGCCGGGGGGCGCGGGGCGTCGCGGGGCTCGGTCGGTACGCCGTTCACGGCTGATGTGGCCGAACTGAACCTGTCGTCCAAGGTGTCGGTGGTCGGGGCCGGGCCCGTGTCGTCGGTCCGGTCGCCGTACAACTCCCCCCACCAGTCGTCCTCGTGGCCGGTGCGGCTGTCCCCCTGCTGGCTCATGCCCTTATTGTCCACCGCGCGGCGCGCACGAAAACGGGGCATCCGGAAAATCCCGTGGCGACGGCCCACAACCCGCCATGGCGAGACCGCCGGACGGCCCCACCCCCCACGGGAGTGCCGCCCGGCGGTCGCCGGTGTGACCTGGGGCTACGGTCGCAACCGCACGTCGTAGGCCCGGATCACGGTCTGTGTCACGAACGCACCGCGCGCAACGGTCAGTTGGGCCCGCACAGTGACGGGACACCCGCCCGCCCCCGCGTGGTCCACGGACGCCGAACCCAGGGCCGTACGCGAGATCGCGCGCATCGCTCCCCTCAAGGTCTGCCGCGCCCAGGCCAATACGGTCCAAGCACCGCATTACGGGCTGATGTTGGTACTGCGGTGGCGCCACCTTGGCAGAGAGGCGGGTGGTACGGCGATGATGTGCCGAGGCGGCTTTACGCCGTGGCCGCTTTCCGCCACCGGGTCGGCGTCGGCCACCGGAACGGAACGCTCGGGGAGGGACGTCGCCGCATGCTGGCAGCGCTGGGGCTCGACGAAGTGCATGAATCGGCGTACCGCGCCCTGGTGTCGGTGGGCGCAGCCGACGTACCGGATCTGGCGCGCCGGCTCACGCTCGGCGAGGACGCCACGGACCGGGCCCTGCGCCGGCTTGAGCGGCACGGGCTCGCCGCGCAGTCGTCGGCCCGCCCGGGGCGCTGGGTCGCGGCGCCGCCGGGCGTCGCGCTGGGGGCGCTGCTCACCCAGCAGCGGCACGAGTTGGAGAAGGCGGAGCTGGCCGCCGCGCTGCTCGCCGAGGAGTACCGGGCGCAGGCCGCCGAACCGGCCGTGCACGACCTGGTCGAGGTGGTGACCGGCGCGGGCGCGGTCTCCCAGCGGTTCCTCCAGCTCCAGCTCGGCGCGAGCGACGAGGTGTGCGCCCTGGTGACGGGCAATCCGGTGGTGGTCTCGGGCCGGGACAACAAGGCCGAGGAACAGGCCGCGGGCCGGGGCGTCGCCTATCGGGTCGTCGTCGAACGCGAGGTCCTGAACCTGCCGACCGGCCTGCTCGAACTGTCCGCCGCGCTCGGCCGCGACGAGCAGGTACGGGTGGTGGAGCGGGTGCCGACGAAGCTGGTGATCGCCGACCGGACCCTCGCGATGGTGCCGCTCACCTCGCGGACCGCCGAACCCGCCGCGCTCGTCGTCCACGCCAGCGGGCTCCTGGAGTCACTGTCGGGCCTGTTCGAGGCGGTGTGGCGGGACGCGCTGCCGCTCCGCCTGGGCCAGGGCGGCGGCATCACGGAACAGCACCCGGACGGGCCCGACGGCACCGATCTGGAGATCCTGTCGCTGCTGCTCGCCGGGCTCACCGACGCGAGCGTGGCGAAACAGCTCGACCTCGGACTGCGGACCGTGCAGCGCCGCGTCAAGCGGCTGATGGAACTGACCGGCGTGACAACCAGGTTGCAGCTCGGCTGGCACGCGTACGAGAAGGACTGGGTGGCCCGGGAAGGTCGCCCGCCGCGTGAGGCGGTCTCCCAGCGGGAGCTGCCTTCGCAGCGGGCGGGGCGGCCGGATCCGACCCCGGAGGGCTAACGCGACCTGCGGGTTCACGCGCTCTCCTGCACCCTGGGCTGATGGGAGCGTGGGAACTCCTGCTGGTCGGGGTGGTGATGCTGCTCGGGCTGTGCGGAGTGCTGGTGCCGGGGGTGCCCGGTTCATGGCTGGTGTGGGCCTCGGTGCTGTGGTGGGCGTTGCAGGACCCGCGCAGACTGACCTGGGCCTTCTTCGTCGGCGCCACCCTCGTACTGCTGGTGTCCCAGGCCGTGCGCTGGCAACTGCCGCCGCGCCGGCTGCGGCAGAGCGGGGCGACGCGCCGGATGGCGGTGTGGGCGGGCGGTGGCGCGCTGGTGGGGTTCTTCGTGGTGCCGGTGCTCGGCGGGATCCTCGGATTCATCGGCGGTATCTATGTGTCGGAGCGGCTGCGCCTGGGCAGTCACGGCGATGCGGTGGCCGGGGTGCGTACCGCGCTGCGGGCCGGGGGCTGGAGTGTGCTCGCGGAGCTGTTCGCGTGTCTGCTGATCTTCGGGGCGTGGCTGGGAGCGGTGGTCTGGGCCTGAGGCCCGGCCGCGAGAGCGTGTCCGCGCAAGCACCCTCGTCCATGTCTCCGCCCCTGGTCCACATACGTAACGGCACATCGGATCTATATCTTCCTGTTGACGTGCGGTCACACCGTCTCTACCTTTCCGCAGGGGATAGCTCCGATGAATCATTCGACGTATTGCTCAGCCGCCGCACACGAGCCGCCGGGAGGCGCGTATGCCCAGCCCGTCCAGACGAACCGTCCTCGCCACCACGACCGCGCTGGGCGGGGCAGCGCTCGCCGGAGGTGTTCCGGCACAGGCATCGGCGGCGGAACCCGGGGCGGCCGATGTGCCGGCCGGGGCGACGGAGGTGCGGCCGTCCGGCGACCCCTGGCGGGCGGTGCTCGACGACGCCGACCTCGTCTGGCAGCGGATGCCGACGACCTGGTACGAGGGCCCGTATCTCGGCAACGGCTTTCTCGGCTCCGGGATCTACGCCGACCCGGCCGCGCCCACGAAGGCCGTCCGCTTCCAGGTGCAGCACTCCGAGGTGCAGGACCACCGGCCCGAGTTCGGTTCGCTGTTCGGTCTCGCGCGGCTGCCGATCGGGTACTTCACGCTGGAGCCGGTCGGCACGATCACCGCGCTCGACTGGCGCCTCGCGCTGCGCGACGCCGAACTCACCGGCACGCTCACCACGGACCGGGGCACTCTCACGCTGCGCGCCCTCGTCCACACCTCGCGGTCGGTCCTCGCCGTCGAGGTCACGCCCAGCGCCGGTGAGCGGGGTTTCCGGTGGCTGTTCCATCCGGCCGAGGCGATCAGCCCGCGCGCCGCGTTCAAGCCGCTGCCCGGCGGATACACAGGCAACCCGCCCGCCGAGGTCAGCACGGTCGACGGCACATCGGTCGCCGTACAGCCGCTGCTCGCGGGCGGCCAGCACGTGACCGCGTGGCGCGAGTCGACCCGGGGCACGCGCCGCACGCTGTATGTGAACGTGGCGCACTCCCATCCACGTACGACGGCCAGGGCGGAGGCGCTGCGGACGGTCGAGGGGGCCGCGCTGCTGCCGTACGACGCGCTGGCCGTCACGCACCGCCTCTGGTGGCGGGCCTTCTACCGCAAGAGTTTTCTGTCGCTGCCGGACGCGCGGATGCAGCGGTTCTATTGGATCCAGTTGTACAAGACGGCGTCGGCGGCCCGCCGGGACGCGCCGGTGATGGCGACGTCGGGGCCGTGGCTGGAGCCCACGCCGTGGCCCGCGACCTGGTGGAATCTCAATGTGCAGCTTGAGTACTGGCTGATCCACGGCTCGAACCATCTCGAACTCGACGCCGTGACCCGGGCGTTGAGCGAGTTCCGGGACCATCTCACGGAGGAGATGGCGCCCGCGTACCGCGCGGACTCGCTCGGCATTCCGCGCACCACCGACGCACGCCTGATCAACGGCGGCTCCACGGCGGACGATCAGGGGTACGGCGTCGGAATACCCGGCGAGGATCCGCCGACGCCCGAGGTCGGCAACCTCACCTGGGCCCTGCACAATGTGTGGCTCAGCTACCGGCACACCATGGACGAGTCGATCCTGCGGGACGTCCTGTTCCCGCTGCTGCGCAAGGCCGTCGCCTACTATCTGCACTTCCTCCAGCCCGGTCCGGACGGGAAGTTGCACCTTCCGGCCACCTTCTCGCCGGAGTACGGCGGCAACTCCCGCGACTGCAACTACGACCTGATGCTGCTGACGTGGGGCTGCCGGACCCTGCTGGAATCCGCCGAACTCCTGGGCATCGAGGACGAGTCGGCGCCCCGGTGGCGCGAGGTACTGGCCCGGCGTACGCCCTATCCGACGGACGCCAACGGCTTCGTGATCGGTGCGGACATCCCCTTCGCGAAGTCGCACCGGCACTACTCGCATCTGCTCGCCGTGTATCCGCTGTACGAACTCACCGGCCGCACACCGCAGGAGACGGCGCTGATCGAGAAGTCCCTGGCCCACTGGGTCGGCTTCGAGGGCGCACTCCAGGGCTACACCTTCACCGGCGCCGCCTCGATCTCCGCGCTGCTCGGCAAGGGTGACGACGCCCTGAGGTACCTCGGCCAACTGATGAGCCGTTACATCCAGGCCAACACCATGTACAAGGAGTCCGGACCGGTCATCGAGACACCACTGTCGGCCGCGCAGTCCCTGCACGACATGGTGTGCCAGTCGTGGGGCGACATCATCCGGGTCTTCCCTGCGGTACCGGCCGCGTGGCGTGACCTGGTGGTGCACGACTTCCGTACCCAGGGCGCGTTCCTGCTCAGCGCGGTGCGCGAGGACGGCGCGACACGCTGGGTGCGCCTGACCAGTGAGGCGGGGGCGCCGTGCGTGGTCCGCCACGGGGTCGCGGGGGCGCTCGATGTACGGGACTCGCGGGGGCGGCGGCTTCGGTACGAGGACGCCGGGGAGGGGGCGATCCGGATCACGCTGCGGAAGGGCGAGTCCGCTCTGATCACGCGGGCGGGCGATCGTCCGGATCTGCGGATCGCACCCGTCCTTGGCGAGGGAACGGTGGCCCGCTGGGGGCTTCCCGGGTAACCGCCCCGGGAGCAAGGTGCATCGTGAACGGCATTGTCAGAGGGGGTCGTTAGGGTTCGGCGGATGAGTGAGATCTCTTATCTGTCCGCCGTGCGGGAGTCGTACGACACCGTCGCCGACACCTATCTGGAGCGGGTTCCGCGCCCGGCCGACCTGGATCCGTTGAGCCGCGCGACCCTGGCCGCGTTCGCGGAGATCGTGCGGATCGGCGGGCGCGGACCGGTCGCGGACGTCGGGTGCGGGCCCGGTCTGGTGACGGCGTATCTGACCACGCTGGGCGTCTCCGCGTTCGGCGTCGACGTGTCGCCGAGGATGATCGAACTGGCCCGGCGGGCCCACCCCGGGCTCCGGTTCGATGAGGGCTCGATGACCGCGCTGGACATCGGCGACGACACACTGGGCGGCATCCTCGCCTGGTACTCGATCCAGCACACCCCGCCCGAGCGGCTGCCGGAGGTGTTCGCCGAGTTCCACCGCACGCTCGCGCCCGGCGGCCGGCTGCTCATCGGCGGCTATGTCGGCGACGACGAACACATTCGCCCCGCTCAGGGCTACGGCCACCCGGTGTCGTACCAGTTCCACTTCCTGTCCCTCGACCGCATCGCCGACCTGCTCACCCGGGCCGGACTCGTCGTCTCCGCGCGGCTGGAGCAGGGGCCCGACGAGGGGAAGAAGCGGGCGTACGTCAGCGTCCTGGCCCGTAAGCCCGAGAGCCCCTGACCCTGGTGTCACGCGGCCGTGGCGCCGTCGGCTGGCATGCCGTACGGCGCTCTGCGAGGCTCGCGGTATGACCGAATTCAGCGAGGCCGAACGTGCGTATCTGCGGTCCCAGCGGCTCGGGCGGCTCGCCACCGTCGACCCGCACGGGCAGCCGCAGGCGAACCCCGTCGGGTTCTTTCCGCAGGACGACGGCACGATCCTCATCGGCGGCTACTCGATGGGCTCCACGAAGAAGTGGCGGAACCTGACGGCCAATCCGAAGGTCGCCCTGGTCGTCGACGACATCGTCAGCGAACGCCCGTGGAAGGTACGGGGCGTCGACATCCGGGGTGAGGCCGAACTCATCACCGGACCGCACGAGTTGGGCACGCACATGAGTGAGGAAGTGATCAGGATCCATCCGAAGCGGATCCACAGCTGGGGCCTGGAGGAGGACTGAGCTACTTGGGGGCGTCGGGAGCGTCGGGGGCATCGCCGGCTTCGAGCGCCAGCAGATACTCCTTGCGGGCGAGGCCGCCCGCGTACCCGGTGAGGGAGCCGTCCGCGCCGATGACCCGGTGGCAGGGCCGCACGACGAGCAGCGGATTGGCGCCGATCGCCCCGCCCACCGCGCGCACGGCCATCCGCGAGGCACCGATCCGGGCGGCCAAGGCGCCGTAGCTGGTGGTCCCGCCGTACGGTACGTCGTCCAGCGCGTCCCACACCCGGCGGCGGAACTCGGTGCCCTCGGGCCGCAACTCCAGCCGGAATCGGGTGAGTTCACCGGCGAAGTAGGCGGCGAGCTGCTCCTCGGCCGCGCGGAAGGCGTCCGGGGCATGACGCCATTCGGGCCGCACGGTCCGGCCGCCCTTCTGGCCCGGCACGGACAGGGACGTGAGCGCGCCCGAGGCGTCACCGGTGAGCAGGATGTCGCCGAGCGGGCTGGTGACGGTGGTGTACAGCGTGGTGGCGGTCGCTTCGGAGGCCGCCTTGGGCGTGGTCGTGGGGGTCGTCATGGGGGTCGTCATTCCGTCTCTCCGGCGGTGCGCAGGTGTCGCAGGGCGTAGGAGCGCCAGGGGCGCCAGGTGTCGGGCACGGGCCGGTCCGGGGGCGCCACGTCGGGGTCGCCGAGCGCGCGGGTGCGGATGACGGCGACGGTACGGGCGTCCATACCGGGCAGTGCGCGCAGGGCGGCCTCGGCCTCGTCCCGGTCGGCGCCCGCGTCGAGCCGCAGGGCACCGTCGGCCAGGGCGGCGGTCAGCGCGCCGAGGGTGCCGTCCGGCTCGGCCCCGGCGAGTACGCCCGGCTCGGGGAACACATGGGTGAGCGGTCCGCAGGGTGCGTCGAGGGCCTTGCCGTACCGCTGCACGAGCCGTTCGGCGACGGTGCGGCCGACGACGGCGCGTACGGCGAGTTCGTCGGGGTCGGCGGCCCCCGGTGAGCGCAGTCCCGGCCGGGCGGCGACGAGCGGCGCGAGGCGGGGATCGGCGGCGAGGCGTTCGTCGGCGGCGTACGGGTCGGCGTCCAGGTCGAACAGCCGGCGCAGCCGCTGCACGGCGGTGGTGAGGTCCCGGGGATCGGTGAGGTGGATCCGCGCGTCGAGCCAGCCGCCTCCGTGGGCGGTGCCCGCGCCGGAGCCGCCCGGCCGCTCGTCCACGGCGACGATGCCGGTGCCGTACGGCAGGCGCAGTGTGCGGCGGTACGTGCGCTTCCCGGGCGCCCCGGACACGTCCTCGATCCCGGTGAGCGCCTCGTCCGCGAGGAGGTCGAATACGGCGCCGGCCTGGTACGGGCCCCGGTGCGCGAGGCGCAGCGGGATCCCGGCGGCGGGGCCCGCCACCGAGCGGCGGGGTGCCGTCGCGCGGAGCCGGGTCGGGGTCATGGCGTACACGGCCCGGATGGTGTCGTTGAACTGCCGCACACTGGCGAATCCGGCGGCGAACGCGATCTCCGTGATCGGCAGGGCCGTGGTCTGGAGGAGGACGCGGGCGGTGTGGGCGCGCTGGGCGCGTGCGAGGGCGACGGGGCCCGCGCCGACTTCGGCGGTGAGCTGGCGCTGCACCTGCCGGGCGCTGTACCCGAGCCGCCCCGCGAGCCCGGCGACACCTTCACGGTCGACGACACCGTCCCCGATCATGCGCATGGCCCGGCCGACGACATCCGCGCGTACGTTCCACTCGGCGGACCCCGGCACGGCGTCGGGCCGGCACCGGCGACAGGCCCGGAAACCGCAGCCCTGCGCGGCGGCGGCGGTCGCGAAGAACCGCACGTTCCGCCGCTTGGGCGTGACGGCCGGGCAACTGGGACGGCAGTAGATCCCGGTCGTCTCGACGGCGAAGAAAAACGCCCCGTCAAACCGCCCGTCCCGACTCCGCACCGCCTCGTACCTGGTCTCTTCGTCAATCACACATCCATTGTGCGGGACGGCTACCGCCGGGGTCTGGCGGAAATCGGACACCGTGTTGGTGGGGGTTGGGGGTCCGGACCACCCCACCCCCACCCGAAATCCGGCCCATGCGGGACCACTCACCCCTACCCGAAGGCCCCGCCGACCCAGGGTTCGCCTCGGCCCAGGGTTCCGCCTCCGCGGGGGATTCTGCCTCGGCCAAGGGTTCGGCCTGCGCGAGGGATTCCGCCTCCGCGAGGAATTCCGCCGCCGCCCAGGGCTCCGCCTCGGCCCGGGGCGACCGCCCCCCGCAGGGGGCTCCCGCAGGGGAATCCCGCCGCCACGGCGGCACACCACAACGCCGAGGGTCCGGCGGAATCGAAGACGGCACCGACCACAGAATCACCGCTCAACCGCCGGAGGCACTAGTTCCAGTGCCCCCAATTTCCCCGCTTGACCTCCATCGCCGCGCGGCCCTCCGCGCCCCGCCGCTTGTACTCCCGTCGCAGGTCCGCCCGTACCCGCACATCCGTCTTGGCGACAATGCGCTGGTTCTCGCGGAGCAGCTTGCGGTAGCTGTCGAGGCGGCGTTCCGAAAGGGTGCCGTCCGCCACGGCGGCGAGTACGGCGCAGCCCGGCTCGGCCTCATGGGCGCAGTCCTGGAAACGGCACCCGTCGGCCAGCTCCTCGATCTCCGCGAAGACCTGCCCGACCCCGGTCTCGGCATCCCAGAGCCCGACGCCGCGCAGCCCCGGCGTATCGATGAGGACACCGCCTCCGGGCAGTACGAGCAGATTGCGGGTGGTCGTGGTGTGCCGCCCCTTGCCGTCCACGTCGCGGTTGGCCTGGACGACCATCACGTCCTCGCCGAGGAGCGCGTTGGCGAGCGTCGACTTACCGGCGCCGGACTGCCCGAGCAGCACACTCGTACCGCTGGAGACGGTCGCGGCGAGTACGTCGAGCCCTTCACCGGCGGTGGAACTGACGGCCAGGACCTGCACACCGGGCGCGCTGGTCTCCACGTCCCGTACGAGATGCGCCAGGGTCACCGGATCGGGCACGAGGTCGGCCTTGGTGAGCACGACCACGGGCTGCGCGCCGGACTCCCAGGCAAGGGCGAGGAACCGTTCGACGCGGCCGAGGTCGAGTTCGGCGGCGAGGGACACCGCGATGACCGCGTGGTCGACGTTGGCGGCGAGGATCTGCCCGTCGGACCGCTTGGACGAGGTGGACCGTACGAAGGCGGTGCGGCGCGGCAGATAGGCGCGGACGTACCGCGGGTCACCGGCGGGTTCGACGACGGCCCAGTCCCCGGTGCACAGGACGCGCAGCGGATCGCGCGGGGTGACATAGGCGGTGTCGGCCCGGACCACACCGTCGGCGGTGACGACATCGCACTGCCCTCGGTCGACCCGAACGACCCGACCGACGACAAGCCCGTCAGCCGCGTACGGAGAGAACTCGCCTGCCCAGCCCGCATCCCACCCGTACGGAACGAGCGCGTCAGAAGGAGAAAGAGACGAGAGAGACGAAGAAGAAGACGAAGGAAAAGACGAGGAAGACAAGGGGGACCCTTCGAAGGGCGGTCCCGGCGGCGCGTTGGCGCGCGGAAGTCGTGGCTGTCAGCCGGAGACCGCAGGAGTGTGGATGACATACGGAGCGCGGGCACTGCCCTGCGTGTCGGCAATCATCGAAATGCACCTCCTGCTTTCTTCTTCGTCGTTGGGCGCGTCGTCGTGGGGCGAACGGCTCCCATGACGCGAACGCCTTGCGCGCCAGAGCGTACGGGGAGCCGGTCCGGCGGCGCCACGTCTTTTTGTGGCGGGCGGGAATGTAGGCGGCATGGACGCGTCGAGGGTGGCACGTCACCCTGGCCGCGATGACCAAACACCTCGCATCGCCCGACGGCACAAGGCCGTTATGGCGCAACCGCGACTTCATGCTCCTGTGGAGCGGCCAGGTCGTCTCGACCGTGGGCATGCGGGTCACGACGCTCGCGTATCCGCTGCTGGTGCTCGCGCTGACGGGTTCGCCGTTTCAGGCCGGGCTCGTGGGTTTCGCGCAGACCCTGCCGTTTCTGGTGCTGTATCTGCCCGCCAGGGCGCTGGTCGACCGCTGGGACCGCAAGCGGGTGATGCTGGCCGCCGACGGTGTCCGGGCGGTACTCATGGGGCTCGTGGTAGTGGCGGTGGCGGTGGCGGTCGACCAGGTCAGCGTGGCGCCGCTGCTCGTCGTCGTCTTCCTGGACGGCGCCTGCTTCGTGTGCTTCCAACTCGCCGAGTCCGCCGCCCTGCCGCACATCGTCCCGCGCCCCCAACTACCCACCGGGCTGGCCCAGAACCAGGCCCGCGAACTGGGCGCGGATCTGGCGGGACGCCCACTCGGCGGCGCCCTGTTCGGCATCGGACATCAACTGCCCTTCCTGTTCGACCTGTTCTCGTATGTCCTCGGCTTCCTCACCATGCTGTTCGTGCGGCCCGGGTTGCAGGAGCGGCGGGCGGACGCGCCGCGCCGGGGGCTGCTCGCCGATCTACGTGGTCGACTGGCAGCGGCCCGGCACGCCCGAGACCTATCTCGACCTGTCGCTGCGGCACGGGTCCGACTTCCCGCCCGGCACCGCTTGGGGCTACTCCAACACCAACTACCTCGTCCTCGGCATGGTGATCGGCCATGTGTCGGGCACTGACTTCCGCACCTACATCGAGCGGACGGTCCTCAAGCCCCTGCGCCTGAACGCCACATACTGGCCGGCGCCCGGCGAACTCACCCTGCGGGGCCCGCACGCCCGCAACTATGGTGTCCACCCTGCCGACCCCGGGGCGGGTCAGGTCGATGCGACGGAGCTGCCGGGCTACGAGTTCGGCGCTTCGGGCGGTCTGGTGACCACCCCGAAGGATCTCAACGCCTTCTGGGACGGCCTGTTCGGCGGCAAGCTCCTTCCGGGCTGGGCCGTGCGCCGGATGACGCACGACACGACCGATGTCGGCGGGCGCGACGTGTACCCGAAGGGCAGCCGCTACGGGTACGGCGTGGCGAGCATCCCGCTGAGCTGCGGCGGCGCGTACTGGGGGCACGGCGGTGACCTCCCCGGCGACTCGGTCGGCGGCGGCCGTGCCACCGGCGGCCGGGGAACCGTCACCGTCTACACGACCACCTGGGCCGCCGAAGGCTCCCGCCTCGCCCGCCTCCAGGGCGCGGTGGACGCGGCCCTGTGCGCCAGGCGCTGACGGACCCCACCCACGACAAAGCCACGACGAAGCCGCCTACACCGGCGCCCTCATACCGCCTCCTGCGGCTGAAGGCTGTCCATGAACGAGCTGACCGAGAAGACCGCCCGGCCGGGGCCCGCCGGACCGTAACCGGGCGGCGAGGAGAGCCCGAACTCGTCCATCGTGGCGCGGTACGACTCCAGGAGCCGGATGTGGTACTCCAGGGGCGCGCCCTCCGGGTTGGCCTTGCCGAGCGGTGTGGTCGGCTCGGGGCACCAGGTGGTGAAGCGGGGCGTGATGCCGTGGGACATGAAGTACCGCAGTCCCTCCGTGGTCGACTTGATCGCGTCGTCGACCGTGGTGAAGCCGAACGGTTCCGCCATCTCGACGCCCGCCACGAAGTTCGGGATGACATGGCGCGCGCCGAACACGTCGGCCGAGTCGAGGATGCGGCGGTGCCACTCGTCACGGCCGACGTAGCGCTCCTTGCCGGGGCAGTACAGCTCGAACAGACGCCGGTCCCACACCTCGTAGTTGGGGTGGTAGATCTGGACGCCGTAGTCCTTGAAGCGCTTGACGTCGTCCTTGGGCAGGGCCTGCGCGACGACCTTGCCGATCCAGCGGCCGGGGAAGCGTTCCTCGATGGCCTTCGCGTAGTGCCCGTAGAAGTCGGCCTCGTCGCGGCCCGCGACCTTCGACGTGACCGCGCCACCGGTGAGCGTGTACGCGGTGGATGCCTTCGCCGTGTCGTACCGGTCGATGATCTCCAGCGCCTCCAGGACCTCCTCGACGTCCTTGACCCCGGTGTACGGGCGGCCCGCCGCCTTGTGCTGGCGCCAGTTGTGGTTGATGTCGCAGTACTGGCACTCCTCCTTGGCGCCGAAGTACTGGCACACCCGGAAGACCGTCAGATAGATCAGATAGCCCCACTGGATGGTCGGCGCGACCTCCATCACCGACTTGCCGTTGGCGAGGGTGTGGCGGTAGTAGTCCGGCATCGGCGGCAGGCCCACGTCGGCGATGCGGTGGCCGTCCAGGTAGAGGCCGAGTACGCCGTCGTCGTCGGCGGCGACCCGGTACGGCGACGCCGGGTTGACCCGTACCGACACGACCGTGCGGCGCAGGTCGTAGGGGCCGCCGGTCAGGACGATCTCCTCCGGCGGGCGGCGCAGCGCGGCGGCGCCCAGCTCGGGAAGGGTGCCGTGGTCGAAGGAGAAGATGAAGTACGACTTGGGCTTGATGTCGCCGGACGCCTCGTTGGCGGTGTCGCTGAGCGCCGATTCGTCGAAGGCGAGGCCGCCGCGCAGCAGGTCCTCCTTGAACACGGCCTCGCGCGGCACATGCGGAAACCGCTCCAGCAGATCCTCGACCAGCGCGGTGCGGCTGTCCGTGGTGCCCATGGTCTCTCCTCGCTCCTCGTGGCGTGAGCCCCCGTTGCTCCCGTTCCTCACCGTATGCCCCTCGCCGCGCGCACCGGGCGGTGGGGCGTGGGACCAGGAGTCCAATCGGGTCCAGGAAAGTCCAACGGGTGGCCGACGTGGCGGGGTTGAATCGGCCTCCGGCGCGAGATCTGATGGGACCCATGCCTCAGGACCCGCGTACGCATGACCACGTCTCCCCAGGTCACGGCAGTCTTCCGCCTCGCGCCTGGTACCCGTCGTCGGACGCCGCCCGGCTCCCGCTGAACGGCACCTGGCGGTTCCGGCTCTCCCCCACAGCGACCGCGCACGACGACTCCTTCGCCCGGCCGGGGTTCGACGCGTCCGGCTGGGACGAACTGACGGTGCCCGGCCACTGGGTGCTCCAGGGCGGTGGACGCCATGGCTCACCCGCGTACACGAACACCCTCTACCCCTTCCCCCTCGACCCGCCTCGGGTGCCCACCGAGAACCCGACCGGGGACCATCTGCGGATCTTCGACCTGCCCGTCGGCGAGTGGCCCGGCACTCCGGGCGTCCACGGCAGCGCCGGTGACGAGCCGGACCCCGGCGATGTGTACCTCCGGTTCGACGGCGTCGACTCCTGTGCCCGGGTGTGGCTCAACGGCACCGAACTGGGTGAGTTCAAGGGCTCCCGGCTCCCGCACGAGTTCGCGGTCGGACCGCTGCTGCGGCCCGAGGGCAATGTGCTGGCGGTCCGGGTCCACCAGTGGTCGTCCGGGAGTTATCTGGAGGACCAGGACCAGTGGTGGCTGCCCGGGATCTTCCGTGAGGTGACCCTGCTGCACCGCCCGTCCGGCGCCGTACGCGACCACTTCGTGCACGCCTCCTACGACCACCGGGACGGCACCGGCACGCTGCGCGTGGAGTGCGAGCCCGGCGGCCGGGTCACCGTGCCCGAACTGGACATCGATGTCGCCACCGGCGAGTCCGTGACCCAGCCGGTGGAGCCGTGGACCGCCGAGACGCCGCGCCTGTACGCGGCCGAGCTGACCACCGCCGGTGAGCGCATCCCGCTGCGGATCGGCTTCCGGACCGTCGTCGTCGAGGACGGGCTCGTCAAGGTCAACGGCCGGCGGATCCTGCTGCGTGGCGTGAACCGGCACGAGTTCCATCCCGAGCACGGCCGGGCCGTCGACCTGGAGACCATGCGCGCGGACATCCGGCTGATGAAGCAGCACAACATCAACGCGGTCCGCACCAGCCACTATCCGCCGCACCCGGCGTTCCTCGACCTGTGCGACGAGGCGGGCCTGTGGGTCGTGGACGAGTGCGACCTGGAGACGCACGGCTTCCACACGGTGGGCTGGCGCGGCAACCCCGTCGCCGACGAGCGCTGGACCCCGGCGCTCCTGGACCGCGCGGCCCGCATGGTGGAGCGCGACAAGAACCACCCTTCGGTGATCGTCTGGTCCCTCGGCAACGAGTGCGGGACCGGCGCGGGTCTGACCGCGATGTCCGAGTGGATCCGCTCCCGCGATCCGGACCGGCTGATCCACTACGAGGGCGACCGGTCCTGCGCGGACACCGATTTCTACTCCCGTATGTATGCCGACCACACAGAGGTCCGCCGGATCGGCGAGCGCACCGAAGACCCGCTGGACGACCCGGAGTCGGACGCCCGCAGGCGCGCGATGCCGTTCGTGCTGTGCGAGTACGGACACGCCATGGGCAACGGTCCCGGCGGGCTCGCCGACTACCAGCGGCTCTTCGAGACGTACGAGCGCTGCCAGGGCGGTTTCGTCTGGGAGTGGATCGACCACGGACTCACCCACCCCACGCTGGGGTTCGCCTACGGAGGCGACTTCGGCGAGGACCCGCACGACGGCAACTTCGTCTGCGACGGGCTGTTGTTCCCCGACCGCACCCCGTCGCCGGGCCTGGCCGACTTCCAGCAGGTCGTCCAGCCGGTGCGGATCGAGGGCGACCCGGGCGCGGGCACGGTCCGGATCACCAATCTGTACGACTTCGCCGATCTGTCGGCGCTGACCTTCGAGTGGTCGTACGCGGTGGACGGCGAGACCCTCGCTCACGGGCCGCTGACCGTACCGCCGCTGGCGCCCGGCGAGAGCGCAGAGGTGAAGCTCCCCGCGCCGCCGCCGGGTGGCCCGGCCGGGGAGACGTACGCGACGGTGACGGCGCTGAACGCCGTCGGGACGCCATGGGTCAGGGTCGGACACGCGGTGGCGCGCGGCCAGGTCGTCGTCACACCCCGGCCGCCGCTCACGCTGCCCGCCGGGGACGCGCCCCTGCGCGGGGAGCGGCTGATCACGCTGGGCCCGGCGTCGTTCGACGCGGACACCGGCGAGCTGCGCACGGTCGGTCCGGTGCCGGTCGAGGGACTGCGCCTCGATGTGTGGCGGGCGCCCACGGACAACGACAGCGGCACGGGCCGGCTGCCCGCGCCACCGCTCGCCGCCCGCTGGCGCGCCCTCGGTCTGCACCGGGTCCGACACCGCCTGGACGACGTGGAGTTGACGGGTGACACGCTGACCGTCCGGACCCGTGTCGCCCCGGCGGCGACCGATCTGGGCCTGGACACGGTGTACCGGTGGACCGCCGACGAGCACCGCCTCGCGCTGACCGTGACGGTGACGCCGGAGGGCGACTGGCAGGTACCGCTGCCCCGCCTCGGCATCCGCTTCGCACTGCCGCGCAGCTACGAGGACGTCCGCTGGTACGGGGCCGGACCCGGCGAGAAGTATCCGGACACCGGGGGCGGGGAACTGGTCGCGCGGTGGTCGGCGGACGTGGACGACCTCCAAACGCCCTATGTGCGGCCCCAGGAGAACGGTGCCCGCGCTGAGGTCCGCCGGGCCGAACTCGCGGACGGCGGGCGGGGGTTGCGGATCGACGGCGATCCGCTGTTCTGGCTCACGGCCCGCCGCTGGACCACGGAGGAACTGGACGCGGCGACGCACCTTACGGACCTGGTGCCCGGCGACCACGTCCATGTCACCCTCGACCACGGCCAGCAGGGCATCGGCTCGGCGTCCTGCGGACCCGGGGTACTGCCGCCCTACCGGCTGGACGTCGCACCGGCGACGTTCTCGTTCGTGTTCACCGCGACGGGAAGCGGCTGAGCAGCCGGCCGGCGAGGCCGGTTCAGCGGCCTGCGGACACGGGCCGCCACAACGCGAGTTGACGATCGCGCGGCCCGTGCACCGCCTCAGGCCCGGCGTCCGTACCGAAGCGATCCCGGGTCCCCGGAGACCGCGAACCGCGCCCCCGCACCGTGCAACGCAGCGTCGGGCGCCGCCACCAGGAACCCCGACCGTGCCCTCAGCGCACCGCGGACGCGGGCCGCCACAAGGCGAGTTCACGATCACGCGGCCCACGCACCACCTCAGGCGCACCGTCCACACTGAAGCGCCGTACCGGGTGGCCCGCGTCCCACGCGGGCCACCCTGGGTCCCCGGAGACCGCGAATCGGACCCACGCGCCGTGCAGTTCGTCCGCCAGACCCTGCGGGGCGCCCGGTCCCGTGAGCATCGCTGCCTCGGGGACGCCGACCGTGTCGAAGACGAAGCCCAACTCCAGGGCGTGGCAGGCGCCGAGGCCGGGGATGTTCGACGGCCAGGCGAACTCGTACACGAAGGTGCCGGCGGGGCCGCCCGCGCGGGACTCGGCGATGCGCTGGACGGGCAGCCGCAGCAGCCGGTCGGTGATCATCTGGCCGACGAGCCGCGAGGCGGGGGCGCCGGGCAGCGCGGCGCGGTAGCCACGGACCACATCGGGTCCGCAGCGGCAGCGGGCCATGGCGGCGGTCACCGCGATCGGGCCCAACCGGTCGATACGGTCGGCGAGTCCGGTCGGTACGAGCCACAGGCGGTACTCGTCGGCGGTCCACCCCGCCATCAGGTCGATATGCGCGGCGGCGCCCTCGGCCAGGGCCTCCAGGGGATCGCGGGGCACGGTGTCGCCGTCCACGACCAGCCCGAACGCGGGCCCGCCGAGCAGCGGGCTGCTGCGCCGGGTGACCTCGCGCTGCGCCGCGAGCAGCTCGGCGCGGTCCACGGCGGCGAACGCGCGGGCGGTCGCGGGCACGCGCAGCCGGTCGGCCATACGCCGGACCATGCGGCGGACCTTGTCGCGCGGCAGCGTCTCCGGTGGGCCGCTCTGGAGCACCGCGCGCCGGAACAGCCCCTGCGCGCGCGGGCTGGTGAGCAGGGCGCCGATGCTGATGGCGCCCGCGGACTCGCCGAAGACAGTCACCTGGTCCGGGTCGCCGCCGAATCCGGCGACGTTGTCCCGTACCCATTCCAGCGCGGCGATCTGGTCGCGCAGACCGGGGTTGGCGGGGGCGTCCGGGAAGAGTCCGTAACCCTCCACGCCCAGGCGGTAGTTGAAGGAGACGAGGACGACTCCGTCGCGGGCGAAGGCGCGGCCGTCGTAGACGGGGACGGCCGAGGAGCCGCGGGTCAGGGCGCCGCCGTGGACCCACACCATCACCGGAAGGCGCGCGTCCGGCGCGGGTTCGGGTGTCCACACATTGACGGTGAGGCAGTCGTCGCCGAGCACCACCGGATCGGCGAGCAGCCGGGCGAACGCCTCCGTGTACGGGACCTTGGGCGGCGTCGGCCCGAAGGCGACCGTGTCACGGACACCGTCCCAGGGCTCGGGCGGCACGGGCGGCCGGAAGCGGTGCGGGCCGAAGGGCGGGGCGGCGTACGGGATGCCCTGGAAGACGGCGATCCGCGCGGCACCGGACGCACCGGGTGCCCCGGTCGCCTCCTCGTACCGGCCGCGCACGGCGCCGTGGACGGTGTGCGCCACGGGGGCGTCGGTCACGGCCGCACTCCTTCTTCCGACACACTCCGGCCTTCCTTCACGCCCCGGTCTTCCCACATGCTCCGGCGTCGCCGCACGGTCCATTCCGCTGCCGCTCCGATCCGGGCCGCCCAGCGGATGCCGCCGAGCAGATGGGCGCGGAACGCGGGGTCGCCGTACGCCTCCTCGGTATGTCCGAGCGCCGTGTAGAAGACGCGCCCGGGGCCGTGCCCATGGCACCACACGAGCGGGTGGTCGGCCCCCATCGCGCCGCCTTCGTAGGAGGTTTCGTCGGCGGTGGCCAGGATGTGCGCGGTGCCGCGCGGGTTGGCCCGGAAGTCGTACCACTCGTCGGTGAGGTCCCAGGTGGCGGGGAGGTGCCGGGTCGCCGGGTGGGTGCGGTCCTCGACGGTGACGCGGCCGGGCTGGAGCGCGGGGTGCCGGGCGAAACGGGCGCCGAGCAGCTCGCCGTACCAGGGCCAGTCGTACTCGGCGCAGGCCGCCGCGTGCACACCGACGAAGGCGCCGCCCGTGTCCAGGTACCGGACCAGCTCGGCACGGCCCGCTTCGGTGAGGATCTCGCCGGTGGTGGAGAGGAAGACGACGGCGGCGTACCTGCTGAGGCCGTACTCCAGTGCCGTGGGGTCCTCGGTGGCGTCCACCTCGAAGCCGTGGGCCGCGCCCAACTCGCGCACGGTACGGATGCCCGCCGGGATGGAATCGTGCCGGTAACCGGTGGTTCTGGAGTACGTCAGGACGCGGGGCTCTTCGCTCGGCATGTCCCGCACCTTACTTTCCGGGTGTCCGATTCGTTCAAGACCGAGTGCGCCGCCGTTGCCTAAGGTCGGGGTATGACTCCACGTTTTGATCTTGTCGGCCTCGTTGTCTCCGACATGGCCGCTTCGCTGGCCTTCTACCGTCGGCTCGGGATCGAGTTTCCCGAGGGGGCGGACCAGGAAGGGCATGTCGAGGCCACGCTGCCGGGTGGGCCGCGCTTCGCGCTCGACACCGAGGAGACCATCCGCTCCTTCCACCCCGGCTGGCGGCCCGGCACGGGCGGCCGGCTGAGCCTGGCCTTCCTGTGCGACGGTCCCGAGGACGTCGACCGGACGTACGACGCGCTGGTGGCGGCCGGTTACGAGGGTGAGCTGAAGCCCTGGGACGCCTTCTGGGGGCAGCGGTACGCGGTCGTCAAGGACCCCGACGGGAACGGTGTCGACCTGTTCGCCGCACTGTCGGCGCCGCCCTCGGCCTGAACGGTTCGCCCTCGACCTGAACGGTTGGCCTTCGATCTGACGGTTCGGCCTCAGCCCGACAGGTCGGCTACCAGTCGGGCGGCGAACGGTACGGGGATGCCGTGGCGGTCGGCCGCCCGGAGCAACGCCCCGCCGATCGCGTCGAGTTCGAGTGGCCGGCCCGCCTCCGCGTCACGCAGCATGGACGACTTGCCGCCGGCCGCGAAGGCGTCGTACAGCGCCATGGTCCTCTCCGGATCGGCCGGGGCGCCGCAGGCCGCGCTGACCTCGGCGGCCTCCGCGACAAGCGCCGTCAGCTCGTCGCGGCGCGCGGTGCGTACCTCGCCGATGGTGAGGCGGTAGCGGGTGGTGAGCAGGGCGAAGGGGGCGAGGAAGGCAAGCTTCGCCCAGAGCGCGGTGGTCTCGTCCTCGACCACGCGGGTACGGATTCCGGCGCCGTTCAGCAGCGCGGCCACCGGTGCCGGCCGCTCGGGGGCGCCGGCCAGGTCGATCTCCGTGAACGGACTGCCGTGCTCCACGATTCCCGGCGCGGTACGGGTCGACTCGACGCGGATCACGGCCGCCGCGACCTGCCGTGTGCCGTAGCGGCTGCGCAGGGCGTCCAGGTGCTCGATGCCGTTGAGCAGCGGTACGACGAGACCGTCGGCGACCAGGGCCGGGGGGATGCGCTCCAACGCGGCGTCCAGGGCGGTGTGTTTGACGGTGACCAGGCAGAGGTCGACCGGCTCGCGGAGTTCCGTGTCGGCCTCGACGCGCGCCGTGAAGTCGCCGAACTGCCCGCTGTGTACGCGGATTCCGTCCCGGCGCAGTGTGTGCGCCGTCTCCGCCGACGCCACACAGACGACCCGGTGCCCGGCGCGGGAGAGGAGGGCGGCGAGGAGTCCGCCGACGCCGCCGGGGCCGAGAACGGCGACGGATGTCCGGGGGTGTGGGGTGGTGGGCACAGCGGGGATGTCCTTCCGGGCGGTCGGGTGGACTGTGGGCGAGGGTGGTCGCGTCGGGAGGGTCGCGTCGGGGGTTCGTGTCGGGTGGGTCGGCACCCCTCCCCCGTCCCCGGGCGCCGGTCCGGACCGGTCTCGGGGGCGAGGGACGGGTTGCCGCCCTGGGGCCCTGTGGTGATGATCGAACAGGCCGGACACCCAAGTCAATCGTCGGGATATCTTCACCGTACCCAAGCGATACCTTGGGGTTCATGACCCTTGACGACCTACGGGTGTTCGTGGCGGTGTGCCGGGCGGGCAGC
The DNA here is from genome assembly GCF_042886315.1 of Streptomyces sp. NPDC058001. Classification (NCBI taxonomy): domain Bacteria; kingdom Bacillati; phylum Actinomycetota; class Actinomycetes; order Kitasatosporales; family Streptomycetaceae; genus Streptomyces; species Streptomyces sp. NPDC058001. The sequence goes on from NZ_JBHVQT010000007.1 coordinate 83,355, forward strand.
CTGAGCGCGGTGGCCAGGGAACTGTCGTGCACACAGTCCGCGGTGAGTCAGCGCGTGAAGCGGCTGGAGCGCGAGACCGGGACCCCGCTCCTGGAGCGCCGGCCGCGCGGTGTCGTCCCCACGCCTGCGGGTCGGATCCTGCTCACGGCGGCGGCGGACGGCATCACCGGACTCGACATCGCGCTGCGCCGCCTGGGCGAGTTCGTGCGGGAGGAGGCCGGTTCCGTACGGGTGACGACGGGCGCGACGACCGTCCGGCACTTCATGGCCGAGGCCGTCGTGGACTTCCGGCGGCGGCATCCCCGGGTGAACCTGGAGTTCCAGACGGCGAGTTCGAGCCGGCACTGCTTCGACGCGCTCTCCTCGCACCTGCTCGACCTCGCGTGGGTGACCATCGGCGACCCCGTACGCGGCATCGAGCAGCGGACGGTCCTCGAACTGCCGTGGGTACTCGCGGTCCGCGCCGATGACCCGCTCGCCGAACGGACCAGGGCCGACGCCGACGATCTCGCCGCCGCACGGCACATCCGGCTCCCGCACCATTCCTCGTCCCGGGCCCATCTGGACGCCGCCTTCTCCGCGTTGGGCATTCCGCTGACGTCCGACACGAGCGTCGCCGACTGGGACACCGCCGTCCTGCTCGCCGAACTCGGCCTCGGGCACGCGGTGGTACCGGCCGTACCGGGCCGATACGTCCCGGGCACGGGCGGCCCGCTCCGCTTCCTCCCCGTACCGGACCTGCCACCACTGCCGGTGGGCTGGGCCGTACGCCGCTGGAACACCCTCTCCCCACTGGCCCGAGCCTTCGCCGACACGGTCAGCGGATCAGGGTGGTGAGCGAGGTGCCCGCCAACTCCTCCACGTCCCGGGCGAGATGGGCCTGATCGGCATAGCCGACGCGGGCGGCCGTGTCCGCGAAGGGGGTGCCCGCGCGGGCCAGTGCGAGGGCGTGTTGCAGACGGAGGACACGGGCGAGGGTCTTGGGGCCGTAGCCGAACGCGGCGAGGGAGTGCCGGTCCAGGCGGCGGGCGCCCAGGCCCAGGGCGTCGGCGGTGGCCGCGCCGGACTGACCGGCTGCGAGCAGGGGGTCGGGGGGCGCCGTGTCGGCCGCGCGCCGTCGTGCGATCGCTTCCAGCGCGGTCGCGGGGTCCTCGGCGGCGTTCACCTCGGCGGCGGGCCAGAGGTCGGCGAGGTCGACGCGGAGGTCCCGCAGGGTGTGGGCGGGGGCACCCAGGACCGCCCTATTGCGCCCGCACAGGGCGGGAATCTGTTCCCGCCGACGCCGCGGCGCGCCGCGATGGCGAGGTACGACGGGACGTCGCGCACCCCTCTACTCCGCCGGAGGCGGGAGGGCACGTGTCAGCACCTGTTCCCGCCGACGCGGCGGCGCGCCCCGGCGGCGAGGGTCCGGCGGAATACGAGGCGTCGCGCACCCCCCTTTCCGCCGGAGGCAAGGGTGGCCCCCGTAACCCCGTAACCCCGCAGCCCGCCGGAGGCGAGTGGCTGCCTGGCAGGGCGACGTCGCGGCAGCAGGCCGGGGGCAACGGTGCGGTATATCCGGGTCAGCTCACCGCACGGTGATCCGCTGGGCTGACCCCGTATTCCCTCTTGAAGGCGCTGGACAGTGCGAAGGCGCTGCCGTAGCCCACCTGGCGGGCGATCGCCGCGATCGTGTGGTCGCCGTCCCGGAGCAGGTCGGCGGCCAGGGCGAGGCGCCAGCCGGTGAGGTACGTCATCGGGGGCTCCCCCACCAGCGCGCTGAAGCGGCGGGCCAGCGCGGCCCGGGAGACTCCCGCCTTCGCCGCCAGCGAGGCGACCGTCCAGGGATGCGCGGGTTCGTCCTGGAGGAGGCGCAGGATCCGTCCCACGACGGGGTCGCCGAGTGCCTGGTACCAGGCGGGTGCCTCCGCCTCCGGCCGGGAGAACCAGGCCCGCAGCACCTGGATGACGAGGAGGTCGAGCAGTCGGTCGAGGACGACCTCCTGCCCCGGCGCGTCCCGCACCATCTCCTCGGCGAGCAGCGGCATCAGCGGCGACTGCCACATGTCGGAGGTGAGGGTGAGCATCGGAGGCAGCGCGTCGAGGAGCCGCCCACTGATCTCGCCCCGCATCTGGTAGGTGCCGATCAGCATGACGGCCGACCCGTCGGGGTTGTCGCCCCAGGTCCGTACGCCCAGGTCCATCGCCCCGTCGAGGGACCGCCCGTCAGGGGTGGCACAGACACCACCCGGCAGACACAGGGCGCGCGGCGCGGTCGCCGGGTCGTCGGCGCAGACATAGGCGTCGGGGCCGCGCGCGAGGGCCACGTCACCGGGGCGCAGGAGGAAGGGTTCACCGGCGTCCGGCACCACCCATGCCTCACCGCGGGCCATGGCCATCAGGGAGAGCGGGGCACGGTCCTCGACCCGGACGGACCACGGCGGATCGAAGCACGCACGGATCATGAAGGCACCACGCGCGCGTGGCCCTTCCAGCAGGCCGGCGAGGGCGTCCATACCGATCAGCGTAAACGTTCGTTCGGGCGGTCGGCCCCGGGCCGGGGGAACCCCGGCACCCGCTCACCCCCGCGGCTGCGCGCCCGACCCGCCGTTGGACCCCCGCGAGGGATCCTCATGCGGCACCGCAGGATGGTCGCCGCCGCGTTTGACATGGGTCCGCAGGCGGGAGCCGACGTCGTCCGGCGGCAGGAACTTCGACCAGCGTTCCGGGAATTCGGACGGCATGTCCACATCGGCGTCATCGTCGTCGGCGGAGTAGTCCGCGTAGTCGGCGTCGTCCCCGCCGGCCCCGTACTCGGCGTAGTCGGAGTACGCGGCGCCACCGTGCCGCCGCCAGGCCGCCGCCCGTGCCACGTACTCGGCGGCCTGGGCCTGCCGCAGCCGTTCCTGTGTGGCACGCGCGGCGGCGATCGCCAGGGACGGCCAGACGCGGTCGATGGCGGCGTTGACGGCGGCGCCCACGAGGACCGCGAAGGCGGACACGCCGATCCACAGGAGTACGGCGACGGGCGCGGCCAACGAGCCGTAGATCGTGGGGCCTTCGACGGTGCTGGTCAGATAGATCCGGAGCAGGAAGGAGCCCAGGACCCACATGGCGAGGGCGACCAGGGCGCCGGGCACGTCCTCCAGCCACGGCGAGCGGACCGGCACGGACACGTGGTAGAGCGTCGTCAGGAAGACCACCGAGAGCACGATCACGACAGGCCAGTACAGGATCTGCACCACCGTCGCCGACCACGGCACGATCGACACGACGGCGTCCGGCCCCGCGACCATCAGCGGCAGCGCGATCGAACCGATCACCAGCGCCACCAGGAAGAGGAGGAAGGCGAGCAGGCGGGTCTTGACGATGCCGCGGGCGCCGTCGAGTCCGTACATCACGGTGATGGTGTCGATGAAGACGTTCACCGCGCGCGATCCCGACCACAGGGCGAACAGGAATCCGATCGAGATGATGTCGGGCCGGCCGCCCTTCATCACGTCTTCGAGGATCGGCTGGGCGATCTCACGGACGCCCTGGTCGGACAGGACGGTCCGGGACGCCTCCAGAAGGTTGGTCTGGAGGCTGGCGATGGTGCTGGCACCGGTCCAGTCGTCCACGTAACCCAAGAGGCCGATGAGGCTCAGGAGCAGCGGTGGTACGGAGAGCAGCGTGAAGAAGGCGGCTTCGGCGGCCAGACCGAGGATCCGGTACTCCATGCACGAGTTGACGGTGTCCTTGAGCAGCAGCCAGGCGGTCCTGCGCATCGACACGTTCCGGTAGAGGGCGCGAGCCCGGTGAAGACGGCCGACAGACCGCTCAGGTGTTTCTTTTGCCTGGTGCACCTCCTTACCGTAGCGGCATGGCAGCGACCACCCACACAGTGACCAACCAGGCTCCTTCGCTGGTCGGATATGACGTTTTTGCCGCCGACCGGGCCCTGTCCGAGGCCGTCGGGCGGCATCTCGATCCGGGTCTTCTGGACGAGGCGCGGACCGAGTTGTCGGAGCTGGGCCGCACCGCGGGTTCCGCGCAGGCGCAGGAGTGGGGGTTCCAGGCGAACGAGAACCCACCGAAGCTGCGCACCCACGACCGCTACGGCCACCGGATCGACGAGGTCGACTTCCATCCGGCGTGGCACCGGCTGCTCGGCAAGGGCGTATCGGCGGGCCTGACGGCCGCCTGGTCGCGGCCGGGGGGCCATGTGCGGCGGGCGGCGGCGTTCCTGGTGTGGTCGCAGGTCGAGGCGGGCCACGGCTGCCCGCTGTCGATGACGCACGCGGCGGTGCCCGCGCTGCGCGCCGACCCGGAGCTGGCCGCCGAGTGGGAGCCCCGGCTGACCTCGCGGATCTACGACGAGGGCCTGCGGCCCGCCGCGCGCAAGGCCGGTGTGCTCTTCGGGATGGGCATGACGGAGAAGCAGGGCGGCAGCGACGTACGCGCCAACACGACGGTCGCGCGGGCGCTCGCGGAGACCGGGACCTACGCGCTGACCGGGCACAAGTGGTTCTGTTCGGCGCCGATGTCGGACGGTTTCCTGGTGCTCGCGCAGGCCGATGAGGGGCTGACCTGCTTCCTGGTGCCCCGGGTCCTCGCGGACGGCTCACGCAATGTGTTCGCGATCCAGCGGCTGAAGGACAAGCTGGGCAACCGGTCGAACGCGTCGGCCGAGGTCGAGTTCGACGGGACCTGGGGGCGCCGGGTCGGTGACGAGGGCCGGGGGGTGCGCACGATCATCGACATGGTCGCGGCGACCCGGCTCGACTGTGTGATCGGTTCGGCGTCGCTGATGCGTCAGGCCGTCGCGCAGGCGGTGCACCACTGCACCTACCGGGAGGCGTTCGGCGGGCGGCTCATCGACAAGCCGCTGATGCGTAACGTCCTGGCGGATCTGGCGCTGGAGTCCGAGGCGGCGACGACGCTGGCGCTGCGCCTGGCGGCGGCCTACGACCGTGCGGCCGAGGGCGACGAGCAGGAGCGGGCACTGCTGCGGCTCGCGGTGCCGGCCGCCAAGTACTGGGTGACCAAGCGGTGCACGCCGGTCACGGCGGAGGCCCTGGAGTGCCTGGGCGGCAATGGGTACGTGGAGGAGTCGGGCATGCCCCGGCTGCTGCGCGAGGCGCCGCTGAACTCGATCTGGGAGGGCTCGGGCAATGTCCAGGCACTGGACGTCCTGCGCGCCCTGCAACGTGAGCCGCAGTCCCTGAACGCGTTCCTGAACGAGGTCGGTGCCGCGCGCGGCGCCGATCACCGCCTGGACGGCGCGATCAAGGACCTGCTGACCGAACTCGCCGATCTGGAGGGCGTGGAGGCGCGGGCGCGGCGGCTGGTGGAGCGGATGGCGCTGGTGCTCCAGGGCTCCCTGCTGGTGCGGTACGCGCCGTCCGAGGTCGCCGACGCGTTCTGCGCTTCCCGGCTCGGCGGGGACTGGGGCTCGGCGTTCGGCACGCTGCCGCACAGCCTCGACCTGGCGTCCGTGGTGGAGCGCGCGCGACCTGTCGAGTGAGAGACACAGACAAGCGGCACGTGGCGCAGAGCAGTAAGAGGAGTGGACAAGCAAGGGGCGCCGAGGGGCGTACGCCACAGGGGTGGTGCTGCGCCGACACGGCACCACCCCCGCACTTGGCTCCGTAACAGGAGCCTGCGCCCGGAACGAGCGGCGCCGCGCCAAGCCTCCGGCAACGAGGGGCCGTTCACCAGAGTTGCAAGAGGTTGCAACGCCTCTTGCAACGTCTCCGCTCGGGATCGGGGAGTACCCAGTGACGACGTCACCGTTCGATGTGACGAAGCTCGCCGCCGTGGACGCGGCACGCGCCGCCCGGCTGCTGAAGGAGATACGCGCCGCGGCGCTGACCGGGAAGCGGTCGCCCGCCGTGCCGCGCCGAGTGATCGGCGAGTCGTGGAGCCGGATGCTGCGCGGGGGTGTGGACCCCGACCACGACCACCGGTCGGGGCTGCTGAGCCCGGACGACCTGGCGGAGCGGCGGCGGCGCTCGCCGCTGCGCGAGGTCCTTCCGGTGCTGCGTGAGGGGCTGATGTCGGTGGCGGACGAGGCGCAGCACATCGTCGTGGTGTGCGACGCGGAGGGCCGGGTGCTGTGGCGTGAGGGCAACGCGGCGGTGCTGCGGAAGGCGGACCTGCTCGGTTTCGAACCGGGCGCGGACTGGGCCGAGTCGGTGGTCGGCACGAACGGTGTGGGGACGCCGCTGGTGGTGCGCCGCCCGGTGTCGGTGTTCTCGGCGGAGCACTTCGTACGGACGCATCATCCCTGGACGTGTGCGGGCGCGCCGATAGCGGACCCGAGGGACGGGCGGCTGCTCGGTGTGGTGGACGTGAGCGGGCCGCTGGGCACGATGCATCCGGCGACGCTGGCGCTGGTCGCGACGGTCGCGAAGCTCGCGGAGGCCCGGCTGCGGGAGCGGCATCGGGCGGCGCTCGATCGGCTGCGGTCGGTGGCGGCGCCGGTGCTCGCCCGGATCGGCGGCCGGGCGATCGCGGTGGACGCGCACGGCTGGACGGCGGCGGTGACCGGGATGGCCCCGGTGGACCGGCTGGCGCTGCCGCGCGGTCTTGCGGTGGGCCGCGCCTGGCTGCCGTCGCTCGGCGGGTGCGCGGTGGAGGCGCTGCCGGGCGGCTGGCTGGTACGGGTGGACGGGCCGGGCGACGCGGAGGAGCGGCGGCGGGCGGTGACGCGGGTGGTGCTCGACGTGAGCGGGCGGCGGCGCTGGTCGGTGACCGTGTCGGGCGGGGCGGGCGACTGGACGCATGAGCTGAGCCCGCGCCACGCGGAGCTGCTGTATCTCCTCGCGGCGCACCGCGGGGGGCGCAGCGCGGCGGAGCTGGCCGACGACCTGTTCGGGGACCCGGAGCGCCGGGTGACGGTCCGGGCGGAGCTGTCGCGGGTACGCCGTTATCTGGGCGGCCTCATCGAGCACCGTCCGTACCGGTTCCGCGAGGACACGGAGGTCGAGACGGTGCTGCCCGCGTACCCGGCGGACTTGTTGCCGCACTCGACGGCCCCGGCGGTACTGCGTGCCCGGTCATTTTGAACCGGGAGGTCCGCCCGTGGTTCCCTGGCCCGCATGAGCATCACTGTGACCACCTGGTCCCTTGAGCAGACCTCGCCGGCCGATCTGCGCCCGGCGACGGCACCCCCCGGAGAGGTGACGGTCGTCCGGGCCGGCGTTCCCTCGCCGGAGTTCAGCCGCTATCTCTACACGGCCGTCGGCCAGGACATCCGCTGGACGGACCGGCTCGCGCTGACGTACGCGCAGTGGGAGGAGGCGCTGACCCGGCCGGGCACCGAGACCTGGGTCGCGTACGACCACGGGACGCCGGCCGGGTATGTGGAGATGCAGGCGCAGGAAGAGGGCGCGGTCGAGATCGTCTACTTCGGACTGGTCCCCGCGTTCCGGGGCCGCCGTATCGGCGGGCATCTGCTGTCGTACGGGGTGGCGCGGGCGTGGGACCTGGCGGAGCGGTGGCCGAATCTGCCCCCGACCAAACGGGTCTGGCTGCATACGTGCAGCAAGGACGGTGAGCACGCGATGGACAACTACCTGCGGCGCGGTTTCCAGCTGTTCGACACGAAGGTCGAGGAGGAGCCGGAGGTGGCGACGCCGGGACCCTGGCCGGGCGCCTGAGCAGCGGCGGGCCGCACCGCCACCCCGGGGGAACCCGGTTTCGCCGCCGGGAAACCCCGGTGTGACCGACACCACCCTTGTCCCACCATTCGGGACAAGGGTGTCCACATGATGGATAATGGTGGACTGCCCCGAGACCGCCGTGACACGCTTCCGTCATGTCCAGAGCTGGAATTGCCTTGGTGAGTCGGCGACACGTCGACCTCGGCCGCATGTCCAGCGCCATCTGTCCGGCGAGCTGATCTCTCCAGCACCGCCGTTTCCCCTTTCTCAGACGCATCCTCGCGCACCGTGGCGCACGGATGGGCTCCGCCCTCCGTGCCCTCTCCGTATGCGCGAGTCAGAGCCGCATTCCTGCCTGTCCCGGAGGACGAATACCCATGGCCGCAACGCCGCAGAAGCCTGGCGCAGCCGCGCCCCGCCGCAAGGTGAGCCGTCACCGCGGCGAGGGCCAGTGGGCCGTGGGGCACTACACCCCGCTCAACGGCAACGAGCAGTTCAAGAAGGACGACGACGGTCTCAATGTGCGGACACGCATTGAGACGATCTACTCCAAGACGGGCTTCGACTCGATCGACCCGAACGATCTGCGCGGCCGGATGCGCTGGTGGGGTCTCTACACCCAGCGCAAGCCCGGGATCGACGGCGGCAAGACCGCCATCCTGGAGCCGGAGGAGCTGGACGACAAGTACTTCATGCTGCGGGTCCGTATCGACGGCGGCCGGCTCACCACCGAGCAGCTGCGGGTGATCGGTGAGATCTCGCAGGAGTTCGCCCGCGGCACCGCCGACATCACCGACCGGCAGAACGTCCAGTACCACTGGATCCGGATCGAGGACGTCCCGGAGATCTGGCAGCGGCTGGAAGCCGTCGGGCTGTCCACCACCGAGGCGTGCGGCGACACCCCGCGCGTCATCCTCGGCTCCCCGGTCGCCGGGATCGCCGAGGACGAGATCATCGACGGCACGCCCGCGATCGACGAGATCCAGCGCCGCTTCATCGGCAACCCGGACTTCTCCAATCTGCCGCGCAAGTTCAAGACCGCGATCTCCGGGTCCCCGCAGCTCGATGTGGCGCACGAGATCAACGACATCGCCTTCGTCGGCGTCGACCACCCCGAGCACGGCCCCGGCTTCGACCTGTGGGTCGGCGGCGGCCTGTCCACCAACCCGAAGCTCGGTGTACGCCTGGGCGCCTGGGTCCCGCTCGACGAGGTCCCCGACGTCTACGGCGGCGTCATCGGCATCTTCCGCGACTACGGCTACCGGCGGCTGCGCACCCGCGCCCGGCTGAAGTTCCTGGTCGCCGACTGGGGCCCGGAGAAGTTCCGCCAGGTCCTGGAGGACGAGTACCTCCAGCGCAAGCTCACCGACGGACCCGCGCCGCAGCAGCCCGCCGGCACCTGGCGCGACCACCTGGGCGTGCACCGGCAGAACGACGGCCGGTTCTACGTCGGGTTCGCGCCGCGCGTGGGCCGTGTGGACGGCACCACGCTGACGAAGATCGCCGAGGTCGCCGACGCGCACGGCTCGGGCCGGGTGCGCACCACGGCCGAGCAGAAGATGATCGTGCTCGACGTCGCCGAGGACCGGGTCGAGTCGCTGGTGGCGGCCCTGGAGTCGCTGGACCTCAAGGTGAACGCGTCCCCGTTCCGGCGCGGCACGATGGCCTGCACCGGCATCGAGTACTGCAAGCTCGCGATCGTCGAGACCAAGGCGCGCGGTGCCTCGCTCATCGACGAACTGGAGCGCCGCATCCCGGAGTTCGACGAGCCGATCACCATCAACATCAACGGCTGCCCGAACGCCTGCGCCCGTATCCAGGTCGCCGACATCGGTCTCAAGGGCCAGTTGATGCTCGACCAGGACGGCAACCAGGTCGAGGGCTTCCAGGTCCACCTCGGCGGCGCGCTCGGCCTGGAGGCCGGGTTCGGCCGCAAGGTGCGCGGTCTGAAGGTCACGTCGGACGAACTGCCGGACTATGTCGAGCGGGTCCTCAAGCGGTTCCAGGCCGAACGGGAGAACGGCGAACGCTTCGCCACGTGGGCGCTCCGCGCTTCCGAGGAGGCCCTGTCGTGAGCTCGGCGAGTGAGCCGAAGGGGCGCGCCTCCGTCGAAAGGGAGAGCGCGCGGAGGCTGCGAGGAACGAGTGGCCGAGCACGGTCGACCGTCGACGGAGGCATCTGCGCCCCGGAGGCGAACCGAGCCTCAAAAAGAGGGGAGGCCCTGTCGTGAGCGAGAGGGCGGCTCCCTTCTATTGCCCCTACTGCGGCGACGAGGACCTGCGTCCCAGTGAAGCCGTCGAAGGTGTTCACGGTGCTTGGGAATGCGCGGCATGCAATCGCGCATTCCAGGTGAAGTTCCTCGGGCTGCTCGCCCGGGGGCTTCGGCGCCAGGACAGTGGAGGGGACGAGATATGACCGTCACGCACGACAGCACCGACCTCAGGGAACTCGCCGAGCAGGCGGGCCGGGACCTCGAAGAGGCGTCCGCGCTCGACATCCTGCGCTGGGCGGCCGACACCTTCGGACGGCGTTTCTGCGTCACCTCCTCGATGGAGGACGCGGTCGTCGCACACCTCGCGTCCCGCGTCTTCCCCGGCGTGGACGTCGTCTTCCTCGACACCGGCTACCACTTCCCCGAGACCATCGGCACCCGGGACGCCGTGGAGGCCGTGCTGGACGTCAACGTCCTCACCCTCACGCCCCGCCAGACCGTCGCCGAGCAGGACGCCGCGTACGGTCCGAAGCTGCACGACCGCGACCCCGACCTGTGCTGCGCGCTGCGCAAGGTCAAGCCCCTCGAAGAGGGCCTCACCGGATACCGGGCCTGGGCGACGGGCCTGCGCCGCGACGAGTCGCCGACCCGCGCGAACACGCCGGTCGTCGGCTGGGACGAGAAGCGCGGCAAGGTCAAGATCTCGCCGATCGCCCGCTGGACCCAGGACGACGTCGACGCGTACGTCGCCGAGCACGGGGTCCTCACCAACCCGCTCCTGATGGACGGTTACGCGTCCGTGGGCTGCGCGCCCTGCACCCGCAGGGTGCTGGCGGGCGAGGACGCGCGCGCCGGCCGCTGGGCCGGGCGCGGCAAGACGGAATGCGGGCTGCACGGCTGATGACCACGGAAGCGACGGCAGCGACGACGGGAGGGAACCAGGTGACCGGTGCCACGGTCTGGCTCACCGGTCTGCCCAGCGCGGGCAAGACCACCATCGCCCATGAACTGGCGGACCGGCTGCGGGACGCGGGCCGCCGCGTCGAGGTACTCGACGGCGACGAGATCCGTACCTTCCTCTCGGCGGGCCTCGGCTTCAGCCGCGAGGACCGGCACACCAACGTCCAGCGCATCGGTTTCGTGGCCGAACTCCTCGCGAGCAACGGCGTGCTGGCCCTGGTGCCGGTGATCGCGCCCTACGCGGACAGCCGGGACGCGGTACGCAAGCGTCACCAGAGCGAGGGCACCGCGTACATCGAGGTGCATGTGGCCACACCGGTCGACGTGTGCTCCGTACGCGATGTGAAGGGGCTGTACGCCCAGCAGGCGGCGGGTGAGATCTCCGGGCTCACCGGTGTCGACGACCCGTACGAGGAACCCGAGTCGCCCGATCTGCGCATCGAGTCGCAGCACCAGACCGTGCACGAGTCCGCGGCGGCGCTGCACGCGCTGCTCATCGAGAGGGGTCTCTCATGACGACGACCGTGGCCACCGTCTCCGGCGACACCGACAGCCCGTACGCGCTGTCGCACCTGGACGCCCTGGAGTCCGAGGCGGTGCACATCTTCCGTGAGGTGGCGGGTGAGTTCGAGCGGCCGGTGATCCTGTTCTCCGGCGGCAAGGACTCCATCGTCATGCTGCACCTCGCGCTGAAGGCGTTCACGCCCGCCGCCGTCCCCTTCACCCTGCTGCACGTCGACACGGGCCACAACTTCCCCGAGGTCCTCGAATACCGCGACCGCACGGTGGCCCGGCACGGACTGCGGCTCCTGGTCGCGTCCGTGCAGGAGTACATCGACGCGGGCACCCTCCGCGAACGGCCCGACGGCACCCGTAATCCGCTCCAGACAGTGCCACTGACCGAGGCGATCCAGCGGCACCGCTTCGACGCGGTGTTCGGCGGCGGACGCCGTGACGAGGAGAAGGCCCGCGCCAAGGAGCGGGTGTTCTCGCTGCGCGACGAGTTCTCGCAGTGGGACCCGCGCCGCCAGCGCCCCGAGCTGTGGCAGCTCTACAACGGCCGGCACGCGCCCGGTGAGCACGTCCGGGTGTTCCCGCTGTCCAACTGGACCGAGCTGGACGTATGGCAGTACATCGCCCGCGAGGGCATCGAGCTGCCCGAGATCTACTTCGCGCACGAGCGGGACGTCTTCCAGCGCTCCGGGATGTGGCTGACCGCCGGTGACTGGGGCGGTCCCAAGGACGGCGAGACCGTCGAGAAGCGGCTGATCCGCTACCGCACGGTCGGCGACATGTCCTGCACCGGCGCCGTCGACTCGGACGCCACCACGCTGGACGCCGTGATCACGGAGATCGCCGCCTCACGCCTGACCGAGCGGGGCGCGACACGCGCCGACGACAAGCTCTCCGAGGCAGCCATGGAAGACCGCAAGCGCGAGGGGTACTTCTAGCCATGACGAGCACCACACCCGCCGCCGGGCAGCTCGCCGGTCTCTCCGCGACGACCCTGCTCCGGTTCGCCACCGCCGGTTCGGTCGACGACGGCAAGTCGACCCTGGTGGGCCGGCTCCTGCACGACTCCAAGTCGGTCCTCACCGACCAGTTGGAGGCCGTGGAGCACGCGTCCCGCAGCCGCGGCCAGGACGTACCCGACCTGGCGCTGCTCACCGACGGGCTGCGCGCGGAGCGCGAACAGGGCATCACCATCGATGTCGCCTACCGCTACTTCGCCACGCCCCGGCGCCGGTTCATCCTCGCCGACACCCCCGGGCATGTGCAGTACACCCGCAACATGGTCACCGGCGCGTCGACGGCGGAGCTGACGGTCGTCCTGGTCGACGCCCGCAACGGGGTGGTCGAGCAGACCCGCCGCCATGCCGCGATCGCCGCGCTGCTGCGGGTGCCGCATGTGGTCCTCGCCGTCAACAAGATGGACCTGGTCGACTACAAGGAGCCCGTCTTCGCCGCGATCGCCAAGGAGTTCACGGCGTACGCGACCGAGCTGGGCGTCCCCGAGGTCACCGCGATCCCGATCTCCGCGCTGGTCGGTGACAATGTGGTCGAGCCGTCCGCCACCATGGACTGGTACGGCGGCCCGACGGTCCTGGAACACCTGGAGACCGTGCCCGTCAGCCACGATCTGACGACCTGTCACGCCCGGCTGCCCGTGCAGTACGTGATCCGTCCGCAGACCGCCGAGCACCCCGACTACCGGGGATACGCGGGCCAGATCGCCGCCGGCACCTTCCGGGTCGGCGAGCCGGTGACCGTACTGCCGTCCGGGCGCACCTCCACGGTCGCCGGGATCGATCTGCTCGGCACCCCGGTCGACGTGGCGTGGACCCCGCAGTCGGTGACGCTGCTCCTCGCCGACGATGTCGATGTGTCGCGCGGCGATCTGATCGTGCCGTCCGGGGACGCGCCCGCGACCACGCAGGACGTCGAGGCGACCGTCTGCCATGTCGCCGACCAGCCGCTGACGGTCGGCCAGCGGGTGCTGCTCAAGCACACCACGCGCACGGTGAAGGCGATCGTCAAGGAGATCCCGTCCCGGCTCACCCTGGACGACCTCTCGCAGCACCCCGAGCCGGGGCGGCTGGTCGCCAACGACATCGGCCGCGTCCGTGTCCGCACGGCCGAACCGCTGGCCCTGGACGCGTACGCCGACTCACGGCGCACCGGCTCCTTCCTGCTGATCGACCCGGCGGACGGGACAACGCTGGCCGCGGGCATGGCGGGCGACTCGTTCGCCGCGCCGGCCGAGGCCACCGCCCCGGCCGACGACGACGGGTGGGATTTCTGATCATGGACAGAACCGGTCAGAGCAGCGTGCGCAGAACGGGTCCGACCGTCACGGACAGAACCGGCCCGACGGGTATCGACATGTTCTCGACCTTCGCGAAGGAGGGCGGCCGGGTCGGCAGCGGCGCCCTCGGCAGCGGACAGGGCGGAGTGGCGCGATGTGCGCGTTGACGTACGCGCACTGCCTGCGCGCCCACCGGCACCACCCGCACCGCTGTCCCCGACGCCGCGCCCACCGTGGGCGCCGCAGACCTGCCGACCTCCCGGCCACGACCTGACGTCGTGACCGCCGGGCCAACGAGAGGACCACCTCCCGTGCCTGCCACCACCCGCTCCGTCGCCCTGCGCCGCGGCCTCGCCGCCGTCACCGCGCTCCCGCTCCTCGCACTCGCCGCGACGGCCTGCGGTTACGGTTCCAAGGCGGACGACTCGTCCGATTCCGCCGCTCCCGCCGCCGGCGCGAAGAAGCTCTCCGCCGACACCGTCAAGATCGGCTACTTCCCGAACCTGACGCACGCGACCGCGCTCATCGGCGACCAGCAGGGCCTGCTCCAGAAGGAACTGGGCGGAACCAAGGCGTCGTACGCGCAGTTCAACGCCGGGCCCTCGGAGATCGAGGCGCTGAACTCGGGCTCCATCGACATCGGTTGGATCGGCCCGTCGCCCGCCATCAACGGCTACACCAAGTCCCAGGGCAAGAGCCTGCGCATCATCGGCGGTTCGGCGTCCGGCGGGGTGAAGCTCGTCGTCAACCCGGACAAGATCAAGACCCTGGACGACGTCAAGGGCAAGAAGATAGCCACCCCCCAGCTCGGCAACACGCAGGACGTGGCGTTCCTCAACTGGATCGCCGAGAAGGGCTGGAAGGTCGAAGCGCAGAGCGGCAAGGGCGATGTGTCGGTGGTCCGCACCGACAACAAGATCACCCCTGACGCCTACAAGTCCGGCTCCATCGACGGTGCGTGGGTGCCGGAGCCGACCGCGTCGAAGCTGGTCGCCGAGGGCGGCAAGGTCCTCCTGGACGAGTCGGACCTGTGGCCCGACAAGAAGTTCGTGATCACGAACATCATCGTGTCGCAGAAGTTCCTCTCGGAGCACCCGGACGTAGTCGAGGCGGTCCTGCGGGGCGCGGTGAAGACCAACGCGTGGATCAACGCCAACCCGGACCAGGCGAAGGAAGCGGCCAACGCCAAGCTCAAGGAGCTGTCCGGCAAGGCACTGCCCGCCGAGGTGATCGACCCGGCGTGGAAGTCGATCCAGTTCACGGACGACCCGCTGGCGTCGACCCTCGACACCGAGGCGCAGCACGCCGTCAAGGCCGGTCTCCTGGAGAAGCCCGACCTCCAGGGCATCTACGACCTGACCACACTGAACAAGGTCCTCAAGGCCGAGGGCAAGCCCGCGGTCGCCGACGCCGGTCTCGGCGCCAAGTAGCCCGGATTCCCCGACTCCCAGGAGGTGACGACCATGGCCACCACGCTCGCCAAGGCCGCCGACGGCACGGAAGCGGTGGAGCACGCCGCGCGGATCGAGCATGTCTCGAAGTCCTTCGAGGGCCCCGCGGGACCCCAGCTCGTCCTGGACGACATCACCCTCGATGTCGCGCCCGGCGAGTTCGTCACCCTCCTGGGAGCCTCCGGGTGCGGAAAGTCGACGCTGCTGAACCTCGCCGCCGGGCTCGACCGCCCGAGCGCGGGCACCATCAGCACCCACGGCAGGCCCGCCCTGATGTTCCAGGAACACGCCCTGTTCCCGTGGCTGACCGCGGGCAAGAACATCGAACTCGCCCTGAAACTACGGGGCGTCGCGAAGCCCGAGCGCCGCGACCGGGCCCAGGCACTCCTCGAACTGGTGCGGCTGACCGACGCGTACGGCAAGCGGGTGCACGAGCTGTCCGGCGGGATGCGGCAGCGGGTCGCGCTGGCCCGCGCGCTCGCACAGGACAGCAAACTCCTGCTGATGGACGAGCCGTTCGCCGCGCTCGACGCGATCACCCGGGACGTGCTGCACGACGAGCTGACCCGGATCTGGCGCGAGACGGGTCTGTCCGTCCTGTTCGTCACGCACAACGTCCGTGAGGCGGTACGGCTCGCGCAGCGCGTGGTGCTCCTGTCGTCCCGGCCGGGCCGTATCGCGCGGGAGTGGACGGTCGACATTCCGCAGCCGCGTCGTATCGAGGACACCGCCGTGGCGGAGCTGTCCGTCGAGATCACCGAACAACTGCGTGGGGAGATCCGCCGCCATGGGCAGCACTGAGACGACGGTCGACAAGGACGACCGGGCCTCCGGATCCAACGGGTCCCGTGGCGACGGGCACGATCTCGCCGGGCTCGAAGCGGGCCTGGACGCCCTGGACACGGTGCACACCCGGCGGACACCGCTGCGCGAGACGCTGGTGCAGAAGGTGCTGCCGCCGGTCATCGCGGTCGCACTGGTCCTGGCGGTGTGGCAGATCCTCGTCTGGGCGAAGGTCACCGACACCTACAAGCTGCCGCCCCCCGGTGACGTATGGCAGGAGGTCGTCAACGCCTGGGACCAGGGCACCCTCCTCGACTACATCTGGACCAGTGTGTCGCGCGGCCTGCTCGGCTTCCTGCTCGCCCTGGTGATCGGTACGCCGCTGGGGCTCCTGGTGGCGCGGGTGCGGTTCGTGCGGGCGGCGATCGGGCCGATCCTGTCGGGGCTCCAGTCACTGCCGTCGGTCGCGTGGGTGCCGCCGGCCGTGATCTGGCTCGGGCTCAACGACTCGATGATGTACGCGGTGATCCTGCTCGGCGCGGTCCCGTCGATCGCCAACGGTCTGGTGTCGGGCGTCGACCAGGTCCCCCCGCTGTTCCTGCGGGCGGGCCGTACCCTGGGCGCCACCGGTCTGCGCGGCACCTGGCACATCGTGATGCCCGCTGCGCTGCCCGGCTATCTCGCGGGCCTGAAGCAGGGCTGGGCGTTCTCGTGGCGGTCGCTGATGGCCGCCGAGATCATCGCGTCGTCACCCGATCTGGGCATCGGGCTCGGCCAGTTGCTGGAGGCGGGCCGGACCAACAGCAGCATGTCCCAGGTGTTCCTCGCGATCTTCCTGATCCTGCTCGTCGGTATCGCCATCGATCTGCTGATCTTCAGTCCGCTGGAGCGGCGGGTGCTGCGCGGGCGTGGTCTGCTGGTGAAGAGCTGATGTCCGTGCGCGGGTACGGCCCGGCGCCGGTTCACGGGTACGGCCCGGCGCCGGTTCACGGGTACGGCCCGGCGCTGGTGGTCGTCGCGCACGGCAGCCGCGACCCCCGCCATGCCGCGACCGTGCACGCCCTGGTGCGCCGGGTGCGGGCGCTCCGCCCCGGCCTGCGCGTGGAGACCGGCTTCCTCGACTTCAACGTCCCGTCCGTGTCCGGCGTCCTGGAGTCGCTGGCCGCGGACGGGGTACGGGACGTCGTCGCCCAACCGCTGCTGCTGACCCGGGCGTTCCACGCCAAGGCCGACATCCCGGCCGTGCTGCGGGCCGCGCCCGCGCGGCTGCGGATCCGGCAGGCCGAGGTACTCGGCCCGTCGCCGCTGCTCACCTCCGCACTCGAACAGCGGCTGTACGAGGCCGGGTTGGCGCCCGGCGACAAGCCCACGACCGGGGTCGTCCTGGCCTCGGCGGGCTCCACCGACCCGGAGGCGATCGCGGTGATCGCAGCAATCGCGCGGGAGTGGCGGCACACCGGTTGGTGCGCCGTGCGGCCCGCGTTCGCCTCCGCCACGCCTCCCGCACATCCCTCGGGGTTCCCCCGCACCGAGGACGTCGTACGCCGGTTGCGCGCCGAAGGGGTGCGCCGGGTCGCCGTCGCCCCCTACCTCCTCGCGCCCGGGTTCCTGCCGGACCGCATCGCGCGGGGCGCCGTCGACGCCGGGGCCGATGTGCTCGCCGGTGTGCTGGGGCCCGCGCCGGAGGTGGCGCGGGTGCTGCTCCAGCGATACGACGGCGCGGTGCGCGCGGAGCACCGGGTCGCGGTGGGTGCCTGACCGGCTATCCCCTGGTCAGGCCGATCACGGGTGGCTGCTCGTTGCCGTCGCCGTTGACGAGCATCCAGTCCCCGCCCGGCTCCCGGACGAGCTGCGGATACAGATCGAACCGGCCGGCCTCGTCGTGGATCGGAACACCCTCGTCGAAGTCGGCATCCTTGGCACCGGTCCGGCCGTCCAGAACCCACACCCGGCCTTCACCCGTGAGCACCCCGAGACGGTCGGCGCCGACCGACGCCACCGCGTGGACCGAGTCACCGACGCCCGTACGCCACAGCCGCTCGCCGTCCTTCAGCGAGTAGGCGGACACCGCCGTCGGATAGTCGTCGCCCGGCTTCTGCGAAGCGACGATCAGGGTGTCGCCCTGGACGGTCGCGAGCAGCGGCGGGCGGGCCGGGAAGTAGCCGAGTCCGGACGTCACCACCAGGTCCTCGTCGTCCGACGTGCGCGGCACGACCAGCGGGTCACCGCCCTTCGCGGGGAAGACCAGGAAGGCGTCGAGGCCGCGTTCGTCCTCCTCCTTCAGCCACAGCGTGAACGGCTCGGCCGAGACGACGAAGGCCGACTCGAACTCGCTCTCCACGGGAAGCCGCTCGCCGCGCACCTGGTCACCGGTGGCGGCGTCGAGGGTCAGCAACCGGGTCTCGGGCGTGCCGGACCCGCCGGTGTCGCGCTCCGTGACGACACGGACCCGTCCGCCGGCCGCCGAGGCGAGGAGCGGGCGGTGGTCCCCTCCGATCCGGTGCGTCCAGCGGGGCTCACCGTCACGCAGGCCGAAGGCCCGTACACCGTCATCGGTCACCGCGACCGCGGTCCCGTCGTCCGCCGCGACGAGACCGTCGGAGGGGTCGGTGAACCGGGTGACGCCGGCGACCGGCTTCTCCCACAGGGTGCGCCCGCCGCGCAGATCGATCCCGGCGACCGAGTCGCACGGCTTGCCGTGCCGGTGGTACGCGATCACGCCGACGCCGTCCGGGGCGCTCTCGCTCATCGCGCACACGGACTTGCGGACCGGCGCCTTCACGGTCCAGCGCCGGGCACCGTCGTCGGGGTCGTACGCCACCAGCGCGTCGTCCTTGGCACGGATCACCGTGCCGTCCTCGCGCACCCACACCCCTTTGCCCTGGACCGACTTGGGCCGGTCGTACGGGGTGTCCCAGGCGACGTCGAGGACGGGCCCGCGCATCCACTCGTACGCCTGGAAACCCGGCGACACGGCCAGTCCGGCGCCGGCGCAGAGCAGCACGACCGCGATCCAGGCACCCCTGCGGAACCGGTGCCACAGGGCGAACGCGCCCAACGCCAGGGGCAGTGCGGTGAAGGAGAACAGGAACGCGAGGAGCAGGGTGGGACCCGTACCGTCCGGGCACGTGCTGCCGTAGCGGCCTCCGCAGGAGCCGCCCGGGATCGACGTCCAGCCCAGCCAGTGGAACTCGACGGCCAGCGTCCCGCAGATACCCGCCGCGAGCGCCACCAGCGCGGGCCCCACCCACCTCCACGCCCCCGTGCCCGGCGGTCTGCGGTCCTCGACCATGTGCTTCTCCCACCCCTGAATCCCCCGGTGCTCCCCAGCACCGCCTGCGGCGCTGGAGCATAACCCGGGCGGCCCTGGGCTGTTGTGGGCAGTCCGGGGACCCGGCCGGGGGCTCAGCTGAGATCGAGGCCGCCGGTGCGCGTCCGCTTCAGCTCGAAGAAGTCCGGGTTCCCGGCGAGCACCCGGAAGCTGTCGAAGAGCCGCGCCGCCTCCTCACCTAGCGGAATCGCCCGCAGCACGGGACCGAACCACACGGTTCCCTCGATGTGCAGGGTGGGCGTCCCCACGTATCCACCGGATTCCGGTTCCCGGCCGGGGTCATGGCTGCGGCGCAGGGCGTCGTCGTACGCGGGGTCGTGCGCGGCGTCCGCGAGGGCGGCGGGGAGGCCGAGTTCGGCGAGGGACGCGGCGATCACCTGGTCGAAGTCCTTCTCTCCCGCACCGTGGATCCGGGTGCCGAAGGCGGTGTAGAGGTCCCGCAGCACCTCCTCTCCGTGATCTTGGGCCGCCGCCACCGCGACCCGCACGGGACCGAGTGAACGGTCGACCAAGTCGCGGTACCAGTCCGGGAGTTCATTGCCGATGTTGTGCAGATAGAGGCTCATGACGTGGAAGCGGACGTCGAGCGGGCGGTGCCGCTCGACCTCCAGGAGCCAGCGTGAGGTGATCCAGGCGAAGGGGCAGGCGGGGTCGAAGAAGAAGTCGACCCGGGTCCGGGTTCGGGTCGGTCCGGGGCCCGGTAGTGATGGGGCGGTCACGTCGATGGCGTCGGTCGTCATGACCTTCACGCTAGTGAGGGAGTGGCGCGGTCCTCTGGTCCAATCAAGGGTGCTCCGCATGGGCCATTCACGGCTCAGGCGTGCGGGTCGCGTCCGCTGTGGGACAGGGCACGGGTGAACGGCGGTGCGGACGCCTCGTCCGGCAGGGGCACCGGTGCGGCGAAACCCTCGTACCGGCGGTACAGCTCGGCGTTGGCGTCGACCGTGGCGAGGATCAGCAGGGCCGACGCATCGGAGACATGGAAGTCCTGTCCGGTCGATCGGGCCACGTCCCAGCCGTGCAGGGCCAGCTCCTTGGTGACCAGCGCGGCGACCTCGACGGCCGGCAACGTCGCGTGCCCGAGGTCGATGTCGCCCTCCCACACGGCCGGGTCGGACCAGGCGGCGACGGCCCGCTCCAGCTGATCGGCGTACCGCTCGGCCCAGTCCGCGTCGGCGGTGAAGTCACGCGCCGTCAACTCGTCGGGGAGCGGCGTACGCAGCGCGCGATGCTCCAGGCCGTGCGACGAGTAGAGGACCCAGTGGTTGACGAGGGTCCGAACATCCCAGTCGGCGCAGCGCGACGGCTCCGGCAGCCGGTCGGCGTCGACCCCGCGGGCGACCCGGGCGGCCTCGGCGGCGCATTCCTTCATGCAGGTGTACGCGTTCGTACTGGCGTGCTCGTTCTCCATACCCGTGACGGTAGGCGGGGCGGGGGTGCCGGGGCTTGAAGAAAGGCGACAGGGTGGCGACGCGGGCTCAGCGTGCCGCGTCCACCTGTGCCGTCAGCTCGGCCACCGTCATCGAGCCGGCCGCCCGGCGTTCCCGCGCGAAGGAGTTGGCGACGCGGCGCAGCACCTCGTTCACCGGGGTCGGTATGCCGTGCAGCCGGCCGAGGAGGACGATCTCGCCGTTGAGGTAGTCGGCCTCGATGGTGCCGGTGCCCCGGCTCAGGGATTGCCAGGAGGAGCCGCCGCCGCGTTCGGAGCCGTCGAAGGGTTCGAAGCGGATCTTGTCCGCCCTGACCCGCTGCTGCTCGTCCTCGCTCGTGGCCTCGATCCCGGCGGCGGCGAGCACGGCCTCGCCCTCCGCGCGGGCCCGCCGGTACAGGGCGATTCCGTCGTCGTCGCCGAGGACTCCGGTGACGGCTTCTACGGAGTTGGCGAGATTGCCGAGGAGTTTGGCGTACTTCCAGCGCATCACATCGGGCACGACGGGTGCCTCGAACGGGCACTTCTCCAGATCCCCCGCGATACGGCGGGCGGTGTCGTCGGTGCCGGACGGGTACCGGCCGATGTGCAGGATGCCGGTGAGCGGGGCGCCCGCAGCCGACACGGCGCCCGGTTCGACATAGGTCGCGGGCAGCCAGACGCACATGCCGTACACGTGCTGGAAGCGGCGCAGGGCCATGCGTTCCCCGGCGACGCCGTTCTGCGCGCAGACCAGCGGCAGCCGCTCGGCCGCCGTGCCGCCGCCCGCGACCGGCCGGTGGCACCAGGCGTCGAGCGCGGCGACGCCGTCCTGGGTCTTCACGGCGAGTACGAGCACGTCGTCCGCGCGCAGCGTGCCGAGGGCCCCGGGCCCGTCCACGGTGGGCAACCGGTGCGTACGGTCGCCGTCGGGCGTTCTCAGCCGCAGCCCGCCGTCGCGCAACGCCGCGTAGTGCGCCCCGCGCGCGACCAGCACGACCTCGTGCCCCGCCGCCGCCAGGCGTCCCCCGATGGTGCCGCCGACCGCCCCTGCTCCGATGATGATGTAGCGCATAGGTCGAGCCTGGCAGCTCGCACAGGCGTGTGTAGGGTCCATGGAATGGTTTCGGAAACTTTTGCGATCGCCGGTGAGGTGTCCGTACGGCGGCTCGGCTACGGCACGGTCCACCTGACCGGCCCCGGCTGTTGGGGCCCGCGCGGGAGTGCCGAGGACGCCGTGGCCGTGCTGCGCGCCGCCGTCGACGGGGGTGTCACGCTGATCGACACGGCCGACAACTACGGCCCGTCGGTCGCCGAGGAACTGATCGCCGAGGCCCTGTATCCGTACGCGTCGGAGCTGACCGTCGCGACGAAGGGCGGTGTGGTCCGCACCGGGCCCGACGTGTGGCATGTCGACGGGCGTCCGGAGCGGCTGCGGGCCATGTGCGAGGCGAGTCTGCGCCGGCTGCGGGTCGACACGATCGACCTGTACCAGTTGCACCGCCTCGACCCCGGGGTACCGCTCGCCGATCAGCTCGGGACGCTCGCGGAGTTGCGGCGGGCGGGCAAGGTCCGCCATGTCGGCCTCGACTCGGTGACGCCCGCACAGCTCGAAGCCGCCCTGGACCTCGGCATCGTGGACATCGTGTCCGTACAGAACCGCTACAACGTCCTGGACCGGGCGTCGGAGCCGCTGTTGAAGCTGTGCGAGACGCGCGGTATCGCGTTCCTGCCATGGTTCCCGCTGGGCAACGGCTCGCTGGCCGAGGACCCGGTGTGCACGGACATCGCCCGCGCGCGGGGCGCGAGCCCGGCCCAGGTCGCCCTCGCCTGGCTGTTGCACCACTCACCGGTCCTGTGCCCGACGCCCGGCACGAGTGCGGTGGCGCATCTGACGGAGAATCTGGCGGCGGCCCGGCTGCGGCTGTCCCCGACGGACCTGGCACGGCTGGACGCCCTGGCCTGAGCCCTTCTGTCCGACCCTGGCGTGCACCACGCCGCTTGACCCTGACTGCGTGACCCCGACTTCTTGACCCTGCCCCTGGGGCAAGGCCGAGGTTTCCGGCATGACCTACCGCACCGAACCGGATGCCCGGTATCTCGAACAGAGCCCCTACACCGACCTCGGCGGACTCGATCTCGCGACGTTCCCCCGTGACCCCGCCGGACTCGCCCAGGTCGTACGCGGACTGATCCTGCACACCCTGGAGGGCGACCGCTTCGGCCACACCATCCCGATGGAGCGCCTCCGCGAGGAACCCGAGTCGCGGTACGTCACGGAGATGCTGCGAATTCTCGGCGCACGCTCCACCGCACCGCTCACCGAGAGCCGCCCACCCGAGGACCGGGTCGTCGGGACCTGCCGCGACTTCTCGGTACTGCACTGCGCACTGCTACGCGCGACCGGCACCCCGGCCCGGGTCCGCTGCGGCTACGCCCGGTACTTCGGCGACGGCTTCCACGACGACCACTGGGTCACCGAGTACCGCCTGCCGGACGGCGGGTGGCGGCTGGTCGACGCGCAGCTCGTCGACGGTGGCCACGATGTGCCGTTCGACCCCATGGACGTACCCCGCGATCAGTTCCTTGTCGCGGACGCGGCCTGGCGGGCGTGCCGGTCCGGTGGCGCGGACCCGGCGACCTTCGGTGTGAGTCACATCGACGGGCTGTTCGGGCTGTGGATGGTGCGCGGCAACATGCTGCGTGACCTTGCCGCGCTGCACGGTGTGGAGGTGCTGCCGTGGGACTGCTGGGGTATCTCGGAGCCGGAGGCGGCGGCGGAGGCCCCGGCGGACGAGCTGGACCTGCTCGACGCCCTCGCGGCGGCCCACGAACGGCCCGAGGAACTGGCCCGGTTCACCACCGACCCGCGCCTGGCGGTACCGCGCGAGATCATCTCGTACACCACCCATGGCGGGGTACGGAAGGTCACGCTGCCCAGTCCGCTGCCCATCGGGGAGTGAGCCTCGGCCGTCCTCTCCCGGGGTGATCAGTCCTCCTGTTCCGGAGTGAACGGAGTGCCCTGATGGAAATAGAGCCGCCAGCCCTCCTCGGTGCGGTGCCACAGCGAACTGCGGTGGGCCAGGCGGCCGTTGTAGTCGGTGTCGAAGGTGAGGTGCACACAGTCGGGGGTGAGCTGGACGCCCTTTATCCGGGAGGTGGTGACGGGCCGGGTTCCGGGGCGGGTCTGCTCGGCCAGGGCGATGATGATCGACGGCCGGTCCCAGAGCCGCCCGGAGACGCCGATCTCGGCGAAGTCCGGGTGCAGGAGCGCGCCGACCTGCTCCGGGGAGCGGCGCACCTCCGGGTCGAGAAGGCGCAACTCCCCCTCGATGGCGGCCTCGACGGCGGTCCTCGGGTCAGGCACGGGTCATCTCCACGAGTTTGGCGACGGTGTTCCAGTTCCGGCTGGTGGCGACAATCCCCCGGTACAGGCGGGGCTTCGCGAGGGCTTCGGCGAGCTTGGACCGGCCGAGGCCGTCGGGGGCGTAGAGGTACAGGGCCCGGTCGCCGAGGCGGAAGGCTTCGGGGAGAAACGCGTCCTGGTCGAGGTGGGCGAACCGGTCGGCGTCCACGGGCTCGGAGAGGTAGGTGACGTGCAGTTGCTTGCCTTCCAGCTCGGCCGCGGGGAAGGGGCAGGCGTCGGCGACGGCCTTCAGATAGGCGTGCCCGCGCACCAGGACGTCGACGGGGAAACCGAAGTGCTTCGCCAGGGCCTCGGCGATGCCGTCGGCGATCCGCCGCTCGTCCCGCTCGTCCGACTCGGCACGCTCGTCCGGCCCGTCCCGCTCGCCCCGCTCATCGCTGGTGAAGACGGCGTTGCCGCTCTGGAGATATGTGCGTACGTCCCCGTGCCCGAGGCTCTCAAGGATGGCCCGGAGGTCCGCCATCGGGACTCTCTTGCCGCCGACATTGATCCCGCGCAACAGCGCCGCGTACGTCGTCATGCGCTCACGATAAGCCGCGGGTACGACAACGGACGGGCGCCGCGACGCGCCGCCGCGCCACCTTCGGTCCCTGAGGGCGAACCCGCGGTCACCCCGATAGGTGTAAGGGACCGTCGTCCTTCTCCGAGGTGACATGCCGAGTCCCGAGGGAGGAGACCGACGCCGCCAAGCTCACCGGGGAGCACGACGTGGCACCCCTCCCGCCACCCGTAACTTCATCTGGAAGGCGGCGGCGAAGGGCGCCCCGCCGCACACAGGGGGGCATCCCGTCATGGGAAACCGAGACACACGCGTGCGGGGCATCGCCGCGAGAGCCGGTGCCTGGAGCGCCCGGCACCGATGGGCGGCCGTCGGGATCTGGGTGCTGTTCGTCGTCCTCGCGATGGGTCTCGGTTCCGCCGCGGGCCGCGTGGACGTCAAGGACAGCGACCAGATATCGGGCGAGACGAGCCAGGCCGCCCACATCATCGACGCGGCCGGCATCGACGAACCGGCCGGCGAGACGGTACTGATCCAGGGCAAGGACCCCGGCACCAAGGCCACCGACGCGGGCTTCAGGGCCGCAGTCGCCGACGTGATGAAGGCGGTCGAGTCCACCGGCAAGGTGACGGCCGTGACCTCGCCGTACGACGCGGGCACCCTCTCCAAGGACGGCCGCAGCGCGCTGGTGCAGTTCGACATCCGCGGGGACGCGGAGACCGCGGGCGAGCGGGTCGAGCCGGTACTCAAGGCCGTCGAGGGCGTCCAGAAGGACCATGGCGACCTGCGGATCTCGGAGATCGGCGCCGCCAGTATGAACAAGACGTTCGACGACGCGTTCGGCGACGACTTCAAGCAGGCCGAGTACTCGGCCGTGCCGGTCGCCCTGGGCATTCTGCTGATCGCGTTCGGCGCGCTGGTCGCCGCGCTGCTTCCGGTGGCGCTCGCGGTCACCGCGATCATGGCGACGATGGGTCTGATGGCGGTCGTCAGCCACTTCCAGCCGATGAGTGACACCGCCAACTCCGTGATGCTCCTGGTGGGGCTGGCCGTCGGCGTCGACTACTGCCTGTTCTATCTGCGGCGCGAACGCGAGGAGCGCGAGGCGGGCCGCGACCCCGAGACCGCGCTGCGGATCGCGGCGGCGACGAGCGGCCGGGCGATCGTCGTCTCCGGTATCACGGTGTGCGTGGCGATGGCGGGCATGCTGTTCACCGGGATCGCGGAGTTCGAGGCGATGGGTCTGGCCTCGCTGATGGTCGTGGCGGTCGCCATGGTCGGCTCCGTGACGGTGCTGCCCGCGCTGCTGTCGCTGCTGGGTGGACGGGTCGAGAAGGGCCGCCTGCCGTTCCTGCGGCGCGGCGGACGCCGGTCGGGCGGCCGGCGGGCGACGGGCGAGAGCCGGTTCTGGAAGAAGGTGCTGGACGTCGTCCTGGCCAAGCCCGTCATTTCCCTCGTCGTCGCCACCGGCGCCCTGCTGGCCGTCGCGTCACCCGCGCTCGGCATGAAGACGCAGAACCTCACCCTGGACCAGGAGTTCGGCGACTCACTGCCGATCGTCGCCACGTACCAGCGGCTCAACGACGCGTTCCCTGGCGGCTCCGAGCCCGCCGAGGTCGTCGTCAAGGCGAAGGACATCAACGCGCCCGAGGTGAAGGCCGCGCTCGCCGACTTCCGTGCGCAGGCGGTCAGTTCGGGTGCCTCGCGGGGGCCGGTCGACATCAAGGTGCACGACTCGCAGAACGTCGCGCTGGTGTCCGTGCCGCTGGTCGGCGGTTCCGATCAGGACCGGGCCGAGAAGAGTCTCGACCTCATCCGCGACGAGGTGCGGCCCGCCACGCTCGGCAAGGTCGACGGGGTCGAGGCGCCGGTGACCGGTCAGGTCGCCGGGTCGAAGGACTTCAACGACAAGCTCGTGGGCGCGGTGGTCCCGGTCTTCGCCTTCGTCGTGGTCTTCGCCTTCCTGCTGATGCTGCTGTCCTTCCGCTCGCTGACGATCGCGATCACCTCGATCGCCCTTAACCTGCTGTCGGTGGGCGCGGCGTACGGCATCCTCGTCGCGGTCTTCCAGCACGGCTGGGGCGCCTCACTGGTGGGCGCCGAGGGCGTGGGTGCGATCGTCACCTGGCTGCCGCTGTTCCTGTTCGTGATCCTCTTCGGCCTGTCGATGGACTACCACGTGTTCGTGGTGTCGCGGATCCGTGAGGCGCGGATGCGGGGCCGCGACACCAAGGACGCGATCACGCACGGGGTCGTGACGACGGCGGGCGTGGTGACCAGCGCGGCGGTCATCATGGTCGCGGTGTTCGCCATCTTCGGCACGCTGTCGATGCAGTCGATGAAGCAGATGGGCGTGGGGCTCGCGACGGCCGTCCTGATCGACGCGACGATCATCCGCGGGGTACTCCTGCCGGCCGTGATGACCCTGCTCGGCGAGCGCAACTGGTATCTGCCGAAGTGGCTCCGCCGGCTGCCCGACCTGACGCACGACGAGTCCCCGGAGCCGGTCGCACCGCCCCGGCCGCCGTCGGTGGAGGGCGAGAAGGTAGGGGTCTGACACAGCGGTACGGGGACGGACTCGCGGGTCCGTCCCCGTACCGCTGTACTCGCGTACCGCTGGGGTGCTCAGGCCGCCGTGACCGGCAGCTTCTGCTCCTCGAAGGAGTCCAGGGTGCGGGCGAAGTCCCGGGTGGACAGCAGGAGCTTGTAGACGATGGCGAGTTCGAAGACCAGCAGCAGCCCGCCGGAGACGATCGTCACGGGGATCACGGCGTCGAAGAGCGGGCCCACGATGAAGACGCCCATCTGGAACTCGATACCGCTGATGAGGTGGGTCCGGATGCGGTGGCGCAGCAGGAAGGACCGGAACCGCAGATAGGCGGGGAAGCGGTGGCGGAACTCCTGCTGAAGGTCGATGACCTGCTTGGGCGTGGCCTCGCCTTCCGACTCCGCCGACTCGCCCGACTCCACAGTGGCCGCCGTGCCCGTGCGCGCCGTGCCCGTGACCGCCGTCGCCGTGGTCGCCGTCCTCGCCGGGAACTCCGCAGCCGCGTCGGCCTCCGCTTCGGCGGTCCGTGCCGTCTGGAGGTCGTGTTCGATGTCCGCCTCGGGGTTGTCCCGGAGCAGGTCCTCCATGAACGCGACACTCGCCTCGTCCTCGGCCTGCCGCGCGAGCCGCATACGGGCCTTGATCTGCTTGCGCATGTTGTGCCGGGTCTTGAAGATCTCCAGCGCGTTCAGGTACCGCAGCCCGTCGAGGAAGACGACGCCCGCCGCGAGCCAGATGTACCGGGTGTCGCCGGTACGGTCGTACTGGCCCCACATCAGGGCGATGGCGCAGGCCATGACCCGTATCCGGTCGAAGATGTAGTCGAGCCAGGCACCGAAGACCGAGCCCCTGCCGGTCAGCCGGGCGACCTTGCCGTCCATGCAGTCGAGGATGAAGCTGGCGTGATAGAGGACGGCGCCGGCGATCAGCCAGCGCCAGTCCCCCATCGCGAAGCAGGCCGCCGAGACGAGGCCGAGGAGCAGGGCCCCCCAGGTGATCTGGTTAGGGGTGATCCGCGTCCACTTGGCGGTCAGCCGCACCAGAGGAGTGGCCACGGGGTCGACGAGCAACACCGTCCACCACGCGTCGCGCTTCTTCTGGGTGATGCGGCGCACCTCGTGAAGGGGCGGAATGTCTCGGGGCATGAGTCAACTTCCTGGCGTTAGATCTGAGTTCACCTCACGCTAGGAATGAATTCACACCAAATTCAAGAAGCGGACGGCACAACCTTTGCCGAGGGGTACGGGTCCCACAGAACAACCAAGTCAATGGCCATTTCAGGCCGCACCGGCGTTATGTGAGCGTTATGAAATGAACGACGACCCGGGGCAACCTTTTGACTCGGTCACCTGTCTTAGTTGGTTACCACACGCACCTCTCGCGCCGCCGCACGTCGCCTCGCATCGCCCCGCCTCACGTCGCCTCGCGTCCGGTCGCCGCGAGTTCCGCCTCGATCAGGTCGGCGGCGCGTGGCGTGCCGCCCTCGGCCGCCATTCCCCGCTGAATCGCGGCGAGTTGGCGAGCCACCTTCGGATCTGCCACCAGGTCGAGTACGGCGGCGCGCAGCGTCTCGGCGGTGGCCTCCTCGGCCGGCACATGCCGGGCGACGCCGAGTGCCTGGAGCATGTCCGCGTTGCCGAACTGGTCGGCGGCCTGCGGAACGGCGACCATCGGGGTCGCCGTGGCGAGCCCCTCCTGACTGCCACCGGCACCCGCGTGCGTGATGAATGCATCAGCTTCCCGCAGAATCGCGAGTTGCGGCACCCAGTCACGCACCTCGACATTGCCGGGAATCTCTCCCAGTTCGGCCGGGTCGACATGCTTGCCGATCTGGAGCACCACCTGCCACCCGGGCAGATCACCGAACGCCCGGACGCACTCGCGGTAGAACCCGGGCTGCTTGGTGAAGGTCGAGCCGAGTGAGATCAACAGCACCTTCCGGTCCTCGGCGCCGGCAGGACGCCGCCAGGTGCCCTGCGCCGCGCGGTCGCCCTGGCAGGCGCCGACGAAGGTGTAGCGGTCGGTGTCGACGCGGTCGGCGTGCGGCTGGAGCGCCTTCGGGATCAGAACGAGACAGCGGTCGGGACGGCCCATGAAGTCCTCGACACCGATCCCGATGCCGTTGTCCGTGAGCCAGTCGCCGAAGGTCTCGTAGAACGCCTTGCCGCGCGGGGTCTGCTTCAGCGGCTCGAACATCGGCCTGCCGACCTCCTCCTCGTACCCCTCCCAGGCCACCAGGTTCGGTGAGAGCTGCACGATGGGGACGCCCCAGCGGTGGGCGAGGACGCGTGCCGGGTACGACGTGATGTCGTAGAGGACGAGGTCCGGTTCGTCCCCCGCGTACACCTCGGCGAGTTGCGGGAGGGCCTGGAGGGCGTCGGTCAGGAAGGGCTCGATGTGGTCGATCAGTTCGGTGCCCCATGCCTCCGGTGCGTCGGCGGTGGGCAGGACCGAGTTCCACAGCTTCGGTTCCGCGCCGGTCTCCGCGACCTTCTCGGCGAAGGCGGGCGGGATCGCGTAGGTGACCCGGTGTCCCCGGGCGACCAGTTCCCTGATCACGTCGAGGCTCGGGTTCACATGGCCGTGCGCGGCGATGGAGAACATGGCGATGTGGGCGGGGCGGGACGCGCCGGAACTGCCGGGGATGCCTGGGGTGCGGGAGGTGGTCATGGCGCGACACTACGCAAGACGAGACGTCTCGTACAACCGAATATCTCGGCCTGCCACCTCACCGCTGATAGCGCGCCAGCACCAGGTTCCCGTCCTTGACCAGCCGTTTCCGTAGCTCTTCCAGGCCGATGGCCCCGCTGTAGTACTCCTGGAACGCCGGGGTCGCGACCTTGTCCTTCCACTCGGGATAGCCCCGTACGGACTGCGCGGGCGCCGGACGCAGCCCATCGGCGAGCGCGGTCCCGGTGGCCCAGTCGTCGCGGTCCGTGTGCAGGGCCGCGTCCTTCAGCGCCTCGGTGCCGGTCGGCAGCATCCAGTCGCCGAGCGCGAGCCGCACCATGTTCGCCGGGCGCAGCAGGAAGTCGACGAACGCGGCGGCCTCCTTCTTGTGCGGGCTGTCCTCGGCGATGGACAGCGTCTGCGGGCTGACGCCCTGGGCGAGCCCGTCCGCCCCGGCGGGTGCGGGCAGCACCTGCCAGTCGAAACCCTTGGGTGCCTGCTGGACGATCTGCTGCCGGTAGGAGAACCCGAGCGGGACCATCGCGTACTTGCCGCCGAAGAACCCGGGCAAGGTGTCCGATCCGCCCATCCCGAGCGTCGCCCCGGACGCGCTGCCGTCCACGCCGACCTGCTCGTGGACGGTACGGGGCATCACCGCGTCGGCCGCGTCGAACCGGACCGTCACCTTGTCGTCGGGGCCCCGCACGAACATCCGGCCGCCGGTGGACAGCGACAGATTCAGCGTCGCGGACACGGGCTCCTTCAGCGGCCAGGCGATCCCGTACCGGCCCTTGCCGCTCAGTTCCTTCGTGACATCGCGAAACTCGTCCCAGGACCAGGGCGCGTCCGGTGTCGGGATCCGTACGCCGGACTCCTTCAGCCAGGTGGCGTTGGCGATCAGGACGCGCGGTTCCTGGAGGAACGGCACGCCGTAGATGCCGTCGCCGAAGGTCACGGTGTCCCAACTGCGCTGCGGGATGTCGTCCTTGAGCCGCCGGGGCAGCAGATCGCGCAGATCGGCGAGGTATCCCCCGTACGCGAAGTCGGCGAGGTCGTCCGACGCGTCGTGGATGATGTCGGGCGCCTCGCCGCCTTCGAACGAGGTCAGCAGCTGGTCGTGGACGCTGTCCCAACTGCCCTGCACATAGCGGACCTGGATGTCCGGGTGCGCCGCGTTCCACTCCTTCACCAGCTGCTTGTTGGCGTCGACGGACTCCTTCTGCCAGGCCAGTGACTGGAAGTCGAGCGTGATCCGGCCACCGTCGTCCCCCTCGCCACCGCCGCCGGAGCAGCCGGTGAGGGCGAGCGGGAGAACCAGGGCGAGGAGGGCGGCGAACACGTACCCGATCCGGGGCCGGGTGATACGAGGCCGGGTGATCCGGGGCCGCATCAGCCCTTCACCGCCCCGGTGAGCATCCCGCCCGTGATCCGGCGCTGGATGATCGCGAAGATCACCAGGGACGGGATCGTGGCGAGGAACGCGGCGGCGGCGAGCGGCCCCAGGTCGGCGGCCCCCTCCGCGCCGATGAAGTGCGTGAGGACGACCGGCAAGGTCTGTTTCTCCGAGGTCTTGAGCAGGACGAGCGCGAAGAAGAACTCGTTCCACGCGGTGATGAACGCGAACAGCGCGGTGGCCACGATGCCCGGCGCGAGCAGCGGCGCGGTGATCGACAGCAGCGTCCGCAGCCGCCCGGCCCCGTCGACCGCCGCCGCCTCCTCCAACTCGACCGGCACCGCGCGTACGTAGCCCACGAGCATCCACAGCGCGAAGGGCAGCGCCCAGACCACGTACACCATGATCAGTCCGGGTACGGAGTTGATCAGCCGGAGGTTCTTCAGGACGAGGAACAGCGGGATGATGATCAGGACGAAGGGGAACGCCTGGCTGACCACGACCCAGCCGGTGGCCGCCCGTGCGAACAGGGTCCTGCGGCGGGCCATCACATACGCCATCGGGGTGGCGATCACCACGGCGACGACGGCCGCGCCGAGGGCCGCGAGCAGGGAGTTCAGCGCGGCGTGCAGCAGCGGCTGCTCGTTGAACGCCTGCCGGAAGTTGGCGAACGTCGGGTCCCTCGGGATCCATGTCGGATGCAAACTGCCCAGCTCACGCGGCGGTTTGAAGGCCGTCGAGATCAGCCACAGGAACGGGAAGGCGAGGAAGACGAGATACGCGAGCAGCGCGAGGTACTGCCCGGTGCGGGCCACGGGTCGCGGTGTGGTCATGCGTCGCCTCCCCTGAGTCGCCCGACCAGGAAGCAGGCCAGGAACACCGAGATCACGGCGACCATCACGCACCCCATCGCCGCCGCGTAGCCGAACTGGCCGTAACGGAACGCCTCTTCGTACGCGAACAGCATCGGCAGTCGGGTCCGGCCGCCGGGCCCGCCGTTGGTGAGGACGTAGACCAGGGCGAAGGCGTTGAAGTTCCAGATCAGGTTGAGCGCCGAGATGGCCAGGGCCACGGGCCGTATCGCGGGCCAGGTGACCGTCCGGAACCGCCGCCAGGCGCCCGCGCCGTCCATCGCCGCCGCCTCGTGCAGTTCACGCGGGGTGTTCTGGAGCCCGGCGAGCAGCGCGACCGTGGTCTGCGGCATGCCCGCCCAGATCCCGACGACTATCACGGCGGGCAGTGCGGTACCGAGGCCGGTCAGCCAGTCGCGGCCGTCCCCGAGGCCGAGGTTGCGGAGGGTTTCGTTGAGTACGCCCGCGTCCGGGTTGTAGACGAGGCGCCACATGATGCCGACGACGACCTCGGGCATCGCCCACGGCACGATCGCCAAAGCCCGCGCCAGCCAGCGGAACCGGAGGTTCTGGTTGAGCAGCAGCGCCAGTCCGAGTGCCAGCAGGAACTGCGGCACCGTGACCCCCACCGCCCACAGCAGCCCGATCCGGAACGAGTCCCAGAACAGGGTGTCGTGCAGCAGGTCCCGGAAGTTCAGCAGCCCGATCCACCGCGTGGGCTGTGTCCGGCCCGACTGCGCGTCGGTGAACGCCAGCGCGATGCCGTACAGCAGGGGTCCGACGCTCAGGACGAGGATCGGGATCAGCGCGGGCAGCACCAGGAACCAGGCGCCGTGGTCCACGAGCTTCCGGTCCCGGCCGGGCCCGGCGCCGGGTGCGGTTCCCGGTGTGGTCGGTAACTTCCTCGGCCGCGTCGTCGCGGTCGCCCAGGTCACTGCATCGGCTCCTTCTGGGTGGCAGATCCAGGGCCTGCCGCCCCGGCGACCTCCGTCATCGTGCTGACGGACCTTCCCGCCGTCAAGGCACCGCGCACGCCCTTGTGACGGGCCCGACCAGTACGAATGCGACACTGACCGACGAACGGGTACGGGTACGGGAGTGGAAAAGGCGGGGTGGCACGGCATGGACGAGGTGCGGGCACGGGAGGTGCTGGCCGGCGTGGCGCGGGACGTCCTGCCCGCCGGGGCGTCCGGCGCGGAGTTGCTGGCGCTGGGTGAGAACGCCGTGTTCGCGGTCGGCGACCGGGTCGTCAAGGTCGGCCGGGGCGCGGACCTCCTCGACCGGGCGCGCCGCGAGGTGGGTGTCGCGCTGTGGCTGGCCGCTTCGGGCGTCCCCGCGGTACGGGCGGCCGAGCCGGACGCGCTGCTGGTGGACGGCCATCCGGTGACGGTGTGGCAGCGGATGCCGGACGCCGTGCGGCCAGCCGAACCCCGCGATCTGGCCCGGCTGTTGCGCCTGGTGCATGCCCTGCCGTCGCCGGAGGTCGAACTGCCCCGCCGTGAACTCCTCGGCGGTGTCGAACGCTGGCTACGGCTCGCGGGGGACGCCGTCGACCCGGCCGACGCGGCGTTCCTGAGGGAGCGCCGGGACGGATTCGCGGCAGCCGCCGCGGCGCTGACGCCTCATCTGCCGCCGGGTCCGATCCACGGGGACGCGCTGCCCCGCAATGTGCACGTCGGCCCGGACGGTCCGGTCCTCGTCGACCTGGAGACCTTCTCCGGGGACTTCCGGGAACACGACCTGGTGGTCATGGCCCTCTCCCACGACCGGTACGGACTGCCCGACGAGGCGTACGACGCGTTCACGGACGCCTATGGCTGGGATGTCCGCGCGTGGGAGGGGTGCGCGGTGCTCCGCGGTGCCCGCGAGACGGCGAGCTGCGCCTGGGTCGCCCAGCACGCCCCGAGCAACCCGAAGGCCCTGGCGGAATTCCGGCGCCGCGTCCTGTCCTTGCGGACAGCGGACGAGACCACCCGCTGGTACCCGTTCTGACGCGGGGAAACCCCGGTCAGCCGCTTACCCGGTCGGCCCCCGGCACGGGATCCCGGAGCGGCCATGACGCGTCCACCACCGCCGTTTCGTTGCCCTGGCGGCGCAGGAAGCTCTGGAAGTCGGTGGCCCATTCCGCGTACCACTCGATCTGGCGGCGGTGCAGTTCGGCCGGGCCTATGTCGGCGACCTTGGCGTGGCGGACCGCTATCGCGCAGGCGAGGCGGGCCGCAGCCAGGGCGTCGGCCGACGCGTCATGCGCGGTCTCCAGCACCACACCGTACTCCCCGCAGACCGCCTCCAGATTCCGTTTTCCCCTGCGGTACCGCTCGACGGTCCGGTCGATGGTGTACGGGTCGATGACCGGGGCGGGGTCCCGGCCGCCCAACCGGTCACGCAGGGACGGCAGTCCGTGCCGCACCAGCTCGGCCGAGAGCAGTGTCAGATCGAAGGCGGCGTTGTACGCGACGACCGGCACGCCCGTCTTCCAGTAGGTCACGAGGACGTCCGCGATGGCGTCGGCCACCTGGTCGGCCGGTCTGCCCTCGGTCGCCGCCTTCTCGTTCGATATGCCGTGCACCGCGACCGCGTCCGCCGGAATCGGAACCCCCGGATCGGCCAGCCACTCCCGCCGCCCCAGTTGCTGACCCGCCCTCACCTCGATCACGGCTCCCGTGACGATGCGCGCCTCGCGCGGATCCGTCCCGGTCGTCTCCAGGTCGAAGCCGATCAGCAGCTCCTGGTGCCACCCCATGCGGCGCCCTCCTTCGTGGTGCGTTCCCCCGATGACCACCACCCTGCCACGGGCCACTGACAATCCGACGACCACGTTCCGCTTGGCCTCCGCTAGGACACCGGCCGTGAGTCGGCCCACGCCGACTCGAACTCCTCGCGGTAGGTCTCGAAGAGCCCGCCCTCGCCCAGCTCGCCCGCCTTCACGACCCGGCCACCGCCCCGCAGCACGAGCACGGGCGCCTCCATGCCCCGCGTCCGGCGCAGATAGCTCTGCACGACGGCGATCCCGTCGGGCCCGTCCCCGTCGACCAGATAGGCCGTGAAGCGCGGGGTCTCGTCGAAGACCTGGATCTCGAACGCCCCCGGGTCGCGCAGCCGTGCCCGCACGCGCCGCATGTGCAGGATGTTCATCTCCACCGAGCGGCTCAACTCACCCCGCTTCAGCCCCAGTTCCCGCTCCCGCCGCTTGACGGCGCTGGACGCCGGGTTGAGGAACAGCAGCCGCACCCGGCAGCCCGACTCGGCCAGGCGTATCAGCCGCCGCCCGGAGAAGTTCTGCACGAGCACATTGAGACCGATCCCGATGGCGTCGACCCGGCGGGCGCCGCCGAAGATGTCCTCGGCGGGGAACTGGCGCAGCAGCCGTACCCGGTCCGGATGGACCCCCACCACGTCCGCGAACCGGTCGCCGACCAGGTCCTCGACGGCGTCGACGGGCAGCCGGCGCGCCGACGGCACGTCCGAGCCCGTGGCGAGTATCTCCAGGAGGCGGGCCGACGCGCGCTCGGCCTGGGCGAGGACGGCCTCGGACAGCGCGCGATTGCGCGAGACGACGTTCCGGGTGACCTCCAGCTCGTCCAGGGCGAGTTCGACGTCACGCCGGTCGTCGAAGTAGGGCTCGAAGCACGGCCAGTGCTGCACCATCAGCTCCCGCAGCTGCGGAAGCGTCAGGAAGCTCAGGACGTTGTCGTCGGCCGGGTCCAGGAGGTACCCCTTGCGGCGGCTGACCTCCCGTACGGCGACGGCCCGCTGGACCCACTCCTGTCCGGCGGGACCGGCGGCGGCGACCACCCAGTCGTCGCCGTGCACCGGTTCGTACACCGGGCGCAGCACGGCGGCGACGACCGCGCGGAGCCGCTGCTCGACCAGGTTCAGCCAGATGTAGGCCCGCCCGGCGCGCCGCGCGCGGGTGCGCACCTCGCTCCAGGCGTCGGTGCCCCAGTCCAGTTCGGGTCCGATCTGCGATCCCATCTCCATCGGCCGGGCGAGGGAGACCGTTCCGGGTGGGACGTCTGCGGAACCCTCCTCGTGACCACCGTCACCAGGGGGCAGCTCCAGCCCTCCCGCGCTCACCCGCGCACCGCCTTCCGCACCCCTGCGCACTCCCCCAGTCAACGATCAAGGAAGGGTACTCCGGGAGCGGTCGGCGGTGCAGCCGGATGGCCAGGGTCGTTTCTCAACTCCCCTCCCGCGGCCTGCCGTTCTGGTCGGCGAGATCGGCGGGAGTGAGCGGATTCATAGCGGTCACGTCCCGTGGGGCGAGCGAGAAGCCCTGCCAGTGCACCGGCATGGGCTGCTGGTCCTCGTCCCGGGCTATGTGGTGGAACCCGATGTTGACCCAGGTGATGGGGTGGGTGAGGGTCTGTCCGTTCACCCACTTGTCGACGCTGGTGGGGGCTCCGGTGGCACAGGTCGGGTTGTTGCTCGCGTACTTCTCGCACTTGGCGTACTGCGTGAAGTACACGTCGTGCTTGGTGTACGGGCGCCCGGAGAACTTGGCGGTGTGCCCGGGGACGATCTCGTACGAGCGCGGGTGGCCGTCCTTGTTCTTGCCGGCGGTGCTGACGACGCGCCACCAGCGCAGCGCCTTGGCATCGCCGGCGAGTTCCTTCTTGACGGCGGTGCGGGTCGTCTTCGTCTTGGGGCTGCCGTTGCCGCTCGGCGGGGTCACCGTCGAGTCGTACTGCTCGACCTTGTTCTTGGTGGAGCCGTCGAGGCCGAAGTCGAGCCGCCAGAAGACGTTGTGGCTGTGGCTCTCGGCGTAGTCGCGTGCGCCTTTGCCGATGGGCCAGCCGCGGCTGTCGCCGCCGTTGTAGTCGTAGGGCGAGAGGCTGCCGGTGGCGCCGACGTTGGAGGTGATGGTGCCGTCCGAGGAGAACCGCCACTCGGTGATGTACTCGTACCAGGACGCCTTGTTGACGCTGTACACGAGCAGGTCCTTGCCCTGGGCCTGCCAGACCTTGGTGCCCTCGTCGTTGGCGAGACGGTAGGCGTGGCCCCGCGCGCGGGTGGTGGTGCACAGGCCCTTGACGTTGCCCCGGTCGGGAACCTTGACGGTCTTGACGGTGCCGCCGGGGCACTCGGCGGGCTTCAGGTCCTGGAGGGCGTACCCGAAGTCGGTGCCGGTGATGTCGTCGTACTCGTTCTCACCGTCGTCGTAGGGCACGTGGACCTGGGCGAGGCGGGCGCTGTTGAGGACCCGGATGGGCTTGGGCTCACCCTTGGGCTGGTACGTGACCTTGTCGAGGACGAGCCCGGACAGGGTGTTGTAGTGCCAGCACATGCGCCAGGTGGTGCCGCCGTCGAGGGTCTGCTCGATGCGGTAGGCGGCGCTGCAGTCGGCCGCGGGGGCCGGGGCGCCCGGCGGGGCCGCGGGCGCGGCCTGTGCCGGTCCCGCGGCGGCTGCGGTGCCGAGGAGCGCGGTGACGGCGAGGGCCGTTCCGGCCGCCTTGCGGGCGCGCGACAGTCGGTGGACGTGCATGCGGTGTGACTCCCTTGGAGAGAGAAGAAAAGCGGAGAAGGAAGCAGGCTGCGGCTCGGCAGCGCCCCGAAGGGGCGCGGGGAACTGCGCGACCAGCCACGACGGCGCCGTGGACGACCGACTGCACAGCGCGGTACTTCCAGCGGAGCGCTCAGCCGAGGCGGCCGACGGTGCGTGCGCTGAGGTCGATGACCATCGCGCGCGTGTCGATCCACGGACCTTTCTTGACCTTGGCGACGATCCGCAGGCACCGGTGGGTGCCGCAGTCCGCGAGGGCCGCCGGCACCCGCTGGACGGTCTCCTTGCGGAACACCATGCCGCTGAGTTCCAGTTGGCCCGGGTCGGTGAGCTGCTTGCCGGTCGCGTGCCGGTAGTCGTCCTTGAGGTCCTTGCCGAGCCGGTCCCCGATGAGCAGGCGCGCGGCCTCGGTCAGCTCACCCTGGCTCGGCGGCGGCTGCACACCGCGCGCGGTGGTGGAGTCCTCGATCTTGCCGGTGGTCAGATCGACGGTCCTGGTGATGACGGCGTCGCTTTTGTAGTCGTACAGGACGATCTCGGCGCGCCGGTGTCCGTTCGTGCCCGCCGCGTCGGACGGGTCGGGCTCGCCGAGGTTCGTGGAGAGCCGCTGCGGTCCCCGGTCGCCCTCGACGTCCCGGGCGCTCGCCCGCAGTCCCCCGGCCATGGCGATCTGTTCGGCGCGCCGGAGTTCGTCGTCGGTGAGCGGGTCGGAGCCCGTGCCGCGCTCGCCTTCCTCCGGCGCGTCCTCGACGACGCCCTCCGGCGGCACCGCGTCCCGCTGCGCGGATCCGGCGGCGGCCGTGCCGGACGCCGCCGCGCCCCCGTTGTCGTTGGTTTCCCCCGCTCCCGCCGTCCCCGGCAGGGTCACCGCGACCATCAGGGCGGTGCCGGCCACGGCGAGCGCCCCGCCGGCCACCACCTTCCCCAGATGGCGTCTGGCCCATTGACGCACTTCTTCCCCCAAAGTCCCCTGTGCCCGGTGTATGGGCATACCGAGTATGTGTGGTCACCCAGTAGGACGGACCGAAGTCCTAGGAGGTTCACTCACTTTCCGGGAGACTCTGCCCCCAGTGGCCCCCAGACCACGGGCCGGAAATGGAAGAGTCGTATCCATGCAGGTCTGGCCTGGACAGGCGTATCCCCTAGGTGCCACGTACGACGGCGCCGGCACGAATTTCGCGGTCTTCTCGGAGGCCGCGCACCGCGTCGAGCTGTGTCTGCTGCACGACGACGGCTCGGAGACGGCCGTCGAGCTGCGCGAGACGGACGCCTTTGTGCGTCACGCGTATCTGCCCGGCGTCATGCCGGGGCAGCGGTACGGCTTCCGTGTGCACGGCCCGTACACGCCCGAGCGGGGGCTGCGCTGCAACTCGGCGAAGCTGCTCCTCGACCCGTACGCGCGCGCGGTGAGCGGCCGTGTGGAGTGGGGTGAGGAGGTGTACGGCTACCACTTCGGCGCGCCCGACAAACGCAATGACCTGGACTCGGCGCCGCACACGATGACGTCCGTCGTGGTGAATCCGTACTTCGACTGGGGCGACGACCGACCGCCCCGGACGGACTATCACCGCACGGTGATCTACGAGGCCCATGTGAAGGGCCTCACGATGCGGCATCCGGCGCTCCCTGACGAGCTGCGGGGCACCTACGCGGCCCTGGCGCACCCGGCGATCCTGGAGCACCTCACGGAGCTGGGCGTGACCGCCCTGGAGCTGATGCCGGTCCATCAGTTCGTCAACGACCACCGGCTGGTCGAGATGGGCCTCAACAACTACTGGGGCTACAACACCATCGGTTTCTTCGCGCCGCACAACGCGTACGCGTCCTGGGGCGACCGGGGACAGCAGGTCCTGGAGTTCAAGTCGGCGGTGCGGGCACTGCACGAGGCCGGGATCGAGGTGATCCTGGACGTCGTCTACAACCACACGGCGGAGGGCAACCACCTGGGTCCGACGCTGTCCTTCCGGGGCCTCGACAACCCCTCGTACTACCGGCTCGCGGACAATCCCCGGTACTACATGGACACCACGGGCACCGGGAACTCGCTGCTGATGCGGTCCCCGCACGTGCTGCAACTGATCATGGACTCGCTGCGGTACTGGGTCACCGACATGCATGTCGACGGGTTCCGGTTCGATCTGGCGGCGACGCTGGCCCGGCAGTTCCACGAGGTGGACCGGCTGTCGTCGTTCTTCGACCTGGTGCAGCAGGATCCGGTGGTGTCCCAGGTGAAGCTGATCGCGGAGCCGTGGGACGTCGGCGAGGGCGGCTACCAGGTGGGCAACTTCCCGCCCCTGTGGACGGAGTGGAACGGCAAGTACCGGGACACCGTGCGTGATCTGTGGCGCGGCGAGCCCCGTACCCTCGCGGAGTTCGCGTCCCGTCTGACGGGCTCGTCGGACCTCTACCAGGACGACGGGCGGCGCCCGCTGGCGTCCATCAACTTCGTCACCTGTCATGACGGTTTCACGCTGAACGACCTGGTCGCGTACAACGACAAGCACAACGAGGCCAATGGCGAGGACAACCGGGACGGCGAGAGCCACAACCGGTCGTGGAACTGCGGTGCGGAGGGCGACACGGACGATCCGGACGTCCTCGATCTGCGGGAACGGCAGATGCGCAACTTCATCGCCACGCTGATGCTGTCGCAGGGCGTGCCGATGCTCAGTCACGGCGACGAGTTCGCGCGCACCCAGCGCGGCAACAACAACGCCTACTGCCAGGACAGTGAGCTGTCCTGGGTGAGCTGGCCCGACAAGGGCAGGGCGACCGCCTCCGACAAGGAGCCCGACGCGGGCGCGGCGGCGCGGCGGCTGGCGTTCACGCGCGCGATGGTGTGGCTGCGGCGGGATCATCCCGTGTTCCGCAGGAGGCGCTTCTTCCACGGCCGGCCGGTGGAGGGCACCCACGACGAGCTGTCGGACATCGCCTGGTTCACACCCGAGGGCGGCGAGATGGCACAGCGCGACTGGAGCGCGGCGCAGGCACGCGCGCTGACGGTGTTCCTGAACGGGAACGCGATCTCGGAGCCGGGCCCGCGCGGGGAGCGCATCGCGGACGACTCGTTCCTGCTGATGTTCAACGCGTCGTCGGAGCCGCTGGAGTTCGTGATCCCGGTCAATCACGGCCGGCAGTGGCAGGTGGTCGTCGACACCGCGCGCCCCGAGGGGGTGCGGCCGGGCACGGGCCAGAAGGTGGCCGCCGGTGACCGTCTGACGCTGCTCGACCGGAGCCTGACGGTGTTGCAGCGCCCGGCCTGACGGGGGCCTTGTCGAAGGGCGGGTGGCTTCCGGTGCGCCACCTGCCCACACCCACGAGATGCGCCACCTGCCCACGCCGATGCAACGAAACACGGCCATCCGGGTACGTACATCCGTATGACGTCTGCGCCCGCCGAGCCCGTGCTCCCCGTACCGCCCACCGCGACCTACCGGCTTCAGCTCCAGCCCGCCTTCCCGTTCGCCGCTGCCGAGGCCGCCGTGCCCTATCTGGCCGCGCTCGGCGTGTCGCATCTGCATCTGTCGCCGGTGCTCGAAGCGGTACCGGGGTCCACGCACGGCTACGACGTCGTCGACCACGCGCGCGTACGGGACGAGCTGGGCGGTGAGGAGGGGCTGCGGTCGCTGGCGCGCACCGCGCGGGCGCACGGTCTCGGTCTGGTCGTGGACATCGTGCCGAACCACATGGCGGCGCTGTCCCGGCTGAACCGGCCGCTGTGGGAGACCTTGCGCGAGGGGCCCGGCTCGCCCTACGCGCGCTGGTTCGACATCGACTGGGAGGCGGGCGACGGACAGGTGCTCCTTCCGGTGCTCGGACACCGCGTCGGCGACGAGTTGTCGGCGCTGCGGGTCGACGGGGACGTCCTGCGGTACCACGAGCACGCGTTCCCGCTGCGGAAGGGCACCGAGGACCTGCCGCTGCCGGCGCTTCTGGACGCCCAGTGGTACCGGCTCGGCTGGTGGCGGCTGGCCAGGACCGAGCTGAACTACCGGCGCTTCTTCACCATTTCGGAGCTGATCGCGGTCCGCGTCGAGGACCCGGAGGTGTTCGACGCGACCCACGCGAAGATCGTCGAGCTGGTGCGGGACGGCGTCGTGGACGGACTGCGGATCGACCACCCGGACGGCCTCGCGGACCCGGGCGGGTATCTCCAGCGGCTGCACGAGGCGAGCGGCGGGCGCTGGACGGTGGTCGAGAAGATCCTCACCGACGGGGAACGGCTGCCCGCTTCGTGGCCGGTCGCCGGCACGACGGGCTATGACGCGCTGCGGCAGATCGACGGGCTCTTCACGGATCCGGCGGGGGCGGGTGAACTCCTGGGCCAGTACCGGCGTTTCGCCGGGCAGCCCGCCGACCGGGGCGGCGAGTGGGAGGCGACGGTGCGGCGGGCGTCGTACAAGGTCGTCACGCATGAGCTGGCCACCGAGGTGGACCGCCTCACGCGCGCGTGCCACCGCCTGTGCGCGGCGGACCCGGCGCTGCGCGACCACGCGCCGTGGGCCCTGCGCACCGCGATCCGGGAGCTGATGGTGCGTCTGACGGTGTACCGGCCGTACGGCGCCGGGGACGCCGCGCGGGTGCTGACCGAGCGGGCCGCGCGGGAGGCGAAGGGTGCCTTCGCGGTGCCCGAGGAGGCGGCGGCCGTCGATGTCGTCCGGGATTTCCTGACCGGCGGGTACGGGCACGGTCCCGATCAGGACGGGTTCCGCGCACGCTTCGGGCAGACCGCGTCCGCGCTGCACGCCAAGTCCGTCGAGGACACGGCGTTCTACCGCTACACGCCGCTCCTGTCGGCCACGGAGGTCGGCGGGAACCCCGGCAGCCCCTCGGTGACGCCCGAGGACTTCCACGCCTTCTGCGCGCGCGTGCAGCGCGACTGGCCGCTCACCGGTACGGCCCTGTCGACGCACGACACGAAGCGCAGCGCGGATCTGCGGGCCGGGATCGCCGTGCTCACGGAGTGTCCCGGGCGCTGGGCGGCCCTGCTGGCCGACGTCACCGCCGGGACGGCCGGGCTCGCGGGCGTGCGGGCGCCGGATCCGCAGGCGGTGTGGGTGGTGTGGCAGACCGCCGTCGCCTTCGGTTTCCCGTCCGGTGAGCGGCTGCGCGAGGCGCTGCTCAAGCAGGTGCGCGAGGCGGGGCTGCACACGTCGTGGACGGAGCAGGACCCGGCGTACGAGCGGCTCGTGACGGAGTACGTGGAGGCCGGGCCGAACGGGCCGTCGCTGTACACCGTCGCCGAGTTCGCGTCCGCCCTCGCGCCCCATGTGCGGGCCACCGTGCTCGGGGCCGCGCTGCTGCATCTGACGATGCCGGGGGTGCCCGATCTGTATCAGGGCACGGAGCGTGAGTACCGCGCGCTGGTCGACCCGGACAACCGGCGCCCCGCGCGGTTCGTGCCGAAGCTCCTGGAGGAGGCCCGGGAGGGCGCGGGAAGGCGGGATCTGTCGGCCGAGAAGACGGCCCTGACGGCAGCCGCGCTGGAGCTGCGTCGACAGCGGCCCGAGGTGTTCGGCGACGCGGCGACGTACGAGCCGCTGTACGCCTCCGGGACGGCCGCCGGGCACTGTGTGGCCTACGCGCGTTCCGGGAGCGTCCTGGTGGCCGTCACGCGCCTCTCGCTGCGTCTGGAGGAGTCGGGCGGCTGGGGTGAAACGGCACTGGAGCTGCCGGCGGGTGTCTGGAGCGATGTGCTCACGCCGGGGCGGGAGTTCACGGGCGGCGTGCGGCTGGCGGACCTCTTCTCGGAGCAGCCCGTCGTCCTCCTCCGGCACGCCTCTCGTACGGGCGAATGAGGGGGCTGAATGACGGGTCAGGACAAAGAATCCGCCTCTCTTGCCTCTCGGGCATACCGGGGCAACTCCTTGACAGGGGCCGCCGTCCGTGGAGTACTGCGGAAGGTGACGCCGGGCGGACCGGACGGGGGTGAGTCACCTGACGGAACAGCGCTACCCCACAGTGGCGGAACTGGTGTCGGCCGCCCGGACGTTGACGGCCCTGCGCCCCGATCTCGGCACCTTGAGACAGGTCGGCACCTCACGCGCGGGGCGCCCCCTCCACCTCCTGTCCATCGGTCACGCGCCCGCCGCCGTCCTGGTCGTCGCGGGCGCCCACGCCAATGAGCCCGTCGGCGGCTCCACGGTGCTGCACCTGGCCGAACGAACCCTGCACGAACCGGTGTTGCGGGCCGACACGTCCTGGCACTTCCTGCTGTGTGCCGATCCGGAGGGTGCCCATCTGCACCGCACCCCGGCGCCCCGCACCCTGTTCGACTACCACCGGCACTTCTTCCGTCCGGCGGGCCCCGAACAGCCCGAGTGGTCACCCTCCGTGCTGCCGCCCGACCGGCTGCCGCCGGAGACGCGCGCGTTGACATCGGTCATCGACGAGGTGCGGCCGTATCTCCAGGTGTCCCTGCACGGCACCGATCTCGGGGGCAGTTGGGTGCAGTTGACGAAGGACGTGCCCGGTCTGGCGGAACCTTTCGCCAAGTCGGCGGCGGAGCTGCACATCCCGGTCGAGACGGGCGCGTCGGACGCGGCGGGCTGGCCGGCCTCGGGCCCCGGTGTCCATGTGATGCCCGCGCCGGGTTCGGACGTGGCGTTCCCGAGCCTGCCGGACGACGCCCGGCTGAGCACCTGGCACTACGCGCACCAGTACGGCGGTCTTACCGCGATCATCGAGGTGCCGATGTGGGCGAGCGACATCGTGGACGATCCGGCTCCGCATCCCGCCCCCGCCGACGAGATGCGCCGTCTGTCGCTGCGGCTGCGGCAG
This sequence comes from Streptomyces sp. NPDC058001, assembly GCF_042886315.1. Lineage (NCBI taxonomy): Bacteria > Bacillati > Actinomycetota > Actinomycetes > Kitasatosporales > Streptomycetaceae > Streptomyces > Streptomyces sp. NPDC058001. The sequence continues at coordinate 127,602 of NZ_JBHVQT010000007.1, forward strand.
GACACGCACCGCGTCGAGGAGATCCTCAGGGAGGTGACACCCCGCCTCCCGCGCGCGAAGGACGGGCTCCTGGCGGAGGGTGCGCTCCTGCGGGCCACCCGCTGGGCCCTGGCCCTGGTCCCGGGCCTCGCCAATGACTGGGGGCAACCGCCGCCGCCCGAGACGACCGTGGCGTTCGTCGGCAGCATCGACGCCTACGGCAGACGTCTGCCGCTTCGGGCCGCCGCGATGCTGCTCCGCGTACTCGACAACCTGGACGACGCGGCGGCTCCCCGCCTGGAGGCCCTGGTGACGGACTGGTGCACGTCCTTCGCGACCCACTTCCGCGCCCGCTGGGTCCCGCTGGAACACCAGGTCGAACACCAGACCCGCACGGTCCTGGCGGCGGCCCGGCACGCGCGCGAGGTGGGCCGACAGGGCCACGCGTAGGCCGCATGCGGCAGTCAGTACCCGGCCGTCAGTTCCCAGCCGTCAGTTCGCCGAGAGGCGGAAGAGCAGGTGGCCGAAGCTGACCTGGTCGCCGGCCTGGACTATGGCCGCCCCGATGACGCGGCGGCCGTTGACCGAGGTGCCGTTGGTCGAGCCGAGGTCGCGCAGCACCCACAGGCCGCCCTGGCGGGTCAGCTCGGCGTGCACTCGGGACACCGTCTCGTGGCTGAGGCAGAGCCCGTTCGCCGGGTCACGGCCGATCCGCAGCGGATACGCGCCCACGAGCGACGGCAGCATCAGCTTCGGCAGCCGCTCCGCCTGCCAGGCCCGGCGCAGCCGGACCGTGAACCCGGAGACCGCCTCGACCGTGCCGAACACGGCCCGTGCCCAGCGTCCCTCGGTCCGCAGATCGGCGGTGAGAACGACGAGTTCCTCGCTCCGGCGGGCGGCGAACACCAGCTCCATGCGCCGTACGTACGTGTCGTGCGACAGCCTGCCCTCGGCGACGCCCTCCCTGAGTATCCGTAACGCCCGGTCGCGTTCGGCGTCGGAAAGCCGCCGAGCGGGGTACGTGGAGAACTCGGGTGAGGTCACGTTCGCGATTGTCGGACAGCGCGCGCCGGGTGTCCAGAAAACCGTTGGGGGCGCGCGAACCTCCGCTGTTACCGTCACCCGGCCACGGTGACGTGGCGCCCGTATCCGACGCTCCACACCGACGCCCCGAGGGGACACCATCACTTTGACCGCACTGGTCGTCCGCGCGCTCACCGAGTCCGACGCCGATCTCTTCCACACACTCGACGACCCCGGTCTCGTCGGCCGGATCATCACCGGCACCGACTACCGCACCGTCGCCCAGGGCGGCGACTACCGCCCCGAATGGACCTGGGTGGCCCTGATCGAGGGCCGTGTCGTCGCACGGGCCGCTTGGTGGGGCGGCGCCGACGACACGAAGCCCGTGCTCCTGAACTGGTTCGACTTCGCCGACGGCGAGGAGGACGCCGCGGTGGAACTGCTCCGCCGTGCCCCCTTCGACGGCGAGTACGAGTTGATCCTGCCCGCCGACTGGCGTGAACGGCCCGAAGCGCGGGAGGCGGGCGAGGCACGGATCAGGGCCGCGGAGCGGGCGGGCATGAAGTTCCTCGTGGAGCGCCTGCGGTACCGCTGGACCCCGGACCTGGGGCTGCCGGAGCGCCCGAGCCGGCTCGTCTTCCGCCCCGAGCCGGACGACGCGGTGGTCCTGGAGGTGCTGAAGCGGGTCCACTCGGCGACGCTGGACGCACACGCCCTGCGCACCACCGCCGCGTCGGGTCTGGAGGCCGCCGCGCAGGAGGAGCTGGACTTCTTCCACTGGTGCCCGTCCCCGCGCGCGTGGCTGCGGTTGGCGTACACACCGGAGGGTGAACTCGTCGGCATCGAGGTCCCCGCGCACAACCCCGGCGGGCCCTGCATCGGCTTCATCGGCGTCGTACCCGAGCAGCGCGGCCACGGATACGCGTACGACCTGCTCGCGGAGGCCACGCACTTCCTGGTCGAGGAGGGCGCCGAGTTCATCGCGGGGGCCACCGACGACGGAAACGTTCCGATGGCGGCGAACTTCACCCGGGCCGGATATCCCGTGACGGAGAAGCGAATCAATCTCGTCTGACGCACGCGTGCCCCACCATGGACACGAGGTCACTGTCGGGAGACGAGGGGATACCGTCCGTGCTGTTCGAGGTGTGGGCACCAGAGGCCGACCGCGTCGCACTCCACCTGGAGGGCGCCACGCGCGCATTGGACCGCGACGACGACCGCCCGGGGTGGTGGTCGGCCGAGGCGGAGGCCCACGACGGGGCACGCTACGGGTACTCCCTGGGCGCCGACGACGGCGGCGAGGGTGGCGGTGACGGGCCCGTCCTGCCCGACCCGCGCTCCCGCCGCCAGCCGGACGGCCCCGACGGCCTCAGCGCCGTCGTCGACCATGGACGCCACACCTGGCATACCCCGTGGCCGGGGCGCGGGCTGCCGGGGGCCGTCCTGTACGAGCTGCACGTGGGCACCTTCACGCGCGAGGGCACGTTCGACGCGGCGGCCGGACGTCTGGAGCATCTGTCGAGCCTGGGCGTCACCCATGTAGAGCTGATGCCCGTCTGTCCGTTCCCCGGCCGCCACGGCTGGGGGTACGAGGGCGTGTCGCTGTGGGCGGTGCACGAGCCGTACGGCGGCCCCGACGCGCTGAAGCGGTTCGTGGACCGCGCCCACGCGCTGGGCCTCGGCGTCGTCCTGGACGTCGTGCACAACCACCTGGGCCCGTCCGGCAACCATCTGCCCGCCTTCGGGCCGTACTTCACCGAGACGCACCAGACGCCGTGGGGCGCCGCCGTGAACCTGGACGCGCCCGGCTCGGACGAGGTGCGCGCGTATCTCGTCGGCAGCGCGCTGGCCTGGCTGCGCGACTACCGGTTCGACGGGCTGCGGCTCGACGCCGTGCACGCGCTGCGCGACACGCGCGCGTGCCACTTCCTGGAAGAACTGTCGGCGGCGGTCGACCGGCTCGCCGGCGAGCTGGGCAGGCCGCTGTTCCTGATCGGCGAGTCCGACCTGAACGACCCGCGGCTCATCACCACGCGCGAGAAGGGCGGTCTGGGCCTGGACGCGCAGTGGAACGACGACTTCCATCACGCCCTGCACACCACCCTGACCGACGAGTCGCAGGGCTACTACGGCGACTTCGCGAAGGCTCCGTTCGCCGCGCTCGCCAAGACCCTCACCGGCGGCTTCTTCCACGACGGCACCTATTCGAGCTTCCGGGGACGCGGCCACGGACGCCCCCTGGACCGTACGCGCACCTCGGCGCACCGACTCCTGGGCTACTCGCAGACGCACGACCAGATCGGCAACCGCGCGCAGGGGGACCGTCTCGCCGCGACCCTGTCCCCGGGGCTGCTCGCGTGTGCCGCGACGCTGACGCTGACCGCCCCGTTCACGCCGATGCTGTTCATGGGCGAGGAGTGGGCCGCGGGGACGCCCTGGCAGTTCTTCACCGACCACACGGATCCCGAGCTGGCCGAGGCCGTACGGCGCGGCAGGCGGCGGGAGTTCGCGGCGCACGGGTGGGCCGAGGAGGACGTACCGGACCCGCAGGACCCCGCCACCCGTGACCGCTCCTGCCTCGACTGGGCGGAGTCCTCGGACGGCCACCACGCGCGCGTGCTCGCCTGGTACCGGGAACTGCTGTCGCTGCGGCAGGCGCAGCCCGATCTGGCGGACCCGGATCTGGCCGCGGTCCGGGTCGCGTACGACGCGGACGCCCGCCGAATCGCCTTCCGGCGCGGGGACATCCGGGTCGTCGTCAATCTGGCGAAGGACACGGCCGCGATCCCGTTCGGCACCCGCCCCGCGCGCGTACTCGCCGCCTGGGAGCCCGTGGAGCCGCCCGGCACGGACGGGGTGCTGCGAGTGCCGGGCGAGTCCTGTGCGGTCCTGCGGCAGGTGTGACCCCGCCTGATCCCGCCTGCCCCGACCCACCTGGTAAATCAGTTGCCTTTGAGCGCACTTCACCTCCTAGCGTTCCCTGGAGACGAACCGAAAGGACCAGACCATGAAGCAGCGTTTCCTGGGCGGCACCGGACTGCGCGTCAGTGAACTGTGCCTGGGCGCCATGACGTTCGGCGCGAGCGCGGACGAGGCGACCTCGCACCGCATGCTCGACGCGTTCACCGAGGCCGGCGGAACCTTCATCGACACGGCCGACGTGTACACCAAGGGCGTGTCCGAAGAGGTGCTCGGCCGCTGGCTCAAGGGACGGCGCCGGGACGACCTGGTCATCGCCACCAAGGTGTTCGGCACGATGGGCGACGCCCCGAACGCGGGCGGCCTGAGCCGTAAGCACATCCTGTCGGCGGTCGAGGACAGCCTGCGCCGCCTGGGCACCGACTACATCGACCTGTACCAGACACATGTGTGGGACGCGCCCACACCGATCGAGGAGACCCTGGGCGCGCTGGACACACTCGTCAAGGCGGGCAAGGTGCGCTACATCGGCGCGAGCAATGTGTCCGCGTCGCAGTTGCAGAAGTCCCTCGACGTGGCACGGGCGCACGGCTGGGAGCCCTATGTGTGCCTTCAGCCGCTGTACAACCTCCTCGCGCGCGAGGTGGAGTGGGAACTCCTCCCGCTGAGTGAGGCGGAGGGCGTCGGCGTCATCCCCTGGAGCCCGCTCCAGGGCGGCTGGCTCTCGGGCAAGTACCGCCGTGGCATGGAGGCGGCGCCCAGCGGTTCGCGCGAGTCGCAGGCCCAGGAGCAGCAGGGCCGTGAGACCTGGCGGGACCGCGACAACGAGGACACCTGGCGAGTCGTCGACGTCGTGTTCGCGGTCGCCGAGGAAGCCGGTCGTACCCCGGCGCAGATCGCGCTGCGCTGGCTGCTCCAGCGGCCCGGGGTCACCGCCCCGATCGTCGGAGCGCGGACCATGGAGCAGCTCACCGACAATCTCGGCGCGGTGGGCTGGGAGTTGACCCCCGAGCAGGAGCGACGGCTCACGGAGGCCAGCGCACGACCGCTGCCGTATCCGTACGACGTCCTGCACCGCTTCCGGCACCGCGAGCCCCAGGACTGAGCCCGCGCGGGCGACCGGGCCGGGCCGGAGCAGTCGGCCGGACCGGTCGCCCGCCGGCCCAGACCCGTCCGGGACGGTCGCGCCGTCCAACGGAAGACCCGTCACTACGGACCACTGACGAACTCCTCCCGCACGAAAGGATCATGACGTACCGTCAGTCGTCGGTCGGATCCGGTGCTTCCGGTTCCACGTCCCCCAGGCGCTCCAGCAGAATCGGCTCCCACGCGCGCTGGAGTTGTGTCCGCAGCAGAGGCAGCGGGCTGTCGTCCGTGCCGTACAGCCGGGCGGCGAGCCGGATCACCGTGTCGCAGCGGGCGAGCCACAACCCGCGCAGACATTCGCGCGGCACGGACCCCGCCAGGGTCGCCGCGCGCACGGCGGCCGGCCCGCCCACCGAGAGGGCGAGGCCCCCGATGTCCTCGGCCGGGTCGCCGACGACCGCGTCCGTCCAGTCGAGTACGCCGCACACGCGCCCGTCATCGGTCACCAACAGGTGCTCGCCTTTGAGGTCGTGGTGCACGACGACGGCTTCCGCGCGCGGGGTGAGCTGTCCGGCGGCGTGCGGGGTGAGGCGGGCGAGCCGTCCGGCGTCGAACTCACCGTCGGCGGCGAGCAGTCGGGCGGGCCGCTCCGCCTCGGCGCGCAACCGGTCCAGGGAACGCGGCGGAGTGTGCGGCAGACCCAGCGCGGCGGCCTCCCGCACGGGGACGGAGCGCAGCCCGGAGAGGAGGCCCGCGAGGTCGGGCTCACCGGCGGCCGAGACGGGCCGCTCCTCGCCCGACGCACCGAACAGCCGCTGGTCCAGGGTGTATCCGAGGCCGGAACCCCAGGTGCCGGACGCGACGCCGACGGGCACCGGCACACCCACGTAGGGGCGCACGAGGTCGCGGAGCCGGATCTCCCGGCGCTGCCGGACGGTGGCGTCGCGGTCGGGCGCCAGCCGCAGGACATGCCGGGCACCGACCCACCAGGAGAAGTGCTCGCCGCCCTCCTCGACGGGGCGCAGGTCGGGCAGGGGCGCCGAGCCGACGTCGCCGCCGCCGAGCGCGGCGCGCACGATCCGGCGTACGGCCTTCTCGGCGGGGGCTTCGATACCGGTTCGGGTCTCGGTTCCGGCTTCGATTCGGGCCTCGGCCCGGGTCTCGGTTCCGGGATGCGGCTCCGGTGACGGCCGGTCGGGTTCGGGAGGTCGCTGCATCGCTCGTTTCCAGGGGCGTGGGTCCGCCGCGCGGTCAGTGCACGATCGCCATCTCGCGCGCGGTGTCGTTGAGCCGTCGGCCGCCGTCCCCGGTGACGGTGACGATGTCCTCGATCCGCACGCCGAAGCGGCCGGGCAGATAGATGCCGGGTTCCACGGAGAAGCACATGCCCGGCACCAGGGGCTGCTCCTCGCCTTCGATCATGTAAGGCGGTTCATGCGTGGTGACGCCGATGCCGTGTCCGGTGCGGTGGATGAAGAAGTCCCCGTAACCGGCGTCGGCGATGACCGCGCGGGCCACCCGGTCGACCTCCTGGCAGGCGACTCCGGGCCGCACCGCGCGGACGCCCGCTTCCTGGGCCTCCCGGACGATGTCGTGGACCCGCTGCTCGGCGACACCGGGCTCACCGACGTGGACGGTACGGGAGGTGTCGGAGCCGTATCCGTGCATCAGGCCGCCGAAGTCCAGGACGACCATGTCGCCCCGCTCGATGACGCGTTCACCCGCCTCGTGGTGCGGATTGGCGCCGTTGGGTCCGGAGCCGACCACGGTGAAGTCGACCTGGGAATGCCCGAACCGGCGCAGCAGATCGGCGAGATCGCCGGCCAGGTCGATCTCCCTGCGGCCGGCGAAGGGAACCTTCTTGATCTCCTCGTACGTTGCGTCAGCAGCGGCACCGGCAGCCGCCAGGCGTTCGAGTTCGGCCGCGTCCTTGACGGCGCGGAGCATCGGCAGGGCTTCGGTGAGGGAGACATAGGAGGTGTCGGGGAGCGTGCTTTGGATACGGAGCAGGTGCAGGGCCCACGCGTTGTCGCTGATACCGAAGCGGCCCGAGGTGCCGAGCAGGGACGCGGTGGCGGCGTAGGGGTCGTTGCCGTCGGTCCAGTCGCGCAGGGTGAGAGCGGGCGCGCCGGCCGACCTCGCCGCGTCGGGGGCCTCCAGTGCGGGCACCACGAGGACGGGGTCCTGACCGGGGACGAGGACGAGGGCGGTCAGCCGCTCGGTGGCGGCGGGGGGCTGATATCCGGTGAGCCAGACAAGATCGGGACCCGGCGCGACGAGCAGCCCGGCGAGCCCGGCGTCGGCGGCCGTCCGCGCGGCCCGGTCCATACGGGCCTGGTAGTCGTCCGCGGTGAAGGGCTCGGGCGCGCGGCTCATGGCGTCTCCATCCGGGGGCTCTCCATCCGGCCGCTCTCCATCCGTGGGGTCTCCATTCATGGGGTCTCGATCCCTTCGGGCCTCCCGCGGCCCACGGGAAGCATCCTGCCGGGCCGCCGGGGCCGACGCGAGCCGACCGCAGGGGTGTTCGCGGGGACGGTCAGCCTTCCAGTGCCAGGCGGGCACCGAGCAGGAGCAGCACTCCCCCGGACACCTGCTCCAGCCTGCGTCGCACTCCCGCACGGGACAGCACTCCCTTGAGTCGGCTCACGAACCACACGTACAGGCCGTAGTAGCCGATCTCGAATACGGCCCAGAGGGCGGCGAGGCCGACCATGGTGGGCAGTTGGGGCGCTCCCGCCGGTACGAACTGCGGAAGGAAGGACATAGCGAAGATCGCCGCCTTGGGGTTGGCCAGGTTGAGCAGCAGCCCGCCCCGGTAGCTCGCCCAGCCGGACTTCTCCGGCGTCTCCCAGCTCCCCGCCGACGCACCCTTGGCACGGCGCGCGTTCCACAGGGCCTGGGCGCCGAAGACGACGAGCACGACCGCGCCGACGATCCGCAGTACGTCATAGGCGATCTGCGAGGCGGCGAGCAACGCGGTGAGCCCGAGCGCGGCGACGACGCCCCAGACGAACACGCCGGTCTCGTTGCCGAGCACGGTCAGAAAGCCCGACCGTTTGCTGCGCAGCGACTGCTTGATGATCAGTACGGTGCTCGGTCCCGGGGACGCGGCGATCAGCAGACAGGCGCCGAGGAAGGCGGCGAGGGTGCTCAGCATGGGCTCATCGTGGGGCGCGGGGCCGGGGCGGGGCCACCGGTTTTCCTCCCGTACTCATCTCTAATGGTCGCGCGTCGCTGGGGCGTTAGAAGTAATGGTTAGATCTCAGCAGACCGTTAAAAGGGGCCCGTTGCCGATGGTCCCGTGGTCCTTTGACGCTGGACACGGAGGGCGTACGACGATGCCGGTACTGGCGCACATCAGTGACCTGCACCTGGACGGAACCGAGCGCGCGACGGAGCGCGCGGAACGGGTGATGCGCCGTCTGCGGGCGCTGCCGGGGCGGGTGGACGCCCTGCTGGTCACGGGGGACATCGCGGACCACGGGACGGAGGCGGAGTACGAGGAGGCCGCGCGGATCCTCGGGCTGCACGACCCGGAATCGCCGTTCCCGGTGCTCACCTGCCCCGGCAACCACGACAGCCGAGGGCCCTACCGCAAGGCCCTGTTGCGCACCGCGCCCTCGGACGGTCCGGTGAACAGCGCGCACCGGGTCGGCGGGGCCGCCGTGCTGATGCTGGACTCCAGCGTGCCGGGCTCCGACGAGGGGCTGCTCGACGGGGAGACCCACGCCTGGCTGGAGGACACCCTCGACGGTCTTGACGGCGACGTGCCCGTACTCCTCGCGTTCCACCATCCGCCGGTGGCGCTGCACCATCCGCTGCCGGACTCCTACCAGTTGCGCCAACCCCGGGCGCTGGCCGCCCTGTTGGCACGGCGGCCCGAGATCGTCGGGATCATCACCGGCCACGCGCACACCCCGGCCTCGACCGTATTCGCCGGACTGCCGCTGGTCGTCGGTCCCGGTGTCACCTGGACGTTGCGGCTGCCGTGGGAGGGCGCGGATGTCGCCGACCGTGCGGCGCCGCCCGGCTTCGCCTTCCATGTCCTGGACGACGAGCGCCGGTTGACCACGCATTTCAGGGTGGCGGACGGTGCCGCGCCGGGCGGTGTCACGTGACGAAGCCCGGGGTCGCGGAGAGCACCTGACGGGTGCCGTTCCCGTGCCGGACCCGGAGTGGGATGCTCGCGCCGGGGCGTGCGGCGGCGACGGCGGCTGCCAGGTCGGCCGCCGATCCGACGGCTCTCCCGCCGAGGGCCAGCAGGACGTCTCCCCGTACGAGACCGGCCGTGTGGCCGGGCCCCGGGACGTGGACGCCGACGAGCAGCGCGCCCGCGCCGTCCGGGGCGTCGACGGCTTCCACGCCGAGGGTCGCGCGGGCGCCGACGGAATCGGCCACACCCGTACCCCCCTTGGTGTCGCCCGTGGTGTCGCCCTTGGTGCGGGACTCGACGGCGCCGGGCGCAGCGGTGGGTTGCTGCGCGCCGGGATTTCGGGCGCCGGGGGTCCGGACGCCCGCCTGCTTCTGGAGATCGGCGAGTTTGCCCATGCCGATGACGGTGGCGCTGACGGTGCCGAGGCCGACTCCGGACAGCAGCAGGGCCACGCCGAACAGCAGCCCGAGCAGCAGGGTGACCAGCCGCCTTCCGCGCCGCCGTGCGGCATGCTGTCGACGGCCGGAGCCGGAAGTAGGGCCGTTGCCGGACGTGCCGGGCATCGGCTTGGGACGCAACGCGGTCTGTTCCATGGCTCGCCTCCGGCAGACGATCTACCCGGCGCACCCGCCCGCCACGATCCCCGAACGAGTGACGGACAGGTGACCGAGCATCTCCTCACCCACTCCCGTGCGTGCCTTCGCGCGGGTCGCCGTCGAGCACGCCGCAGCACGCCGAGGCGACCCACGCCCCTGACTCGGCCGGCTACCCGAGTGCCACCACCGACCCCGCGTCGGCGGAAGCACCGACCGACCCGGCACGCCACGCGAACGGCAGTGCGGGCGCCGCCCCCGGAGCCAGCCCCGGCATCACCCCTCGCATCGCCCCCGGCACCCGCAGCACCCCGGTCCCGTGGGCCAGATACTCCTCGCGGTAGCGCCCGCACTCGCGGTGCCAGGTGAGGATGCCGGCCAGCCAGTCCTCCAGTTCCCTCACATAGCCGGCCAGGATCTCCCGCGCGTCCTCGCCGAGTTCGAAGTCGTCGTACAGGATGGGCAGTTCGTGCTCGGCGACGTGCTGGAACTGGCGCAACCGGCCGTTCATCAGGTCGTGCACGATCGCGACGCCCGTCGGGTAGTCGCAGCCGAAGAAGTTCTGTACGACCAGGACGGCGTTGTGCACCTCGCCCTCGTACTCGATCTCCTTCTGGTACGAGAACAGGTCGTTGAGCAGGCAGGCGTAGTCCGCGGCGGCGTTCTCCAGGGAGCGCATCGGACCGCTGTCGTAGATCTCCGGGGGAACCGTTTTTCCACGGGAGATGCGCGAGAGGCTCATCGTCAGGTCGGAGCCGAAGGTGGCCCGGCGCATCTCGATGTAGTCGACGGGGTCGGGTACGCGGTGCGCCGCCTGGTTCCCCAGCTCCCACATCCACGCGTCGAGCATGACCTCGACCGATGTGCGGAACAACTGGCGGGCCTCGGTGTCCATCGGCCCCGCCGTACGGGTCCACAGATCGACCAGGCCACGCTCCAGGCCGTTGACCGGAAGGCCCGCGTCCGGGACCCCGTCCAGCGGCATCAGGGACTTCAGGCGTTCCGTGCACGCCTTGGCGCCGAGGAGATCCCGCGAGCGCCCGTACACGGCCGGATACCAGTCGTCCCCGTATGTGCCCCACGCCAGCCACGCCGACTCCAGGTCGAGGTCCTCCTGCGAGCCCTCCGGGTGCAGCCCCGCCGCGCAGAGCGCGAAGTCGTAGCGGCGCAGGGCGGCTTCGTCCCACAGCCCCTCGCCGAGCAGGCCCGTCCCGCGCGACCAGTCGACGACGTTCTCGCGCGCGGTGGGCAGGTGGGGGCTGAGCGTGGTCCTGTACGGCAGTTCGAAGTCCGGCAGCAGGGACGGGCCCACCCGCTGGTGCGGTACGTGCGCGTGCGCGCGGAGCCTCTCGGCCGCGGCCGAGACGAACAAGGCGGCGACATCGGTCGACGCGGTACCGATTCCGGTCGGCCCGCCGAGTGGGGAACTCTCCTTCAGTGCGCCCGCGTTCATATAGCGACTGGACCGCATGTGCCACTCGTGACCGCCGGACTGCCAGTCCTGAAGGCCCTTCACATAGGCCGCCACCGCCGCGCACTGCGCCGGGTCGAGCCCCTTCTCGACGCAGATCGCGGGCGTCTCGGTGAGCGCCGTGTGCTCGAACTGGTGCAGGCGCGAGGTGAGGATGTCGTTGACCGCATCGGCGGCCTCCTGTGTGCCGCACCCGAAGAAGGTCTCCAGGACGAGCACACCGTTGCTCAACTCGCCCTCCTCCTCCACCTCGCGCTGATAGGAGAATAGGTCGTTGCGCAGATGCACTCCGTCCGAGAACGTCTCCATGAGCACCCGCAGCGGCCGGGTCCGCGCGACGGCCGCCGGGACCTCCGCCGTCGCGTACTCGACAAGCCCGGCCGACCAGGGCGCGCCGCCGACCTTGCGCCGCATCTCGATGTACTCGACGGGGTTGGCCACCCGTCCTTCGTTGATGTTGGACAGCTCCCACAGCGACTCGTTGAGGAGGTGTTCGGTGCTCACCGCGAAGCGCTCGCGCCACTCGTGCGACATCGCGGGCACGGTGCGCGCCCAGAGGTCCGCGAGTCCGGCCTCGACCGGGTTCGTCGGCTCGGGCACGGGCGTGGACAGGTCCATCGGCATGAACAGCGGCAGCCGGTCCAGGTACTCCTTTCCGCCCTTGCGGTCCTGGCTCCGCTTGAAGATCTCCAGGAAGTGATCGTCGAAGAAGAACACCCACACGTACCAGTCGGTGATCAGGGACAGCGTCGGACCGTCACAGTCCGGATGCGTGTACGAGCACAGCAGGGCGTAGTCATGGGCGTCGAGGTCGTGCTGCTCCCAGATGCCGGAGCCCTCCAGCATCCCCATCTCACGGGCCCACTCCCGGGAGTGGGCGCGGGCCTCTTCGAGATGCGGATTCAGGGTCGCGGGAAACGGCATGTAGAACCGCGGGAGTTCAAACGGCTGCGTCATGGCCCGGCCCTACCCATGGGCCGAACGGGGCATCCACGACCCCGCGCATGATCGCACCATCGCGTGAAACGACGAATGAGGTCCGCCCCGGCGGGGAAAGGCGCTCACCCTTACTCACCACTCACCCTTGCATCGTCCTTGCATCGCTCTCGTACGGGAGTAACGTTGCTTACATGATTACATCAGAACAGAGCGAGAAGCTCCGCGGCTGGTTCGCCGGCCGCCTGCCCGACGATCTCTTCGAGACCCTGCTGGACGTGACGGTCGACCGTGAGGAGATCACCGTCATCGGCCGCGTCCCCGAGCCCAGGACCACCGCCGGCGCGTCGGACGCCGAGAAGCGGGCCGCCGTGGAAGGGCGCGTCCAGGAGTTCCGGGAGCGCACCCGGGACGAGCGCGTCGCGGTCGCACGCGAGGCCGAGGACCGCTACCGCAGGAAGGTGTCCTGGGGTGTGGAGTGCGGCTCCGAGCGATTCCTGTTCACCCATGTCGCGGCGCCCGTGATGACACGGCTGCGGCAGCCCGAGCGCCAGGTCCTGGACACCCTCGTCGCCGCCGGCGTCGCCCGCAGCCGCAGCGACGCGCTCGCCTGGTGCGTACGGCTGGTGCAACGTCATGAGGACGACTGGCTGTCGGAGCTGCGGGACTCCCTTGAGGCGGTCCACCGCGTCCGCGCGCGGGGACCCGGCTCCGACTCCGACAGTTCACCCGACACCGGCGACGCCCCCGAGAAGGCAGCTCCCGACACCTCTGAGAACGGAGCCGCGCAGGAGGAGAGCTGACGGGTCGCCGCCGGACGGCCCGTCACCGGCCTGACCGCGCACGCGAGTCGCCCCCGCCCGCCCGGCGGGCGACGATGTGCGCATGACGGGCACGCACGCCGCCGATGAGCCGGAGTCCCCGCAGCGGGGCATCGGGCGCCTGCGGTCCTGGCTGCTCGAAGGTCTGAGTACGGAGACGGCGCAACACAAGGGCCCGCACGCCACCCCCTCGGCCGAACACGAAGGCCATGCCTGGTGGCGCGTCATGTGCCTCACCGGTGTGGACTACTTCTCCACCCTCGGCTACCAGCCCGGTATCGCCGCGCTCGCCGCCGGACTCCTGTCACCGCTCGCGACGCTCGTCCTGATCGCGCTCACCCTGTTGGGCGCACTGCCCGTCTACCGCAGGGTCGCGCGCGAGAGCCCGCACGGCGAGGGCTCGATCGCCATGCTGGAACGGCTCCTTCCGTGGTGGTCGGGGAAGATCTTCGTCCTGGTCCTGCTCGGCTTCGCCGCCACCGACTTCATGATCACGATCACCCTCTCGGCGGCCGACGCGGCGGCGCACGCGGTCGAGAACCCGTTTGCACCGCACTGGCTGAGCGGTGAGAACATCTGGCTCACGCTCGCGCTGATCGCCGCCCTGGCCGCCGTGTTCCTCAAGGGGTTCCGCGAGGCGATCGGCGTCGCGGTGGTGCTCGTCGCGACGTATCTCTCGCTGAACGTGGTCGTCCTGGTGGCCTCGGCCTGGCAGATCCTGACGCAGCCCGTACAAATCACTGACTGGACGCACGCCCTGTCCGCGTCGCACTCCTCACCGCTCGCGATGGTCGGTGTGGCGCTCCTCGTCTTCCCGAAACTGGCGCTCGGCATGTCCGGCTTCGAGACCGGGGTAGCGGTGATGCCGCAGGTGCGGGGCGGTGCCACGGACACGTACGAGAAGCCGGTCGGGCGGATCCGGGACACGCGCAAGCTGCTCACCACGGCCGCCCTGATCATGAGCTGCTTCCTGCTCCTTTCGAGTCTCGCGACGACGATCCTCATCCCGCAGAGCGACTTCAAGGCGGGCGGCCCGGCGAACGGGCGCGCGCTCGCCTATATCGCCCATGAACACCTCGGCCAGGCGTTCGGCACGGTGTACGACGTGTCGACGATCGCCATCCTCTGGTTCGCCGGCGCCTCCGCGCTGGCCGGGCTGCTGAACCTCGTACCGCGCTTCCTGCCCCGCTACGGCATGGCGCCGGAGTGGACCCGTGCCGTGCGCCCGCTCGTGTTCATCTTCACGAGCATCGCGGTCGTCGTGACGCTGTACTTCGATGCCAATGTCGACGCCCAGAGCGGCGCGTACGCCACCGGTGTGCTGGTCCTGATGCTGTCCGCGTCCTTCGCGTCGACCGTCGCCACACACCAACGGGGGCAGCCGCGCGCATCCGTCGGATTCGGTCTCATCACCGCCGTGTTCGCGTACACCCTGGTCACGAACGTCATCGAACGGCCCGACGGCATCAAGATCGCCGCACTGTTCATTTTCGCGATCCTGGTCACCTCGTTCAGCTCACGCCTGCACCGCGCCTTCGAGCTGAGGACCAACTCCGTCACGTTCGACAAGACGGCGATGCGGCTGATCGACCAGGTGGCCAGGGCGGGCCCGCTGCGGATCATCGCGAACGAGCCGCGCGAGCACAGCAAGGCGGAGTACCACGCGAAGGAGCACAGCCAGCGCCAGGAGACGCATATCCCCCGGCGCGGGCCGGTCCTCTTCCTGGAGGTGTTCCTCCAGGACTCGTCCGACTTCACGGAGGACGTGGTCGTGCACGGCGACGAGAAGCACGGGGTGCGCAGGCTCCGCGTCGGCAGTGCCGTCGTACCGAACACGATCGCCGCGATCCTGCTCCAGCTACGCGACCGCACAGGGCAGGTCCCGCACGTCTACTTCAACTGGACCGAGGGCCACCCGGTCAGCCACTTCCTGCGCTTCCTCGTCTTCGGCGAGGGCGAGGTGGCACCCGTGGCCCGCGAGGTCCTGCGGCGCGCGGAGCCGAATCCCGCACGGCGGCCACGGGTCCACGTGGGGTGACCCCGGTGACCCCGGTGACCCCGGTGACCCTGCGCCTTACGGCGGGGCGCGCTGAACGCTCCGCGCCCCGCTCCCGTACCCCTGCGCGTACCGCGTCGCGCGGTGCGCCGACCGGCAGGGAGGGCCACGCCCGGATGACCGCACACCCGAGCACACACCGCACCGCACACCGGCCCGCACACCGCACCGCCGCAGCAGGTCTCGCCCTGGCCGGAGCCGCCGTCCCGCTCCTGTGCCTGCTCAGCGCGGCGGGCCCGGCCGCCGCGCACGGGGCGCCGACCGATCCGGTCAGCCGTACGGTGGCCTGCTCGACGGAGGGCGGCGCCGCCGCGCGGTCCGCCGCCTGCCGGGCCGCCGTCGCCGCCGGAGGCAACGCCTTCGCCGACTGGGACAATCTGCGCGTCGCCGATGTCGGGGGCCGGGACCGGCAGGCCGTCCCGGACGGAAGGCTGTGCGGCGGCGGGCTCGACGCCTTCCGGGGGCTCGATCTCGCGCGCGCAGACTGGCCGTCGACGCGTCTCGCGCCGGGCGCGGCGCTCACGTTCACCTATCGGTCGACCATCGCGCACACGGGCACCTTCGAGCTGTACCTGACCCGGAACGGGTACGACCCGACGCGCCCTCTGACCTGGTCGGACCTAACGTCGAAGCCGTTCGCCACGGCGGTCGACCCGCCGCTCGTGAACGGCGCCTACCGCATCAGGGCGAAGCTCCCGTCCGACCGGACCGGGCGCCAGGTCCTCTACACGATCTGGCGGAACTCCAGTACACCGGACACGTACTACTCGTGCTCGGACGTGGTCTTCCCGACCGCCCCGAAGGCCACCGGGGCCGCCGAAGCCACCAGGACCGCCGAAGTCCCTGGAGCCACCGGAGCCACCCGAACCGCCGAGAAACCCAGCGCCGTAACCACTGCGGAACCCAGCACCGGTGCCACCCCGGAATCCAGCACCGGAACCACCGCCCAGGCCATCCCCGACTCCCCGCTGCCCGCCACGGCGGCGGGCAGCGACGCCGACTCCGGTCCGGGACTCCCGCTGCCGCTGATCGCGGCGGGGCTGGCGGCCCTGGGCCTCACCACAGGTGCCGCCGTCCTGATCCGGCGCAGGCGCTGACGCCGGGCGACCGGCCCTCACCCGTGGGGCTCAGCTGTCGTCCGCCGCCAGCTTCAGGGAGATCGAGTTGATGCAGTACCGCTGGTCCGTCGGAGTCGCGTACCCCTCGCCCTCGAAGACATGTCCGAGGTGTGAGCCGCAGCGGGCGCAGCGGACCTCGGTACGGACCATGCCGTGCGAGCGGTCCTCCACGATCTCGACCGCGTCCGTGTCCTTCGGGTCGTAGAAGGAAGGCCAGCCGCAGTGCGACTCGAACTTGGTGTCCGAGGTGAACAGCTCGGCACCACAGGCGCGACAGGAGTACACGCCTTTGGTCTTGGTGTCGGTGTACTCACCGGTGAACGCCGGCTCGGTGCCCGCCTGGCGCAGCACCGCGTACTCCGCCGGGTTCAGCTCGGCGCGCCACTCTTCGTCGGGCTTTTCGATGTCGTACGCCATGAAGATCGTCCTCACTTCAGTCGGCGGACCGCTGTCAAAGACGCCTCACCGCGCGAGGCGGTCCAGGATCCGCGGGCCGAGATCCGTCACGTCACCCGCGCCCATGGTGAGAACGAGATCACCGGGCTTCGCCATTCCCGCGAGCACCTCGGGCGCGGTGGCCTTGTCGTGCACGGCCTGGACATCGGCTCCCGCCGCCCGTGCCGCGTCGATGATCAGGGCGCTGGTCACACCGGCGATGGGGTCCTCGCGCGCGGGATAGATGTCGAGGACCACGGACGCGTCCGCGAGGGTGAGGGCCTGGCCCATCTCCTTGCCGAGTTCCTGGGTGCGTGAGAACAGGTGCGGCTGGAAGAGGACGAGGATGCGCGCGTCCCCGGCGGCGGCACGCATGGCCTCCAGGTCGGCGGTCATCTCGGTCGGGTGATGCGCGTAGGAGTCGATGACCTGGACACCACCCTCCTCGCCCTTGAGCTGGAGGCGCCGCTTGACGCCGGTGTAGGAGGCGAGGGCGGGCGCGAGGTCCGCCGCCGGGATACCGAGGGCGGCGCCGGCGGCGAGCGCGGCGACGGCGTTGTGCGCGTAGTGGCGGCCCGGCACGGAGACCGTGAAGGTCAGCTCCTCGCCGTCGAGCAGCACGGTGACCTCGCTCTTGAGGCCCTGCGCGACGACCGACAGGACGCGTACATCGGCGTCCGGGGCGTCTCCGTACGTCACCACGCGCGCGAGGTGACGTACCCGCCGGGTCAGCTCGCGGGCGCCCTCGTGGTCCGCTGAGACGACCAGGGTGCCGCCGGGGACGATCCGCGCGGCGAAGGTCTCGAAGGACGCGTAGATCTCGTCCATCGAGGCGTAGTTGGCGTGGTGGTCCAGCTCCACGTTGAGCACGATCGCCACCTCGGGCGCGTACTTGTGGAAGCTGCGGTCGCTCTCGTCGGCCTCGGCGACGAAGATCTCGCCGTCACCGTGGTCCGCGTTCGATCCGGGCTCGTCCAGGTCGCCGCCGATGGCGTACGACGGGTGCAGGCCGAGGGTCGACAGGGAGACGGCCAGCATGGACGTGGTGGTCGTCTTGCCGTGGGTGCCCGCGACCGCGATCGGGCGCAGCCCGTCCATGAGTGAGGCGAGCGCGTCGGACCGGTGCACGACGGGGATGCCCAGCTCTGCGGCGCGCGTCAGTTCGGGATTGTCGGCACGGATCGCGGAGGAGACGACGACACAGCTCGCGTCGTCCGCGAGGTGCTCGGCGGCATGCCCGATGTGGACGGTGACACCGCGCGCGCGCAGGGCGTCGACGGTCGCGGAGTCCTTGGCGTCGCTGCCGGCGACATCGGCGCCGCGCTGCGCGAGGATCTTGGCGATACCGGACATTCCGGCGCCGCCGATGCCGATGAAGTGAGGTCGGTCCATGGCGGGTGGAAGGCCGGGTGCCATGTGTGTGTCTCCCCTGGTGCTCGTGACGCCGTTGTGCTGTGGGTGCCGTACTGCTTGTTCGTACTTGTCTGTACTCGCTGTACTTGCTCGTACGGGCCGTTGTGTCGTGGGTGTTGTCGGGTGCCGTTGCGCCGTGGACGTCCGCGTGCCGTGAGGCGCCCTGGTGCCGGTGACGGCTGTCGCCCGGCCGTGGTGCCACGGCCGGGCGCGCCAAGCCTATGCCGTACAGGCGGCGCCTCGCGTCCGCTCGCCGGCCCCACGCGCGCGACGCCCGCCCGCCGGCTCCCGTTCACTCGTGCGCACCGCGCCCGCGTCCTAGACCCTGCTGTGCGAGAACAGCTTCAGCACCGGGACGCCGACCTTGTGCCGGGCGCGGGACGCCCAGTCCCGATGGAAGAACTCCTCCACATAGTGCGGATCGGTCAGCACGATGACTTCGTCGGCCTCGGTCTCCTCGACAAGGCTCTTGAGTGCGTCCAGCGGGTGGTCCTCGATCAGTCTTCCGTCCGCCTCGGAGCCCGCCGCATGCAGGGCGGTGAGGGAGATCTGGAGTGCCTGCTCGGCGGGGCCCGCCGCGTCGGGGCCCTCCAGGGTCTCCCGTTCATGGGCCGCCTCGTCCAGCTCTCCCATCGCTACGTCGTCGATCGCGCGCAGCAGGCGGTCCGCCTGGTCCCCGCGTGGCTGTAGCAACACATGGAAGGCGACGTTCTCGTCGCCGTGCAAGGTGGTGACGAACTCCACGTCGGCGGACGTCAGGGCCTTCTCGATCATCAATACGCTCGTGAACACGACAGGCGCCCTTCTCATCCTCGGGCCCGTGGCCAGGCCCCCTGCGGAAACCATCCTGCCCCGTGACCGCACGGGGTCTGCGAGATTCAGTGTGCCCACAGGAAGCTAACCGGAACGAATCATTCCGCGGAATGTCGACCACGGTGGTAGCGGCCGAACAGATAGCCGTCCTCTTCGAGGAGCGAGGCGAGGGTGAATCGTTCCGGCACCGCCAGGGTCGGCCCTCCCGCGATCCGCTGCGCGTCCCCGGCCGTGAGCATCGGCGAGAGGGTCAGACAGAGTTCGTCGAGCACGCGTGCGGCGACGAACTGCCCGAGCAGTCTGGGGCCGCCCTCGGTCAGCAGCCTGCGCAGCCCGCGCGCGGACAGCTCACGTACCGCGCGCGTGGGGTCCACACGAGCCCCGTCACCGGCGAAGACCACCTCGGCACCGGCCTTCCGGGCGGCGGCCACCCGGTCGGCAGCGGCGCCCGAACCGGTCACCACGAGCGTCGGCACCAGGGGTTCGGTGAAAAGCGGAAGCGAGAAATCAAGGTCGAGGCGCGCACTGACGACCGCGATCGCGGGCGCCGGTCCCTGGCCGGCGGCGGCCCGCCGCTCGGCGAACGCGGCACGCGCGCGTGCGGGTCCGTAACCCTCCTGGCGTACCGTTTCCGCACCCACCACCACCGCGTCCGCGAGACCGCGCAGGGTGCCGAAGACCCGCATGTCGGTGTCGCTGGAGATCGGCTGCGAGCGGCCGTCGTGCTGGGCGGCGCCGTCGATCGTGGAGACCATGTTGCCGCGCAGCCAGACCTCCGCGTCCACCGGATAGGCGTACGCGTCGGCCAGCTCGTCCAGGCTCCACTGACGGCCCACCGGGGACGCCGCCCCGGTCACAGCCACTGTCTCGTCGGTCACAGGGAACAGGCGTCGCATACTTGGCAGTCTCGCACGGCGCTTACAGTGGTGAACCGTGTCGTCCTCCATCGCCGCCCGTGGCCAGAGCCCCATAGCCGACCCGGCGCCGCTGTCCCTGTGCGCCCGCGAGCCCCATGTCCCGGCGGACCGTCTGGTCGCCGAGATGGTGCCGCCGCCGCGCTTCGACGCGGTCCGCTTCGAGACGTACGTGCCGGATCCGGCCCGGCCCAGTCAGACGCAGGCGGTCCAGATCCTCAGCGGCTTCGCGGCCGGACTCGGCGGGGCGCACCCCACGGGCGAGGGCCGGCGCCGCTGGTTCGGCGGCCGGGCGAAGGCCGCGTCACCCACGGGTCCGCGCGGTGTGTACCTGGACGGCGGCTACGGCGTCGGCAAGACCCACCTCCTGGCATCCCTGTGGCACGCCACACCGGCCGCACCCGAACAGAAGGCGTTCGGCACCTTCGTGGAGCTGACCAACCTGGTCGGCGCGCTCGGCTTCCAGGAGACCGTGCGGACGCTGAGCGGGCACCGGCTGCTGTGCATCGACGAGTTCGAACTGGACGACCCGGGCGACACGGTCCTGGTCTCGACGCTGCTCGGGAAGCTGGTCGACGCGGGCGTCGCACTGGCCGCGACCTCGAACACGCTGCCGGGCAAGCTCGGTGAGGGCCGGTTCGCCTCGGTCGACTTCCTGCGCGAGATCCAGGGCCTGGCCGCCCGCTTCCGCGCCCTGCGCATCGACGGCGACGACTACCGCCACCGGGGTCTGCCCGAGGCTCCGGCCCCGTTCTCGGACGAGCGGGTCACCAAGACGGCGTACGCCACCGAAGGCGCCTCGCTCGACGACTTCCCGCATCTGCTGGCGCACCTCGCGCGCGTGCACCCCAGCCGGTACGGCGCGCTGACCAGCGGGCTGAAGGCCGTCTGCCTCACCGGGGTCGAGGCCGTGCCGGACCAGTCGACGGCGCTGCGGCTGGTCGTACTCGCCGACCGGCTCTACGACCGCGAGGTGCCGGTGCTCGCCTCCGGAGTGCCGTTCGACCGGCTGTTCAGCGAGGAGATGCTCAACGGCGGGTACCGGAAGAAGTACTTCCGGGCGATCTCGCGGCTGACCGCGCTGGCACGGGACGCGAAGGACCTGGTCGACGCGTCATAGGTCGATGCGGCATAGGTCGCCGCGTCACAGGTCGCCGCGTCATCACCATCGCCATCACCCGAACAGGTGTGGAAGTGCGGCGATCTCGTGTACGAATCCCGGGACGCTTTCGGCCAGTCCTTCGCACGAAGACGGTCACTTTCGGTCACCCATCTCCGCGCAACGTTCCGGTAACCACACAGGACGCTCGCCGCGTTAACGTATTGATTACCCAGGTTGATTGCCAAGGGGAACACGTTGTCCGGGGAATCGGACGACACCGTTCCGGGTTTCTGGGCGATCGGTACGTACCCTGCGACGGGGAGACGAGCGCATGTGGACAGGGACGACGGTGCGCGGGCTGCCCGCGGTGCTCACCGTCGTGCTGCTCGCGTTACAACTCATCGCTCCGACCGCGCCATTGGCATCCGCACACGAACAGGCCATCGCTTTCGCCGCGGCCGAGGTGGTCACGTGCGGTGACCACCAGCCGCCCGTGGAGTCCGCGCCGCGCTTCCGCGCGCGGGTCAGTCTCCGGTGCGAGGACTACGTACCCGAGCCCTCCGGTGACACCGGGGACGCCCTCAGCGTGACGGCCGGGCGGCATCACGTGCCGGTGCCCGCGGCCGGGTCGTCGTCGGCCCGGCAAAGACCCGCCGAGGCCACCCTTCCCTCGGTGCTCCAGGTGTTCCGCCGCTGAGTCGGCCACCGGGCCAGGCATCACGTCGGGCCGCCGCAGCGCCGTCCCTGTGCGAAACGGCCGCCCCGCGCGCGTAGGACCCCGACAAGCACGCGCCGACGTACCGGTACGCCCGTGTACCCGTACGCCCGTGCCCCGTACGCCTCTGTGCGCGTACGGCACGGCCGAGCGCGCTCCTCACCGCCTCGCCCTCCGCACCAACTCCCCCACGCGTAAGAACCACGCGCCCGTGCGGGCGCGCGCAGGAGGCATTCCGGTATGCACCCCACCCTTCGCTCCCCCACCCTCAAAACCCTCAAAGCACCCACCCTGCGGCAGGACTTCGCCGCGTCCCTCGTCGTCTTTCTGGTCGCCCTGCCGCTGTGCGTGGGCGTCGCCGTCGCGTCCGGCGTACCGGCCGAACTCGGCCTGGTCACCGGCATCGTGGGCGGACTCGTCGCCGGAGCACTGCCCGGCAGCAGCCTTCAGGTGTCAGGTCCGGCCGCGGGGATGACCGTCCTCGTCCTGGAGGCCGTGCGCGCCTACGGCCTGCCCGTACTCGGTGTCATCGTGCTCGCCACCGGCCTGCTCCAACTCCTCATGGGCGCGCTGCGCTGGGGCCGCTGGTTCCGGGCCATCTCGGTGTCGGTGGTCGAGGGCATGCTCGCCGGGATCGGTCTGGTCCTGATCGCCGGTCAGCTCTACTCCATGGCGGGCACCGAGGCCCCCGACACGGGGCTCGCCAAGCTCGCCGGGCTGCCCGGTCTGCTCGCCGACGCGTTCGGCTCCTCCGGCGCTCGGGCGTCGTTCCTGCTCGGCGCCGGCACGATCGCCGTCCTGGTGCTGTGGAAGCGGCTGCCGCGCCAGGTACGGGCCGTGCCCGCGCCGCTCGGCGCGGTCGCCCTCGCCACTCTCGCGTCGGCGGCACTCGCCCTGCCGGTGGCGAAGGTCGAGGTCCACGGACTGCTGGATTCCGTACGGCTGCCGCAGGCCGGTGACTTCGCCGAACTCGCCGGAATCGGCGTGCTCGGCACGGTCCTCGCGTTCACCCTGATCGCGTCCGCCGAGTCCCTGTTCAGCGCGGCGGCCGTCGACCGGCTGCATGACGGGCCGCGGACGCAGTACGACAAGGAACTGATGGCGCAGGGCGCGGGCAACACGCTGTGCGGGCTGCTCGGTGCCCTGCCGATGACCGCGGTGATCGTGCGCAGCGCGGCCAACGTCCAGGCGGGCGCCCGTACCAAGGCGTCCCGGATCATGCACGGTGTCTGGCTGCTCCTGTTCGCCGCGTTGCTGCCCGCCGCGCTCGCCGTGATCCCCCTCCCGGCGCTCGCGGCCGTGCTGGTCCACGCGGGCTGCAAGCTCGTACCCGTACGGGCGCTGACCGCGCTCTGGCGTGACCACCGGGGCGAGGTGCTGGTCCTGACCGTGACGGCGGTGTCGATCGTGGCCGTCGGCATGTTCGAGGGCGTGCTGATCGGCCTCGCACTCGCCGTCGCCAAGACGGCCTGGGACGCCTCGCACGTCCGCCTCGACGTCACGGACAAGGGCGCGGGACCCGTACAGGCGCGGCTGTCCGGGAACGCGACGTTCCTGCGGCTGCCGAGGCTCCTCGACACGCTGGAGTCCCTGCCCCACGACCGTCCCGTGGAGCTGGACCTGTCCGGACTGCACCATCTGGACCACGCCTGCCGCACGGCCCTGGAGAACTGGGCGGCGCGGCACGGTGGGGCCGGGGTGGAGCGCGTGAAGGTGACGTCGGCCGTGATGTCGGGGGCGACGGGGCGGGTGACGGCGGGAGGGTCGGGGACGGTTCCTGGAGAGTCGCCGGGGGCGGTGCCGGGAGGGTCGGGAGCGGTGTCCGAAAAGGTACGGGAGTGACGCGGCCGGTCACGGGGTAAAGGGGGGTCTCCCCGGGGCGCGCGTGGTTCCCGTGGCCCCGGGGGCGTGCTACACACGTGCGGGTCACATTCCTGTCCGCCAGCAGGAGGTAACCCCATGTCAGACTCCACATCGGCAACTTCGGAACCTTCGGGAACTTCGGGAACTTCGGGCTCCACGGCCTCGCGTCGCCAAGTCCTCGCACGTACGGGTGCGTTGGGCGCCGGAATCGCCTTCGCGGGAACCCTCTCCGAGCTGTTCGCGGGGACGGCAGCCGCCCACGGATCCAGCGCGTCCGGTTACGGCCCGCTCGTCCCCGACCCGAACGGACTGCTCGACCTTCCGCGAGGCTTCCGCTACAAGGTCCTCTCGCGGGAGGGCGACGCCCTGCGCTCCGGCGAGGGCCAGGTGCCGAGCAACCACGACGGTATGGCCGCGTTCGCCGGCCGCAGCGGTCGCGTCCATCTGGTCCGCAACCACGAGAACCGCGTCACGGCCGCGATCCCCGTCCCGACCGTGCCCGAACTGACGTATGACCCGATGGGCAAGGGCGGCTGTACGGCCCTGACCCTCGACCACCGGGGCGACGTACTCGACGAGCGCGTCGCCATCGCCGGCACCGCCGTCAACTGCGCGGGCGGCCCCACTCCCTGGGGTACGTGGCTGACCTGCGAGGAGACGGAGGACCTGGCCGGTACGAACGGCTACACCAAGGACCACGGCTTCGTCTTCGAGGTGGACCCGGTCGACCCGCGCCGCACCGGAGCCGTCCCGCTCACCGCGATGGGCCGCTTCCAGCACGAGGCCGTCGCGGTCGACCCGACCCGCGGCATCGTCTATGAGACGGAGGACGCCTTCGACCGGCCGTTCGGCCTCTTCTACCGGTTCCTGCCGCGTAAACCCGAGGGCGGCCGGGGTTCGCTGCGCGCGGGCGGCCGGCTCCAGGCGATGCGGGTCCCCGACGTACCGGACCTGTCGTCGGTCCAGGAACCGGGCGCGGAGTTCGACGGCGTCGAGTGGGTCGACGTACCCGATCCGCTGGCCGTGCGCACCCCCATCCGGAACCAGGACTTCGGCCCGCGTGGCATCACCCACGCCCAGAAGCTGGAGGGCTGCTACTGGGGTGGGAGCTGTGTGTACTTCGTGTCGTCGTACGCGCGCAGCCGCGAGGGCTCGGCCGGCGACCACTTCGGCCAGATCTGGCGCTACGACCCCGGCCGGCGCCGCCTCACCCTGGTGATCGTCTTCGGTCCCGACACGGATGTGCAGTTGCCGGGTTCGGAGCCGGACAACATCTGTCTGGCGCCGAGCGGCGGCCTCATGGTCTGTGAGGACGGCGCGGGCGCGCAGCATGTGTTCGGGGTGACGCGCCGGGGTGAGGTGTACGCGGTGGCGCGCGGCCGGCAGAACATCGGCACGCCGGAAGAGCCGGAGTGGGGCGAGTTCGCCGGGGTCACCTTCTCGCCCCGGCAGGACACGATGTACGTGAACTGCTACACGCCGGGCACGACCTTCGCGGTGACGGGACCGTGGCGGTGACGCCGCACGAGTAGCGGACCTTTCCGGGGCCCCGCAGGATCGAAGGGGCAGACCGGAAGAGGTGTGCGATGGGCAAGGCGAAGTCGGACAAGGTGAAACGGGGCGAAGGGCGCGCGCCGCTGCTCCGGGACGTATTACGTGTTCCGGAGGGTGAGCGCGTGGACCTGTCCACGTACGACGCGGGGGCGACGCCCGGTGGCCCGCACGACAAGGCCGCCGGGCTCGCCGCGACCGCCCTGATGGGTGAACGCCTGGGCGACCTCCAGGAACGCCTCTGGGCGTCGAGCACCGGCGGTGACCGACGGCGCGTCCTGCTGGTGCTTCAGGGCATGGACACGAGCGGCAAGGGCGGCACGGTCAAACATGTGATCGGCCTGTTCAACCCGTCGGGGTGCCGGATCAGGGCGTTCAAGGCACCGACGCGGGAGGAGCTGAACCATCCGTTCCTGTGGCGGATCGCGAAGGCACTGCCGGAACCGGGCGAGATCGGCATCTTCGACCGCTCACACTACGAGGACGTACTGATCGCGCGGGTACGGGAGTTGGTGCCGCGCAGCCAACTCGGTCGCCGCTATGGCCAGATCAACCGTTTCGAGCAGTCCCTGACGGAGGACGGCACCACGGTACTCAAGTGCTTCCTGCACATCTCGTACGAACAGCAGCGCCGCCGCCTCCTGCAACGCCTGGCCAACCCCGACAAACACTGGAAATTCAACCCGGGCGACATCACGGAACGGTCCCTGTGGCCCGCGTACCAGGAATCCTACGAACTGGCCCTGGAACGCTGCACAACCCCCCACGCCCCGTGGCACGTCATTCCATCAAACCGCAAATGGTACAGAAACTGGGCCATCAGCACCCTACTCCTGGAACACCTGACTTCCCTGGACCCGCAATACCCAAAGGCAGACTTCGACGTGGAGGAATCCCGCCATCAGCTCCTCACGGAGGGCTGAACCGACGTACGCGGCCAGAGTCCAGATGTCACCAAAGCAGAGCTCTAGCGAGGTTTCGCGTCCTCCCAAGCATCACCGACGCAGGACTCCTCGTAATCCCACCACTCAGCGTCGGCTCCTCGAATCAGGAGACCTTTGACACGTGAAACATCTGCCGAGCGCGGCACATTCAGAGCAACCATGCCAAATTGTTCAATCGCTTCAGCCTGCACACTCAGAGCCGAGAAGAGGTCGACAATTCCCTGCGGATCACCAGCGAATTTTCCCGACCCGTAGGGAATGATCCGAACCGTACAGTTTCCCGACCACGACACCTTCCCCGTCGCCTCCGAGATTCCATCGGCACGTATCCGTGTCCGCACAATGTCATTCAGTGACAGATCGCGCACAAACCACGGAACGTTATCAATTCGGACCAGGCCGACGTCCAGCGGAACGGCCCACAACCGCTCACTGCCCACAGGCGGCCATCCGTCATTCTGTTCGAGTTGAAACACGACTCGAACCCTGTCATTCACTTCACCCTCAGGGATCGTCACCGCATCATTGTGCACCTGAGTCCGTGAGCCTCCAACCGACAGGGGATCGCACGAACTCCGAGCCGCCGACACTGGCGGAGCACTGCCAGTCATCTCGTTCACAACTTCACATTCACATAACAGTCGCACCCCGTACCGCCCCTATTTTGCGCGATCACCTCACGCTTACCCTTGCTGTTATCTGGACCTTGGTGCCGGCGCTCGTGCGGAGCCACGTGCCAGGTTCCAAGTCCGTCGCGTCGATCCACTCGTCCAACCCTGGGACCCAGAAGGGGTGTCCGTCGGTGGCCGTCACCGACGCCGTTTTCGTGCCCTTCTTGGCGTCCGTGTCGACCGTGACCTTGACCAGGCGCTTGACGCCCTGGCCCTTGATTTCGGCGGTGACCGTCCGGGCCGTGGTCACCGGTTGGGGTGTCCGCGATGACGGTGACGTTCCGATGGCGTCGTATGCGGCACTGGGCGGTGCATCGCGTCCAGGCCGGGAACAGGGGGGTGGGGCACGTTAGTTGGGCGGGTGAGGAAGGGGTGGGTGGTTCGGTGTTGTTGCAGGGGCGGGAGTGGGGGTGTGGGGAGCGGGTCGTTGTGTTGGTGCACGGGATCATGTCCGATCACCGGACCTGGTGGCGGGTCGGGCCCGCGCTCGCCTCGCGTGGGTATCGGGTCATCGGCGTCGATCTGCGGGGGCACGGGGCGAGTGGGCGCGGGGAGTACGGCGCCGAGTTGTTCGCCGACGACCTGGTCGAGACGGTGCCCACGGGCGCCGAGTTGGTCATCGGGCACTCGCTGGGCGGGCTCGCGGTCTCGCTCGCCGTCGAGCGGCTCGCGCCGGCCCGTGTCGTTTACGCCGATCCGGCCTGGGCCCTCGGCACCCTGGCCGTCGAGCCCGCCGTCTTCGTCGACTTCCGGGACGCGACCCGCGAGATGGTCGTGGAGCTGAACCCGGGCTGGGCGGACGCCGACGTCGACGTCGAGCTGGCGACCCTTCAGGCGTGGGACCCGGACACCGCGTTCGGCGTCACCGGCGCGCGGGCCGCCGACCGCATACCGGAGGGGCCCGCCGTGCCCTCGCTCGTCGTCGCCGCCGGCCGGGGCTCCCTCGTCTCCGACGCCCTCAAGACCGACCTCACCGCGCGCGGCTTCACCGTACGGACCGTCCCCGGGGCCGGGCACACCCTCCACCGGGACGACTTCGACGGGTTCTTCCAAGCCCTCGACGGGTGGATATGAGGGATGAGTGTGCCCGGTAAGCGGGTGACGTGCGGGGTCGGTTTTCCGGCTCGTATCGCCGCTGGGTGATTTGTTATTTATCCGAGGATATGGTCACTCGGTGATCATTCCCGTACGCAAAGCAGTCGCCCTCTGTGCCCTGGGGGCCGCCCTCGCCGGGTGCGGCGGTGGCAGCGCCTCGCAGACCGTGCGTCCGGAGGGGTCGGGGGCCTCCGCGGCGCCGAACGCCTCCGCCTCCCGTCCCCCGACCCTGTCGCCCGGTCCGCACGGACTGACCCCGGTCTTCCAGAACGGACCCCGCGACCTGGGCAAGGTCGTCGCGCTCACCTTCGACGCCGACATGACCGCCGACCAGGGCGACCGTGCCGCCGCCGGGGAACACTTCGACAACCCGGAGCTGATCGCGACGCTGCGCCGGCTGAAGGTTCCGTCGACCGTCTTCATGACGGGCCGCTGGGCCGACGAGTATCCGGACCAGGCACGGTCCATCGGCCGCGATCCCCTGTTCGAGATCGCGAACCACTCCTACAGCCACTACGCCTTCACCTCCGACTGCTACGGCCTGCCGACTGTTCCGGCCGACGACATGCGGTCCGACGTCGAGCGCGCGTACACCTCCCTCCGCAAGGCGGGGGTGCCGAATCCGATGCCGTACTTCCGCTTCCCCGGCGGCTGTTACGACGACCGTGCGCTGAAGGCGATCACCCCGACGGGTGTCACGGCGGTGCAGTGGGACGTGGTCAGCGGGGACGCGTTCGCCACCGACGCCGACGCGGTGGCCCAGCAGGTGCTCGAAGGGGTCCGGCCCGGTTCCGTCGTCGTCATGCACTGCACCCGCAGCGCGGCCCCGACGACCGAGCGGGCGATCCAAACCGTCGTACCGGAACTCCGTAAGCGGGGCTTCAAGTTCGTCAAGGTGTCGGAGCTGATCGGTGACAGTCGGCGGGACGAGGCCGGTAAGCACGGCGGGGAGAAGGGGAAGGGCGCGCACTAGAGGGCGTAAGGCGGGCGCCCCTTCCCCGCGACCCAACAGCAGTCGTACGAGGCCATCCGTGCCGGTGCGTCGCGTTCGTCCTACCCTGGGCGCCATGGACGACAACTGCGCCGGCCCAATAAGCCCACCCGCCCCGGTCCCGGCCGAAGCCCCCTTCGCCGAGTGCGTGCTGTGCCGCGAGCCGACCGAGTACCCGGAGTCCCACAAGGGCGTCACGCTCTGCCCGGTCTGCGAGTGGCAGGAAGCCCAGCGGACCGCCTGTTCCGGCTGACCGGACATCCGGTCCCGCTCAGGTGCGGCGCGAACCGAAGGCGCACGCCACCGTCACCGCTGCCACCGCTGCCACCGCTGCCACCGCTGCCACCGCTGCCACCGCCAACAGGGTCGCGCCCGTGCGGGCAGAACCGTCCTGGCCGTTCCGGACGTCCTCGGATTCAGCGGAAACATCAACGGCCCCTATTCTCAACGGCGTCGCATTGATGGCCAGGCGTGACAAGTTCGGGGGAGCCACACCAGCATGAGCGGTACGAACAGGGACAGGCGCGGCGAGCAGGAGGACTACCTCGACGGGGGCATCAAGCCGCTCACCGCCTTGGACCCGGCACGCATCGGGCCGTATCTGCTGCTTGGCCGGCTCGGTGCCGGCGGCATGGGGCGGGTGTTCCTCGCGCGCTCGGACAGTGGACGCACCGTCGCCGTGAAGGTGGTGCACGAGGAGCATGTGTCCGACGAGCGGTTCAGGGCGCGGTTCCGGCGCGAGATCGACGCGGCGGGGCGGGTCGCCGAACGGTACACCGCGCCCGTGCTCGACGCCGGGCCGGACGAAGAGCCCCCGTGGGTGGTGACCGGATATGTGCCGGGTCTCTCGCTGGAGCAAGTCGTGCGGCGGCACGGGCCGTTGCCCACCGCGTCGCTGCACACCCTCGCCGACGGGCTGCTGCACGCGCTGAAGGACATCCATGACGCGGGGATCGTGCACCGCGACCTGAAGCCCTCGAACGTCATGCTGACCGTGGACGGGACCAAGGTCATCGACTTCGGGATCGCGCGGGCCCTTGAGACCTCCGTCGAGTCGCTGCTGACCAGCACGGGGATGGTCGTCGGGTCGCCCGGCTTCATGTCGCCGGAGCAGATTCGCGGGGAGAGTGCCGGGCCCGAGAGTGATGTGTTCACGGTCGGGTGCGTGCTCACATACGCGGCGTCGGGGCGGCTGCCCTTCGGGCACGGGGCCAGTAACCAGCACGCCGTCATGTACCAGATCGTGCAGGAAGAGCCGGATCTGAAGGGGGTCCAGGATCCCGCTCTTCGGTCGCTCATCGCGCGGTGTCTGACCAAGGACCCCGAGCAACGACCTGGTGTGGACGAGCTGTTGGCGGATCCCGAGCGGGTCGGGCCGGCGACCGCCGGGCGGACGTGGCTGCCCGCCGACGTGGTCACGCATCTCGCACAGCAGGCCGCCCGGCTGCTGGACGCCGAGGTGCGGCCCCTGCGCGAGAAGCCCGCGGACCGGGCGACCATCGGCCTGCGCCCGGGGGCCGAGCCGCCCGTCGTCGTCCACGCGGGCAACAACTCCGAGACGGAGGAGCAGCGTGACCGGCGCCCCCGTCGGCGCCGGATGATCATCGCGCTGCCCTTTGTCGTCGTTCTCACCGTCAGCGGAGGCACGGTGGCCGTGCTCCAGCCCTGGAGCACCGACAGGGACGGAGTGCACGCCCAGTCACCCGAAAGCAGCGTGCGCCCCACTTCCGAGGCCAGTAACTCGCCCAGTAAGCCCAGCAGTTCACCTTCCAAGGGAGAGGACGGGAAGGGCAAAGGCGACACGGACGGCAAGGACAAGCCCAAGGAGCAAAGTGACGGCGGCAGTTCGGGGGCGTCCGGAGGGAGCAGCTCAGCCGAAGCCGCCGACTCGTCGTCCGGCTCCTCGGGCGCGGGCGCAAAGGGCTCTTCCGGCTCCGGCGGCTCGTCCTCGGGGTCCTCGGGGTCCTCGGGCACGGGCGGCGGAGGTTCGTCCGGTTCCGGCGGCTCGTCCACCGGTTCCGCGCCGCCCGCCATGAAGGGCTACGAAATCGCGTACACGAACTCCTGTGTCGGCGCGTGCTCCATGCCGCTCAAGGTGAGCTGGTCGGCGGTGTCCCGGGCGACCCGCTACGACGTCCACTACACCAACAAAGGCAGCAATTTCACCAAGAAGGACATCGACACCGTCTACTCGACGGCCAACAACACGTACACGATCCAGGGCCCGTACTCCGGTGACGAGATCTGCGTCGCGGTGCGGGCGGCCAATAAGTACGGCGCCTCCGCCTGGGCTGAAACCTGGTGCGGGACGGTTCCCTACTAAGCCGGATCCGACCAGTTGAACCTGGGATCGCCCAACAGGGCTGATATCTCTGGAAGCGCCACCACTGAATTCCTTCTGGTATGTCGAGCCGAAGCCGGTCTTGGAATTGACCGCAGTACAGGAGACAGTCTCCACGACCGCCTGGGGTCCGTACGTGGTCATCTCCACCTGAGACCCGGACCGGTACCAATCTTCCGCCTGGCAGACTGGACGGGTGAGCAGCCAGGACATCGCCCCACCGCCTCAGGACAGCCCGTTCCGTACGGAACCGATCGCACGCGACGAGGCACCGCAGTTCGTGCTGCCGCTCGTCGTCCGGATCGAACGGTCGGACCCCCCGGCCCGTACCGACGCGCTGGAGACCGCGGCCCGCGCGGTGCTGGCGATCCTCAGCGACCCGCGGTCGCGGGACGACGGGGAATGGGCGGAGGCGATCCGGGACTGGCAGGACGCGCGGATCCGCAAGGTCGTGCGGCGGGCGCGGGGCGCCGAATGGCGGCGGGCGGAGTCGCTGCCGGGAATCACCGTGACCGGCAAGTCGGCGGAGGTGAGGGTGTTTCCGCCGGTCCCGTTGGACGGCTGGCCCAAGGATCTCGCCCGGCTCCAGGTGTCCGGCACCGACCTCGACGACCCGGAGGAGCCCACGGAGGCCGACACGACGGCGCCCGTACTGTGGATGAGCCCCGAGGTCACGATGACCGCGGGCAAGGCGATGGCGCAGGCCGGGCACGGCGCTCAACTCGCGTGGTGGGAGCTGTCGGACGAGGAGCGCACGGCATGGCGCGACGCGGACTTCCCGCTCTCGGTACGCACCGCCGCGCCGGCCCGCTGGCGCGAACTCACCACGAGCGGACTACCGGTGGTACGGGACGCGGGCTTCACCGAGATCGCGCCCAGCGACACGGTCGTGGCCGAGGGGCACCACCGCGTCGGTCCGCTCCCGCACCCACCACGGACCTGACCCGCTGACGGTGGTCCGGGGCTGCCGCTCGCTGTTGACGGACGCCGCCGAGGTCAGGCGGTCAGCTCCGTCTCGACCCCGACGACAGGCACGCGCGCGGCCACAGGCACAGGAGTGTGGCGGATGTACCACTCGGTGCCGAGCAGCCGTTCCCGTTCACCAGGAGGAAGACCGGCGATCAGGCCCGGGAGGGCACCTCGCTCGGCCTCGGAGCGATGCGCCAGTACGGCGGCGATCTTCCGTTCCAGCCAGGGAGTGACGTCGACTGTCGCCGTGACCTGCTCGTCCGGAACGCTGTACACCGTCTTGCGCGCACCGATCACGTCCCACAACCCCGGCACGGCCGACTCCGGGTGGGTGGCCAGGTAGAGGGCGCGCGGCTGCCATGGGGCACCGGCATCCGGGTAGAGCCGCTCAAGACCGGCCGCGTGGGCGGCGAGCACGGTCACCCGATGGGTGTGCACATGGTCCTCGTGGCCCGGCAGCCCGCCGTAGCCGTCATGGGTGACCATGATGTCCGGGCGGAACTCCCGGATGTGCGCCACCAGCCGTCGCACGGCGTCGTCGAGCGGCGCGTCGCAGAATCGCGGGCACCCCGGGGCCGAGTGCGGTACCCGCGCGTCGGCGTAACCGAGCATCCGCGGCTCGCCCGCGCCGAGGATCCGCAGCGCCTCGGCCAGCTCCGCGGCGCGCGGGGTGCCCTCGGCCCAGGTCGCCGTGACGACCCCGGTACGCGCGCCCGCCGCCGCGTGACGGGCGAGGACTCCGCCCGCCGACAACGACTCGTCGTCCGGGTGGGCGAACACCGCGAGCAGGTTCGGCGCGGGCATGGACGGACCGCCTTCCAGCACGAAGGGGCCCCGATCGTATGTCGTCCGGGGCGACGCACCGAAGCGGCCAGTGCACACCGTCACGGTTCCGTCACGATCCGTTGAT
This sequence comes from Streptomyces sp. NPDC058001, assembly GCF_042886315.1. Taxonomy (NCBI): domain Bacteria; kingdom Bacillati; phylum Actinomycetota; class Actinomycetes; order Kitasatosporales; family Streptomycetaceae; genus Streptomyces; species Streptomyces sp. NPDC058001. Next base: position 160,487 of record NZ_JBHVQT010000007.1, read on the forward strand.
CCGGTCACGGCCGCCCCATCCATGACCGCATTCTCGGCATTCAGCGCATTCGCAACGCATTCGCGGCGCATTCGGTGAACTGACTGCCGTTCTGGGGGAATTGGGTGATAGAGGTCCTGCTCGTGAGCGTGCTCTGCGCTCTGGGGCTGGTGTTCCTGCTGCTCCTGCGGCAGTTGAGGTCCCTGGGCCGGCACCTCGCGCCGCTGCACGCGCAGCCGCGTACGGTCACGGGTGGTCACCGGGCCGCTCTCCTCGCCGGTACGGCGGTCGCCGCGGCGGCAGCCCTCGTCGTGCTGCCGGTCCTCGACCACGACAGCTCCGGCGATACGCGGGACCGGGGCCGCTCGGCACCCACGACGGTCGGCGACGACCGCACGGTACGGCCGCCCGCACCGGGAGAATCGACTCACCGCAACGACCAGGGTCACCCCACCGCACCCGGCGGCCTCGACTCCCTCAACGAATCGGACGCACCGGCGAGTTCCACGACGGGCACCGACGACGGGTCGGACCGGACGGGGTCGTCCACGGCTCCCGGAAGCACCCCGGCGAAACCCGACCCGAACGCCCCCGGCACGGGTACCGGCACCGGCACCGGCACCGGCGGCAACAGCACCGGCGCACCCGAAGGCGGCGGAAACGGCGGCACCTCGCCCCGGCCCCCCACACACCCCACCCCACCCGGCACCACCCCACCCCCCGGCACCCCCGAGCCCCCCGCCACGACCCCGCCCCCGGGCAAAGGCATCTGCATCGGCCTCGGTCTGCCCCCCATCCTCGACCTGGGCATCTGCCTCCCGCGCTGACCCCCAGGCACCTCAGGCACGCCAGGAACCCGAGGCATCGTTCCCCGAGTCCCGGGCACAATCCCGCGCCCGTCGAACACCCCGGCCCGCCCGTTGAACACCGCGGCCTCCGGTTACGTACCTCTCAATACCGCGAAGTAGCTTGAACTGCCGTTCGGTCAGCGGTTGATTCAGGTATTCGCTCCACACACCCGCTCCACATGGCTCCACACCCGCTCCACCCCCGCTCCACCCCCGCTCCACACCGACCCCACCCCACCCCATACCGCTTCACACCGCTCACGCACCACGCGAAGCACGGTCGCCCCGGGAGGCTCATTTGCTGCGGCGCATCAACGGCACGGCACTCATCATCGCGGCGCTCGTCGCCACACTCGGGGCGCTCGCGTACCCGGTGTGGTCGTACGCGGACCGCTCCGGGACCCCGCAGGCCAATGTCGCCGCGGGCACCGTGGCCACGCAGTGGGGCCCGCTCACCGCGACCGACCGGGACTTCATCGTGCGGGTCCGGCTCGCCGGGCTGTGGGAACTGCCCGCCGGACAGCAGGCCATCGAACGGGCGCCGACCAAGGCGATCAAGGAGGCGGGCGACCATCTGGTCGTCGGCCACACCGACCTCGACAAGCGGGTACGGAGTGTCGCCGCCCAGCTGAACATCGAGCTGCCCAACCAGCCCAACGCCCAACAGCAGGGTTGGCTCCAGCAGTTGACCGCGGCCACCGGCGACCAGTACCAGCGGGACTTCGCGAATCTGCTGCGGGTGGCGCACGGCAAGGTCTTCGCACTGGTCGCCCAGGTCCGCGACAGCACCCGCAACACCCTGGTACGGCAACTGGCCACGGACGCGAACCAGACCGTGCTCGACCACATCACCGTCCTGGAGAACACGGGCCTGGTCGACTTCGACGCCATCGCCAACGGCGCCGCCACCGCGACCGCCAGCCCCTCCGGTCCCCCGCCGCCCGCCGGCCAGGCGCCGGCCGCGCCCGGCATCGGCCCGACCGGCGGTGACATCTCCACCACGTCACGGCCCTCGGCGACCACACCGGGACAGGTCAACACCGACCGGCCCGACCCCCAGGGCTGACCGGAACAACCGCTCGAACCTCAAAACTAGCTCTGAACATGCCCCCCTCCGGGTTCGGCGGCGCGCACCGGGGCCATGACACGGTCACGCACCACACGGTCACGCACCGGGCAGCGCGTACCCCGAAACGGGCGGCGCCCACCCACAGACGGGCAGCGGCACCCGGTGACGCCGCGGCACGCTGGCACCACGGCACGGCGAAGGACCGGGGAAGAACCGGCGAAGGAGGGGGACATGACATACCTGGGGAACGCGATCCATCTCGGCATCGGCATCGGCTGGCGCCCGGAGATAGCCGAGGCGGTGGAACGGATGCCGGGCGTCAATTGGGTCGAGGCCGTCGCCGAGAACCTCTGCCCCGGCCATCTCCCCGACTCCCTGCTGCGGCTGCGCGAGCGCGGCGTGACCGTCGTCCCGCACGGTGTCAGCCTCGGCCTCGGCGGCGCCGACCGGCCCGACGACGCACGCCTCGCCGAACTGGCCGCGCGCGCCGAAGCGCTGGGTTCGCCGCTGGTCACGGAACACATCGCGTTCGTACGGGCCGGGGGCCCGCTCACCGCGTCCGACCTGCTGGAGGCCGGGCATCTGCTGCCGGTGCCACGGACCCGCGACGCGCTCGACGTGCTCTGCGAGAACGTCCGTATCGCCCAGGACGCGCTGCCCGTACCGCTCGCCGTCGAGAACATCGCGGCGCTGATCGCCTGGCCGCACGAGGAGATGACTGAGGGCCAGTTCCTGTACGAGCTGGCGGATCGTACCGGTGTCCGGCTGCTGATCGACGTGGCGAATCTGCACACCAACCACGTCAACCGGGGCGAGGACCCGGCGAAGGCGCTGGCCGAACTCCCCGTCGAGGCCATCGCGTACGTACATGTCGCGGGCGGTTTCGAGCGGGACGGGGTCTGGCACGACAGCCACGCGCACCCGGTACCGGAGCCGGTCCTGGACATCCTCGCCGACCTCGCGTCCCGGGTACGCCCGCCGGGTGTGCTCCTGGAGCGGGACGAGAACTTCCCCGAGCCGGCCGAGCTGGAGCGCGAACTGATGGCGATCCGGACGACGGTGACGGTGGCGGACGCGGCACCCGTCCGGAAACGACCCGCACCGCACACCACCGACTCCACACCCGAAAGCCCCGACTACCCCGGTACCCCCAACAGCCCCATCACCCCCATCACCCCCGCCTCCGCCGCCGCCCGCCAACGCGTGGCCCTCGCCCAGGCCGCGCTCCTGTCGGCCCTGGTCGCGGGCACCCCGGTGCCCGAGGGCTTCGACCGGGTGCGGCTCGGGGTGCAGGGCCGGGCGCTGGCCGCCAAGCGCGCGGACGTCGTGGCCAAGGTCGCGCCCGAACTGCCGGACATCATCGGCGAGGCGTACCGCGCCGAGTTCACCGCGTACGCGCACACCAGGCCGATGACCGCCGGGTACCGGCACGACGCGCTGGCGTTCGCCGAGCATCTGCTGCTCGCCGGGCGCCCCGAGGACGCGTCGGCACGGCGGCGGTTGACGGCGTGGTGGCTGGAGCGGTCGGGTCCCCGGCCGCCGTCGGGCCGCCGCGTCGCCCGGCTGGTCCGGGCCGCGAGGCTCGCGCTGCACCCGGACATCACACCTCGGCAACACCCCGTCCGCATGGTGAACAAACCGTGGCGCCGCCCCCGGCACGTCGCATAGAACTCGGGCCATGCTCTGGCTCCTTCTCCTGCTCATGGCGTGTGCGGTCGCCGGTTTCACCTGCTGTCGACTCTCCCTCGCCACCGTCCGGGCCGCCGCCATCGACAAGGCCGCGGGACGCGGACACCGGCTGACCGTGTACGAGGCCGCGTTCCTGTCCGGCGGTCCGTACCGGGTCGCCGATGTCGCGCTGGTGTCGATGGCGCGTCAGCGGCGGCTGCTGCTCGCGCACACGGGCTGGGCAACGGTGGTGGATCCACGGGGCCGGGACGACCTGGAGCGTTCGGTGCTCGGCGCGATCGGTCCGGCCGGCCAGTCGCGGATAGCGCCGATACGGGCCGCGACCGCCGCCGCCGAGCCGGTGCGGGCGCTCTCCGCACGGCTTGTCGCCGACGGGCTCGCGGTCCCGGAGAGCGCGCGGAGCACGATCGCGGGCGCGGTACGCCAGGTGCGGGGCGCGCTGGTGGCGGTCCTGGTGTTCGGGGCGGTCGCACTGCTGACACCGGGACAGGGTCAGGGGGCGCCGGGCGGTTCCGGGCAGTTCCTCGCGTGGTTCGCGCTGCCGTTGACGCTGACGGTGAGCTGTCTGCTGATCGCGCGGGTCGAGGTCCACCCGTACACGCGGTGGGCGTCACCGTCCGGGCAGCGGCTGCTCGGCGGTCTGTCGACGGGCGCGGACGGCGACGACCGTTCGCAAGGGGACGGCGACGACCGTACGTACGGGGATGGCGACGACCGTACCTATCTGACCGCGGTGGCCGTGGGCGGGGTGGCCGCGGCGCGGGACCCCGGGCTGCTGTCCGCCTTCACGCAACGGGGTCATTGAGCCCGACACCGGTGGCCCGGTGCTTTACATCGTCAACCGCCGGACGAAGTATCCCTTTTGTCATTATGTGAATAGTCATGGTGGGAAAGGGACGCAGGAGCGATGCGAGCAGCCGCCCTCTGGGGCACCGCCGGGTCCGTGGTTCTCTCCGCTCTCGTGGCCGTACCCGCGGGCGGCGCGACGGCTCCTTCCGCTTCCTCGGGCTCACCGGAGTCGGTCGGCACCGCGAAGGCGGCGCAGCGCGCGGCGGACCGGGGCATCCGCTTCGGACCGTGCGCCGCCGAGGAGCAGTTGGAGGAGTCCGTGCGGTGCGGCACGGTCCGCGTCCCCCTCGACTACGCGCACCCCGACGGCCGGCAGATCAGCCTCACCGTCAGCCAGGTGAAGGCGACGGGCGAAGCCCGGCAGGGCGCCTTCGTGTTCAACCCGGGCGGCCCCGGCGCCAGTGGCATGTACTTCCCGATGATCGGCGCCTTCCCCGAGTGGAAGCGGATCGCCGCCGCGTACGACCTGGTCGGCTACGCGCCGCGCGGTGTGGGACGTTCGGCGCCGCTGTCCTGCCAGGACCCCCGGCAGTTCGTGAAGGCGCCCACCCAGTCGCCGACGCATCTGTCGGAGTCGTACAAGAAGGAGCGGATCGCGCAGGCGAAGTCGTACGCGCGGGGCTGCGAGCGGCGGGCCGGGACGGCGCTGCGGCACTACACGACGCTGAACAACGCGCGCGACCTGGAAGTGCTGCGCGCGGCGCTCGGCGAGTCGAAGCTGACCTTCATGGGCGCGTCGTACGGGACGTATGTCGGCGCGGTGTACGCGACCCTGTTCCCGTCGCACGTACGGCGGATGGTCCTCGACTCGGCGGTCGATCCGGACCCGAAGCGGATCTGGTACCGGAACAACCTGGACCAGTCGGCCGCGTTCGAGCGGCGCTGGACGGACTTCCGCGCGTGGGTCGCGAAGCACGACAAGGTGTACCACCTGGGCCGCACGGTCGACGAGGTCCAGCTCAGCTACGAGAGGGTCCGCGCGGCCGTCGCCGAGCGGCCCGCGGGCGGACTGGTCGGCCCCGGTGAACTCCAGGCCACGTTCCTGAAGACGGGCTACTACGACGACTACTGGCCGATGCGTGCGGCGGCCCTGTCCGCGTTCCTGAACGGGCAGCCCGAGTTGCTGGTGCAGCAGGCGACGCCGGTCACGCGGGCCGCCACCGAGACGGAGAACGCGAACGCCGTGTACACGGCCGTCGAGTGCAACGACGCGCCGTGGCCGACGGACTTCCGGACCTGGGACCGTGACACCACCCGCCTCGCGCGCGTGGCGCCCTTCGAGAGCTGGGACAACGCCTGGGCGAACCTGCCGTGCGCCTACTGGCCTGCGCCCCGGCAGAAACCGGTCGACGTACGGACCGCTGTCGGCGTGCTGCCGCCGACGCTGATCCTGGCCGCCGAACGGGACGCGGCCACCCCGTACAAGGGCGCCCTGGAGCTGGAGCGCAGGCTCGGCGGCGCGCGTCTGGTGACCGAGCGGGGCGCGGGGCAGCACGGCGTGGGCGGCGGACCCAACGCCTGCGTCAACGCCCATCTGGACGCGTACGTCCTGGAGGGCACGCTGCCGGCACGGCGAGCGGCCTGCGCCCCGCACGCGGAGCCCAGGCCGCTGTCACCGGCCGAGGGTGCTCAGGCGTCCCGTCAGGCCAGCCCGGAGACCAGTTCGCTGACGCTCTTGCGGCGGCCCGTGTAGAACGGCACCTCCTCGCGGACGTGCATCCGGGCCTCGGACGCGCGCAGATGACGCATCAGGTCGACGATGCGGTGCAGTTCGTCGGCCTCGAAGGCGAGGATCCACTCGTAGTCGCCGAGCGAGAACGAGGCGACCGTGTTGGCCCGCACGTCCGGGTAGCCGCGGGCCATCTTGCCGTGGTCCGCGAGCATGGTGCGGCGCTCCTCGTCGGGCAGCAGATACCACTCGTAGGAGCGCACGAACGGGTACACGCTGATGTAGTCGCGCGCGTTCTCGTCGGCGAGGAACGCGGGGATGTGGGAGCGGTTGAACTCGGCGGGGCGGTGCAGCGCCATGTTCGACCAGACCGGCTCCAGGGCGCGCCCGAGCCGGGTGCGGCGGAACAGGTTGTACGCCTCCTGGAGCGCGTCGGCGGTCTCCGCGTGCCACCAGATCATGACGTCGGCGTCGGCCCGCAGCCCGGACACGTCGTAGGTGCCCCGGACGGTGACGTCCTTGGCGGCGAGCTGGTCGAACAGCTCCTGGACCTCGTCGGCGTACCCGGAGCGGTCCTCGGGAAGCACGTCGCGGAGTTTGAAGACCGACCACAGGGTGTAGCGGATGACCTCGTTGAGGTCCTTGGCCTTCTTGCCGATGTTCGGGATCTTGGCGGGGGCGTCGTCACTCATGCCGCCATTCTCCCGCTTCGCCCGGCGGGCCGAGCACCGGGTACCCGCCTCAGCCCGCCGGCGCGCCCTCGGGGGCGATGAGGTCGACGGCCGCGTAGGCGCTCGCCACGCACGCGGGGATGCCGACGCCTTCGTAGACGGCGCCGCAGACGGCGAGTCCGGGGAGCTTGGCGACGTGTTCGCGGACGCGGGCCACGCGCGCGTGGTGCCCGACCGGGTACTGCGGGAGGCCGTCGTGCCAGCGGGTGACCCGGGCCGCGACGGGGGCGGCGCTCAGGCCGCTGGCGGCGCGCAGGTCGTGCCGGGACAGGGCGACGAGTTCGGCGTCCTCGCGGCCGATGTCCCGCTCGTCGCCGTAGCGCCCGACCGAGGTCCGTACGACATGGAGGCCCGGGTTCTCCTCGGCGATCCAGCCCCATTTCTGCGAGGCGAAGGTGGACGCCTTGATGGTGTGTCCGTCGACGGGCGGCACCAGGAATCCGCTGCCCTCGGGGAGCGTGGCGTCCGGGCGCCGGTAGGCGAGGGTGATCAGCGCCATGGAGGCGTACTCGACGGCGGAGAGTTCGGCGGCGGCTGCCGGGGCCTCCACGGTGAGCAGGCGGGCGGCTGCCGGGGCCGGGACGGCGAGGACGACGGCGTCCGCGTGCAGGACGCGGCCGGGGGTGACGACGCGCCAGAGGGCGCGCGGCTCGGGCGCGGGGTCCGGTGTGTCCGTGACCCGGCGCAGTTCCGTGACGGGTGTGCCGGTCAGGATCTCGCCACCCCGCGCGCGTACCGCGTCGGCGACGGCGAGCGGGAGGGTGCCGACGCCGCCCGCGATGCCCTGGAACACCGGTCCGGTCGCCGGGTTCGCGGCGACGCGGCCCTGGATGTCGCGAACCGCTTCCAGGAGTGAGGTGTGGGCGCGGGCCGCGTCGAAGAGCTGGGGGACGGCCGCGCGCATCGAGATGCGGTAGGCGTCGCCCGCGTAGACCCCGCCGAGCAGGGGCTCCACGAGGCGGTCCACGACCTCGCGGCCGAGCCGGTCGGCGACATACCGGCCGACCGCCACGTCCTCGCCGATCGCGGTGGGCGGCAGTTCGCGGTCCTGCTCGATCCGGCGCAGGGCCTCGGCGGAGAGCACCCCGGAGAGCGCGGCCGGGTCGCCGGGCACGCCCATGACATGGCCCTTGGGCATGGGTCGCAGGGCGCCCCCGGTCCACAGGGACGCGGTGGCCGTCGCGGGCGGCTGGAGCAGATCGCCGAGGCCGACCTCACGGGCGAGGCCCACGGCTTCGGGGCGGCGCGCGAGCATCGACTCGGCGCCGAGGTCGACCCGGGCGCCCTCGATCTCACCGGCGAGCAGTTTGCCGCCGACGCGGTCGGACGCCTCCAGGACGGTGACGCGGGGGGCGGGGCCGCCGCTGTCCCGGGTCAGCAGGCGGTGGGCGGCGGCCAGTCCGGCGATACCGCCTCCGACGACGACGATCCGCCGGGGGCCCGCGCCCGTCCCCGTACCGGTGCTTGAGTCCGCCCATGTGTCCGCTGCGTGCATGTCTCCCACTCTCTCAGAACCCCGGGCGCCGCCCGCCGCCCGGTCCGGGGCGGCGGGCCGAGTCCGGACCGTGATGCCATCGGGACCGTGCGGCGACATCGCGGCGGGGGCGTCCGGCGTCAAAGGAGTGTCCGTCGTCACGACTCCTCGGGGGTACTCCGAAATGCACGCGTCCAGCACCTCGTCCGGTACCACGCCAGGCACCTCGTCCGGCACCTCGTCCGGCCCGTCTCAGACCCGGCACCCGGGGGCGCCCGGCCGCGCCCGCCCGTCCGTACCGCTGCGCCGCGCCCAACTCCTCGCCGCCGTCCTGCTCACCGGCTCGCTCGCGCTCGCCGGATGCGGCGCGAACGACGGCGGCAACAAGTCCGCCGCGGGCTCGGCGGCCGACGGGCCGGCGGACCTCAAGGAGCAGGCCCCGGCCGACGCGGCAGGGCCGGAGGGCGCTCAGACCGGGTCCGGCTCCGCGAAGGACGAGTCAGGCGCCAAAGCCTCGGCGCCGCTCGCCGAGCAGCACATCATCCGCACGGCGAGCGTGTCCGTACGGGTCAAGGACGTACTGAAGGCCCTCGACGAGGCGCGTGACGCGGCCGAGACCGCGGGAGGCATCGTCGGCAGCGAGTCGACGGACCGCGATTCCGGTGGCCACGAGCGGTCGCGGGTCGTGCTGCGGGTGCCGCAGGACCGGTACAAGGAGGTCCTGAACGCCCTCTCGGGCAGCGGCACTCTCCTCAGCCGGAAGGAGTCCGCCGAGGACGTCACCCAGGAGGTGGTCGACGTCGACAGCCGTATCAAGTCGCAGCGGGTCAGCGTGGCGCGGATCCGAGAGCTGATGGACCGGGCGACCAAGCTCAGCGACGTGGTGACCCTTGAGGGCGAACTGAGCACCCGGCAGGCCGACTTGGAGTCGCTGCTCGCCCAGCAGTCGTCGCTCAAGGACCGTACGAGCCTCGCCACGATCACCCTGACCCTGTCCGAGACGGCGGCGAAGCCGCCCGCGAAGGAGGACGACGACCCGGGGTTCGTGGACGCGGTCACGGGCGGCTGGAGCGCGTTCCTCACCATGCTGCGGTGGCTCTCCGTGGTGATCGGCGCGGTACTGCCGTTCCTGGCGGTCGGTGCCGTGCTGTTCCTGGCCTGGCTGAAGCTGGTGCGCCCGCTCAGGAACCGCTGGGCCGCGACCGTACCGGCGCCTGCCGCGCCGCCGGCACCCGCCTCCGTACCGGCGCAGGCACCCGGGTCGCTGCCGGTGGCGCCGCCCCTGCGGGAGCAGGGCGAGCGGGACTGAAGTGGGGCTCACCCGTAGCGTGTTCGTATGGACGGTACGAGTGAGCGGCTGAACGGTACGCGGGAACGGCTGGTCGTCATCGGCGGCGACGCGGCGGGCATGTCCGCCGCGTCGCAGGCGCGCAGGCTGAAGGGCCCGGAGGAACTGGAGATCGTCGCCTTCGAGCGGGGGCACTTCACCTCGTACTCGGCGTGCGGGATCCCGTACTGGGTCGGCGGTGACGTGCCGGAGCGGGACGACCTCATCGCCCGTACGCCGGACGAGCACCGGGAGCGCGGGATCGATCTGCGGCTGCGGACCGAGGTGACGGAGATCGACACCGCCGGGCGCCGGGTGCGGAGCCGGGACCTGGAGTCCGGGGCCGAGGAGTGGACCGGCTACGACAAACTCGTGATCGCCACCGGTGCCCGCCCGGTGCGTCCGCCGCTGCCCGGCATCGACGCGCCCGGGGTGCACGGGGTGCAGACCCTCGACGACGGCCAGGCCCTCCTCGACACCCTGCGGGCCACCTCCGGGCGGCGCGCGGTCGTCGTGGGCGCCGGGTACATCGGCGTGGAGATGGCCGAGGCGCTGATCAACCGGGGCTACGAGGTGACGGTCCTCAACCGGGGCCGGGAGCCGATGTCCACGCTCGACCCGGACATGGGGCGGCTCGTGCACCACGCGATGACCTGGCTCGGGATCACCATGGTCAACGACACCGAGGTCACCAAGATCCTCACCGGGGACGACGGGCGGGTACGGGCCGTGGCCACCGAGGACGCCGAGTACCCGGCGGACGTGGTGGTCCTCGGGATCGGCGTCCGCCCGGAGACCACGCTCGCCCGCGCGGCCGGACTGCCCCTAGGCGACCACGGCGGGCTGCTCACGGACCTGTCGATGCGGGTGCGGGGGCACGAGAACATCTGGGCGGGCGGCGACTGCGTCGAGGTGCTCGACCTGGTGGCCGGACGGGAACGCCATGTCGCCCTCGGCACGCACGCCAACAAGCACGGGCAGATCATCGGCAGCAATGTCGGGGGCGGGTACGCGACGTTTCCCGGTGTGGTCGGTACGGCGGTCAGCAAGGTGTGCGATCTGGAGATCGCGCGGACCGGGCTGCGCGAGAAGGACGCGCGGTCGGCGGGCCTCCAGTTCGTGACGGCGACCATCGAGTCCACGAGTCGCGCCGGGTACTACCCCGGGGCGCAGTCGATGACGGTGAAGATGCTCGCGGAGCGCGGCAGCGGACGGTTGCTCGGGGTGCAGATCGTGGGGCGCGAGAGTGCGGCCAAGCGGGTCGACATCGCGGCCGTGGCGCTGACCGCTGGGTTCACCGTGGCCCAGATGACCGCCCTCGACCTCGGGTACGCGCCCCCGTTCTCCCCGGTCTGGGACCCGATCCTGGTGGCGGCCCGTAAGGCCGTAAAGGCTTTGAACGACGCGTAGGCGAGCGGCCGTCTTCCATTCCGCCGAACCCTCACCGCCGTGGCGCGCCACGGCATCGGCGGGACGTGGTCCTGCCGGACCAGGGGCGGCCCCGCCTCCGCCGGAGCGGAAGCGGCCGTCCCTGGGGCGGGGAGGGGGACTCCCGGCGAACCGACTCGTGAATTAGCGGAGTGTCCGGGTGTGGACGTGGTCGACCAGGCGGGTCAGGGCGTCGGGGTCGGTGTCCGGGAGGACTCCGTGGCCGAGGTTGAAGATGTGGCCCTCCAGGTCGCGTGCCGCCGCCAGGACCTCGTCCGTCTTGGCGGCCACCGCCTCGGGCGTGGCGAACAGCACCGCCGGGTCCAGGTTCCCCTGGAGAGTGCGGCCGGGTCCGACCCGGCGGGCGGCCTCGTCCAGCGGGACGCGCCAGTCGACGCCCACGACGTCCGCCCCGGCCTCCCCCATCAGCCCGAGCAGTTCACCGGTCCCGACGCCGAAGTGGATCCGCGGCACCCCGTACCCGGCGACCGCGTCGAAGACCTTCCGGGACGCGGGCATGACCGACCTGCGGTAGTCCGCGGGGGCCAGCGCGCCGACCCAGGAGTCGAAGAGCTGCACCGCGCTCGCACCGGCCTCGATCTGCACCTTCAGGAACGCCGAGGTGATCTCCGCGAGCCGGTCCAGGAGGTCGGCCCAGAGCTGCGGGTCGCCGTACATGAGGGCCTTGGTGTGCTCGTGGTTGCGGGACGGACCGCCCTCCACGAGGTAGCTCGCCAGGGTGAACGGCGCCCCGGCGAAGCCGATCAGCGGGGTGGCGCCCAGCTCACCGGTGAGCATGCCGATCGCCTCGGTGACGTACGAGACGTCGTCCGGGGTGAGGTCGCGGAGCTGCGCGAGGTCCGCCCGGGTGCGGATCGGCCGCTCGACGACCGGGCCGACGCCGGGCTTGATGTCGAGGTCGACGCCGATGGCCTTGAGCGGTACGACGATGTCGCTGAAGTAGATCGCGGCGTCGACGTGGTGCCTGCGTACCGGCTGGAGCGTGATCTCGGTGACCAACTCGGGCCGCATGCACGATTCGAGCATCGCGGTGCCCTCACGGACCTTGCGGTACTCGGGCAGCGACCGTCCGGCCTGACGCATGAACCAGACCGGTGTGTGCGGCACCGGCTCGCGTCGGCATGCCTTGAGGAAGGCGGATTCCCGAAGGGCGTCGGATGGCGTGGTCGGCTGGCCCGAGGGGCGGTGGTTGGCGCTCACGCCGCACAGTCTTCCATGCGGCCGGGGACACGATCCGGACAGCCCCGGCACCGGCGGGTGTCTCTCCCTGCACGAGAGCCGGGTTCCCCTTACTCTTCCCCGCATGGCTGCGGCTCAGGAACGACTGTCGGACGGCGCTGACGGAACGGACGGAAGCGAGGAGGACCCGCGGGATGCGGGGGACGTGACACCGCTGCCGTTCCGGGCGGCCGTCGACGCCTTGCAGGGCGCGCGGCTGCGGCCCGAGATCGAGATCGACCCGGCGCGCCCGCCGCGCCGACTCGCCCCGTACGCGTACGCCCTGGAAGCCGCGGTCGTCGAGGACGACCAGGACCTCGCGGACGGCCGTCTGGTGCTGCTGCACGACCCGGCAGGGCACGATGCCTGGAAGGGCACCTTCCGTCTGGTGACGCTGGTGCGCGCGGAACTGGAGCCGGAGATGGCGGCCGACCCGCTGCTGCCGGAGGTGTGCTGGTCGTGGCTGACCGGCGCGCTCCAGGGGCGCGGCCTGTCGTACGGGGAGTCGAGCGGGACCGTGACCCGGGCGGGGTCGCACTACTTCGGCGGCCTCGCGGAGCGTCCGCCGGCCTCGCAGATCGAGATCCGCGCGTCCTGGACGCCCCGGGAGGGGCTGAGCGGCGTACCGGACACGGCCGCGCATCTGGCCGCCTGGTGCGATCTGCTCTGTCAGATCGCGGGCCTTCCGCCGGTCGGCCCCACGGACGCGTCCGTGGTCTCCCTCCCCCAACGCCGGGGCCCACAGGCTCCCTGAACCTCCGTCAAGGGCGTGTGGGGGTCCGACCCGGCGGGGTCGGACCCCCACACGCCCTTCTCGTTGCCGCCGGCGCCCTCTCCGATACGTACAGTTTCGGCCGTGTAATCACTCGGTTCGATCTTCGGATGATCGATCGCGTGTCCGAATTGCACGAATTGTTACTCACTAGATCGTGATCTTTCTCTAAAGCCCGGCGAGTTTGCTGCCGAAGAGGTTTGTGACCTTGAAAGCACGGTTCGTCCCGGCTTCATCCCCAGAGCCGGCCCCCGTCCCGCACCCCAGGAGGGCCTTGTGTCCGTTCTCCTTGAGCAGCCCGCAAGCCTGGTCGCCTACCGTCCGAACAAGCCCACCGCCATGGTGGTCGTGGCCGACCCGCGCGTCCGCTCGACCGTTACCCGCCACCTATGGGCGCTCGGGGTGCGCGATGTCATCGAGGCGTCGTCCGTCGCGGAGGCCCGCCCCCGCATCGGCAGCCCACGCGACATCTGCGTCGCCGACGTCCATCTGCCCGACGGCAGTGGCCTGACCTTGCTGTCCGAAACCCGAGCCGCGGGCTGGCCCAACGGCCTCGCCCTCTCCGCCGCCGACGACATCGGTGCCGTACGCAACGCCCTCGCGGGCGGTGTGAAGGGCTATGTCGTCACCGGTACCCGCACCAACATCGGGCTCCCCACCCGACCCGGCGCCGCCCCCATCGGTGCCGCCGCCGCCCGTATGCACCGCCGCCCCCCGGGTACCCCGAGCCACCCGGGTGGCTACCGCGAGTTGTCCGGCCGTGAGGTCGAGGTGCTGCGACTGGTGGCGGAGGGCCAGTCGAACAAGGCCATCGGCGTCTCGATGGGCCTGTCCGCACTGACCGTCAAGAGTCACCTGGCCCGTATCGCGCGCAAGCTCGGTACCGGCGACCGAGCCGGGATGGTGGCCGTGGCGCTGCGTACCGGCATCATCCACTGACCGGTTTCCGCCGGTACCGCGCCCGTCGACGGAACGTTCCGTCGACGGGCGCGGTCTATCCGCAAGTACCCTTGACAGGTGACCGACGCCCAAGAGACCGCAGCAGACACATCACTGCGAACCACCGGGGGCGCCCCTCCGGACGACGGCGTCACAGGCGTCTCGGCGGACGGGGCGCCCATCCCTTTGCTGGAGCCACGTGACGGCATCCCGCCGGTGGTCGCCGACGACGCGGCACTGGCCGAGGTCGTCGCCGCCTTCGCCGCGGGCAGCGGCCCGGTGGCGGTGGACGCGGAGCGCGCGTCCGGCTATCGCTACGGGCAGCGGGCCTATCTCGTACAGCTGCGCCGTGAGGGCGCGGGCACCGCGCTGATCGACCCCGTCGCCGTCTCCGGCCTCTCCGCACTCGGCGACGCGCTGGCCGACACCGAGTGGGTGCTGCACGCCGCGACCCAGGACCTGCCGTGTCTGCGGGAGATAGGCATGCGTCCGTCCCGTCTCTTCGACACCGAACTCGCCGGGCGGCTCGCCGGGTTCCCCCGGGTCGGCCTGGGCGCGATGGTCGAGGGCGTCCTCGGGTACGTCCTGGAGAAGGGCCACTCCGCCGTCGACTGGTCGACCCGGCCGCTGCCCGAGCCCTGGCTGCGGTATGCGGCGCTCGACGTGGAACTCCTCGTCGACCTTCGGGACGCGCTGGAGAAGGAACTGGACCGGCAGGGCAAGCTCGACTGGGCCCACCAGGAGTTCGACGCCATCGCGTCGGCGCCGCCCGCACCGCCCCGCAAGGACCCCTGGCGTCGTACGTCGGGGATGCACAAGGTGCGCAGGCGGCGGCAGATGGCGGTGGTGCGGGAGCTGTGGGAGACCCGGGACCGCATCGCGCAGCGACGTGACGTGTCCCCCGGCAAGGTGCTCACGGACACGGCGATCGTCGAGGCCGCACTCGCCCTGCCGCCGAACGCGCAGGCGCTGGGCGCGCTGCCCGGTTTCGGTCACCGGGTCGGACGGCGCCAACTGGAGCAGTGGCAGGCCGCCGTCGACCGGGCCAAAGCACTGCCGGACTCGGCGCTTCCGCAGCCCGGACAGCCGGTGACCGGGCCTCCCCCGCCGCGTGCCTGGGCGGACAAGGACCCGGTGGCCGCAGCGCGGCTCTCGGCGGCGCGGGCCGCCGTGTCGGCACTGGCGGACGAACTGACGATGCCGCAGGAGAACCTGATCACGCCCGACACCGTGCGGCGCGTCTGCTGGGAGCCGCCGGCGGACTCGTCACCCGAGGCGGTCGCGGCGGCCCTCGCCACCCATGGCGCCCGCCCCTGGCAGATCGAGCAGGTCACACCGCTGCTGGTCACGGCCCTGAAGGCCACGGCGGGCACCGACTGAGGCCGGGGCGGCCGGTTCCGCCCTGACGCGCCGGGACCCACCCCGACTCGCCGGGTCCCGCTCCACCGGGGCGGGACCAGCCCCGCCCGGCCGCACCGTCACAGCCAGGCCGTCGACAGCCAGACGGTCACGGCCGCCGTGAGCATGAGCGTGATGTTGAGGGCGATCCGGCGGTCCCCGAGCCGCAGATGCACCCTGATCGCGCCGATCTGGAGGACCACGAACCCGATGGCGGCGGCCAGGGCCAGCGAGGGCGCGATGCCGGTCAGCGGCGGGAGGATCAGCCCGATCGCGCCGAGCACCTCGATCAGACCGATGGCCCTGACGGCCGGCATCGGCGTGCTGTCCACCCACGCCATCATCGGTCGCAGCCGCTCCCGGCTCCGCACCACCTTCACCCCACCCCCGTAGAGGTGGAAGAGCGCGAGCAGGCCGGCGACGATCCCATAGGCGACGTTCACCGGGCGAAGTCGGTGGCCGGCTCGGTGGCGTAACGGCTCATCACCCGGATGGTCGCCTCCGGGGTCAGTGTCTGGCCGCCGGCGATCATGTCCCGCAGATCCCGGAAGTACCGCACATACAGATCCGGTGTGAACGTGCTGAGCATGACGGCCGGTTGGTCGGTCACGTTGGCGAAGGTGTGCGGGGCTCCCGGCGGGACCATCACGAGGGTGCCCGCCACGGCGTCGTAGTCCTTCTCGCCGACCGTGAACCGCACGGACCCGGAGATGACGTAGAAACCCTCGTCGTGCTCGGCGTGACGGTGCTGCGGCGGTCCCGGCGTGTGCGGTGCGAGGACGGACTCGGCGAGCCCGATGCGGTGCCCGGTGTTGCTGCCGTCTTCGAGGACGCGCAGTCGCGTGCGGCCCAGGAAGATCGTCTCACCGTCGTCCGGGCCGACCACCGATACGGCGGGGTCGGCCGTCTGCTCATGGGTGTTCGGTTCGTCAGTCATGCTTCGATTGCACTGCCGGAGCCCCGCGACTGTCCAAGACCCGTTCCGCGACCTCGATGCCGTACGGGTATCGTCCCAGCATGGAGCTACGTACGCTGCGCTATTTCGTGGCGGTCGCCGAGGAACTCCACTTCGGTCGGGCGGCCTCCCGGCTGCATATGAGTCAGCCGGCCCTGAGCCGGGCGATCAAGCAGCTGGAGAGCGAGGTCGGCGCCGCGCTGTTCGACCGGTCGTCCGCCGGTGTCGCGCTCACTCCGGTGGGGACGGTCCTGCTCGACGAGGCGCGTGCCCTGCTCGACCGGGCGGACCGGGTACGCGTACGGGTGGCCGCCGCGGCCGGCGCCGCGACCCTCACCGTCGGCATCCTGGGCGACAGCACCGACCCGGCCGCGACCCGGCTGGCCGGCGCCTACCGCCGGCGGCATCCGGATGTCGAGGTCCGTGTCCGTGAGACCGATCTGACCGATCCCACCTGTGGGTTGCACGCCGGACTGGTCGATGTCGCCCTGACCCGTGGGCCGTTCGACGGGACCGGCCTGAGCGTGAAGGAGCTGCGCGCGGATCCGGTGGGGGCGCTGCTGCGCGCCGACGATCCGCTGGCCCGGCGCGAGGGCCTGAAGTCGGCCGACCTGGCCGACCGCCGCTGGTTCCGGTTCCCGGCGGGCACCGACCCCCTGTGGCAGGCGTACTGGAACGGCGGGGAACCCCGCGAGGGTCCGGTGGTGCGGGCGGTCCAGGAATGCCGGCAGGCCGTTCTCTGGAACGGCACGGTCGGCATGACGCTCCTGGA
Organism: Streptomyces sp. NPDC058001; assembly: GCF_042886315.1. Classification (NCBI taxonomy): domain Bacteria; kingdom Bacillati; phylum Actinomycetota; class Actinomycetes; order Kitasatosporales; family Streptomycetaceae; genus Streptomyces; species Streptomyces sp. NPDC058001. The sequence goes on from NZ_JBHVQT010000007.1 coordinate 177,625, forward strand.
CCACGATCCGGGCGAGGGGCTCACCGTGGTGCCGCTGGTCGACATGCCGCCGAGCCGGGTCGTGGCGGCGTGGCACGAGGGCGACACGAACCCCTTGATCCACTCGTTCGTACGGATCGCCGTCGCCGCGTACCGCGAGTGAGCGCCACGGCGGGTGCGCTGTTCGCGTGCGCCGTTCGCGTGTGACGTTCGCCGCTCCGGGCAGGGGGGCTGGGCAGTCTGGTTACCCGCAAGTAGCATGGCGGTATCCGCAGCGCGCCGGGCCAGTCGTCGGAGCGCGCCGCGCGGCAGTGCCGTCCCGCATCTGGAGGAGAGCCATCGTGCCTCGTACCGTCAGGGACGTCGTCTTCGTCGACGGCGTCCGCACCCCGTTCGGCAAGGCGGGCCCGAAGGGCATCTACCACGAGACCCGTGCCGACGACCTCGTCGTGAAGTCGATCCGGGAGCTGCTGCGCCGCAACCCGGCCCTCGACCCGGCGAAGATCGACGAGGTGGCGATCGCGGCCACCACGCAGATCGGCGACCAGGGGCTGACCCTCGGCCGCACCGCCGGAATCCTCGCGGGTCTGCCGCAGTCCGTGCCCGGCTACTCCATCGACCGGATGTGCGCGGGCGCGCTGACCGCCGTCACGACGACCGCCGGTTCCATCGCCTTCGGCGCGTACGACATCGTCGTGGCCGGTGGTGTCGAGCACATGGGCCGGCACCCGATGGGCGAGGGTGTCGACCCCAACCCGCGGTTCGTCAGCGAGAAGTTGGTGGACGAGTCGGCCCTGTTCATGGGCATGACCGCGGAGAATCTGCACGACCGCTTCCCGCACCTGACGAAGCGGCGCGCCGACGAGTACGCCGTGCGCTCCCAGGAGAAGGCCGCGAAGGCGTACGCGAACGCGAAGATCCAGCAGGATCTGGTACCGATCTCGGTCCGCCGCACCACACCCGACACCGGCGAGACCGGCTGGGGTCTCGCCACCCAGGACGAGCCGATGCGGCCCGGCACCACGCTGGAGTCCCTGGCCTCCCTGAAGACCCCGTTCCGTACGCACGGCCGGGTCACCGCGGGCAACGCGGCGGGTCTGAACGACGGCGCGACCGCCTCACTCATCGCGTCCGAGGACTTCGCGCGCGCGAACGACCTGCCCGTCAAGATGCGTCTGGTCTCCTACGCCTTCGCGGGCGTGGAGCCCGAGGTGATGGGCTACGGTCCGATCCCGGCGACCGAGAAGGCCCTCGCGAAGGCCGGTCTGTCGATCTCCGACATCGGCCTGTTCGAGATCAACGAGGCGTTCGCCGTGCAGGTGCTCGCCTTCCTCGACCACTACGGCATCGCCGACGACGACGCCCGCGTCAACCAGTACGGCGGCGCCATCGCGTACGGCCACCCACTGGCCTCGTCCGGCGTCCGGCTGATGACCCAGCTCGCCCGGCAGTTCGAGGAGCAGCCGCACGTCCGGTACGGACTGACCACCATGTGCGTCGGCTTCGGCATGGGCGCGACGGTCGTCTGGGAGAACCCGCACTTCGAGTCCGCCGGAGGCAGCAAGTGACCACCACCGCTGAACTGTTGAAGGGCGCGGCCGAGCTGTTCCCGGACGAGGTCGTCACGCAGGCGCAGGTCCGCCATCTCGATCTCCCGGGCACGGCGTACACCAACGCGTCCGCCGCGGGCCGCCGGTTCGCGCTGATCACCCTCGACAACGGCTTGGACCACACGAAGCCGACCACCTTCGGGCCGCGATCCCTGGCGAACCTGGACGCCGCGATCGACCAGGTCGAGAAGGAGGCCGCCGACGGGTCGATCGTCGGGGTCGGCATCACCGGCAAGCCGTTCATCTTCGCCGTCGGCGCCGACCTCAAGGGCGTCGAGCTGCTGACGAACCACGCGGACGCCCTCGCCATCGGCAAAGGCGGCCACGATGTGTTCAAGCGGCTCGCGGATCTGGCCGTGCCGACCTTCGCGTACTACAACGGCGCCGCGATGGGCGGCGGTGTCGAGGTCGGGCTGCACTGCGCCTACCGGACCGTGTCGGCGGCGCTGCCCGCCTTCTCGCTGCCCGAGGTCTTCCTCGGTCTCGTGCCGGGCTGGGGCGGCTGCACGCTGCTGCCGAACCTGATCGGCGCCGACAAGGCCGTATCGGTCGTCATCGAGAACTCGCTGAACCAGAACAAGCAGCTCAAGGGCGCCCAGGTCTATGAACTCGGCATCGCCGACGCGCTGTTCGAGGGCGCCGACTTCCTGGAGCAGTCGCTGATCTGGACCGCCGCCGTCCTGGCGGGCGAGATCGCGATCGAACGGCCCGAGGTCGACCGCGGCGAGGCATGGGACCAGGCCGTGGCCCGGGGCCGGTTCATCGCCGACTCCAAGGTGCACGGCGCCGCTCCGGCCGCCTACCGCGCGCTCGACATCATCGCCGCCGTCAAGGACGGTGACCTCCAGGCCGGGTACGACGCCGAGGACCGGGCGCTCGCCGACCTCATCATGGGCGGGGAACTCCGCGCCGGGCTCTACGCGTTCAACCTGGTGCAGAAGCGCGCCAAGCGGCCCGCGGGCGCGCCCGACAAGAACCTCGCCCGCCCGGTGACGAAGGTCGGCGTGGTCGGCGCGGGTCTGATGGCCTCGCAGCTCGCCCTGCTGTTCCTGCGCCGCCTTGAGGTGCCGGTCGTGCTGACCGACATCGACCAGGAGCGGGTCGACAAGGGCGTGGGCTATGTCCACGCCGAGATCGACAAGCTGCTCGGCAAGGGCCGGATCAACCAGGACAAGGCCAACCGTCTCAAGGGCCTGGTCACCGGCGTCCTCGACAAGGCCGAGGGCTTCGCGGACGCGGACTTCGTCATCGAGGCCGTCTTCGAGGAGATCGGCGTCAAGCAGCAGGTGTTCGCCGAGGTCGAGGCGGTGGCGCCGGCGCACGCGATCCTCGCCACCAACACCTCGTCGCTGTCGGTCAGCGAGATGGCGTCGAAGCTTCAGCACCCCGAGCGGGTCGTCGGCTTCCACTTCTTCAACCCGGTCGCGATCCTGCCGCTCCTGGAGATCGTCCGCGGTGAGCAGACCGACGACGCGTCGCTGGCCACCGCGTTCGCCGTCGCCAAGAAGCTGCGGAAGTCCGCGGTCCTGGTGAAGGACGCCCCGGCGTTCGTCGTCAACCGCATCCTCACCCGCTTCATGGGCGAGATCCAGAACGTCATCGACGAGGGCACCCCCGTCGAGGTCGCCGAGAGGGCCGTCGAGCCGCTGGGGCTGCCGATGTCGCCGCTGGTCCTGCTCGAACTGGTCGGCCCTGCCATCGGTCTGCATGTCTCCGAGACCCTGCACCGCGCCTTCCCGGACCGCTTCACGGTCTCCGAGAACCTGGCCGCGGTGGTGAAGGCGGGCAAGCGGGGCTTCTATGTCCACGACTCCGGTAAGCCGGAGTTGGACCCCGAGGTGGCCGCGCTCCTGAAGCAGGGCGACAGCGTCCTGACCGAGGAGCAGGTACGGGCGCGGGTCCTGGACGCGGTCGCCCAGGAGATCGGTCTCATGCTGGACGAGGGGATCGTCGCCGAGGCGCAGGACATCGACCTGTGCCTGATCACCGGCGCGGGCTGGCCGTTCCACCTGGGTGGCATCACGCCCTACCTGGACCGGGAAGGCGTCTCCGAGCGGGTCAACGGGCGGCCGTTCCTGGCACCGGGCGTGGCGAGCGTTCCGGCTTGACGGCCGAGGGCAGGTGATGAGGGGTGTACGGGGATTCCCGTGCACCCCTTCAGCCGTTGTGCGAGGAAACTGACCCCATGGTGACTCTGATGATCGTCGATGGTGCCAATGTCGTCGGGTCGGTGCCCGATGGGTGGTGGCGGGATCGGCGGGGCGCCGCCGAGCGGCTGCGGGACCGGCTCGTCGGGTACGCCGACGAGGGCGTCGACGGATTCCCGGGCCCTCTGGACATCGTGCTGGTGGTCGAGGGCGCCGCACGCGGTGTGCCGTCGGTGCCGGGCGTCCGGGTCGAGGACGCGCCGGGCAGCGGCGACGACCACATCACCCTGCTGGCGACCGAGGCGCGGGACCACCCCTGCGTCGTCGTCACGGCCGACCGCGAACTGCGCCGCCGGGTCACCGACGTCGGCGCGCGGACCGTGGGGCCACGGACCGTGTACGGGAGGTGAGCGCCGGCGCTGTCCGCGCTAGACGGGCAGCTTCGGCAGATGGCGGCCGAGCCTGCTGTGGGACTGCCCGTAGAAGAAGTACACGGCGACGCCGATGACCATCCAGATACCGAACCGCAGCCAGGTCTCGGCGGGCAGGTTCAGCATCAGCCAGCCCGACGCGAGGACCGACAGGATCGGCACCCACGGGACCAGCGGGGTGCGGAAGGAGCGGTGCAGATCAGGACGTTGCCTGCGCAGCAGGACGACCCCGATGGCGACGACGACGAACGCGAACAGGGTGCCGATGTTGACGAGTTCGGCGAGTTCGTTGATCGAGGTGAAGCCGGCCACGATCGCGACGATCACCCCGAGCAGGATCGTCGTGCGGTACGGAGTGCCGAAGGTGGGGTGCACCTTCGAGAAGACCTGCGGAAGCAGCCCGTCACGGCTCATCGCGAAGAACACCCGGCTCTGGCCGAGCAGCAGGATCATGCAGACCGAGGTGAGCCCGACGGCCGCGCCGAAGCTGATGAGCCCGGCCCAGAACGGATGCCCGACCGCCTTGAACGCGTCGGCGAGCGGGGCGTCGACGGTGAGGTTGGTGTACTTCTGCATCCCGGTGACGACGACGGACACGGCCACGTACAGGATCGTGCAGATGAGGAGGGAGCCGAGGATGCCGCGGGGGACGTCGCGCTGCGGGTTGTGGGTCTCCTCGGCCGCGGTGGCGACGATGTCGAAGCCGATGAACGCGAAGAACACGACGGCGGCGGCGGTGAAGATGCCCATCACACCGAAGTTGGACGGGGTGTAGCCGAACATCAGCTGGATGAGCGGCGCGGTGATGTCCGCGCTGCCGGCGACCGGCTGGGCCGGCGGGATGAACGGCTTGTAGTTGGAGCCGGTGATGAAGAACGAGCCGACGACGATCACGATCAGTACGACGGTGACCTTGACGGCGACGATGACGCCGGTGACCCGCGAGGACAGCTTCATGCCCAGGACCAGGATGCCGGTCAGCACCAGGACGAGGACGCACGCGAGCAGATCGAAGCCGAAGGTGCCGTTCTGGGTGCCGGCCAGCGCCTGCGGGAGGTGGAGTCCCGCGGTGTCCATCAGGGACTGCACATAGCCGGACCAGCCGACCGCCACCACGGCGCAGCCGAGCGCCAGTTCCAGGACGAGGTCCCAGCCGATGATCCAGGCCGGGAACTCGCCCAGCGAGGCGTACGAGAAGGTGTACGCGGATCCGGCCACGGGGACCGTCGACGCGAACTCGGCGTAGCAGAGCGCCGCGAGGGCGCACACGACGCCCGCGACGACGAAAGCGATGGCGACCGCGGGGCCCGCCGTCTCCTTGGCGATCTTTCCGGTCAGGACGAAGATGCCGGTGCCGATGATGACGCCGACGCCGAACACGGTGAGATCGAGCGCGGACAACGACTTCTTGAGGGCGTACTCGGGCGCCTCGGTGTCCCGGATCGACTGCTCGACGCTCTTCGTCCGGAAGAGGGTGCTCACGGGTGTTACCTCCCACGCTTGTCGTCCTCGACATGATCGAGAGGGCTGGGGTTCCGTCTGCCCCGGCGCGAGCGGATTCACGCGAACGGGCCGATTCCACCACCCATACAGGCAGAGAAACCGACCCGTTGTAGACCGTTCGGACTACGCACCTACCGCCGGAAGGACCCCCCGGCACTCACCCGGCGCGGCGGACCCGGCGGACCCGGCGGACGCTCAGTCGCGCACCGGATCCACGGCGTCGACCGTCGCCGACCGCGCGAAGCGGCCGTCGAGTTTGGCGACCAAGCCCGTGACCTGGCGGGCGATGTCAGGAGCCGTCAGGCCGATCTCCGCCATGACCTCCTTACGCGAGGCATGGTCGAGGAAGCGCGGCGGAATGCCGAAGTCCCGCAGCGGAACGTCGACACCGGCGTCCCGCAGGGCCTGGGCGATGGCCGAACCGACGCCGCCCGCACGGGAGTTGTCCTCGACGGTGACGACGACCCGGTGCTGCTCGGCGAGCGGCGCGAGGGCCTCGTCGACGGGCTTGACCCAGCGCGGGTCGACGACGGTGGTGTGGATGCCCTGCTTGTCGAGGAGCCCGGCGATCTCCAGGCACATCGGGGCGAGGGCGCCGACGGAGACCAGCAGGACGTCGGGGCGGTCGGCGCCGGCCTTCCGTAGGACGTCCATGCCGCCGACCTTGCCCACGGCCTGCACGGCGGGGCCGACGGCGCCCTTGGAGTAGCGCACGACGGTCGGCGCGTCGGAGACGGTGACGGCCTCGCGGAGTTGGAGGCGTACCTGGTCGGCGTCGCGCGGTGCGGCGATCCTGAGGCCCGGCACGCACTGGAGGATGGACATGTCCCACATGCCGTTGTGCGAGGCGCCGTCGGTACCGGTGACCCCGGCCCGGTCCAGGACGAACGTCACTCCGCACTTGTGCAGCGCGACATCCATCAGGAGTTGGTCGAAGGCGCGGTTGAGGAAGGTCGCGTAGACCGCGAAGACGGGGTGCAGGCCGCCGGTGGCGAGGCCCGCGGCGGACACGGCGCCGTGCTGTTCGGCGATGCCCACGTCGTACACACGGTCGGGGAAGGCGTCGGCGAACTTCTTCAGGCCGACCGGCTGGAGCATCGCGGCGGTGATGGCGACGATGTCGTCCCGCTCATGGCCGAGCTTGACCATCTCCTCGCCGAACACCGACGTCCAGTCCATGCCGGACGCGGCAATGGGCAGACCGGTGTCGGGGTGGATGGGTCCGATGCCGTGGAAGCGGTCGGCCTCGTCCTGCTCGGCGGGCTGGTAGCCGCGGCCCTTCTCGGTGAGGCAGTGCACGATGACCGGGCCGCCGAACCGTTTCGCGCGGGCGAGCGCCGACTCCAGTGCCTCGATGTCGTGACCGTCGATCGGGCCGACGTACTTGAGGCCGAGGTCCTCGAACATGCCTTGCGGGGCGATGAAGTCCTTGAGGCCCTTCTTGGCGCCGTGCAGCGTCTCGTAGAGCGGACGGCCGACGACGGGCGTGCGCTCCAGGAGGTCCTTGCCGCGGGCGAGGAACCGCTCGTACCCGTCGGTGGTGCGCAGGGTCGCCAGGTGGTCGGCGAGACCGCCGATGGTGGGCGCGTAGGAGCGTTCGTTGTCGTTGACGACGAGGACGAGGGGGCGGTCCTTGGCGGCGGCGATGTTGTTCAGCGCCTCCCAGGCCATGCCGCCGGTGAGGGCGCCGTCCCCGATGACGGCCACGACGTGGTCGTCCTTGCCGAGGACCTGGTTGGCCTTCGCGAGGCCGTCGGCCCAGCCGAGGACGGTCGACGCGTGCGAGTTCTCGATGACGTCGTGCTCGGACTCGGCGCGCGAGGGGTAGCCGGAGAGGCCGCCCTTGGCGCGCAGGTTCGAGAAGTCCTGACGGCCGGTGAGCAGCTTGTGCACATAACTCTGGTGCCCGGTGTCGAAGAGCACCCGGTCCCTCGGCGAGTCGAAGACCCGGTGGAGCGCGATGGTCAGCTCCACCACACCGAGGTTGGGGCCGAGGTGGCCGCCGGTCTTGGACACCGCCTCGACCAGGAAGGTCCGGATCTCTCCGGCGAGCTGGTCCAGCTCCTCCGGGGTGAGCCGGTCCAGATCGCGCGGTCCCGTGATGCGGGTCAGCAGCGGCACCCGTGCCTCCTTGCGATAGAGCTGTTCGACAGTTGCCGGGTCTGCCGAGTCTAATGTTCCGTCCACCCGGACGGTGCCCTGGGTTCGGGGACGTACGTCACCCGTTCGGGTGTATTCGAACCGGCGTGCACGGCCCGCATGAAGGTGCGCGTGCCTGTGCCCCGCGCCGGGTGTCGGCGCGGGGCACTGGGCAGTCGGGCAGGGCCCGGACCGGGCGGGCGGACGATCAGGCGCGGCCCGCCGTCTTCTGGGTCTTGCGGGTCACGGCGTCGATGACGACCGTGGCGAGCAGCACCGCACCGGTGATCATGTACTGGATCGGCGAGGCGATGCCCTGGAGAGCAAGGCCGTACTGGATGGAGACGATCACCAGGACGCCGAGGAGGGCGTTCCAGGTGCGGCCCCGGCCGCCGAAGAGGCTGGTGCCGCCGATGACGGCCGCCGCGATGGCGTTCATCAGGAGGTCACCGGCGCCCGCGCCCTGGTTGGCCGACGCGATCTTCGACGCGATGAACAGGCCGCCGATCGCCGCGAAGGTGCCGGAGATCGCGAAGACCGAGATCCGGACCATCTCGACGTTGATACCGGCACGCCGGGACGCCTCGACGCTGCCGCCGAGCGCGAAGATCTTCCGGCCGAAGGTGGTGCGGCGCAGCACGAAGTCGGTGAGCAGCAGCACCGCGATGAAGATCACCACGGCCAGCGGCAGACCCTTGTACTGGTTGTAGAGGATGGCGACGGCGAAGGCGAGGACGGCCAGGAGCGCCGTCCGCACGATCGTTTCCGCGAGCGGCTGGGACGGAACCCCGGCGGCCTCACGGCGGCGGTTGCCCAGGTACGAGGTGAGGAAGTACCCGGCGACCACGACGATCGCGAGCGCGTAGGCGGCGGCGACATCGGTGAAGTAGTAGCTGGTCAGCTTGGCGACGACGCCGTTGCTGTCCAGGTTGATGGTGCCGTTGCTGCCCAGGATCTGGAGCATGAAGCCGTTCCAGAAAAGCAGCCCCGCGAGGGTGACGGCGAAGGCGGGCACACCGATCCGGGCGAAGAAGAAGCCGTGGATGGCGCCCGCGGCGGTGCCGGTGAGGATGGCCAGGACGAAGGCCAGCCACTCGTTCATGCCGTGCGTGACACTGAGCACCGCGAAGGCGGCGCCCGCGACGCCGCTGACCGAGCCGACGGACAGGTCGATCTCGCCGAGCAGCAGCACGAAGACGATACCGACGGCGATCATGCCCGTACCGACCATGTTGACCGAGATGTTGGAGAGGTTCTCCGCACTCAGGAAGTTGGAGTTCAGGCTCTGGAAGATGATCCAGATGATGATCAGGCCGATGACGACCGGCAGGGAGCCCAGGTCGCCGGCGCGCATCTTGCGCTTGAACTCGGAGACATAGCCGCCCAGGCCCTGTTCGCGGACGAGCAGGCGCGGGTCGACGGCGGTGACGGCGGCCGACGCGGCCTCGGTGTTCTCGACCGAGCCGGTGGGAATCGTGTCGGTGGGCGCGGAGCCGCCCTTGTCGATGGTCACTTCTGGGCCTCCCCATGACGCGCCGCACGACGGGTCACGGCATTCTCCGTGGCGCCGGTGATGGCGGAGATGATCTCTTCCTGCGAAGTGGACTTGACGTCGAAGACGCCGTTGTTCCGGCCGAGCCGGAGCACCGCCACCTTGTCCGCGACGGCCTTGACGTCCGCCATGTTGTGGCTGATGAGGATGACGGCGTGGCCGCGCTCCCGCAGCCGCTCCACCAGGTCGAGCACCTGGGCGGTCTGTTCGACGCCGAGCGCGGCGGTGGGCTCGTCGAGGATGACGAGCTTGGGCGCGCCGAGCATCGAGCGGGCGATGGCGACGGTCTGCCGCTGGCCACCGGAGAGCGAGGCGATGGGGATGCGCACGCTGGGGATGCGGATCGACAGGGTGTCGAGGAGTTCGCGGGCGCGGCGCTCCATCTCGACCTCATCGAGCACACCGTGCCGTACGACCTCACGGCCGAGGTACAGATTCCCCACGACATCGATGTTGTCGCAGAGCGCGAGGTCCTGGTAGACCGTCGCGATGCCCAGGTTCTGGGCGTCGTTCGGCCGGTTGATCTGAACCGGCCGGCCGTCCCACTCGACGACTCCGTCATCGACGGGATGCACGCCGGCGATCGTTTTGACCAGCGTGGACTTTCCGGCGCCGTTGTCGCCGACCAGGGCGACCACCTCACCGGCGTGGACCTCAAGCTCTACGTCGGTGAGCGCCTGGACGGCACCGAACCGCTTGGAGACCCCGCGCAACGCCAACACGGGCGTAGCGGACACGTGAACCATCTCCTTCGCCGCCTGACCGGCGGGGATGCCGCGCCGGGTCGGGCGCGGAGGGTTGAGCGGAAGGACAGCAGAATCCCCTCGGCGAGGGGGTGTCGGCCGGAGGCCGCTCCGTGTTCTGCCCGATGCCCCGCCGGTGCGGCGGGGCGATGGTGGCGGGACACCGGGCAGGTCTGGGGGGCGCTCCGGCCGCGCACGGGGAGCCCGCCGGAGCGGGTTCCCACGGGACGCGGGACGGGTCTGCCTACTTCAGGCCGATCTTGTCGCAGGCGGACTTGTACTGCGCCGAGCAGATCTCGTCCAGGGTGTAGAAGCCGTCCTTGATGACGGTCTCCTTGATGTTGTCCTTGGTCAGCGAGACGACCGGGACGAGCACCGACGGAACCTGCTTGGTGGTCGGCGAGTCGACCTTGTCCTTGGCGATGGAGTCGAGCGACTCGCCCTTGCCGAGCGCGACGGCCATCTCGGCGGCGACGGCGGCCTCCTGCGGGTACGACTTGAAGACGCTCATGTACTGCTCGCCGGTGACGATGCGCTGCACACCGTTGAGTTCGGCGTCCTGACCGGTGACCGGCGGGAGCTTGGAGAAGCCGGCGGCCTTCAGGGCGGTGATGATGCCGCCCGCCATGCCGTCGTTGGCGGAGTAGACGCCGATGACCTTGTCCTTGCCCAGGGCGGAGATCGCGCCCTCCATGTTGGCGTTGGCGTTCTCCGGCTTCCACTCCTTGGTGTCGTAGGACTTGCCGATGTTCACCTTGCCCTCAAGCACCGAGAGGGCGCCCTTCTTGAAGAGGGCGGCGTTCGGGTCGGTGGCGGAGCCGTTCATCATGACGATGTTGCCGGCCTTGGGGTCCGAGCCGAGGGCCTCCAGGAGGGCCTTGCCCTGGACACGGCCGACCTCTTCGTTGTCGAAGGAGGTGTACGCGTCGATCGGGCCCTGCGCCAGGCGGTCGTACGCGACGACGGGGATACCGGCGTCCTTGGCCCGCTTGACGGAGCCTTCGATGGCCTTGGCGTCCACGGCGTCCACGATGAGGACGTCCACCTTGTTGGTGATCATCGTGTCGACCTGCTGGTTCTGGGTGGTGGCGTCCTGCTTGGCATTGGCGTAGGTGACCTTGCCCTTGCCGTTCGTCAGCTCGCTGACCTTCTTCTCGATCAGCGGCTTGTCGAACTTCTCGTAGCGCGCGGTCTGGTTCTCCGGCAGGAGCAGACCTATGTTCAGCGCGTCACCCTTCTTGGAGCCCCCGGACTCCTTGGACCCACCGCCGGACTCCTTGGCACTGCCACAGGCGGCCAGCGAGACGGCCATCGCGGTGGCGGCCACGGCCACGGCTGCACGACGCATACGCGTGTTCACTTCAGAAACCTCCCTGACGAGGCCGCGTCGTTGCGGCCGAGGTGGCTGGAAGTCAACTCGGCCGCCACGCCAGCGTCAAGGAGTAAATCCTTAACGAGATGACAACGGTGCCATGCGTGAACTAAGTGAAGGCAGGTGTAGCCACCTGGACAGAACCGTCCAAAAGGGTGGAATCACCCATCTCGCTGAGTGCCAGCGCAAGGGCCCCGAGCACCTCGGCACGACCGCCAAGTGCCCCAGGAAGTACGGAAAGACGACGGGCCGCGCTGGGTATGGCATACCTTCCGACGGATTCCCTGATGGGCCCGAGAACCAGTTCTCCCGCCTCCGCCAGATCGCCACCGAGGACGACCCGGCTCGGGTTCAACAGATTGCAAAGATTCGCCACACCGCTGCCGATGTGACGCCCGACGTCCGCGATCACGCGACGGCAGCCCGGGTCGCCGTCACGCGCCAGCCTGACCACCCCTTCCATGGTCAGATCCGTACCGTGGCTCGACTGGAGGAGCGGCAGCACATAGCGCGCCGCCGCGAAGGTCTCCAGGCACCCGCGATTGCCGCAGCGACACACGGGTCCCGATTCGTCGAGTGTAATATGTCCGATTTCTCCCGCAGTTCCACCGGGACCCCGATAGATCTGTCCACTGATCACCAGACCCGAACCCACACCGCTCGCGACCTTGATGTACGCGAGGTCCTTGACGCCCCGTCCGCTGCCCCAGACCAGCTCGCCCAGTGCGCCCAGATTGGCGTCGTTGTCCACGTAGACCGGCACGCCGAGCCGCCCGCGCAGTTCCTCGGCGGGCTTGGTGCCGGTCCAGCCCGGCAGTATCGAGGTCGACCCCAGGGAGCCCGACTCCACATCGATCGGACCGGGGACGCCGACCCCGACGCCCGCGACCTTCTCGCGGTCCACGCCGGTCCCCGCGATCAGCCGGTTGACCAGGACTTCCGCCCGGTCGAAGCCCTGCGCGGCGGAGGCGTCCACATCGAGGGGTTCCGACTCCTCGGCGAGCACCTGGTGGGCCAGGTTGCCGATCGCCACGCGCAGGTGGGTGTGCCCGAAGTCGACGCCGATGACGATGCCCGCGTCACCGCTGAGCGAGACGCTGCGGGCCCTGCGGCCACCCGCCGACGTGGGCGTGACCTCGACCGTTCCGCCGTCCTTCAGCTCCCGGACGATGTTGGAGACCGTCGCGGCGGAAAGCCCCGTGGTCCGCGCGATCTCCGCCTGGGTGAGCGACCCGGCCAGCCGCACCGCGCGCACCACGCGCTCCAGATTGGCCCGGTGCAACGACGATTGCGACCCCGGAGTCTCCATCGACTCATCCACCTCTGCCCTCTGCGGGGCGGACGCGATGCCGCCCCTGTGGCCCGGATCACACCAGCGGAACCCGGGTCATTTACAAGTTGTGAACTCCAAGCTCCGCTGAACGGGTTACCGCAGTCAAGTCCTTGACGGAAATCGGTTACCGACCCTCCACCGGGGACGACCGGCCGGAGGGGGATGCGGCCGGGGCGGATACGGTGCCGGAACAACCCGCGCACAGCTGCCGGGCCGGCCACGGGGAGGGTGACTTGGACGGCGTCACATGGATGGCGGACGTCTTCGACACGTACTGCGCGACGTTCGCGCGGGGACTGGACGTCGAGGAACTGGTACGCGGGCTGGGCGGGGATCCCGCGCGGATCCTGCCCGCCGTGTCGGACGGCGACGCCTTCACGCTCGCCATGGACGAGGGTCCGGTCGCCCGCCTGGGTACCTGCGCGGGGTGGGCGTTCGCCCTGGAGCACTGGAGCGCCGAGGGAATGGACCGGGCCACGCTGCGGCGGGTCTCGGCGGGTACGGAGGCGGTGGTGCTCCTGGACAGCGGGACACCGCCGAAGTGGTTCCTGTACGCCCGTGACGGTGAGGTCGTGGCGGACTTCGAACCCGGGGTCGAGGCGGCGCAGATGGGCGGCGCCGACCCTGCCTCGCTCGTCCCCGCACTCCACGCGGCCGGTCTTCTGCACGCTGACGGCACCACGGTCCCCGACACCGACCCGAGCCCTCTCATCCTCGGCATGACGGAGCAGGCGTTCGGTCTGAGCCTGCCGCGCGAGCCCCTCGAACACGGAGTTCTGCCCGCGGTCGTCCTCACCCGCTCGTAGGGGGTCATGGGCGGCCGGACCGCGGTACGCGCTCCCGGTCCGGCCGCCCCGCTTCACCGGCGTACGGGCGTCATGAACGAGTCCGCACGAAGCAGATCTGGGCCAGGTCCGTGCACTCCTCGAAGCCAGGGGTGCTCAGATAGAACCGGTCCTTGTCCAGCACCCGGTTCTTGGGCACGAAGAACAGACCGATCCGGTTGGCCGCGCCCGAGTTCTCGTCGCCGGGAATGCTGGCCCGGCCACAGATCTCGGTCCAGGTGTTGACCCGGGAGTAGGTGGGGTCTTCGAGGATGGTCCATCCTCCGCCGGCCACCGGCGACGCGTAGATCTGAGTGCAGTCCTTTCCGGACATGACGGCCTGCGGGGGCATTCCTCCGCTCTGGTAGGTGGCCGCGAACGGATACTCGTCGCAGCTTGAGGTTCCGCCCGGCGGCCTCGACGCGGGGTTGCCGACGAACCTGTCCGGGCCCGACTTCGGGCACACCAGATCCCGGTTCTGCTGCTGCCGGACCGAATCCGCGAGGTAGTTCAGCGGCTCGTTGTGGTCCCGGCTGCCCGGATGGGACGGCAGCTTCTGCATGAGGATCCAGTAGAAGGCCGCCGCCGAGGGGTTCGCCGCGGTGTTGACGACGTAGGTCGGGATGTACTCCGGGAAGACACATCCCGGCTTCCCCCTGGTGGCCTTGGCTTCGAGGTCGCAGCGGACGTCCATCTTTCCGCCCGCCACCTCGAAGTCCGCGCCGCCGTTCGGTGCTCCCGCCATGGTCGACGAGATGATCCAGTTCAGGTGCATGGTCTCGTGGCCCGATGTGCCCTGCCAGCTGTGGTCGATCGTGCCGACCGCCGTATGCATGTCACCCGGTGCCCAGGTGGCCGGGACGGACCAGATAATGCCTCCGGACGAGCACTTCCCGGAGCAGAAGGACTGGAGGTTGATGCCGACCGAGGGAACCTTCGGATCCACGATCGTCGGTCTGATGGTCACCGTCTGCCGGAATGTGGCGCTCTCGATGTCGAGAGCGATCTCGTGCTCGTACGCGTAGATGTTCTGGGCGATCGGCACCCCGTCCTTGTAGACCGTGGCGGAGAAGGTGTCCTGTAGGCATGCCTTCGTTCTGCTGAAGAACTTCGCCGAACCGTTCTGGTCGCAGAAGTCGGCGGCGCTGATCCCTGGGGACGACGGGGTGGTCGGGGAGGGCTTCTTCTTCGCCGGGTCGTCGGGGAATTCGAGGCAGACCTCGGTGTTCTTCTTTCCGTTGACGGGCCGGCAGTCGAAAGCGTCCGGGTGCTTCCCGGTCGACCTGTCCGCCGTGGCCGACCGTACTCCGGGGCGCGGGAAGACGTCCCCGGGCACCGTGGTCACCGGCTCCACGTCGGCGGGCTCGGGTGCGTTCGGGTCCCCCTCCGGAAGCCGGATGTCGGGGATCAGGTCGTAGTTGCCGGGGACGAACGCGACCGCGTCGAACGCGACGTCCTTGTCACCCGTGCCGTCCGAGGCGATCGAGTTGAGCCGTACCTCCGGCGTGTTGTCGAAGCGGAAGGCGCCGAGCGACACCCAGCGGTTGCCGTTCCCCGGCTGGGAGATGGTCCGGCGCTCCGTGCCGTGGGCCGTGTCGATCTCGTAGGTCGCCCTGGCGGTCTGGGCGCCGTGATCGGGAAGGTGGACCATCACCTTCGCCTGGCTCTTGAGCGGGTCCTTCAGCCGCCACTTGCCCTCGATCTTCAGCCGCATGCCCTTGTCGTCGGCGATACGGGTGTGCCCGAACCAGAAGTGGCCGCCGAAGCCTGCGCCGAGTTGGTGGAGGTCGACCTTCGAGGGGTACACGGTCTCGGTGCCGTTGTTCGAGAACTGGAAGGAGAAGGTGCCGGCGTTGGACCAGCCGCTGTTGGAGCAGCCGGAGCGGACCACCGGGGTGCCTTCGGGGACGTCGTCGACGATCAGGGCGCCCGACGGCAGCCCGCTGGTGGTGCAGGCGGGTGGATAGGCGGTGCCGTCGGCCTCCTCGGGCATCGTGTTGGCGAAGCGGATGAACTCGTACCCGCAGGTGTCGACGCAGTCGGTCTTCCAGGTGACCGGTTTGTTCCACCAGCACTTGAAGTCCGCACGGCCGCACGGCCCGCTGGTCGCGCTGTCGTTGGACGCCGAGTCGGAGATCCGGCTCGGGTCACAGGAGTTGGAGGTGTCGCAGAACGCGTTCTCCGGCGCCTTCACGCCCGCCCGGTTGTACAGGGCGCTGCCCTTGACGGTCACCGCCTCTCCGGTGCCGTTCCAGGTGGCCTGCCGGAAGGCGGGGACCATGACGCCCGGGGACTCCAGGAAGGACGGCGGGTGGGCGGCGAAGCCTAGGACCTTCTCCTGGTAGGGCCAGTTCTGCGGGCGCGCCGCCGCGCTGGCGTCGTCGCCGCCGGCCGCGTTCTCCATGAACGGGAGCCTGCCCGCGTCCCATTCGGGGTTGGCGGGGTTGTTGGCCCAGCCCAGACCCCACGGGGAGCCGTCGGAGGTCTTGGCGTAGAAGCCCGAGTTGTACGCCCACAGGGCGTAGTACCAGTTCTCGGGGCGGCCCGACGTGCCGTGGTTGACGGTCATGCCGGCGGCCCGGGTCTCGTTCCACTTGGAGATCAGGATCTGGAGGCCCGCCGCGATGTTGGCGGTGTAGTCGAGCGCGACGGCCCGCTGCTTCTGGTAGTCCCAGGCGGCGCCGCCGTGTCCGTCCTCGCGCCCGGCCATCCGCATGTGGTCGGTGACCTGCGTGATGCCGTAACCGCAGTCCGCCTCGGCGAAGTCGACGTCCCAGTCGTTGGCGCTGGAACCGTCGTAGAGGTCGATGCCGTAGTAGTTGCCGATCAGCGGGTTCGCCGTCACACCCGGCACCGCCGACCGCGCGGCCTGCCACATGTTCGACTCCTGCGCGGTCACCCCGAGCATGACCTGTGCCATCGCCCGGCCGCCGCCCTCGACGACCGGGTTCAGGAAGAGGTTCTGCGGCTGGTACGCCGGCATCCCCAGGTTCTTCCAGTTCGCCGGGCGGCTGATGTGAGTGTTCAGATATCCGGTGACCGCCATGTCCACGGCCCATTCGACCTGGCGCGGCTTGGGCTGCATCGCCTGGTTGCGCGGGTCGTTGCGCGGGACGGAGCAGGTGCGCTCGTCCTCGACCGGGTCGGTCGGCGACGACGCCGCCACCGCCTTCGCCGAGGGGCCGGAAGCCGCCTTCCCGGAGGACGCGGCGCCGGTCAGACCCGGCGACATCGCGCGCCCCTGCGCCGCGTGCTCCGACTCCCGCCGCGCCGGATCCACCGTGAACGACGCCTCGCGCCCGGAGTCCCGCACGGTCATCGACAGCTTGACGGTACGGGCGCGGCCCGCGTCGCCCGGCTGCAGCAGCGTCCCCTTGCCGTCACCCCACTCCGGGTGTTCCAGGACGGACGCGCCCCGCGTGGAGACGGTCACGTCCTTCGGCGTCCCCGCCAACCGACGTACGGTACCGGGCAGTTCGGCGGAGGCCGCGGTGCGCTTCGTCGCTCCGGTGACGTAGACGGTCCCGGCGCTGCGGGTCAGTCCGGTCTCGGTCGCCCGGCCCTGCGCCAGGACGGCCGGGCCGGTGCCGGCGGCGTCCGGGCGGGCGACGGCCGATGCGCCGATCCGCTTCACGCGCGCCGTCTCGCCCCGATTGTCGAGGAAGACCAGACCCCCGTCCCCGTCGGGCGTCAGCCGGTACGGGACCCCGTCGGTACGGGCCAGCGCGGTACCCCTGCCCCGCGCGTCGATCCGTACCACCTGCGCGCCCGACGCGCCGACGACGGTGCCATCGGCCGCCGGTACGGCCGACGTGACCTGTCCCTTGCTCCGGATCGGCTCGGCCACCGCGCCGGTGCGGGTGTCCAGGCGGATCAGCCGGGTGCCGGGCAGGTCGTCCCCGCCGGACTGCGTAAGGACCGCGCTCTCACCCGTGCCGCAGCCCGGGTTGTAGTACGACAGTGACGCCTTGACCTTGAGCTTGGTGACCTCACCCGATGTCAGGTCGACCACGGCGGTGAAGGCGCCGCGCGCCATCAGCGCCGGTTTGTTGGTGAACGTCCGCGGCGCGTACACCACGACGGCCCGCTTCCCGGAGCCGGTGACGCAGATGTTCCCGATCCAGGCGTCCGCGTCGAACCCGGGCTCCGACAGCGTCGCCGCCGTACGCCACGCGTAGCCGTCCCGCTCGCGGGCCGTCAGGACGTGGAAGCCGCTCGCGTCACCGCTCGTCGTCCACGCGACATCCCCTGACTCCTTCCAGTCCTTGCCCAGTAACGCGGTCCGCTGGGCGGCGGGCACCGCGTCGGGAGCCGGCGCGGCGGGCGTCTCGCGCGCCTCGCCGCCCGGTCCGGGGGCCGCGGCGCCTGCCGACCCCTGGACCGTCCCCGCGAGCATCGCGGCGGCGGCCAGAACCGCCGCCCACGACACCCGTCGTCTTCTGTTCGGTATCACCCTGAACTCCTCACCGGCATGCCGATGTCCCCGCTCGCGACGGAATCACGCCGCGGGCGGGGCACATCGGACGAAATAGGGGCGGGCTGACGGAAAAGCGGCTCAGGAATACCAGTAGCCGCTGCAGGAAAGGGTGTTCTCCCAGGCGTTCTTGTAGCAGACGCGATACGCGTACCCGGCGCCGCCGATCATGTTGGACCAGTCGCTGCCGTTGCTGACCGCCGAGACACTGAGGGACTTGGTCAGGTCCCAGGTGTTCTTGTTCCAGGACTCGATCGTGGCGTAGTCGGGACCCCACGGGGAGTCCTTGGTGACCACGCGGACCCAGCCCGCGTCGCAGGTCGCGGACCAGCGCAGCTCCGCGTACCGATAGGAGTCACCGGTGGACTTCTTGGTCGTGGCGCCGGCGTCGCAACCCGTGGCCACCGGGCCCTTGTTGGTACATCCGGTCCCACTGCAGGTCGCCGCGTACGACGTGCCCGCGAGCGGTACCAGCGTCATGACGGTGGCCGCGCCCACGACGCCGGCGGCCTTCTTGATCAGGTGCTTCTTCACCCTTGTCCTTCCCGATGACCTCGGGGCCCCGCGCGTCCCCCCGCGGCCCCTCGTTGACATGGGCATTCAATCCGGGCGTCGTCGGGGTAACCACCACTGATCGGTGGTGGCGCGAGAGGCGCACCCGCCGATCGGTGGAGCGTAATCCCCCTTGTTCGGCGTAGGCGGATCCGTAGACTCAGGTGCGTACAGCAAGCGCTTCATGAGACCCGGGGGGGCCATGATCGACGTAGGGCTGTTTGACGACAGCGAAGTGTATCGAGCAGGTGTGGAAGCCCTGTTGACCAGGGAATCGGACATCAGAGTGTCCATGACCGGAGCGTTGCAGGACACCTGTTCCCCGGCCCGTCGCGGGGCACCGGATGTCCTGCTCCTCGGCTCCGACCGAGGCGCCGACCCGTTGCTCACGTCCCTGTCCCGGCTGCGCCGCCGGGGCTCCGCGCCCTTGCTGCTGCTCATCCCGGCGCACGACCATCTCTCACTGCACCGCCTCCTGCGCTCGGGAGTGCTCGGTATCGCCGAGCGGGACAGCGGCGCCCGATCACTGGCCCAGGCGATCCGGACCGTCACCTCGGGCGGCTGGTCACTGCCGGCGCCCTGGGCGCGGACCGTGGTCACCGGATTTCTGCGCAGCAATGAACAGCCGCACACCAACAGCGCGTTGCGGCAGGTGCAGGAGAAACTGACACCACGTCAGCAGGAAGTGCTGACGCTCGTCGGCAAAGGTCTGACAAATCCGGAGATAGCGAAAGCGCTCGCTGTCGGGCCCGCCACCGTGAAGGACCATGTGCAGACCATCCTCGACCGGCTCGGCACCCCGAACCGGACCCTCGCGGCACGCCTGGCCTGGGAGGCGCAGCTCCTGAACTGAGCGGGGAGAAAAAGGAGGTGGCCCCCGCGCGCCGAAGGGCACCGGGGGCCACGTCCCACGAGTTCCGCGAGGGAGCGGGGGCTACTTCAGGGCGCCCGCCGTCAGACCGGCCTGCACCTGGCGCTGGAAGACGAAGTACACGATCAGCACCGGCAGCATCGCGATCATCATGCCGGCCATCAGCGCGCCCCAGTCGTTCTCGTAGCCCTGTTGCAGCGCGATCATCGCCAGGCCCTGGGTCAGGACGTACTTGTCCTCCTGCTGGTTGAGCACCATCGGCAACAGGTACTGGTTCCACTGCCCCAGGAAGTTGAAGATACCGATGCTGATCAGGCCGGGCTTGGCCATCGGCAGCATCACCTGGAAGAAGGTCCGCGCGTGCGAGGCCCCGTCGATCGCGGCGGCTTCCGCGATCGACGTGGGCAGTGTTCGGAAGAACGCGGTCATGAAGAAGATCGTGAACGGCAGCGAATAGGCGATGTAGACCAGGATCAGACCTTGGTACGTCGCCAGGAGCGAGGTCCCCGGGAAGTCCCGCAGGACGAAGAAGAGCGGGATGACCAGCATGAACACCGGGAAGGACATACCGGCGACGAACAAGTAGTAGATCAGCCGGTTGCCCGGGAACTCGAAGCGGGCCAGCACATAGGCGGCCATCGAGCCGAGCACCATGGTCCCGATCACCGAACCGCCCACCACGATCACGGTGTTGATGAAGTAGGTCCCCATGTTGGCGTCTTCCCACGCCTTGGACCAGTTCTCCCAGTGGAAGGTCGTCGGCAGGCCCCAGGGGTCCGTGAGGATCGCGTTGGTGTCCTTGAAGGAACTCCAGAGCACCCACAGCAGGGGCACGCCGACCATCAGGGCCCAGACGACGAGCATGCCGTGCGAGAAGACGTTCAGCACACCGCCCTCGGACGAGCGGCCGTCCGTCGGGCCGAACTTCTTGGTGATCCGGGGACGTTCCGCGCCGCCCGCGCCTTCCGTGCCGCGCCCGTCGTTCCCGCCGTCCCCGTCGTCCTTGGAGACCGTGTCGATTTCGGTTGCCATCCGCCCGTACCCCTAGAACTCGATCCGCTCACGCCGCGCGAAACGCATCGTGAGTACTGCGAAGGCCATGGTGACGATCAGCATCGCGATGCCCATGGCGGATGCGTATCCGAACTGGCTGTCGCGGAAGGCCGTCTGATAGAGCCTCAGCGGCATGACGTCCGTCGCGCCGTCGGGTCCGCCGTTGTTCACCGACATGATCTGGACGAGGGCGAACGCGTCCAGGGCGATGATGCCCATGTACACCCAGCCGGTCTGCACCGTGTCCCACAGCAGCGGGAGGGTGATCCGGAAGAAGGTGTGGAAGCGGTTGGCCCCGTCGAGCAGGGCCGCCTCGTAGATCTCGCGGGGAATCGACGCCATGGCCGCCGAGAACAGCACGACATAGAAGCCGACGTTCGCCCAGACCATGACCGCGCTGATGCAGAGGAGCGCGATGCTCTTCTCGCCGAGCCAGGCGTTCTGCAAGCTGTCCAGACCGACGGCGCCGAGCAGGGAGTTGAGCATGCCGTCGTTCGGGTCCGGGTTGTAGATGTTGAACCAGATCACGGCGATGATCGTGATCGAGATGACCTGCGGGAAGAAGTAGACGAAGCGGTAGAACTTGGAGCCGGTCACGCCCGTGACCACTTCGTTCTTCTTGCGCTTGCCGCCGACATTCAGCATGAAGGCGAAGAACAGGCCGAGGCCGAGCGTGATCACCGGAATGGCGAGCAGCATATAGATGTTGTGCCGCAGCGCGTTCCAGAAGTCGGCGCTCTCCCAGAGCCGCTGGAAGTTGTCCAGTCCGACGAACTTGGCCGTGCCGACCAGGCCGGACCAGTCGGTCATCGAGATCTGGAACGCCTGCACGAAAGGCGAGATCACGAAGACCGCGTAAAGAATCAAAGGCAGGGCCAGGAAGCCCACAATGAATCGGTATTTCCCGTGCCGCATGACTTCCCGGCCTTCCCCTTGTGTGCTCTGTTGCCGAACGGACGGATCAGGCGGTGCGCTTGAACTTCGTGACGGAGTCGTCCTTGGCCACGTCGTCGGCGTACGCCTGCGCCTTCTTGATCCAGTCGGCGGCCTTGAGGTCACCGGTGAGCAGCTGACCGGTCAGGCCGCCGATCTTCTCGTCGGTGAGAGCCGGGTACCACTCCTGGAGCTGGAGGCTGATCAGGTTGGTGCCGGCGTCCTTGAACACCTTGCTCGCGGAGGCGAGGCCCGGGGACAGGGTCATGCCCTCGGTGGCGTCCATGACACAGGTCAGCGACTTCACCTTGGTGGCGAAGTTCTGCGCGTGCTTCTTGGAGAGCATGATCCGCAGCAGCTCCATGCCGCCCTCGGGGTTCTTGCCCTTGCTGGCGACGATGTACGGCTCGCTGGGCTCGGCGCGCAGGGTGCCCTGCGGGAGCTTGTCCGACGTGCCGCCGTCGAAGAGCGCGCCGACCGCCATGGCGAAGTCCTTCGGCGTGGTCGGGGCGGACTCGTTCTCGACCCAGGAGCCGTTCGGGATGAAGACGGCCTTGCCCTTGTTCCAGGAGGTCTGCGACTGGATGTGGGTCAGGCCCTGGCTGCCTTCGAGGAAGTACTTCTTGGCGGCCAGCTCCTCGTAGTGCTCGACGACCTGCTTGACGGCGTCGTTGCTCGTCCAGGCGTTGGGCTCCAGGTTGTCGATCGCGATCCAGCTCTCCATGCCGCCGATCTTGGCGATCTGGGCGAACAGGTTGAAGTGGACGTAGTACGGGTATTTGCCCGCGTACGTCCAGGGCGCGATGCCCTTCTTCTTGATCTCGCCGCAGAGCTTGACCATGTCGTCGAGCGTCTTGGGGTAGGTCCACCCGTTGTCGTCGAGGGTCTTCTGCGAGTACCAGGTGCCGTAGATCGTGAAGGCGTAGTACAGCACGTCGAAGACGTCGCCGTGCTTGCCCTTCTCGATCGTGCTGGGGTGGATGACGTCACTGATCTTCTTGGCGGCGTCGTCCATGGAGGGCGCGGCGAGCAGCGCGGCGAGGTCCTGGAGCTGGCCCTGGGTGGACAGCTTGTTCATGTCCAAGTGGTCGGCGCCGGAGTTGTCGATGACGTCCGGCGGGGTGCCGCCGGCGAACCTCGGGGTCAGCTTGGGGCCGACCGCCTGGGTGCCGGTGTGCTTGACGGTGACGCCGTACGTCTTGTTGTAGTCGGCCTCGGCGTCCTTCGCGTACTGGTCGCCCAGACCGCCCTTGAAGATGAACGCCTCCAGCGCGGCGCCCTTCTTGACCCCCAGGGGGTTCTTGGCGGAGGTCTCACCCTTGGGCTTGTCGGTCTCCTTGGTGTCGTCGCCGCCACCACCGGTGGCACAGGCGGACAGGAAACCCATCGTGGGCACGGCGATCAGGCCGAGCGCGGCGGAGCGCTTGATCAGATCGCGACGGCCGACGCCCTCGTGGTTGTTCTGGGCGGAAGTGGATCCCATGCTCAAGTCCTCTCTTCTCCAGGACTCAGGCGGTGAACCGGATCCTCCCCGGCACCGCGGTGATATGAAGCTGGGGTCGTGCTGCAAGTACCGGGAACGCCTGGAATATACGGAGTTGATGCCCCCTGACACCGTGGTCCGTCTCCCCATCCCCCCGGGGCGTCCGCCGGTTGGGAACCGGTGCGGACGCGACAGGTATAGTCCACTTGACGGGCCATGGGCAAGATCGAATGCAGGTTAGGTCGGCAGTCTTTCCCTAGTTGAGACCTCGCGGATATATGAGCCGGAGGCGAGTTCGGCGAGCCCTTCTACGGTGTCCGAAAACAACTCCGAATGCGTGGTCGTACCACCCTCCCGCGTCATACACCACGGACATCACGCACAACACCCTTGACACGGTAGAGCACTTGCCGCACTACTGTTCCTTGCGCAGTGGAATTGACAACGTTGTCTGGTTCCGGAGGAGGGGCAGAGAGATGCGGCGCAGATCTCGGCACAGACTAGGTTCGACCGCCGTCCTGGGGACGGCGGCCTTCGCGCTCGTGGTCGCGGGGCAGGGCGCCGCGGTGGCGACGGGGGGCCAAGCGGCCAAGCCCGACAAGGAGTTCGGCTCGTCGTTCGAGTCCGGTGACCCGGCTCCCGACTGGCTCAGCACGGTGGAGACCGGACCCACGGGCGAGAAACGGACATCGGGCGTGGACGGCGGCTACAGCGCCGGCATCCCGGGGAACGTCACGGACCATGTCACCGATGTCCGGGCGAGTGGGGAGAATTCGGGCTCCGGTGAGGTCAAGGAGAACCTGATCGACGGTGAGCCCAGCTCCAAGTGGCTCACCTTCGCCCCCACCGGCTGGGTCGAGTTCGACCTGGACCAGCCGGTCACCGCGGTCAAGTACGCGATGACGTCGGCGAACGACTTCCCGAACCGTGACCCGAAGGACTGGACCCTTCAGGGTTCGGCCGACGGCAAGGAGTGGAAGACCCTCGACACCCGGTCCGGGGAGACGTTCAGCGGTCGTTTCCAGACGAAGATCTACGATTTCGCGGCGCCGGAGAGCTTCGCGCACTTCCGCCTCGACATCACGAAGAACAACGGCGCGTCGGACGCGACCCAGCTCGCGGATGTCCAGTTCGCGACGGCCGACGCCGGCGACCCGACGCCGAAGGACATGCTGTCCCTGGTCGACCGGGGCCCCAGCGGCTCCCCCACCGCCAAGGCGGGCGCGGGCTTCACCGGGAAGCGGGCGCTGCGGTACGCGGGCTCGCACAAGGCGGACGGCCGGGCGTACTCGTACAACAAGGTCTTCGATGTGAACGTCGGGGTCGGGCGGGACACCGAGCTGTCGTACCGGGTCTTCCCGTCGATGGCCGAGGGCGATCTGGACTACGACGCGACGAACGTGTCCATGGACCTCGCCTTCACCGACGGCACCTATCTGAGTGACCTCGGCGCCCTGGACGCGCATGGCTTCAAGCTCACTCCGCAGGGGCAGGGCGCGGCCAAGACGCTCTACGTCAACCAGTGGAACAACGTCGTCTCGCGGATCGGCTCGGTCGCGGCCGGCAAGACGGTCGACCGGATCCTGGTGGCGTACGACTCGCCGAAGGGCCCGGCGAAGTTCCGCGGCTGGATCGACGATGTGGCGCTGAAGGTCGCGAAGCCCGAGAAGCCGAAGGCGCATCTGTCGGACTACGCGTCGACGATCCGCGGCACCAACTCCAGCGGCGGCTTCTCGCGCGGCAACACCTTCCCGGCGACGGCGGTCCCGCACGGCTTCAACTTCTGGACGCCGGTGACCAACGCGGGCTCCCTGAGCTGGCTGTACGACTACGCGCGCGGGAACAACGCGGACAATCTGCCCACACTCCAGGCGTTCAGCGCGAGCCATGAGCCGAGCCCCTGGATGGGTGACCGGCAGACGTTCCAGATGATGCCGTCGCTCGCCGCCGGCACCCCGGACGCGTCCCGCACCGCGCGGGCGCTGCCCTTCCGGCACGAGAACGAGACGGCGCGCCCGCACTACTACGGCGTGACCTTCGAGAACGGCCTCAAGACGGAGATGACGCCGACGGATCACGCGGCGATGTTCCGGTTCACCTATCCCGGTGACGACGCGAGCGTGATATTCGACAACGTCTCCGAGAAGGCCGGACTCACAATGGACGCCGACAACGGTGTCGTGACCGGCTACTCGGACGTGAAGTCCGGTCTGTCGACGGGCGCGACCCGCCTGTTCGTGTACGGCGTCTTCGACACTGCGGTGACCGACGGCGGCAAGCTGAAGAGCGACGCTGGCGGCGATGTGGCCGGCTATCTGCGCTTCAAGCCGGGCAAGGACCGCACGGTGTCGCTGCGCCTGGCGACCTCGCTGATCAGCGTGGACCAGGCGAAGGACAATCTGCGCCAGGAGATCCCGTCGGGCTCGTCCTTCGACAAGGTCCGCTCGAAGGCCCAGCAGCAGTGGGACAAGGTCCTGGGCCGCGTCGAGGTCGAGGGCGCCACACCGGACCAGCTGACGACGCTGTACTCCAGCCTGTACCGGCTGTACCTGTACCCCAACTCGGGCTTCGAGAAGGTGGGTTCGAAGTACCAGTACGCGTCGCCGTTCTCGCCGCAGCCGAACCCGGACACGCCGACGCACACCGGCGCGAAGATCGTCGACGGCAAGCCGTACGTCAACAACGGCTTCTGGGACACGTATCGCACGACCTGGCCCGCCTACTCTTTCCTGACGCCCAATCAGGCCGGTGAGCTGGTCGACGGGTTCGTGCAGCAGTACAAGGACGGCGGCTGGACCTCACGCTGGTCCTCGCCCGGGTACGCGGATCTGATGACGGGCACCTCGTCGGACGTGGCGTTCGCCGACGCGTACGTCAAGGGCGTCGACTTCGACGCGGAGGCGGCGTACGACGCGGCCCTGAAGAACGCGACCGTCGTGCCGCCGTCCTCGGGCGTGGGCCGCAAGGGCATGGCCACCTCACCGTTCCTCGGCTACACCAGCACGGACACCCACGAGGGTCTGTCCTGGGCGCTGGAGGGCTATGTCAACGACTACGGCATCGCGGAGATGGGGCAGGCCCTCTACAAGAAGACCGGCAAGAAGCGGTACAAGGAGGAGTCGGAGTACTTCCTCAACCGGGCGCGTGACTACGTCAACCTCTTCGACGACCAGGCCGGCTTCTTCCAGGGCCGCGACGCCAAGGGCGACTGGCGGGTCGATTCGGCGAAGTACGACCCGCGCGTGTGGGGGTACGACTACACCGAGACGAACGGCTGGGGGTACGCCTTCACCGCGCCGCAGGACTCGCGGGGTCTGGCGAATCTGTACGGCGGCCGGAGCGGGCTCGCGAAGAAGCTCGACACCTACTTCGCGACGCCGGAGACGGCCGGGTTCCCCGGTTCCTACGGCGGGGTCATCCATGAGATGACGGAGGCCAGGGACGTCCGGATGGGCCAGTACGGGCACTCCAACCAGGTCGCCCACCATGTGACGTACATGTACGACGCGGCGGGTCAGCCCTGGAAGGCGCAGGAGAAGGTCCGTGAGGTCCTCTCGCGGCTCTACACCGGCAGCGAGATCGGGCAGGGCTACCACGGCGACGAGGACAACGGCGAGCAGTCGGCCTGGTTCCTGTTCTCGGCGCTGGGCTTCTACCCGCTGGTGATGGGCAGTGGCGAGTACGCGGTCGGGTCGCCGCTGTTCACCAAGGCCACCGTCCATATGGACAACGGCCGCGATCTGGTGGTCAAGGCGCCCCGCAACAGCGGCAAGAACATCTATGTGCAGGGCCTGAAGGTCAACGGCAAGGCGTGGAACTCGACGGCGCTGCCGCACGAGAAGATCGCGCGCGGCGGTGTGCTGGAGTTCTCGATGGGCTCGAAGCCGTCGTCGTGGGGCACCGGCAAGAACGCGGCGCCGTCGTCGGTGACGCAGGACGACAAGGTGCCCACGCCGCGCACGGACGCGCTGAAGGGTGCGGGCGCGCTGTTCGACAACACCTCGGCGACGAACGCGACCGTGGCCTCCGTCGACCTGCCGGTGGCGGGCGACACCCGGGCCGTGCAGTACACGCTGACCTCGGCGGACCGGACGAAGGCCCCGAAGGGCTGGGTCCTCCAGGGCTCCGCGGACGGTACGACGTGGCAGGACCTGGACAAGCGCTCGGGCGAGTCCTTCGCCTGGGACAAGCAGACCCGGGTCTTCTCGGTCGGCTCGTCCACGGCGTACGCGCACTACAGGCTGGTGTTCGACACGGAGTCGACGCTCGCGGAGGTGGAGCTGCTGTCCTGACCCCCTAACGCTCCTCGCTGAGCAGCCTCGCCACCATCGCCTCGACCAGTTGGTCGGGGCGATGGTGCGTGAGCATGCCGGGCAGGGTCAGCTCGTCCAGGAGGAGGCCG
Source organism: Streptomyces sp. NPDC058001 (assembly GCF_042886315.1). Taxonomy (NCBI): domain Bacteria; kingdom Bacillati; phylum Actinomycetota; class Actinomycetes; order Kitasatosporales; family Streptomycetaceae; genus Streptomyces; species Streptomyces sp. NPDC058001. Next base: position 205,026 of record NZ_JBHVQT010000007.1, read on the forward strand.
AGCATCGCGAGGTAGAGCAGCACGATGCCGGTACGGTCGCCGGGCAGCCCCGCGTCGAGGTGGAAGGCGATGTTGGCGTCGAGTTCGGCGCCGAAGAAGCGGCTCAGCTCCTCGTGGAGTTCGGGCCGCCGGGTCGCTTCGAGCCGCAGTTCCATCATGGCGAGATGGCTGCTGCGGTCCGCGTGCATCCGGCCGACGAGCTGGTGCAGCAGCGTGACGACGAGTTCCCGGGACGGTTCGGCGGTCATCGTGGCGCCGAGTGCGGCCGGGTCGGGGGTGAGCCGTTCCCTGACCCGCCCCAGGACCTGCCCGAGCAGGTCGGCGCGGTCCGAGAAATAGTTGGACGCGGTGCCCGTCGGCACGCCGGCCTCCCGGTCGAGGGCGCGCAGGGTGAGCCCTCGGGAGCCTTCGCGGGCGAGGACTTCGATGGCGGCGTCGAGCAGGGCGGTGCGCCGCGCGGGGTTCTGTCGCATGCCGTGTCCTTACGGGAGCAGAGGGCCGCACCCCTGGCGTTCAGGGGTACGGCCCTCAGATGCGGTCTGCGATCCGCGCTCGGTACCGCCTACTTGCGGATGAGCGAGCGCAGGACGTACTGCATGATGCCACCGTTGCGGTAGTAGTCCGCCTCACCGGGGGTGTCGATCCGGACGACCGCGTCGAACTCGACGCCCGTGTTCGTGGTGACCTTGACGGTGCGGGGCGTGGTGCCGTTGTTCAGCTCGGTGACACCGGTGAAGGAGAAGGTCTCCTCGCCGGTGAGGCCCAGCGCCTCGGCGGTCGCGCCCTCGGGGAACTGGAGCGGCAGGACGCCCATGCCGATGAGGTTCGAGCGGTGGATGCGCTCGTACGACTCGGCGATGACGGCCTTGACGCCGAGCAGCGCGGTGCCCTTGGCGGCCCAGTCGCGGGACGAGCCGGAACCGTACTCCTTGCCCGCGAGGACGACGAGCGGGATGTCTTGCTCGATGTAGTTGCGCGAGGCGTCGTAGATGAACGCCACGGGCGCGTCGTCCTGCGTGAAGTCCCGCGTGTACCCGCCTTCCGTCCCCGGCGCGATCTGGTTGCGCAGACGGATGTTGGCGAAGGTGCCGCGGATCATGACCTCGTGGTTGCCGCGGCGCGAGCCGTAGCTGTTGAAGTCACGGCGCTGCACGCTGTGCTCCGTGAGGTACTGGCCGGCCGGGGTGTCGGCCTTGATGGCGCCGGCCGGGGAGATGTGGTCGGTGGTGACCGAGTCGCCCAGCTTGGCCAGGACGCGGGCGCCGGAGATGTCGGAGACCGGGGTGGTCTCCATCGTCATGCCCTCGAAGTACGGGGGCTTGCGGACGTACGTCGACTCGGCGTCCCACTCGAAGGTGTTGCCGGTCGGGATCGGCAGCGCCTGCCACTGGGCGTCGCCCGCGAAGACGTCCTGGTAGGACTTGTTGAACATGTCCTCGCCGATGGCGTTGGCGACGACGTCGTTGACCTCGGCCTCGGTGGGCCAGATGTCCTGGAGGTAGACCGGCTTGCCCTCGGTGTCGATGCCGAGTGCGTCGCGCGTGATGTCGACCTTCATGGAGCCGGCGAGGGCGTAGGCGACGACGAGCGGCGGGGACGCCAGGTAGTTCATCTTGACGTCGGGGTTGATCCGGCCCTCGAAGTTGCGGTTGCCGGAGAGCACCGAGGTGACGGCGAGGTCGTGCTCGTTGACGGCCTTGGAGACCTCTTCCGGCAGCGGTCCCGAGTTGCCGATGCAGGTGGTGCAGCCGTAGCCGACGAGGTTGAAGCCGACCTTGTCGAGGTAGGGCGTGAGCCCGGCCTTGTCGAAGTAGTCGGTGACGACCTTGGAGCCCGGGGCGAGCGTGGTCTTGACCCACGGCTTGCGGGTGAGGCCCTTCTCGACCGCCTTCTTGGCCACCAGCGCGGCGGCGACCATGACATACGGGTTCGAGGTGTTGGTGCAGGAGGTGATCGCGGCGACGGTGACGGCGCCGTGGTCGATCTCGTACGTCGAACCGTCGGGGGCCGTGACGGTGGTCGGGTTCGACGGGACGCCGTTGGCGGAGGCCGGGGCGTCGGACGCCGGGAAGGACTCCTTGCCGGCCTCCTCGTCGTCGTTGACGTAATTGCGGACGTCCTGCGCGAACTGCTGGGAAGCGTTGGCCAGGACAATGCGGTCCTGCGGGCGCTTGGGACCGGCGATCGACGGGACGACCGTGGAGAGGTCCAGCTCCAGCTTCTCGGAGAAGTCGGGCTCGGCGGCCGGGTCGAGCCAGAGGCCCTGCTCCTTGGCGTACGCCTCGACCAGCGCGAGCTGCTGCGCGCTGCGCCCGGTCAGCTTCAGGTACTTGATGGTCTCGGCGTCGATCGGGAAGATCGCGGCGGTGGAGCCGAACTCCGGCGACATGTTGCCGATGGTGGCGCGGTTGGCGAGCGAGGTCGCGGCGACACCCTCGCCGTAGAACTCCACGAACTTGCCGACGACACCGTGCTTGCGGAGCATCTCGGTGATGGTCAGCACCAGGTCGGTGGCGGTGGTGCCGGGGGTCAGCTCACCGGTCAGCTTGAAGCCGACGACGCGCGGGATGAGCATCGACACGGGCTGGCCGAGCATCGCGGCCTCGGCCTCGATACCGCCGACGCCCCAGCCGAGGACGCCGAGACCGTTGACCATGGTGGTGTGCGAGTCGGTGCCGACGAGGGTGTCGGGGTACGCCTGACCGTTACGGACCATGACCGTACGGGCCAGGTGCTCGATGTTGACCTGGTGGACGATGCCGGTGCCGGGCGGGACGACCTTGAACTCGTCGAACGCGGTCTGGCCCCAGCGCAGGAACTGGTACCGCTCGCGGTTGCGGCCGTACTCCAGCTCGACGTTCTGCGCGAAGGCGTCGTTCGTGCCGAACTTGTCGGCGATGACGGAGTGGTCGATGACCAGCTCGGCCGGGGCCAGCGGGTTGATCTTCGCCGGGTCGCCGCCGAGTTCCCTGACGGCCTCACGCATCGTCGCGAGGTCCACGACACAGGGCACACCGGTGAAGTCCTGCATGATCACGCGGGCCGGCGTGAACTGGATCTCCTGGCTGGGCTGCGCCTGGGAGTCCCAGCCGCCGAGCGCCCGGATGTGGTCGGCGGTGATGTTCGCGCCGTCCTCGGTGCGGAGCAGGTTCTCCAGGAGCACCTTGAGGCTGTAGGGAAGGCGCGCGGAGCCCTCGACCTTGTCCAGCCTGAAGATCTCGTACGACTCGTCGCCCACGCGCAGCGTGCTGCGGGCGTCGAAGCTGTTCGCCGACACGACAGTCTCCTTCATATATGTGCGCGTTCCACCACATCCTCCCGCCACGTCACGTTGCCGATCTGCTGAGGTAAGGCTAAGTTAGGTAACCCTTACCGCCAGATCGGCGACGCCGTGCGGCCGTGGTGCGCCTCGGCAGATATCTCGATGTCGAGATAACTCTAGTACATCGCGCCGCCCGGGTCATGTCCGGGCGGCCACGGGGTATGCGCCGACGGTGTCGGGGTGCGGCCCGAGGCGCGCCCGCGGCCCGGCCGCCACCCGGACGGCCCGGTTCGAGTTGACGCCGACGGTGCGTCGACGGATCGTCAGAACGCACCCCGTTGGGCGCATATGCCTCACCCGGACGCCACTCCCAACTCGAACCTCATCTCATATGTGAGATAACCTGCGACTCATGGCAGACGACTACCTCGTACGCATCGGCAAGCTCATCCGTGACGCCCGACAGCATCGTGGCTGGACCCAGTCACAATTGGCCGAGGCGCTCGGCACCAGTCAGAGTGCGGTGAACCGGATCGAGCGCGGCAACCAGAACATCAGCCTTGAGATGATTGCCCGCATCGGGGAAGCCCTGGACAGCGAGATCGTGTCCCTGGGCTATGCCGGGCCGATGCACCTCCGAGTCGTGGGCGGTCGCCGCCTCTCCGGCTCCATCGACGTCAAGACGAGCAAGAACGCCTGTGTGGCGCTGCTGTGCGCCACCCTCCTCAACAAGGGCCGTACGGTACTGCGGCGCGTCGCACGTATCGAGGAGGTCTACCGCCTCCTGGAGGTGCTGGGCTCCATCGGCGTCCGCACCCGCTGGATCAACGACGGCGTGGACCTGGAGATCGTGCCGCCGGCCGAGTTGGACATGGCGGCCATCGATGCGGAGGCCGCCCGGCGTACCCGCTCGATCATCATGTTCCTCGGCCCGCTGCTGCACCGCATGGACCAGTTCAAGCTGCCCTACGCGGGCGGTTGCGACCTCGGCACCCGCACCATCGAGCCGCACATGATCGCGCTGCGCCGCTTCGGCCTCGACATCACCGCGACCGAGGGCCTCTACCACGCGCAGGTCTCCCCCGATGTGTCGCCCGGCCGCCCGATCGTACTGACCGAGCGCGGCGACACCGTGACCGAGAACGCGCTCCTGGCCGCCGCCCGCCACCACGGCGCCACCGTCATCCGCAACGCGTCGTCGAACTACATGGTCCAGGACCTCTGCTTCTTCCTGGAGGCACTCGGCGTCAAGGTCGACGGCATCGGCACCACCACGCTGACCGTGCACGGTGTGCCGACCATCGACGTCGACGTGGACTACTCGCCGTCCGAGGACCCGGTCGAGGCGATGAGCCTGCTGGCCGCGGCCGTCGTCACCGAGTCCGAACTGACCGTGAAGCGGGTGCCGATCGAGTTCCTGGAGATCGAGCTGGCGGTCCTGGAGGAGATGGGCCTCGACCACGACCGCTCCGCCGAGTACGTCGCCGACAACGGCCGCACCCGGCTGGTGGACCTCACCGTCCGGCCCTCCAAACTGGAGGCGCCCATCGACAAGGTCCACCCGATGCCGTTCCCCGGCCTGAACATCGACAATGTCCCGTTCTTCGCGGCCATCGCCGCGTCCGCGCAGGGCAAGACCCTGATCCACGACTGGGTCTACGACAACCGCGCCATCTATCTGACCGACCTCAACCGCCTCGGCGGACGCCTCCAGTTGCTCGACCCGCACCGGGTCCTGGTCGAGGGCCCGACACGCTGGCGCGCCGCCGAGATGATGTGCCCGCCCGCACTGCGTCCCGCCGTGGTCGTCCTCCTCGCGATGATGGCCGCCGAGGGCACGTCGGTGCTGCGCAACGTGTACGTCATCAACCGCGGCTACGAGGACCTGGCGGAACGCCTCAACTCGGTGGGCGCCCAGATCGAGACGTTCCGGGACATCTGACCGAAACCTTCCCGCACATTCCGGAACGGGCTTTGGTCCGTCACGAGTGGTAGAGCACCCGGACGGCCATCGCGTCGCCGGGCAGGGCGTCCAGGTAGGTGTTGAACGTCCGCTGGTAGTCGGGGCCGCCGCCCTCCACCCACCGCCCGTCGAGCGTGAGCAGGGCGGGGGTGGGCAGGACGGCGGCCACATGGCGGGACACGTAGGTGTCCTGGTCCTCGTCGAGGTGGAGGGCGGGGTCGGAGGTGAACCGCTCCTCCAGGGCGGGGTCTGCCTCGATCGCCTGGATCAGGGGCTGTTCACGGAAGGCGGCGACGGCCGCCTCTCTGACGTGCTCCGGCTCCAGGGTCCTGGCCCGCTCCTCGAAGTGGTGGAAGGGCAGCGCGGGCGGGTGGCGGTCGGCGAAGGCGTGGTACGCCGTCCAGGTGCCGGCCGCCCGGCGGGCCTCGGCGGCGCGGGGCGTGTCGAGGTCGAGGAGGCCGCGCGGGCCGCCGTGGCAGCGGGACGGCGGCAGGTCCTCGGCGGATTCGGTCCAGTCGTCGTGCCGCACGAGCCGGGGGTCGTCCTCGTGGCCGGGCCGTACGTCGAAGAGACAGCCCGCCCCGGAGACGAACCAGTAGTCCCACTCCCCCACCCAGTCCGGGTGGGGGACGTCCTCACGGTCGTACCGGAAGGGGGCCATGGCCCGCCCGATCGCCTGCTTCAGCCCGTCGGGGCCGACGGGCGGCAGACAGACGGTGATGCGCTGCTTGGCCATGGCGTCCCCTGGTGTTCCCCTCTTGTAGTGCGGTGCGCGGCCCACTGTGGCAGGCCGCGCCGATCAGATGTACTCCGGTGGGCCGCAGGAGATGACCATGTCGTCGCAGCCGCGTTCCAGTGTCTTCATTCCTTGCCAGATGAACGCGAGGTCGCCGAGGATGCCGGCCCCGTTCATCAGCTTGCCGCCGAGACGACCGCCGCCGCCACGCTTGCCGCCGCTCTCGCCACCGCCGCCGGACCTCCCGGTCGCCGGGGCACCCGCACCGCGCAGTCCGCCCGACATATGGGTGTCGAACACGGCGGATCCCGGCTTCCCGTCACCCGCGAAGATCACTCGGACATTGGCGTTGCCGACGAACCTGTCCCGGACGGCTTCCGCCTGTTCCATGCTGTGGGCGACGAAGACGACGTTCTGGGTCTGCGGCTTCCTCCCCATGGGGTCGAGCTTGCCCTTGACGGTCGTCTCGATGGAACTGAGGGACTTGGCGTCGACGGCCTGCTTGGACTCGTTGGCGTCCCAGGTCTCCACGTCGACGATTTTGCCGTTCTTCCAGGTCACCTTGATGTAGTCGGCGGTCGCGCCCCCCACCCGGTGGTTGCCGTTCGCGTCGTGGACCAGGCCCTTCTTGGGGAGCAATCCGTTGTCGTCCTGCCAGAGGAACTGGCTGCCGTTGCCCGTCTTCGCGTCGTACAGCTTGAGCGACGAGCGCAGGTCGTCGTTCATGTACTTGATGGCGATGCGCTCCGACTTCTTCGTTGTGTCATTGGGGGCGCCTTCGGTGTGCGGAACGCCTCGGTCGTCGTAGAACACACGGACGGTCTTGTCCTTCCTGGTGACCGTCTCCACGGTGAGCGCCTTGCCCGGCTTCACTGCGTCGTTCTTGGCGCTGACGATGCGTCCGCCCTGGCAGACGGCGATGCCTTCCCAGCACTCGATGGGCTGGAGCCCGTCGGGGTCGCTCTTGGTGATCGGATTGTTGTTGGCGTAGGCGTAGCCGTTGATCTGGAGCGGGTCGGCGAAGTCGACCACGGGGTCGGCGGACAGGAAGCGTCCGGTCGACTGGTCGTACTCGCGGGCGCCGATGTGGGTGAGCCCGGAGTAGGTGTCGTCGATGCCGGTGCCGAGGTAGCTGCGGGCGTTGGGCCAGCTGTCGGGCCGGGTGCCGCGTACCTCGCCGTACGGCTTGAAGGAGCGGCGGGTGACCGGCTGCCCCTCGCTCTGCTCCACGGAGGTGGTGGCCGTGCCGACCGTGTCGTTGAGCAGCACGCTCAGGACGTGGTCGGCGCTGCCCTTCTTGCTGACGCGGACCACGGAGGGGGCGCCGGAGTGCTGGTAGATCCGGCTGGCCTTGAGCAGGTTGCCCTTGGGGTCGGTGGCGACCTCGGTCTCGCCCAGGAACAGGGTGGTGCCGGCCGCGGACTTCTGGAGGACGCGGTTGCCGCCGGCGTCGTAGACGTACGTGGTGCGGTCGGCGAGAGCCCACTGCTGGGCGGCGCCGGTGGCGCAGGTGGCGACCTGGAGGTCGGTGCCGTCGGTCTCGACGCCGCCGGGGACGGCCAGGCACTTGCCGGTCGCCGCGTGCACGAACGCCTTGTCGGACGCGCGCAGGGTGAACTTCTGCGCGGTGGTGCCGTTGCAGACCGCGAGTTGGACGAGGGCGCCGTTGACGGTGGCGCACTTGCCGCGGATGCGCAGGGTGTCGCCGGTGGTCTGCCATGCCTGGGCGGCGGTGCCGTTGCAGCTGTAGAGCTGGAGCGGGGTGCCGTCGGTGAGGACGTTCGACTGGAGGTCGAGGCACTTGCCGCCGAGGCCGGTGATGGGGCCCGAGCCGTCGCCGGTTCCGGTGACCGATGCGAGCTTGTTCTCGGCGTTCCAGTCGAGGATCTGGTCGCCGCCGGTGAGGTGGCGCTCGGTGGTGTTGCCGGTGGCGTCGTTGACGTAGGTGGGGTCGGTGCCGGTGGGGCGGTCGACGCTGGTGAGCAGGTGCGGCTGGGTGAGGGTGGGGGCGCCGGTGCCGTTGCCCGTCACGGTCTTGCCGTAGCCGTAGGTGGTCCGCGCGTCCAGGGCCGGGTTGGCGGGGTCGTGGTCGGTGAGGGACGCCCGGTTGCCGACGGCGTCGAAGGTGAAGGACTGGTAGTAGGAGCCGACGGTGGTGGCGACCGACCCGGTGGCGGGTGCGGCTGCGTCGAGGGACGCCTGCATCTCGGCGTCGGGCGCGGCGGCGTCGGTGACCGCGTCGGGTGCCTCGGCGACGGGTCCGGTGCTGCCCTGGCCGTCACTGCGGTAGCCCCAGGCGGTGCCGGACGCCGACTTGCAGCCGGTGGCGGCGGTCACGGCGAGACCGGAGGTCCAGGCGTGCACCAGCTCACCGAGGTAGTCGTAGGTGAAGCACTGGTTGTCCCAGGTGGACGTGGTGCCGTCGGTCTGCTTGCGTGCCGCGGAGGTGAGGTTGCCCGCGCGGTCCCAGGAGAAGTAGGAGTCGGAGATCCGGTGCGAGGACGCGGTCTCACGGTCCCAGACGGTCCGTTGGAGGCGGCCGGTCTCCTGGTTGATGAAGTTGGTGGTCCACACCCGGTAGGGCTGGGGTCCGCTGACGGTCCGCAGGGGCTCGCCATACGCGGAGTAGGTGACGTCGGACGTGTACCAGCTCAGGCCGGAGGTGGACTGGGCCAGACCGTCCTCGTCGTAGCGGGTGATGACCTTCTCGGCGGCCAGACCGCCGATCGCGGGCACGCTCACGGAGAGCTGCTTGCCGCTCTCCGTGTAGGCGTAGCGGTAGGTGTAGGTGCCGGCGAGCTTGGGCCCGGCCTGGGACGGGACGACGATCTCGCGGGTGGTCGGGCGGTACTTGTCGTCGTAGGCGGTGATCCGGTCGATCCAGTCGGCGCCGTTGTCGTGCCGGGTGGAACTGACGGCCTTGCCGAGCGCGCCCGGCAGGTCGTACGTGAACGACTTGACCGGGTCGGCGGTCGCGGAGCCCTGACGGACCTTCAGGACCCGGCCGATCGCGTCGTACTCGGTGTACGTGGTGCGTCGGAGCGAGTCGGTGGCGGTGGCCTGCCGTCCGAGCGCGTCGTAGGTGAAGGAGGCGTCGCCGATGTCGGGGTCGGTGGCGGAGGCGAGCAGACCACGGGCGTTGTAGGTGTACGTCCAGAGGTTGCCCGCGTGGTCCTTGATCTCGGTGCGGTTGCCTCGGGCGTCGAAGGAGTAGCCGGTGGTGCGCCACTCGTCCTGGGTGCGGTTGGTGGAGTGGTCGACGCGGGTGATCCGGCCGCGCGCGTCGGTGTAGGCGCGTACGGCGGGTGTGGCGCCGCCGGCCGGGCGGGAGATGGTCCAGTTGTCGCCGTACTCGACGGTGTCGGAGTAGACGGCACTGCCGCTGTGCACGGTGGTCTTGCGCACCGGGCGGCCGACGCCGTCGAAGGTGGTGCGCACCAGGTTGGGCACCAGGGTGTCGCTGACGCGCTTGAACTGGCCGGTCTCCGGCTCGCCCTTGGCGAGATAGGAGCCGGTCTGCTCGGAGACGAGTCCGTGGTCGTCGTAGCGCGTGTCCTGGACGATACGGCCGGGGCCGTGGGCCTCGTCCTGGGTCTGCACGGGGCGCATCAGGCCGTCGTAGACGGTCACTTGGCGGCTGTAGCCGCCGTTGTCCTTGAGGGAGCGGACGGTGACGGCGGTGGGCCGGGTGACGGTGGGCGACGCGGTCGCCATCTGGTAGTCGATGAGGACGTCGGGCGTCGCGGCGTCGGCCGACCAGCCCTTCACCAGACGGCCGAACGCGTCGTACTCCATGCGCGAGACATGCCCGTTGGCGTCGGTCACCGACAGGACCAGGCCGCGGCCGGGGTCGAGCGTGGTGGTGGAGGCGTGCCCCTTCTGGTTGATCTTCTTCATCGCGGTGACGGGGCCGCCGATGTCGCCGGGCGTGTACTGGGTCTCCGAGACGCCCTTGAGCGGGTCGGTGATCTTCCGCACCCGGCCCAGCGGGTCGAAGGTGCTGGTGGTGACGTTCGAGTAGGCGGAGCCGTCGTCGCCGAGGGTCGCCGTCGTGGTGGCCAGGCCCTTGGTGGGCGCGGCGCCCCAGGCTCCGCCGTCGTAGCTGGTGCGGACGGCGCTCATCACCTGGGTGGCCGGGTCGGCGGTGGCGTGGTCGGCGCAGGAAGTGGCGGTGGTGCGGATCTCCTTGGGCAGGCCGACGAGGTTGGCCGCCTCGTTGACCACGTAGAACGTCTTGGCGCAGGTCTGGTCGCTGAGGGTCTCACCGCCGCTGCCGCCCGGCTTGACCACGGCCGACTCGACCTGTTGCGGCAGTCCGTAGGTGTCGTCGACGACGGTGGTGGTCCGCACGCCCTGCCAACTGCTGCCGAGGGTCTGCACGGTGTCGCTGCGTTCGAAGCCGCTGCGGTACGCGGTCAGCGGGGCGAGCCCGCCGTCGCGCGTCCGGGAGGCGGTCTGCTGGGCCCAGGGCCGGTTCAGGACCCGCCCTGCGACCTTGCCGCCGGTCCCGGTGTACGTGATGGTCTCGGCGGTCATGCCCGCGTACGGGGCGAGGTCGTCGGCGGCGAGGGTCACGGTGCCGGTGGAGTCCTTGACCGGGCCGCCGGCGCCGCGGAAGTAGCGGGTGACCGCGTAGGACTGGGTCTGCGGGCGGCCGGGGGCCGCCGAGATCTTGTTGCCCTTCGATGTGGCCACCTGCTGGTAGCCGCGCCACTCGCTGTAGGTGCGCAGGGCGGGCTTGCTGAACTCGTCGTCGCTCTTGCCCCAGGCGGCGCCCGAGTAGTCGTAGCGCGTCGACATCCGGGCGGAGACGCCGGTGATCCGGTCGGTCTCGGTCACGGTGTGGACGACGTACTTGTTGAACCAGGCCAGCGCGGGCTTCTCGACCTCGGCGTCGGGCGACCAGCGGACCGGGAAGCAGGTGCCGTGGTTGTCCTCGGGCGCCACGTCGGGCTGCGTACGGCAGCCGCCCTTGTACGTGACCTCGATGTCGGCGCCGTGTTCGGTGGCGACGGCGCCGATGCGCGGCCGGGTGAAGCCGGGGCGCGGGTCGGAGGAGTTGCGGGGCACCATGTTGGGCAGCTGCTGGTCCTTCAGATACGTGCTGAGGGGGTGCGCGGAGCCGGTGCCGACGACATACGGCTTGAAGCTGACTCCGGACTGGGTGAGCAGGGTGCCGCTGGTGTCACCGGCGCGGAAGCCGTAGTGCTGGATGGAGTTGAGCCACAGGCCGGGCGAGGTGTCGTACCAGTCGCGCGGGAAGGAGTGGTTGAGCTGATAGGTGTCGACCTTGGACAGGCCCGCGACGCCGGGGCGCTGGGCGTAGGTGGTGATGCCGCCGAGCCGCAGCCGGTTCCAGAAGGACGGGAAGGCGGGGCACAGCTTGGAGTCGCTCTTGCAGTTCAGGTTGCCGGGGCTGTCCCACCAGGGGCGGTAGGAGGCGGGGTTCTTGGTGTCGTCGAACTTGGCCGATTCGCAGACCGCGGAGCCCTGGAGGCAGCGCTGCTGGAGCAGGAAGTTGACCTCGGCGGCCGGGGTGGCGCCGAGTGCGCCCTCGCGCAGCCCGTACTCGATGGAGTCGGGCAGACCGCCGCGGACGTACTTCTCGGGTGTCTTGAACTTCTTGTTGACGGCGTAGTAGTTCGTCGACTGGTGCCAGTTGACGATCATGACGTTGTCGTTGACGTCGGTGACCTTGTCCAGGCCCCAGTGCCATGCCTGCTGCTTGGTGGCGTCGCTCTGGCAGCGTGACTCGGCGAAGGTGGCCGCGTGGCAGGGTTCGCCGGGGTGGTTGCCGAAGACGGGGACGGTGAAGACGGACTGGGTGTCCGCGTGACCGCCGCCGATCTTGTTGAGACCGTAGGTGTAGACGGTGCCGTCCCGCTTGGTGACGACCCAGTACTCGCCGTTGTTGTCACCGTTGGTGGCGCCGGTCTTCAGCTCGACGCGGGTGCCGTCGTCGTGCTGCGGGCGGTAGCGGTCGGTCTCGCCGATGCGGACCAGCTCGGTCGTGGAGCCGCCGAGGGACATCACGGCGTTGTAGGAGACCCAGCACAGGTCGGAGGTCTTGGCCTTCTTCGCCGCGTTGTTGGCGGCACCGGCCGCGATGTCCTCGCGGTCGTCCTTGCAGGTGCGGTAGCGGCGCTCGATGTAGCCCGGGTTGTAGTCCCAGCCCTCACCGATCCACGACGCCTGCGGCGAGGAGGTGGACGTCTTCGCGTCCACGCCCTGCGAGTTGTAGTCGAAGGAGATCTCCGGCGCTGGGCCCGCGGGCGTGGGCGGGACCTTGACGGGATACGACCAGGTGAAGGCGCCGGACGAACCACCCGCCGACCACTTGCCGTTGGACTCCAGCGGCGTCGCCTTGAAGGAACCGCTCTCGCCGGCGCCGGAGTCGACCGCGCCGATCACGGCACTGTCACCACCGTCCGCCGCCTGCTGGGCGCCGGTGCGGTAGGCGGCCTGTGCGACGCCGGTGCCGGGCGCCGGGGACTCGGTCGCCGACGCGGGCGTCACCGTGCCGTCGGCTGCGGTGTCGACGGTGGCCGTCAGGGTCTTGGCGCTGGTGTCGTTGACCGTTTCCAGCTCCTCGTAGGCCCGGCACTCCTCGACGTCGGGCGTCGTGCGGTAGCACTCGGGGAACTGTACGAAGGTCAGCCGGGATGCCCAGTCGGCGCCGTAGAAGTTCTGGTACGCCTTGTAGTCGAGCTGCACCGATACGGGCACCGAGCCGGTGGCGGGGGCGGTGACCGTGACGAGCGCGCCGTCGATGCCTTCGGCCTCGGGGGCGGTACGCGGGGAGACCCCGACCTGCCAGGTGCCGGTGGGCAGGGCGGCGCCGGGGGCCTGGCCGAGCTTCACGGGCAGGGTGCCGACGGGTTCGAGCGCGACAGGGTCGAGAGCGGCGGGTTCGGCGGTGGTCCGCGCGGCGGCCTGCTGGGCGCCCGCGGTGCCGAAGGTGACCGAGCCGGTGCCGCCCGTGGGCGGCGTGACGGTACCGGCCGGGGCCTGCTCCTGGTCGGTGGGCGCGGCGGCCTCGATGCTGTCGAGCCCGGCGTTGTACGTACTCCCGGCGACCCGCTGCTCAGCCGGGATCCCCTCCAACGACACGTCGTCGCGGGCGACTTCGGCCGCCTCGGGGTTCGGCGGCTGGGCGGCGGCCGTGAACGGCAGCAGCCCCACGAGCAGGGCCGCGCCGACGACGGGCACCACCGCGGAGCGCAGGCGCGCACGGCGAGCGCGGAGCGCGGACAGGAAAGCAGGCACGGACGAGGTCCCCCCGGGCGACAGAAGGCCGCACCCGGACAGTGCGGAGGTGCGGCCAGCGAACGCCCTGATTCTGTGGGGCAGTTGTGAAGAAAGACCAGACGGCCCGTGACCATGTGATCATCGTCACGGATGCAAATCGGTCGGCTATGTCGCCAGATACAGCAAAGAGCCACCCATGCCGCTGATCATGCTCATACGTATCTGCGGCACTTTTGGGACCTGTCGCCCACTCACGCACCGGCCTCCCCAAATGCCCTCTCCATGCGTCCCGTTGTGTACCGCTTTGGCATCTGAGTGTCCGTCGGGAGCACCTGGTCACGCCGTTTCCGGGCCGTGGACGGCGCGGAACGCCGCACGCCGTCCGACGCCGTCCGCGCCACGCTGCCGGGTGACGGTCCCCGGGAGCTGAGCCATGATCGGTCGGCTGTCGTCGCAGCTGTCACAGCTGTTTCACAGGGGGAAAGGGAAAACTCATGCCGAGCCGATGGAGCCGATGGCGCCGCTCGTCCGCGCGCCGGCCGGTCGCGGCCGTCGCCGCCGCCGTCATCGCGGCGTCCGGCCTCACGGTCGTGGCGCTGAGCGGTTCCGATCAGGAGGATCAGCCGCGCCGCCCCGCCGACGCCGGCCGGGCCGCGCCGCTGGCGGAGACCGATGCCGCCGCACGCGCCAAGAAGACCGGCAAGGCCGTCGAGGCGACCGCGCTGCGCACCGCGTACGCGACGACCTGGGCGCGCCCGGACGGACTCCTCCAGCGCCGGATCCACGCGAGCCCGATCCGGGCCGAGGTGGGCGGGGTCTGGAAGGCCATCGACACGGATCTGCGCCGGGTGGACGGCGGTTGGGCACCCAAGGCGACCAATGTGGGCATGGTCTTCTCGGGCGGTGCGGGCAAGCCGTCGGGGACGAAGGGTGCCAAGGGTGTCACGGGCGCCAAGGGCGCTTCGTACGCGAAGGGCGCCAAGGGAGGTGCGGGCTCCGGTGCCGGTGAGCGCACCACCCAGCACGCCGACCGCTCCACTCCCCGCCGGGCCCCCTTGCTCGGCGACTCCGCCACCGCCGCCGCGAACCCTCTGGTGACGCTCACGGTGGACGGTCACGACATCGTGCTGACCTGGCCGGACGCCGTGCCGACCCCTGTCATCGACGGACCGCGCGCCCTGTACCCGGAGATCCTGCCCGGCGCCGACCTGGTCCTGACCGCGGCCGACGGCGGGTTCGCGCAGCTCCTCGTCGTCAAAAACCGTGAGGCCGCGACCGATCCGCGCGTGGCACGCCTGGTGTACGGGCTCAGCTCCCCCGACCTGAACTTCGCGCTCGACCCGGTCACCGGCATCGTTTCGGCCACCGACCCGGACGGCGCCGACATCGCGGAGGCACCGACCCCGCTGATGTGGGACAGCGCCGGCACCCCGGCCCTCACCGACGGCGAGGCGGGCAGCAGCGCCTCACCGACCGCGCCCGAGGTCATCCCCTCCGAGCCGGATGTCACCGGCACCCCGGAGGAGGAGCCGTCCGAATCGCCCGAACCGACCGACTCGATGGCCGACACCGACCAGGAGGACCCCACTCCCGAGGTGCTGCCCGAGGCGACCGACGAGGCCGCCGATCCGTCGGTCATCGCCGAGATGGAGGGCACCTCACCGCCCGTACCGCCGGAACCGAGCCCGCTGCCCTCCCAGACCGGTGCCGCCGCCACGCTCTCGCTGTCCGGCGTCAACGGCCCGCAGCCCGACTCGCACGGGTCGCTCGTGGACGTCGATCTGGACGACGGCACCTGGGTGTTCAGCCCCGACCAGGCGTTCCTCGCCGACCCGACGACCGTGTACCCCGTCTTCGTCGACCCGTCGGTCAAGAAGCACACCAACGACTGGACGACCGCGTACAGCCGCCACCCCACCGCCACCTTCTACAACGGCAAGAACTTCAACCGGGGCGGCACCGACGAGGCCCGCGTCGGCTTCGAGTCGGACACCTGGGGCACCTCACGGTCGTTCTTCTCCATCGACTGGGACCCGGACCTCAAGGGCTCCACGGTGCACAGCGCGAAGCTGCGCGCCCTGGAGACATACTCCTGGTCGTGCAGCGCCCGCAGCATGACCGTCCATCTCACCGGGTCGATCAGTTCGAAGACGAACTGGAAGAACGCCCCGGCGATGAACAGCGGCAACAAGATCGGCGGAGGCAGCTTCGCGCACGGCTGGAAGTCCGGCTCGTGTCCGGACGAGTACGTCGTCTTCGACGTCAAGGCGAGTGCCAAGAAGGCCGTCGCGGGCGGCTGGAAGACGATGACGATCGGGATGCGCGCCTCCGACGAGAACTCCCAGTACTCGTGGAAGAAGTTCCAGGCCAACGGCGGCAACGACCCGTACGTCGACCTGTCGTACAACCGGCCGCCGGCCATCCCCTCCAGCCTCGACCTGGACCCGGATCTGAGCTGTGACACCACGTCGCCGTACATCAACGTCGGTGCGTCGTCGCTGACCTTCTGGGCCAACAGCTCCGACAAGGACGGCAACCTCGCCTCGGTGAACTTCGAGCTGTGGCCGACGGGCGGCAGCAAGACCAATCTGCTCGGCGCCAAGGGCAAGGTGTCGGTGGGCAGCCAGAACAGTTCGGCGCGGGTGCACACCGATCCGTTCTCGACGGGCAGCACCGGTCTGAAGCTGGTCAACGGCACGACGTACTCGTGGCGTGCCAAGGCCGTCGACAAGTTCGGCGCCTCCTCCGCCTACTCGCACAGCAAGATCCCGTGCCGCTTCGTGTACGACACCTCGAAGCCGTCGCCGCCGCTGGCGTCCTCGACACAGTTCCCGGACGCCGACGCCGCCGACAACGGTTTCGGGAACGACGCCGAGGACTCGAAGTGGAGCACGGTCGCCTTCGGCACGGCGGGCACCTTCACCTTCCGGGCCCGGCAGACGGACGTGGTCCGGTTCGAGTACGGCTTCAACCAGGCGTCGTACCCCTTTTCGGTCACGCGCACCAATGGCGCCCCGACCACCACGACGACCTCCGTGTCGAACGTGAAGCCGCCGCTCGCCGGACCGAACGTGCTGTACGTGCGTGCGGTGGACGGCGCGGGGAACGTGTCCCAGCCGCTCAAGTACTTCTTCTACGTGACCCCGAGGGACAAGGCCGACGCGCCGGGCGACTTCACCGGTGACCGGCAGCCCGATCTGATGGTGGTCGACGGCAACGGCAATCTCCGTCTCTACCCGTCCGAGTCCACGACGGACCTGGCCAAGGGCACCGGTGACCTCGACTACTCCATGTCAGGCGCCTACCGGGGCAACCCCGCCAAGGACCCCAACGGCGACGACGGTCTGCCCGCCTACGCCGCCGCGCCCTCCGGATACTGGAAGAACACCCTGATCACCCATCTCGGTGACTTCTACGGCGGCGACGGACTCCAGGACCTCGTGGCCGTCCGCGAGAACGCGCTGTGGGTCTATCCGGGCGACGGCTACGGCGCCGTCAACATCGACAAGCGCCAGCGGGTGCTGCTGCCGACGAACGCGCCCGCCCCCTCCACGATCACCCAGATCGTGGCGGCCGGGGACGCCACCGGGGACGGGAAGACCGACTTCCTCCTCACCGTCGGCGACGCGCTCTGGGCCTTCACCGGCTACAACGGCGGCAGTATCGAGCAGGCCGTCCAGCTCTCCGGCGCGTCGTGGACCGAGCGCGACATCGTCACCGTCCAGGACGTCACCGGCGACGGGATCACCGACCTGATCTACCGCACGGACATCACCGGCCGACTCCTCCTGCGCACCGGCAAGCCGGCTTCGGGCGGCGGGGTCGACCTCAACTCCCTCGCGGCGGCTGCCAACTCCGCGAAGGGGGTGGACGAAGAGTACGGGGCCTCCGGGTGGGGCAGCGGCAACATCCGCTTCCTGTTCGGCACGCCCGACGCCAACGGCGACAACATCCCGGACATCTGGACGGTCCGCACCGACGGCGCGGTCCGCTTCTACGCCGGCTCCCGGACCGCGCTGTCCGGCTCCGGCACGGAGATCGTGAGCAACAGCGGAGGCGGCTGGATCCACAAGATGGCCATCGGCTGAGCCCCCGCACACCGAACGGCTCGCCACACCGAACGGCTCCGCACCCCCTCCCGGGGTGCGGAGCCGTTCGTTCGGGACCGGGGGCGCGGGACCGGGCGCGGGGGTTCCTATCGGCGGCACATTTCCTGGAGGGCCGTTCCGGCTGCTTCCACCACTGCGGGCCACGCCGGGTCGGCCATGTATTCCCCGTCCTCGGCCCATCCCCTTTCCTCGATCAGCGCGTCCAGGATTTCCGCCAGGCGTTGCATGGCGGCGACCTCCGCGTCATTTCTGAGTACCGGTCCCAGGGCGGCTTCGGGGTCGGCCAGGACGCGGTAGTGGTCGTACAGCAGATTGAACGTCATCGTGAGATCGCCCACCGGATCATGCGACGCCGGCATGCGCCGTATCCAGGCGCGCTGCTGGTACGCGACGTCGGAGAGGGACCTCAGTGCGGCGGCGATCTCCGGGCGGGCCTCAGGCAATTCCACACCCTCCATCACCACTTCGGGCTGTTCCATTGTTCCCCCGTGTGATCCACGTATCGACCTGTGTGGCAAGGGTTTGTTCGTCTTCCCTCAGCATGCCCGTGACCGGCCCGACCGTCGTTGGCGAGCCGTCCACAATTGCTTGACGCTCCGTCTACACCCGAGGACGGACATGGGCCTGGCGGCGGTACTCGGTCGGTGGAATGCCGTAAGCGGCGCGGAACACCCGGCTGAAGGCGGCCGGGTGGGTGAAACCCCAACGCGCCGCGATGGCATGGACGGGAATGCCGCGCAGCGCCGGATCGGTCAGGTCGTCGCACGCGCGGTCCAGGCGCTTACGGCGCAGATAGGCGGAGACGGATTCGTCCCTGTCCTGGAAAAGCCGGTGGAGATAGCTGAGAGAAATACCGTGCGCCTGGGCGATCACCCCGGGGGTCAGGTCGGGGTCCTGGAGACGCCGTTGGATGAACGCCTGGATTTCCAGGGCCAGTTGCCGCCGATGGGCCTCGGGCGGTACGGAATCGTCCGCGTCGACGGTGTGGGCGAACAGCGCGGTGACCAGATCGAGCAGAACCGTCCCCAGCCGCGACCCGTCGGACGGCGTGTACTGGTCGGCGTGCTCGGTCACCTGGACGAGGAACTGCGCCAGCAGGGCGCCGATCCCCTCCCGCGCCGACAGCCGGTGCTCGATGATCCGGTCGGCCCGGTCCCGGGGCAGCGGCAGCAGCGCCTTAGGCACCTCGACACCCACCATCCTGATCGGCCCGGGGCCGGTCCAGATCTCATAGGGCCGCGAGGAATCGTTCACATGGAAGTCGTAGGGGCGATAAGCCGTGTTCTGCTCGCCCCACGTGACGCCGGCGTCCCCCTGCTGGAGCAGGGAGAGGTGGTACACCTCCGGATCGGACTGCCGGATCAGCTTCGGCGTCCGCAGGAAGCGCAGCGGCTGGAAGTGTGCAGGCCACATGGTCACCGGGCCCAGCCCGATGAACCTCTGGTACGCGCGGAAGTCCGCCGCGTGATCGCTGCTGAGGTCCATCGGGGCGTGCGTCTGTGCCATCCGTTCACGCCAACTGTCGAACCGGTCCGCCGTCGGTTCGTCCTCGGTTCTGAACACTGTCTCGATCAGCATGGCCCCCACCGCTTCCTCATCGAGTCTCCGACCGTCCGACCCCCTGCTCCCCCAGGCGGCGATCCGACGCGCGGAGCCGGACTTCAGCCCGTCGTAGTAATGAACCGTCTGAGTGCGTCTGCCAGTTCCCGCGGCTGGTCCTCGGCGATCAGGGTCCGGGAGTCGGCGATCTCGACGAGCCGGCCCTGCGGCAGCAGCGCGGCGAGGCGGCTGCCGTGCTCGCGCGGCATCATCAGGTCCTCGGTCGCCCAGACGACGAGGGCCGGCCGGTCGAACTTCGCCAGGCCGTCGAGCGCTTCGAGGAGTTCGGTCCTGCGCACGGCCCGGCCGTAGCGGCGGAAGTCGGCGCGGATCGCCGGGTCGGTACGAAGCGGACTCAGCCAGCCCGCCACGATCTCGTCGGGGATCGGGTACTTCGCGAGGGCGCCGATCCCGATGGGCAGTCCGCGCAGGGCCTTCAGACCGAGGGTCCGCACCAGGAAGGAGATCCCGCCCGGGACCCGGCAGGCGAGGGTGAGCATCTTGCCGGGCAGCCCCGGCGGATAGTTGTCGAACGCCTCGCAGGAGATCAGCACGAGCCGGGCGAGCCGTTCGGGATGCCGGGCCGCGACGGTCTGGGCACGTCCGCAGTCGCTCTCGACCAGGGTCACGTCCCGCAGGTCGAGGCGGTCGAGGAACTCCACGATCATGGCGTTGACGGAGTCCGGGGTGAGCGGCACGTCGGGGTTCATCGGGGTGCGGTGGGCGCCGTAGGGCAGCGTCGGGGTGATCAGGCGGTATCCGGGACCGAGTGCGGTGACGACCTTGCGCCAGACCGTGGCGTCGTGGACCAGCCCGTGCAGCAGGACGACGACCGGGCCGTCCCCTCCGCTGTCCGCGTACGTGAGCGTGCCTCCGGAGAGTTCGACGTCCGGCATCGCGGTTCCTCCCGTGCGTGCGGGTTGCGCTGCGTGCGTGCGAGGTGTGCTGCGTGTGTGCAAGGTGTGCTGGGTCCATCCTGACCCGTCGCGGGCGCCCGCACCATTGGCCGACCAGGGGCGGAGGTCCCCCACTCTCCCTACGGTCGGCCCGGTTCCGGCACCCCGTACCATTCATGAAGCTGACAGCAGGACCACCTGCTTCCCCGAACGGACATCTGGTGCCCGAACCCTCCGCCCCCGCCTCCTGGCGTATCGCGCTGCCGCACACCGCGGCGGCCGTGCCGGTCGCGCGTGCCCTGGTGCGGACGGCGCTCGCCGAGATCGAGCACGCAGCCGACAGTGACACCGCGGAGCTGCTCACGGCCGAGCTGGTCGCCAATGCCGTGGAGCACACGGCGGGCGACGATCCGATCGAGCTGGTGGTGGAGCTGCTGCCGACCGGCTGTCAGGTCGAGGTGCACGATCCCGACCCGGCGCCGCCCGTCCATCTCACCCGGCCGGGCCCGCTGGGCGAGCCGGATCCCTGGCAGGAGCACGGGCGGGGGCTGCTGCTGATCCGCACGCTGAGTTCGTCGTGCGGGCACCGGGCCACGGAGACCGGCAAGGCGGTGTGGTTCACACTGCCCGCGGTGCCACGCCAGCGCCGGCACTCCTGACGGCCCACTGGTCCTCTGCCCGTGGCGCCCGCTGAGTGAGGTCAGGCTCGGGCGAGGGTCGCCACCAGGATCGCCTTGATGGTGTGCAGCCGGTTCTCGGCCTCGTCGAAGACGACGGAGTGGGCCGACTCGAACACCTCGTCGGTGACCTCCAGGGAGTCCAGGCCATGGCTCTCGTAAAGGTCACGGCCGACCTTCGTCCCCAGGTCGTGGAAGGCGGGCAGGCAGTGCAGGAACCGCACACCCGGGTTGCCGCTCGCGCGCAGCACGTCCATGGTCACGGCGTACGGCGCGAGCGCGGTGATCCGCTCGTCCCACACCTCCTTGGGCTCCCCCATCGACACCCACACATCGGTGGCGACGAAGTCCGCGCCCCGCACCCCTTCGGTGACGTCCTCGGTGAGCGTGATGACGGCGCCGCTCTCCTTGGCCAGCTCCCGCGCGCGGGCGACGACGGCTTCGGCGGGCCAGTACGCCTTGGGCGCGACGACACGTACGTCCATACCGAGCAGCGCTCCGGTGATCACATACGAGTTGCCCATGTTGAAACGGGCGTCGCCGAGATAGGCGAGGACGTACGCGTCCTGGTCGATGTCCTTGGCGCAGTGCTCGGTCATGGTGAGGACGTCGGCGAGCATCTGAGTGGGGTGCCAGTCGTTCGTGAGGCCGTTGTAGACGGGCACGCCCGCGTGGGCGGCGAGTTCCTCGACGGCGGCCTGGCTGTCGCCCCGGTACTCGATGGCGTCGAACATACGGCCGAGTACGCGTGCGGTGTCCTTGACGGACTCCTTGTGCCCGATCTGTGAGCCGGAGGGGTCGAGGTAGGTGGTCGAGGCGCCCTGGTCGGCGGCGGCCACCTCGAAGGCACAGCGGGTGCGGGTGGAGGTCTTCTCGAAGATGAGGGCGATGTTCCGGCCCCGCAGCCCCCGCGTCTCGGTGCCGGTCTTCTTCGCGGCCTTCAGCTCGGCAGCCAGCCGGACCAGGCCGAGGAACTCCTGCGCGGTGAAGTCCAGCTCCTTGAGGAAGTGACGGCCGGCGAGACCGGTCGGGACATGCACCATGGCGGGGGCTCCTGGGACGACTGCGGGATACGGGACTGGCGACTGGCGACTGCGGAATGCGAGACCTTGGAAGTCTATACGATATTCCACATTTCTATACGGACCCTCTTCGCCCCCTCCTTCAAGGAGCCCGCGTCAGCGCACCGTGTCAGCGCACCCCTTCAGCCCACCGCGTCCCTTTCCACCGGACAGCTCATGCACCGTGGCCCTCCCCGGCCCCGGCCGAGTTCGCTGCCGCGGATCTCTATCACCTCGATGCCCTGTTTCCGCAGATGGGCGTTGGTGGTGGCGTTGCGCTCATACGCGACGACGACACCGGGTTCGACGGCGAGGACATTGCAGCCGTCGTCCCACTGCTCACGTTGCGCCGCGTGGACGTCCTGCGTCGCGGTGAGTACCCGGATCTCGCTGAGGCCGAGCGCGGCGGCGATGGCGCGGTGCATATGCTCCGGCGGATGGTCCGTGACCTTCAACTCGGTGGCGTCCACGCCGGGTTCGATGGTGTACGAGCGGAGCATGCCGAGTCCCGCGTACTGCGTGAAGGTGTCCGCGTCGACCATCGTCATCACGGTGTCCAGATGCATGAACGCGCGCCGCTTCGGCATGTCGAGCGCCACGATCGACCGTGCGGACCCGGCGGCGAACAGTTTGTGCGCGAGCATCTCGACGGCCTGGGGCGTGGTCCGCTCGCTCATGCCGATGAGTACGGCGCCGTTGCCGATGACCAGGACATCGCCGCCCTCGATGGTCGACGGATAGTCGATCTGGCCCTCGGACCAGATGTGGAAGGGCCCGGCCTGGTCGGTGTGGAACAGCGGGTGGTGCCGGTAGATCGCCTCGAAGTGGACGGTCTCGCGCTGCCGGGCGGGCCAGCGCATCGCGTTGATGGAGACGCCGTCGTAGATCCAGGCGGAGGTGTCGCGGGTGAAGAGGTGGTTGGGGAGCGGGCCGAGGAGGAAGTCGTCCAGTTCCATGGCGTGGAAGCGGACGGAGGTCGGTTCGGGGTGCCGCTCCAGGAACTCCCGTTTGGTCATCCCGCCGACCAGTGCCTCACAGAGTTCGGCGGCGGGCAGCGTCTCGTAGGCGGCCCGCAGATGGGCGGTGGCGAGCGGCCCGTACTCCTTCTCGTCGAAGACGCGGTCCAGGACGAGGTTTCTGGCGGCCGGGATCTCCAGCGACTCGGTGAGCAGGTCGCCGAAGAGGTGGACCTCGACGCCCCGGTCGCGCAGGACGTCGGCGAATCCGTCGTGCTCCTGCCGGGCCCGGCGCACCCACAGGACGTCGTCGAAGAGGAGGGCGTCCTTGTTGCTGGGGGTGAGGCGCTTCAGCTCCAGGTCCGGCCGGTGGAGTATGACGCGGCGCAGCCGCCCGGTCTCGGAGTCGACATGGAATCCCATGGGCCCATCCTTCCCCGCCCGGCCCCCCGACGCGCGCGGTTCGGACAGTCCCGTGCGCGGCGCCGGGGCCGGGGTCGGGGCCGGGGAGCCTGTGCCTAGCGCACGTCGGTCAGTGTGGCGAAGGCGATCACGTTGGCGTCGTACCCCTGACCACCCCTGAACGTGCCGCCGCAGGTCATGAGGCGGAGTTCGGGTGTGCCGGTGTCGGCGTAGACGCGCTCGGCGGGGAAGTCGTCGCGGGGGACGACCTCGACACCGTAGACCTTGAACACGGCGGTCTTGCCGTCGTCCCGCGCGACCTCGACGGTCGAGCCCTTGGAGAGGGCGCCGAGCGAGTAGAAGACGGCGGGCCCGGACCGTGTGTCGACATGGCCGGAGATCACCGCCGTGCCCTGCTCGCCCGGCGTGGGCCCGGACGCGAACCAGCCCGCCATGTCGGCCCGGGTGGACGGCGGTGCGTCGATCTGCCCGTGCACGTCGTAACCGACGTCCATGAAAGGCGCGTTCACGCCGATCGACCGGATCGCCAGGCGTACGGGACGCGACGGGGTCATCGGGGCGTGCGCGCCGGGCTCGATCTCCCCGAAGCGCGAGGGACGGGAGCCCTTGGCGCCGTCCTGCGGCCCGCTCTTGCCCGGCGCGGGTGCCACGGCCGCGGCGGCGGCGGGCTGCGGCGGGTCGGCGTACGGGTCCCCCTGGACCAGCCGGACGCCGAGAAGCACGGCGAGGGCGATCATCGACCAGCCGCCGCGCCTGTGCCGGCCCCGCCGGGACCGGGGGTTCATGATCTCGGCGCGTACGGCCTGGGCGTGTGCGGTCTCGGGGTCGACATAGGCCGCGCGGGCGGTCTTCTGCTGCCAGAACATTCGGCGGGCTCCTTCTGCGGCGCGACGGTAGGCGAGTACGCGGCGCGGTTCGGCGGTGGAGTGTGCCTGCCCCCGGGGTGAGCGGTCCGGCCGGCGGAGATGCGCGGGGCCCCGGGGGCGGGCGGGAGCGCGGATCCCGCTCCCGGAGCGGCCCGGGAGCGGGTGGTCGGCGGCTGATCAGCGGCTGGGTGGCGACTGGGTCGGCGGCTGGTCGGTACGGGGCGCCGCGACGGGGGGTCGTGGCGCGGGGGTCATGTCCGCGCGGGCCTCATGCCTGCGCGGGCCTCATGCCTGCGCGGGCCTCATGCCTGCGCGGGCCTCATGCCTGCGCGGGCCTCATGCCTGCGTGGACGTCATGCCTGGCGGGCGCGGCGCTGACGCAGCAGGAAGGCCCCGCCGAGTCCGGCACCGGCGATCAGTGCCGATCCGGCGACCGCGTGCGTGGTGTTGTTCTGGTCGATGCCGAATCCGGCCTGCGCGCCACGCCCGGGGACGACTTCGAGCACACCGCGCAGTTCGGGGCCGTTCTCGCAGCGGCCCGTGATGTCGTGCCGGCCCGGCCGGGTCTCTTCGGGCAGGTGGAGGCGGCCCGTCAGCGTACGGTCGCCGATGCCCCTGGTGAGCTTCACCCGGTGCGCGCCACGGATCGAGTCGGTGTCGACCCAGGCGAACTGGCTCTCCCCGCAGTGGAACGTGGTGACCTCCACCGAGCCGCCGGCGCGGGCCGGGTTGGGCCGGAAGTCCAGGGTCTCCTCGTCGCGCGCCGGGCCGCCGGCGGGTGCGGCGGCGGCGAAGGCCGGCGCCACGGCCAGGGCGGCCGTCGCTGCGGCCATCCCGGCCGCGACCAGAATGCGTCGTGCGTTCATGTGATCCTCCGTCAGGCGCCAACCGCGCGAGGGGCATTACCCATGCGCTGACGAGAGTCGGCACCGTCGATCACTCATGTGAAAGCGCCCTCGGGGCCACCGCATCTCCAGTGACTCGTCCGCCAACGGGAAATTCCGCCCCTCGCGGGCGCCCGCGAGCGAACACCGCAGGTCACACGGGCCCTCGCTAGGGCAGTCAGGTGATCTTGACGGGGTGCGCCCGCACGGGTCGCCGGGCCCCGTACGGAGCAAGCCCACTGGACCCGGGGCACGAGGGCATCGGGTCCGGCCGGGTACCGCACCGCCCGCCGGCGCCCGGGGGCGGGAAAAGTCCCTGGATACGGGGGCCGCGCCCGGCGATACTCGGTGAGGTGTTCCTGACGATCAGTACCACCGGTACCTCCGAACGCCCCGCGACCGACCTCGGGTTTCTGCTGCACAAGCATCCCGGGCGCGCCCAGGTGTTCTCCACCTCGCACGGCACGGCGCACGTCTTCTATCCCGAGGCGTCCGCCGAGCGCTGCACGGCCGCGCTGCTGCTGGAGGTGGATCCCGTCGCGCTGGTCCGGCGCGGCAAGGGCAAGGGCCGTGGCGGCGCGCCTGACGCGACGCTCGCGCAGTACGTGAACGACCGCCCGTACGCCGCGTCATCGCTGCTCGCCGTCGCGCTGAGCGGAGTGTTCACCAGCGCGATGAAGGGGCAGTGCAAGGCGCGGCCCGAGCTGCCGGCCCTGCCGCTGCCGCTGCGCGTCGAGGTGCCCACGCTGCCGGCCCGTGGCGGCGCCGACCTGGTCCGCTCGCTGTTCGCGCCGCTGGGCTGGACGGTGGCGGCGGAACCCCTGCCGCTGGACGAGCGCTTCCCGGAGTGGGGCGCCTCGCGGTACGTACGGCTCGTCCTCGACGGCACCCTGACCCTCGCCGAGGCGCTGCGGCATCTGTATGTCCTGCTGCCGGTCCTCGACGACTCCAAGCACTACTGGGTCTCCGAGGACGAGGTCGACAAGCTGCTGCGCGCCGGTGAGGGCTGGCTCGCGGCGCATCCGGAGCAGAAGGTCATCACCAGCCGCT
Organism: Streptomyces sp. NPDC058001; assembly: GCF_042886315.1. Taxonomy (NCBI): domain Bacteria; kingdom Bacillati; phylum Actinomycetota; class Actinomycetes; order Kitasatosporales; family Streptomycetaceae; genus Streptomyces; species Streptomyces sp. NPDC058001. The sequence continues at coordinate 230,756 of NZ_JBHVQT010000007.1, forward strand.
ATCTGGCACGCCGCTGGTCGCTGACGCGCGCCGCGACGGAACGCCTTGAGCTGGTGCGTCTCGCGGAGGCCGACGACAGCGAGGTCGAGGACATCGACAACGCCGTGGACGAGAGCACCGACACCGAGGAGAAGCCGGTGCCGCTCGCGGTCAGCCGCCGTGCGGCGATCGTCGCCGCGCTGCACGACACGGGCGCGGGCCGGGTACTCGACCTGGGCTGCGGCCAGGGCCAGTTGGTGCAGGCGCTGCTCAAGGACGCCCGGTTCACGGAGATCGTCGGCGTGGACGTGTCCGTACGGGCGCTGACCATCGCCTCGCGCCGGCTGCACCTGGACCGGATGAGCGAGCGGCAGGCCGCGCGGGTGAAGCTCTTCCAGGGCTCGCTCACCTACACCGACCGCCGTCTCGCGGGGTACGACGCCGCGGTGCTCAGCGAGGTCATCGAGCATGTCGACCCGCCCCGGCTGCCCGCGCTCGCCTACGCGGTGTTCGGCGCCGCCCGTCCGGCCACGGTGGTCGTGACCACGCCGAACGTCGAGTACAACGTGCGCTGGGAGTCGCTGCCCGCCGGGCATGTCCGACACGGCGACCACCGTTTCGAGTGGCGGCGCGACGAGTTCCGAACCTGGGCGGAGACCGTGGCGGGTCAGTACGGCTACACCGTCGAGTTCCGTCCCGTGGGCCCCGACGACCCCGAGGTGGGGCCGCCGACGCAACTGGCCCTGTTCCGCAAGGCGGCGGACACGGACACGGCCGGGGACCCGGGCACCACTCATGACGCCGACCACGACACGCACCACCCCATCCACCGCGACACCGGCAACGGCACCGGTCGCGACACCGCGAAGGAGGACGCCGCATGACCCGCACGCTGCACGTCACCGACCTGTCCCTCGTGGTGCTGATCGGCGCCACCGGCTCCGGCAAGTCGACCTTCGCCCGCCGCCACTTCAAGGCGACGGAGGTCCTGTCCAGCGACTTCTGCCGCGGCCTCGTCTCCGACGACGAGAACGACCAGTCGGCCAGTCGCGACGCCTTCGACGTCCTGCACTACATCGCCGGCAAGCGCCTCGCCGCGGGTCGCCGCACCGTCATCGACGCCACCAACGTCCAGTCCGAATCCCGTAAGCAGCTCGTCCGGCTGGCCCGCGAGTACGACGTGCTGCCCCAGGCGATCGTCCTCGACGTGCCCGAGTCGGTGTGCGCGGAACGCAACGCCGCGCGCCCCGACCGGGCCGGGATGCCGCGCCATGTCATCCAGCGCCACCAGCGCGAACTGCGCCGCTCGCTGCGCGGACTCGAACGCGAGGGCTTCCGCAAGGTGCACATCCTGCGCGGCGTCGAGGAGATCGAGAGCGCGGAGATCGTCACCGAGAAGCGCTTCAACGACCTCAGCCACCTCACCGGGCCCTTCGACATCATCGGCGACATCCATGGCTGCCGCTCCGAACTGGACACCCTGCTGTCCCGGCTCGGCTATGTCGACGGCGTACACCCCGACGGCCGCACCGCCGTCTTCGTCGGCGACCTCGTGGACCGGGGCCCCGACAGTCCGGGGGTGCTGCGGCGGGTGATGGCGATGGTCGGGTCGGGCAACGCGCTGTGCGTGCCCGGCAACCACGAGAACAAGCTGGGCCGCTGGCTCGCCGGCAAGAAGGTCCAGCTCACCCACGGCCTCACCGAGACCGTCGAGCAGTTGGGCCGCGAGAGCGAGGAGTTCCGGGCGGGCGTCGCCGAGTTCATCCGCGGCCTGGTCAGCCACTACGTCCTCGACGAAGGCAAGCTCGTGGTCTGCCACGCCGGGCTGCCCGAGAAGTACCACGGCCGCACGTCGGGCCGGGTCCGCTCGCTCGCCCTGTACGGCGACACGACCGGTGAGACCGACGAGTTCGGCCTGCCCGTGCGCTACCCGTGGGCCGAGGACTACCGGGGCCGCGCGGCCGTCGTCTACGGTCACACACCGGTACCCGACGCCCGCTGGCTGAACAACACCCTCTGTCTGGACACCGGTTGTGTCTTCGGCGGCGCTCTCACCGCCCTGCGCTGGCCCGAGCGCGAACTGGTCGACGTACCGGCCGAGCAGGTCTGGTACGAGCCGGTCCGTCCGCTCGCCGCCGAGGCACCCGGCGGGCACGAGGGGCGGCCCCTCGATCTGGCGGACGTGCACGGCCGGCGGGTCGTGGAGACCCGGCACCACGGGCGGATCGCCGTCCGCGAGGAGAACGCGGCGGCGGCCCTGGAGGTCATGAGCCGCTTCGCGGTCGACCCGCGCCTCGTGCCCTACCTCCCGCCGACCATGGCCCCCACCGCGACCTCTTCGCGCGAGGGTTTCCTGGAACACCCGGCCGAGGCGTTCGCCCAGTACCGGTCCGACGGGGTCGAGCGCGTCGTGTGCGAGGAGAAGCACATGGGGTCGCGCGCGGTGGCCCTGGTGTGCCGTGACGCGGACGCGGCACGTGAGCGGTTCGGCGTGGACGGCCCGACCGGTTCCCTCTACACCCGCACCGGGCGGCCCTTCTTCGACGACGAGAAGGTCACCGAGGAGATCCTCGGCCGACTGCGCGTCGCCGCGACGGGTGCCGGGCTGTGGGACTCCCTCGACACGGACTGGCTGCTGCTCGACGCGGAGCTGATGCCGTGGTCGCTGAAGGCGTCCGGGCTGCTGCGCGCGCAGTACGCGGCGGTCGGCGCGGCGTCGGGCGCCGTGCTGCCGGAGGCCGTCGCCGCTCTCGAAGCGGCCTCGGCACGCGGCACGGACGTGGCCGACCTGCTGGCCAGACAGCGCGAACGGGCCCTGGACGCCGCCGCGTTCACCGACGCCTACCGTCGCTACTGCTGGACCACCGACGGTCTCGACGGTGTCCATCTCGCCCCCTTCCAGATTCTCGCTGTCCGTGGCCGGTCCCTCGCCGGGCTGCCGCACGACGAGCAACTCGCCCTCATCGACCGGCTCGCCGAGCACGACCCGACCGGCCTCCTGCGCACCACCGGCCGGCTCCTGGTCGACACCGGCGACGAGACGTCCGTCCAGGCGGGCATCGACTGGTGGCTGGAGATGACCGGCCGGGGTGGCGAGGGCATGGTGGTGAAACCACTCGGCGCCCTCGTCCGCACCGGGCAGGACCGGCTGGTGCAGCCCGGTGTGAAGTGCCGGGGCCGGGAGTACCTGCGGATCATCTACGGTCCCGAGTACACCCGCCCCGACAACCTCGCCCGGCTCCGCGGCCGCCACCTGGGCCACAAGCGCTCCCTCGCCCTGCGCGAGTACGCGCTCGGCCTGGAGGCCCTGGACCGCCTCGCCGAGGACGAGCCACTGTGGCGCGTCCACGAAGCGGTGTTCGCGGTGCTGTCCCTGGAGTCGGAACCGGTGGACCCGCGTCTCTGACGCTCCGGCGACGACCGACCCCGGGCAGCCCGCCCGCGCTCGGCGGCGCAGAGGGAGGCCGTGTCTCATGGCATGCCTCCCTGTGCCGCCGGGCGACGGGACGGCGGCACCCCTACGACAGGTGCGGCTGGACCTGCGACGCGATCAGCTCCAGATGGTCCAGGTCGGACAGGTCCAGCATCTGGAGGTAGATCCGCCGGGAACCGATCGCTCCGTACCGCCCGATCTTGTCCACGACCTCGGCCGGGGAACCGGCGAGACCATTGGCCTTGAGTTCGTCCACGTCACGGCCGATCTCGGCGGCGCGGCGGGCGACCTCGGCATCGTCCTTGCCGACACAGGCCACGAGCGCGTTGGAGTACACCAGCGCGTCCTTGCCCCGGCCCGCCTGTTCCGCCGCGTCCCGGACCCGGCCGAACTGACGCTCGCTGTCCTCGATCGACGCGAACGGCATATTGAACTCGTCCGCGTACTGCGCGGCCAGACGTGGTGTGCGGGTCGCGCCATGCCCGCCGATCAGTACGGGCACCTTCGTCTGCGCGGGCTTCGGCAGCGCGGGTGAGTCGGTCAGTTGGTAGTGCCTCCCGTCGTAGCTGAACGTCTTGCCGGTGTCCGTCGCCCACAGCCCCGTGACGATCGCGAGCTGCTCCTCCAGGCGCGCGAACTTCTCCTTGGGGAACGGAATCCCGTACGCCGTGTGCTCCTGCTCGAACCATCCGGCGCCCAGGCCCAGTTCGACGCGGCCTCCCGACATCTGGTCCACCTGCGCGACCTGGATCGCGAGCACACCCGGCAGCCGGAAGGTGCCGGCCGTCATCAGCGTGCCCAGCCGGATCCGCTTGGTCTCGCGGGCGAGCCCGGCCAGCGTGATCCAGGCGTCGGTGGGTCCGGGCAAGCCGTCGGACGAGCCCATGGGGACAAAGTGGTCGGAGCGGAAGAAGGCGTCGAAACCGAGGTCCTCGGTCGCCTTGGCAACGGTCAGCAGCGTGTCGTAGGACGCCCCCTGCTGGGGCTCCGTGAAGATGCGAAGATCCATACCTCCATCCTGCACGCTCGAACACCCGTCAACCGTCCCGGTCGCGCCGCCGAGCCCGGACCACGGTCGGGTGAAAATCCGTCAACCCCTGACTGCACGGGCGCTCGGAGCAGTGACCCGCCCTTCCCCCGCCCTTCCCAGTCCCTCACGTAGCCCCCGCCGTCGAGTCGGGCTCCGGGAGCGCCTGGTCGCGCACCACCAGTCTGCGGAGCATCTCCAGGACCCGGTCCCGGCATTCGTCCGCCGCGTCGATCGCCTCCATGCACTGCCAGTAGGTGCCCTCCTCGTCCGCGGAGTAGGCGATGCCGACCAGCGCGATCCCGACGTCGGCGAGCAGGGCGCCCAACTCCACCAGGGCGCCCCGGGCGTCGCTGATCTCCGTCAGCCGCGCCGCCCGTATCCCCTCGATACCGAGGGCCGGGATGACCAGGGCGCCGCAGCCACGGCCGCCGATCTCGCTGAGGCCGAGCGCCTCGCCCCGTAACTCCGGCGGACCCGTGACCGCCAGTCTGCTGCCCATCGCCTGGGCCAGGGCCTGAGCCTGCCACGACTCGGTCATGATGCCCGGTGCGTCGGTCCTCGCCGCCAGGGCACGTCTGTTCACTCCGATGAGCCGTACCGCGTCCATCCGCCGACCCCGTCTCTCCGGGACGTGCTCGCGGCACGTCCCCTCCAACTCCTTTGTCCACTACCTAGCGTGAGCATCTTCGGGACGAAAAGCCAGAGGTAGCCCGATATTTGTGGACAGAAAATCGAATGTGGATAAGCCATCCACTCCGGAGAGTGACGAGCTTGCCAACAGCAGGCAGATTCAGGGCCCTTCTTCCGAAACCGGGAAGCGGTGTTCGTTCCGGTCGATCTTCGCGGCGAGCGCGGCGAGCGGGTCGACGCCGAGTACTTCGCAGAGTTGGAGCAGATAGGCGAGGACGTCCGCCACCTCGTCGGTCACGCGATGCGCCGTGTCCGGGTCGTCCATGACCCGCGCCGACTCCTCGGGGGTCAACCACTGGAAGATCTCCACGAGTTCGGACGCTTCCACGCTGAGCGCGGCGACGAGGTTCTTGGGCGTGTGGAAGGGCTGCCAGTGCCGTGCGGCGGCGAACTCGGCGAGCCGTCGCTGCAAGGCGGGGACGTCGAGGGGACTGTGCCCCGAATCGGGCTCGGGTCCGGACGATCGGGACGGCTCCGGGGAATCGGGCGGCTCCGGGGATCCGGTTGGCTCCGGGGATCCGGCTGGCTCTGGAGATGCGGTGGTCACCGTCCCAGGTCTACCACTGTGAGAACACCGCTCCCCGCGGCCTCCCCCGCCCCCGACACCGGTCCCGGTGGCGCCGTCGACTCGCTCAGTGGTGCCGTCTCGCCCACTGTTCCCACCAGCCGGATGTGTCCGCGTTCGCACATCGCGCGTGCGAGGGTGACGAGTTCACGGAACTGACGGGTGTCGAGGCACCGGTCGAGGCCGTCGGCGAGGACGGTGAGCGACTGGTAGGCCGACGGCACCTCGGCCGCCGGGTCGACCTCCAGTACACCCGGCCCAGTGAGCAGGACCAGCGCGTACGCGAGGTAGCGCAACTCGCCCTCGCCGAGCCGCTGTAAGGGGGTACGGGCCCCGTCACCCCGGTCGATGACCGCCCGTACCGTACCGTCGGGCAGCGCCTCGGTGAGGACGTCGGCGACCGGCCCCGTACATCCCGCGCGGACGGCGTTGACGAAGAGACCGTGACGTCGGCCGCACTCCGCGCGCGTACGCAGCAGAACATCGGCGAGGTTGTCGCAGCCGCTCAGGAGCCGGCCCCCACCGCAGGGCACGGACGCGCGCATACGCTCCGGGCGCGGGTCGCACACGAACACCGACCGCAGGGCCACGACGACCTGTTCCGCCGCCGCGAGCACCAGACGCTGACCGTCGGTCTTGCCCGCGACGCGCAGCGGCAGGAGCGCGGTGCCCAGGAGGTCGTCGGGCAGCGGCGCGCGGGTCACCGGCGTGGCCCCCGCGGTGTGCCAGGCCGCCTGCACGGTGGGCCGGCCGGGGTCCCGTAGCGCCGTCTCCAGGAGGGTCAGTCCGTCGAGGGTCAGGCGTTCGCCGACGATCCGCAGCTCGGGTTCGGCCTGGACGGCGAGATCGAGCCGTACGGTCCCCGCGGGGCCGTCGACCGTGCAGCCGACGCGGAAGCCGCGCCGCTGTTCGGCGTCGGGCCGAGCCCGTTCAGGCACGCATGCGACCGGGTCGGGGAACACTTCGGCGAGGGACGCGCCGGCGCCGAGCCGCGCCAGCGCCTCGTACGCGCGCAGGGCACCTGTTTTGCCGCTGCCGCTGGGGCCCGCGAAGAGCGTCAAGGGCCCCAGCGGGTAGCTGGCGGCGCGGTGCGCGGCGAAGGCGGACAGGCGCAGCTCGGTGAGGCCGGGGCGGTCGGGCCGCGCGGACGGCTCGGCCGTCCCACGGGAAAGCACAGTCATGTCTCCGGACGGTAGGGAGCCCGGATTCAGGCGAACCGTTCCGCCTGGACCGGTTCCTACGAACGGGGGATCAGACGGGGGGTAAAAGCGGATGACACGCGCGCGTGGGCATCGTCGCGACCCGCCTACGTCCCCGGCATCGAGGCTTCGGCCACCAGGCCCTTGATCTCCGTACCGGGAGGGGCCAACAGGAAGACGTTGCGGTCGACGCGGTGCATGCCGCTGCCGAGACCGAAGACGACTCCACTACTGAAGTCGAGTACGCGCTTGGCGACATCCGTCTCGGCGCTGCTCAGGTCGAGCAGGACGGGGATCTGCGCCATCAGTGTCTCGGCGACCTCGCGCGCGTCCGCGAAGACGTTGATCCGCAGCACCACGAAGCGGCGCCGCGTCTCGGTCACGGCCTCGGGGGCCGCGCGGTGACCGGGCCATGACGGCCACTCGTCGCGACCGCGGAGCGGTACTACCTGGGCAAGCCCCTCCCACTGTTCATCGGTGACGTCGTGGCTGTTCAAATCCCCACCCCGTCCTGGCTCGCACGTGAAATCTGCACCGGTCAATTCTTACGCCACCTCACCCGTTCGGCCCAACTGCGACACGGCCCCTGGCCGGTACGAGGTGGTTGGTGCCAGGTGGTGGGGAGCCCCGCGTGATGAGTTCTGAGCGCGGGGTCTGGCCGAAAGTCGACCCGCCCCTACACTTTGACTTCGCTTCAATTCCCCATGCCTGGAGGAGGGTTCGTGCCCGGTCGGCGATCCGACAGCGAGACCGAACGACTGGTACGGGCGAAGTTGGGCGACGCGCCCGTCCGGCACGAGCAGATGGCCATGGTGGCCGAAGTCCACCGGGCCGCCGCCGCGGTGCGCCAGCATGTCGAGAACTCCGTCCTGCGCGGCTCCGACCTGACCTGGACCGGCTTCGTGGTGCTGTGGGTCGTGTGGATGGGGGGCGAGCGGGAGACCCGGCTGGTGGCCGAGGAGGCGGGCATCTCCAAGGGCACGCTCACGGGGGTGGCGCGCACGCTGGAGTCGCGGGGGCTGGTGCGACGCAGCGCGCATCCGACCGACGGCAGGCGGGTGTTGCTGGCGCCGACCGAGGACGGCGAGCGGCTGATGCGGGGCCTGTTCCCGGAGTTCAACGCCGAGGAGGTGTTCGTGACCGGGCAGCTCACCGACGAGGAGTGCCACCGGACCACGGACGCCTTGCGGCGGGTCGTGGCGCAGATCGAGACGCGGGGCGAGGAGCGGCGGACGGAACTGCTCGGCGGGGGGACGCCGGCACCGCGCCGCAGTGGACGGCGACGCCGGGCCTGACCTGGGACACGGCCCACGTTTCCGGCCGACGGCGGTTACCCGGACGAGCAATGTGTTGACATGCCCCTGACAATTCTGGCCTTCATGTCCCCGCCAGTTCACCTCACATCCGGGCGGTCCGGCGGGAACGATCGACGCCGGAGCTTCGTCTACAGTTCAGTAGACCGTCTACATCTCTGTAGTCATCACACAATTCGGTCACGTGCTCGATAGGTGTCTCGGGCTCCGCGATCGTCACACGGAAATGGAAGGGGCGGTGGGTTGTTCCTCGCTTTCGACGGGTCCTCGATCGACGGGTCCGCGTACACCGATGTGGTGGGCCTCGCGCAGCGTTCGCCGGCCTGGCTGGACGACGTGATCTCGGCGTGGTCGACATACGGCCTCGCGGTCTTCGTGGTGCTGATCGTCGCCGCCTGGTGGCGGGCCCGGCGGCAGAGCACCTCGGTGGCGGTGAGGGCGCTGGCCGTACCGGCGATCGTGCTGGTGGCGTACGGCGCGGACTACGTGATCAAGCTGATCGTGCGCGAGGACAGACCCTGTCAGAGCCTCCGGGTCAGCACGCTGGAGGCGTGTCCCGCACAGGGTGACTGGTCGTTCCCGAGCAACCACGCGGCCCTCGCCGCCGCTACCGCCGTGGCGCTGTACTTCGTGTCGCGGCGACTGGGTGCCGTCGCCCTGGTGGCCGCCGCCGCGATGGCGGCGTCGCGCGTGTGGGTGGGCGTCCACTACCCGCACGACGTGGTGGCGGGCGTCGCGGTGGGCGCCCTGGTCGCACTGGCCCTGGTGATACTGCTGCGCCGGATGCCGGAAACGATGGCGGTACGGCTGACGGCGACGCGATTGCGTCCGTTGCTGGTCGCGTCATGAACCGCAAGGAGGTGCCGGGCCTCGCCGGTTCCGTGTGCCTGGGGGCGCTGGTCGCGTTCGCGCTGCTGACGATGGTGGTCATCGGCCGCGACGGTGCTCCGCTGTTCATGGACGGCGGTCTGCACACCTGGTCCGACGCGCACCGTCCGACGGTGGCGCTGGCCGTCGCGCGGGGCCTCACGGCCACCGGCACCGGTGTGTGGCCGTACGCGCTGGTTGTCCTGGCCGGGGTGATCGTCGGGCGCACGGCGCGGCAGCGGGTGATCGCCGCCGCCGCGGGCCTCGGCTGCCTCCTCGTCGGCCAGGGCCTGCGGTACGTGGTCCTCAACTTGGTCGCCCGTCCGCGACCGCCCGAGCAGGACTGGGCGACCCACGCGTCCGGCTGGTCGTTCCCCTCGGGTCACACCAGCACATCGGCGATCACCGCCCTGCTGCTCATCCTCGCGGTACTGCTCCGGTCGCCCCGAGGCCGCCGTACGACGGCCGTCGTCATCGGCTGCTGGGCCGTCGCGGTGGGCCTCACCCGGGTCTATCTCGGGGTGCACTGGTTCACCGATGTGGTGGGCGGCTGGTTGTACGCGATCGCCTGGGTGGGCCTGGTCGTGGGCGTCGGCACGCGATGGCTGGAGCGCGGGGAGGAACGGGGGCGGCGCGTGCCGGTGCCGGGGCGGCAGGAGAAGGGGGGTGGAGCGGGTGGCGTAAGCCTCGGTGGGGAGGAGCGAGTGCGTCCTCGTCGCGCGTGAGGCGGCGGATTCTGGTCGTCGAGGACGATCACGGGCTGCGGGACGTGTTGGTGCGCGGCCTGCGGGACGAGGGGTTCGACACGGTGCCCGCGCAGACCGGGGCCGTCGCCCTGCGGCTGGCCTCCGGCACCGCGGACATCGCCGCCGCCGTGCTCGACGTGGGGCTGCCCGACGCGGACGGCCGGGATGTGTGCCAGGCCATGCGCGCCAACGGCTTCCTCTCCCCCGTCATCTTCCTGACGGCCCACCACGGGCTCACGGACCGGCTCACCGGGTTCTCGGCGGGCGGCGACGACTATCTGCCGAAGCCGTTCCATCTCGCCGAGCTGGCAGCGCGGCTGCGGGCGGTGCTGAAGCGCGCGGGGCCCGCCGAGCCGGCGGCGAGCGGGGACGTGATCCTGGACGCCGTACGGCACAGTCTGGCCGTCGGGGGCACCGAAGTCGCCCTGACGCCGACCGAGTTCCGGCTGCTCGCCGCGCTGATGGGGGCGCCCGGTGAGATCGTCCGGAGGCGGGAGCTGATCAGGGCGGGCTGGCCCGAGGGTGCCCAGGTCAGTGACAACACCCTGGATCAGTATCTGACCCGGTTGCGGCGCAAGTTGCGCGACGCGGGCAGTGGGATGACCGTGACGACGGCGCGCGGTATCGGGCACCGTCTGTCATGAGGGCGTTCCGTTCCGGGTGGCCGAGGTTCCGGCCCCGTACGCTGCGCGGCCGGCTCTCGCTGGTCGCGCTCACCACCGCCACGCTGGTGATGGTGATCCTGACGGTGGTCTTCAACACGGTCGTCGGACGGCACCTCCAGCGGCAGGCGGACGACGAGTTGCGTACGCGCGCGGCAGCCGTCGCGACCACCGTCGACACGCGCCACGATCCCGTACGAGTCCTGGAGGCACCGGGCGACGGGCCGCTCGACACCAACGTCTGGATCTACGCGGGCGGCCGGGTCCTCGAACAGCCGCCGTCCGTCACCGCCGGAAGTCCCGTCACGCGCGCGGCCGACGCGTTGGCGGCGCACCCGGCACAGGGGTGCGTCACGGTCAACGGCGACAGTGACGGGGGCGGCGTCCGACTCTGCGCCCAGCCGGTCACCGGCACCGATGCCAAGACCCACACAGGCACCGGCACCGGCACCAACCCCCGTACAACCACCCCCGCCCCACTCACCGCCGCCGCCGTCGTCACAGCCCTCGATCTCGCCCCGTACCGCGCGTCGGCGGATACCCTCCTCCTCGCCTCGCTCGCTCTCGACGCCGCCGTTCTCGCCTTTACGTACGTCCTGACGCGGCTCGCCGTGGGGCGGGCGTTGCGTCCGGTGCGCACGATGACGGAGCAGGCGACCCGCTCGGGCGCCGTCGCGTCGGACGAACGGTTCGGCGGCGCGGGGCAGCCGACGGAACTCGCCGGTCTGGGCATGTCCTTGGACGCGCTGCTCGACCGTATCCGCGCGTTGCTGCGCCATGAGCAGCAGCTGACCAGGGAGTTGTCGCACGAGTTGCGCAATCCGCTCGCGATGATCATCGCCGAGCTGGAGTGGTGGCAGGCCGCTCCGCGCTCCCCCGGCGAGACCGGCACCACGCACCTGGCCATCGCCGACGCGGCCCGGACGATGCGCGAGATCTGCGACACCCTTCTGGACGATGCCCGTGACGACGCGAACTCCACGCCCGGCACCGCCGACGTCCTGCCGGTACTCCGACGGCTCGCGGAACGGTCCGGCACCCCCGACCACATACAGGTCCACGTACAAGTCGACGTACGAGTCCAGGGACAAGTCATCGCCGGTGTCTCCCCCGCCCTCCTGGAGCGCATCGCCGCGCCGCTCCTCGACAACGCGCTGCGGCACGCCCGTTCGAGGGTGGTCCTGCGGGCGGTACGGCGGCCGGACACCGTACGGGTCGAGGTCGAGGACGACGGATACGGGGTGCCGGCGTCGTTCCTCGGGGAGCTGTTCCAGCCGGGGCGGCGGGCCGAGCCCGGGGACGGACATGGCGGAGCGGGCCTCGGGCTGCCGCTCGCGCGACGCCTGGCCCGCTCCGCGGGTGGTGAGGTGGGCTACGACCAACAGCACACGCCCGGGGCGCGGTTCGTGATCACCCTGCCCGCCGGGTGACCTCTCCGTTCCGCCCCGACGCCGACCCGGACCCGGACCCGACCTCGGTCCCGGACTCGACCGGATCCTCGATGACGTCGCGCCGGGTCACCGTCAGATAGACGACCAGACCGAGGATGACCGCCAGGAACAGGACGCTGGTGATGACGGTGCCGAAGCCGAGGCCGCCGTCGGCCGTGGGCTGGGAGAGATAGTCGCCCATCGAGGCGCCGAGCGGGCGGGTGAGGATGTAGGCGATCCAGAAACTGCCGACGGCATTGAGGCCCATGGTGAACCGGCCCATCGCGACCGCGCCGATCGCCAGCGCGAACAGCAGGGCGGACACCCAGTAGCCGAGGCCCAGGCGCTCCGCGACCAGGTCACCGGCGGCGGTACCGAGCGCGAAGGTGAACAGGACGGCCAGCCAGTAGAAGGTCTCGCGCCGCACGGTGTCGACGCTGTGGATGGAGAGCGTCCGCTCGGTGCGGTACCAGACGGCGAACACGATCGCGAGCGCCACGGCGAACACGGCGGTACTGGTCTCCAGCGGCACGCCGAGGTTGTCGGTGAGGTTGTCGCTGATCAGGGTGCCGACGACGCTGATCAGGGCCACGGCGGTCCAGTAGATGCCGGGACGGTAGGCGCTGGTACGGAACTGGGCGACGAGGACGACCGCGAGGAGTGCGCTCATCAGGAGCGACACACCGGTCAGCCCCAGGCCGAGGTTCGAGTTGAGGAGGTCGGCCGCCGTCTCGCCGACGGTGGTGCACAGCACCTTGATCACCCAGAAGTAGAGGGTGACTTCGGGAACCTTGTTCCACCGCAGGCGCGGGCCCGTGGCGGTGCCGCGCGAGTACCGCGTTTCAGTGAGCCCAGGGGGCCCGGAGGTCTCAGCTGTCATGGTGCGACCGTGTCAGCCGCTACCTGAACACATCCTGAGCGCTCACCACCTCCGGGCCCCGGCAACCCCGACGGCCCCCGCAATCCCGGCGACCCCGACGCCCCCGGCAACCCCGACGACGTCACGCCCCGTCCGGCCGCTCCAACGCCACCCTCGGCAGCCGCCGCGCCAGCACCCCCGGCAGCCACCAGGCCCGCCGCCCGAGGAGTTGCATCACCGCGGGCACGATCAGACAGCGGATGACCAGGGCGTCGAGGAGGATCGCCACCGCGAGCCCGAGGCCGAACTGCTGGAGCATGCGGCTCGGGCTCAGGATGAAGGCCGCGGACGCAACCGTGGGGGTACGGGGGCCTGGGGGGGTGCGGCACTCGTGGGGTACGGGGGTCGGGGGGCGATTGTTATGGTGGCCGGTCACATATGGGGGGCTGGGGATGGACGAGGGACGGGCGGGGCTCCGGGAGCGGCGGGAGTCCTCCGACGGACGGCCCGGCTGGATCCGGGTCCCGGTCGGTGACGACGCCGCCCGCTGGGCGACCCGGGGCCGGTGCCGGCGGGTCCTGCTCGTTGTCCACAACGTCACGTCGGCGACCCGGCTGCTCGACGTACTCCCCCTCTTCCACGACGACCTGCGCGTCCAACTCCTCGCCACCTGTACGGGGTCGTCGGCCTTCGCCTCCGGTGTGACCGAACTCCTCGCGGACACCGGCGTCCCGGTCCTCCCCTGGGACCAGGCCCTCACGACCCCGGTCGACCTCGCGATCTCGGCGAGCTTCGGGGGCGAACTCGACGCCCTTGATGCGAAGTTGGTCATACTTTCGCACGGCGTTGGCTACACTAAGAGGCTTGCGACAACGGAACAACGGAACAACGGAACAACGGAACAACGGAACAACGGAACAACGGAACAACGGAACAACGGAACAACGGAACAACGGAACAACGGAAACGAAGGAACCCGTGTTCGGGTTGGCGCCCGAGTGGCTGTTGTCCGGGCGTACCGCGCGGCCCGTCGCCGACTCCCTTGTCCTCTCCCACCCGGAACAGATCGCCCGCCTCCGACGTGCCTGCCCCGAGGCCGCGCACACGGCGGTACTCGCGGGTGACCCCTGTTTCGACCGGATGCTGGCGGCGCGTCCGTACCGCGACCGCTACCGGCGGGCCCTCGGTGTGCGGCGCGGGCAGCGGCTCGTCGTGCTCAACTCCACCTGGAACCCCGAGTCGTTGTTCGGTGACCGGTCCGGCGCCGGGGGCGCCGACATCCTGCCCGCGCTGCTGCCGGCGCTGACCTCCGAGCTGCCCGCCGACGAGTACCGGCTCGCCGCCGTCCTGCACCCCAACATCTGGCACGGTCACGGACCCGGCCAGATCCGGGCCTGGCTGGACCGGGCCCAGCGCGGCGGCCTCACCCTGATCGACCCGCTGCACGACTGGCGGCAGGCCCTGATCGCCGCCGACACCGTGATCGGCGACCATGGCGCCGTCACCTACTACGCCGCCGCACTCGGCACCCCCGTACTTCTGGGCGCCGCACCCCTCGCGGGGCTCGACCCGGCGTCGCCCGCCGCCGACTTCGTCCGGCGGGCGCCCCGCCTGGACCCGCACCGGCCCCTGCGGCCCCAACTCGACGCACCGCATCCACCCGAGCCGGGCCCCGCCGAGTTCACCACGTCGCTGCCCGGCGAGTCCGCCACCCGACTGCGCCGCCTCTTCTACGCGCACCTCGCCCTGCGCCCGCCCACCGGACCCGCACTCCTCGAACCGCTGCCGCTGCCCCCGTACCGACCGGCCGCGCGCACGGCGCCCCTGCGGGTCCTCACCCGGTACCGGGGAGCGCGCGAGGTGGAGGTGGAGCGGTACGCCGATCCGGACCGGACGCCGCGTGCCCGTGGTCGGGACGGGACGACCGAGAGCCACACCGCCGTCCACGAGGACACACGTGACCCCCGCGCCCTCGACCTCGCCGACCTCGTCCTGCGCGACGGCCCGCCCGACGACCCGCGCTTCGGCTCACCGGCCGACTGGTGCGCGGAGGTTCTGGACCGGCACCGGGACTGCGCGCTCGCCGTCTACGTCACCGGGCCCGACGCCTGTGTGGTCCGCACCCGTGCCGGAGACCTGCTGGATGTCACCGCGCGTCATGACGGGGACGCGGATCCGGCCGCGTACGCCTCCGCGCTGCACACCCTGCTGGCCGCCGGTCACCCGGTCGACGCGCTCGCGGCGGACGGTCTGACCGTGCGGACCGGAACGGCCGCGCACCGGGTGACGGTCACTCCGCGCCGGGACCGCCGGGACTGACATCCGGGGCAGTGGTCCCGCACCGCTGCCGCATCCGCCGCAGATGCACGAGCTGGTACGTGGCCTGCTCGTCGGCGAGCGCCGCCTCGGCCTCCTCGATCAGGGGCAGCGCCCCCGCGCTGTCGTCGCCGTCCAGACAGGTCTCGGCGAGATCGGTGAGCGCCCTGGCGGTGTTGTACGCCTCGCCGCTCTCGCGGAAGAACCCGAGCGCGGTCTCCAGCCGCTCCTTCGCCTCGGCGCGCCGGCCGAGGCCGCGCAGGGCCCGGCCCCGGTGGCGCTCCAACAGGGCGCGGGCGCGAGGCAGATCGGCGGCGCCCTCGCCGTCGGGGCCGATCCCGTCGTAGAGCCGTCCCGACGCGTCGAAGCAGTCGAGGGCGTCGGCGAAGCGCCACTGACGCAGCCGGAGCAGCCCCAGGAACTCGACCGTTGACGCATGTCCCCGCACATGCCCCGCGGCGCTCTCCGCGTCGGCGGCCTTCCGCGCCTCGCTCTCCGCCTCGTCCCACTGCCCCAACTCGGTGAATGTGTGGGCGAGTTGAGCGTGCAGGGCGCCCGCGGTTCGGGTGCCGGGGCGGTGGGCGTCGGCCGTGCGTACCGCGATCTGGAGCGCGGGGCGCAGTTCGTCGTGGTACCCGGCCTTGAGCTGCAACGGCCAGAGGGCCTGGGCCAGTTCCATGACGGTGGTGTGGTCGCCGAACTCGTCGGCGGCGTGGATCGCCTGGACCAGGTTGCCGACTTCGGCGCTGAGCACGGCCACCGCCGTACCGGGACGGTCGTACACCACGGGTGCCGCTCCGGCGGGGAGCGAGGGGACCCGCCAACTGTTGGGCAGCGCGGCGCGCGCGGCGCCCACCGCGAGATCCCGGTACCCCGCGAGGGTCCGGGTCACGACCTGGGCGCAGCCGGCGATCCCGTCGACATGCGCGGCGGTCCGTGCGGCGTGCGCGAGTACGGCGGGGCGGTAGAAGTAGCGGCCGTCCGTGGTGTGTTCAAGGAGTTCCACGTCGGCGAGTTCACCAAGGAGACGCGCGGTGTCCGCCTCCGCGAGCCCGGTGGCCCACGCGCCGGTGGCCGGGGTGAATCCGGGCCAGGGGCGCAGGGCCGTCAGGCGGTACACGCGGGCGGCGTCCGGCGGAAGGAGCCGGTAGGTGTCGTCGGCGGCGGTGGGTACGGGGTCGTCGGGGGTGCCGGACGGGCTGGGCGTCGGCTCGGTCAGGCGGAGTGCGGCGGCCCGCAGCGCGTACGGCGAGCCGCCGCAGCGCTCCAGGACCGACGGCAGAGTGGCCCGCGCCGCCGACAGGGCCTGCTTGCCCACGAGTTGGGTGAGCAGCCGCACCGCGTCGCGGTCGGCGAGCGGTTCGACGGGGATACGGAGTGCGTCCAGGCCGGGCAGCGGGTGACGCGAGACGATCAGCGTGAAGACGCCGGGCGCGGAGGTGATCAGGGGCCGGATCTGCGCGGCGGACCGGACATGGTCGAGGATGACCAGGAGCCGCAGTTCCGCGACCGTACGCCGGAAGAAGTCGATCCGCTCGTCCGCCGTGGTGGGGATCTCCTCGGCCGGTACGCCGAGTTGGCCGAGCAGCCGGTGCAGGGCGGTCGCGCCGCCCAGTGCGGCGCCGGGTGTGTCGCCGCGCAGGTCGACATGGAGCTGCCCGTCCGGGAAGAAGCGGCGGGCGTCCCGGCAGCCCCAGTGCACGGCGAGGGTGCTGGTACCCATGCCCTCGTCGCCGTGGAGCAGTGCGACCCTGGGGCGTCCGTCGGCGCTGCGGGACGCCTCCTGGACGAGTTGCTTGAGGGCGGTCTGACGGTCCGTGAAGAAGCGGGTGGACGGTCGGAGTTGCGGGACCTGGCCGACGGGCAGTCGTCCCCCACCGGTAGTTCCGGTAATTCCGCCGGAGCTTCCACCGGGGACTCCGCCAGGGATTGCCTGTGCGAATGCCGCCCAGGCCACGGCGAGTTGGGGCTGCCGCTGTAACCCGGCGAGCACTTCCCTTGCCACGGCGTCCCGTTCACCCGCGCCGGTCGGGGCGGTCACCTCGCGTCCGGCGATCCGCCGTACCAGTCCGCCCGCCGACTCCCAGGCCCAGCGTCCGGCTTCGTTGGCCATGCCGGAGCCGACCGCGCCGAGCACCGTCGCGATGGCCGTGAGCGAAACCTGATCCAGCACGCCGCAACTCCCCCTGTCCGCAACCGTGGGGATCAACGGTAGCGGCCGGGCCCGCATCGCGCCCCCTCATCCCGAGGCGCCCCGCGCGTCATCGCGAGGCGCCACGCGCGTTACCCACCGTCCCCCCCGCCCACGGTGTCCGGGGTCCCGGTCGGGCGCGGGACGGCCTCGCGGGACGGCGTGCCGCGTATCCACAGCAGGGCCCCGGCCCCCAGCACCGTCCCGCCGAGCAGCCACGCCGGTGGGCCCCCGGGGAGGGCGCCGACCGCCAAACCGACCAGGGCGCCGACGAGTTGGAGGGCGAGGGACTGGACCGAGAGGGCCGTGGCGCGGCGCGAACTGGTGACGCGGCGGTGCAGCAGGTCGTTCTCGTTCGGGCCCGCGACACCGAGCCCGAGGTAGACCAGGCCGTAGCCGAGAGCGGCGACGACCGTGCCGAACGGGCCTGAGGAACCCGCCGTCACACCGAGCACGAGCAATCCGCACGCGCCGGCCCCCAGTCCGGCGAGTACCGCGCGTTCGCCGCCGCCGGTGAGCCGGGCCGTGAGCGGTGCGATATGGCTGCCGAGCCCCGAGCAGAGGAACCCGGCGCAGGCCAGCGTCGCGAACAGCACGGCGCCCGACTCCGGCGCGCCGGTCAGCCCTGCGGCGCGGCCAGGCGTGAGCAGTTCGATCGTGGCCAGCGCGGCCCCGGCGGCCCCGGCGCTCAGCAGCACGCGCCGCACCAGCGCGTCGCCCCCGCCCAGGCGCAGCCCGCCGACGATGGTGGCCGGCACGTCGGCGAGCACGCTCCGCAGTGTCGCGGGCGGGCGCGGCGGTTCGGGCAGCGCGGTCAGGACGTACACCACGAACCCCACGATCACGGCCGCGCCGAGCAACGCCGGTACGGACAGCGGCAGTACGAGGCCGGACGTGGCCTCGCTCAGCCGGGCACCGAGGTCGGGGCCCCGGCCGAGCAGCCAGGGCAGCGCGCCCCCGACCAGGGTGCCCACCGCCAGCGCGGCGGAGGTCGCGGCACTTCCGCGCGCGAGGCCGGTACGGAGATCGGCGTCGGGTCCGGAGTGGGCCTGGACGGTGTCCACGTACCAGGCTTCGGCCGGGCCGCTGGAGAGGGCGCGGCCCGCGCCCATGATCGCCATGCCGAGGGTGAGCACCCAGGACACGGTGCCCAGCGCGAGCAGCGTGAACGCGGACAGGTTCAACACCCCGGCCGTGGCGAGGACGACGCGCCGTCCCAGGACGTCGGAGAGCCCACCGGTGGGGAGTTCGAGCGCGGCGGCGGTGAGGGAGTGCGCGGCGAAGAAGCCCGCGATGGCGACCAGTGCCATACCGCGCTCGGTGAACAGCAGCACCTGCGGGCCGAGGGACAGTCCGATGGGGAGCCAGAAGAGGACGGAGACGGTGACGTAGCGCCGGCGGGCGACCGGGAGTGGGAGAGGGGGTTCGTGCCCGGTCACGAGGGGTCGGCCTTTCTGCGGGAGCGGTCCGCGCGGGGACGCTTGGGGGTCATCGACGTACGGCTCGAATCCGTCGCCTCCGACTCCGACTCCGGCGCCGACTCCGACTCCGGCGCCGACTCCGACTCCGACGCCGACGCCGACTCCGGCTCGGGTTCCGGCTCCGGCTCCGGCTCCGGTTCCGTCCTCGCGTACGGCAACCCCGCCGTCAGCAGCACCACTTGCTCCGCCCGCGCGTCCCCCTCGTCCCGGGCGACGAGTTCCGTCAGCTTCTCGTCAAGGACCCGCCACAGCTCGGTCAGTGACTCGGGGGTCAGGCGGGGGATCAGATCGCTGATGCCGGAGGGCTCGCGCCACTCCGGAGCCAGGCGTCCGGCCGCCAGGTCCGCCTCGTGGCGGGCGACCGAGTCCGCCAGATGCTCGATCTGGCGCCGGCGTGAGAACTCGACGAAGGCACGGCTCTCCGGTGAGACCTCCATGGAGGTGTTGTTCCACGAGGTCACGTCGTGCACGGAGCGCCAGCGCCGCTCGCGCCCGTCGCGGTGCTCGGCCTCGGTGACCCAGGCGTATTTGGCCAGCACACGCAGGTGGTAGCTGGTCGACGCGGACGACTCCCCCGTCCGCACCGCCAGCTCACTCGCCGTGGCGGGCCCGTGCTGCCGGAGCAGCCCGAGCAGCCGGATCCGCAGGGGGTGCGTCAGTGCCTTCAGGGCCGCCGCGTCCCGCTCGGGGTCCAGTACGCGTCTGCGCTCACGTTCTTCGCTGACCATGACGGCAGCGTAGGGTCCGGGGACCACTTTCCAAAAGAGTTTTTGCAAAATTTATTTGGGAAACTGCCCGGACCGCACCCATGCCGAAACGCCACGTGCCAGCATGATCCGATGACCGACTCCCCGCCGCGCCCTTCCGGCGTCGAACCAGGGAGCCTCCGCTCCATCAGGTACCCGACATAGCGCCAGTGGTGCGTCATCGCCTCAACGTCGGCGTCCGTGGGCCGGTACCGGGAGAGTTTGGGTACGGACCCCCGTCCGTCGTCTTCATTGACACTCCGATTACCGTTGCCGGAACGTTCCGGCAATCGCCCCCGCCGGGCTCGGGGCGGCGGTGTGCGGGGCCGAGGAGGAGTGGAGCAAGCCATGGGGTTTCCGGCTGCTGAGTGGCTGGTGGCGGCGATGGTCCCGGTTGACGAGGCCGATGTGGCGGTCGCGCTCAAGGAGCGGTTCGGGGTCAGCGGCACCCTGGCGGACCTGGGGAGCCAGCAGGACCGTAACTACCGGGTGCGGACCGCGGCGGGCGACTTCGTGTTCAAGATCACCAATCCCGTCACGGAACCGGCCGGGCTGCGTGCCCAGTGCGCCGCGGTCGACCGGCTGGCCGAGGCCCTGCCCGGCCTGCGACTTCCCCGGGCCCACGCGGGACTCGACGGCGACATGGTGCAGCGGTTCGACGCGAACGGAGCCGACCTGGCCTGCCGGCTGCTGCACTACGTCCCGGGCGAGCCGATCATGGACAGCCGGTATCTCGCCCCGCAGGTCGTCGCCCGGCTCGGGGAACTCTCCGGACAGATCGCGGCGGGACTGGCCGACACCGAGCCGGTGGAGTCCGCCCGGCCGCGACTGTGGGACCTGCGCAACGCGCACTCGGTGATCGAGGCCCTGGCCCCGCACCTGCCCGACCAGGCACGCGCCGCCCGCGTACGGAGCGCGTCCAGAGCCGCGTACGCCCTGGTCGAGCCGTACGCGGAGCGGCTGCCGGTGCAGGTGATCCACGGTGACGTCACCGACAACAACGTGGTCTGCGAGACCGCGCCGGACGGCCGCCGTATGCCGGTCGGCGTGATCGACTTCGGTGACCTCGGCCCCGGCTGGACGGTGGCCGAACTCGCCGTCACCTGTGCCTCCGTACTGCACCATCACGGGGCGGGACCGGCATCGGTCCTGCCCGCCGTGCGGGCGTTCCACGCGGCGCGACCGCTCGGCGACGAGGAGGTGGCCGCCCTGTGGCCGCTGGTCGTGCTGCGGACGGCCGTCATGGTGGTGAGCGGGCAGTACGACACCCTCCTCGACCCCGGCAACGGCTACGCCTCGGCCGCGCTGGACCGTGAGTGGGCCATGTTCGAGGCCGCCGTGTCGGTTCCGGTAGAGGTGATGACCGCCCAGCTCCGGCACGCGCTCGGCGGGCGGGTGGCGGAGGCCGTACCACGTACCGAACACCGGCTGCTGCCCTCGCTGCCCGCACTGCCGGACGACGTACCCGTCCTAGATCTGTCCGCGGAGAGCGAGGAGTTGCACACGGGCCGGTGGCTCACCGCAGAGGCCGAAACCGCCGTCGCCGCACGCGCGTTGGCGCCGGACGGGTCGGCTTCGGGCCCCACTGCGGTACGGACCCGACACGGCGAGTTCCGGCTGACCCGTACCGCTGTCGACGTCACGGACGCCACCGCCACCTGCGCGCTCGGCGTGGACCTGTACCTCACCGGTCCGTCGGCGGTCCTGGCGCCCTGGGACGGTACGGTCACCCGGCACGGTGACGACGGATTGACGCTGCACACGGGCGGGTTGGACCTCGTCCTGGACGGCGTCGTGGGCGAGGTCCCGATCGGTGCCGTCAGCGCCGGGCAGACGCTCGGCACGGTATCCGGAGGAGAGGACACAGGCACGGGTACGGGTGCCGGCAGCGGCACTCACGTGCTGGGTGTCCAGCTCTCCCGGCTCACCGGTGAACGCCCGCCCCGGTTCGTGACCCCGGAACTCGCCGCCGGCTGGCTCTCGGTCTGCCCGGACCCGACCGGACTGCTCCTCGGCGATGACGCCCAGGTCACTCAAGTCACCCCCGGTGCCCCCGGTGAAAGGGAGTTGCTGGAGCGACGCAACCGCTCCTTCGCCACCGTCCAGGAGCACTACTTCACCGCACCGCCCCGGATCGAAAGGGGCTGGCGGCACCACCTGGTGGACACCGAGGGCCGCGGCTACCTCGACATGCTGAACAACGTGACCATGCTGGGCCACGGCCACCCCGCGCTGAGCGACGCCGTGCACCGGCAGTGGCAGCGGCTGAACACCAACTCCCGTTTCCACTACGCCTCGGTGGTGGAGTTGTCCGAGCGTCTGACGGACCTGCTCCCGGCCGGGCTGGACACGGTGTTCCTGGTCAACAGCGGTTCCGAGGCCGTGGACCTGGCGCTCCGCCTTGCCTGGGCGGCGACCGGGCGGCAGGACGTCGTCGCCGTCGAGGAGGCGTACCACGGCTGGACCTACGCGAGCGACGCGGTTTCCACCTCGATCGCCGACAACCCGAACGCCCTCACCTCACGGCCCCCGTGGGTGCACACGGTCGCGGCCCCCAACTCGTACCGCGGGCGTTACCGGGACGCCCAGGCACACCGGTACGGTCCGGAGGCCGCCGCACGGATCGCCGAACTCGCCGCCCAGGGACACCCGTTGGCCGCTTTCGTCTGCGAGCCGTACTACGGCAACGCGGGCGGCATGGCCCTCCCGGACGGCTATCTCCAGCAGGTGTACGAGGCGACGCACGCCGCCGGTGGGCTGTGCGTCGCCGACGAGGTGCAGGTGGGATACGGCCGACTCGGCTCGCACTTCTGGGGGTTCGAGCAGCAGGGCGCGGTGCCGGACATCGTCACCGTCGCGAAGGCCATGGGCAACGGGCATCCGCTGGGCGCGGTGATCACCCGCCGCGAGATCGCCGACGCCTATCGCACCCAGGGCTACTTCTTCTCGTCGGCGGGTGGCAGTCCGGTGAGTTCGGTGGTCGGCCTGGCCGTACTGGACGCGCTGCGGGACGAGCGTCTTCAGGCCAACGCCCTTGAGGTGGGCGGTTATTTGAAGGCGCGGCTCCTGGAACTGGCGGAACGGCACCCGCTGATCGGCGCGGTGCACGGCTCGGGACTTTACCTCGGCGTGGAGTTCGTCCGGGACCGGGAGAGCCTGGAGCCGGCGACCGAGGAGACGGCGGCGATCTGCGAGCGGCTGCGGGAACTGGGCGTCGTCGTCCAGCCGACGTCGGACCGGCAATGCGTACTGAAGATCAAGCCGCCGCTGTGTCTCACCCGGCAGAGCGCGGACGTGTTCACCGACGCCTTGGACGACGTCCTGACGTACGGGTGGTGAGGTCCTGACGTGTGGGTGCTGACGTCCTGGCCCACGGGTAGTGCGGTCCTGGCCCACGGGTACTGACGTCGCCCACGCCATATTTCGGGTGTGTCGGACACCCCGCACCCGCCATACTCGCCGGATGATCACGCCCCCGCACTTCACGTCGACGCCCGATTACGTCCGGCATCTTGAGGACGTCGGCTTCTGGCAGCCGTACGTCACCCACATCCTGGAACGCCATGACCTTGCCGCCCCCGGCGAGGAGACGGTGGCCGGTACCGGCGGGACGTATCCCACGTATCTGCACGGCGATGTGGTGGTGAAGCTGTTCGGGTATCTGCCGTCGTGGCGCGCGGGCCATCCCGCCGAGCGGGCGGCGCAGCGTCTGCTGGCCACGGACCCCGCCATCGCGGCGCCCCGGCTGCTCGGCGATGGCCGCCTGTCCGACGATCAGGATGCCCCCTGGCCGTACTTGATCACGACGCGGATGCCCGGGACCGCGCTGGCGGCCACCGGCGCGGTGACGAGGGAACAGCGGCTGGAGATCGCCACGGAACTGGGACGTCAGATCGGCCGCGTGCACCGACTCAGCACATCGGGCATCGTCAGCGACCTCGACCTGCCGGTTCTCGACGTGACGGCGGCCTGCGAGCAAAGTTCCCTGCCGGCCCATCTGGTCGCCCAGGTCGAGGACTACCTCGGCGGACTCCGGCCCTTCGACCGCGTGGTCGTGCACGGTGATGTGACGACCCGTCACACCTTCCTGGAGGACGGCCAGTTCACCGGAATCATCGACTGGGGCGACACCTTGGTGACCGACCGCCACTATGAACTGTGCCAGGTGCACCGCGATGTCTTCGACTGCGACAAGACGCTGCTACGGGCCTTCCTGGACGCCGCCGACTGGCCGGCCGAAAAGGGGTTCGCCCGTCAGGCCATGGGCCTCGCCCTGCACCGCCAGGCACGCGGCGTCGCCCAACACCACACCATGGACGTCTTCGAACCGGTGGCGGCGCTCCTCCCCCTCCAGGACATCGCGACCCTGGACGACCTGGCGGAGGAACTCTTCGGGGTCTGATTCGGGCCCGATCTGAGCCTGATCCGGGCCCGAACCGGCTCGATCCGGCCCGATCACAGTGAACGAACGCCCTACACGCAGGACGGGCACAGGCCCCGGTACGTCACCTCGACCTCCGAGAGAGTGAAGCCGAAGCGTTCCTCAGCCGGGAGGTCGGCGAGTGGGTCGCCGGTCGGGTGGACATCGCGGATGGTGCCGCAGCGGGAGCACACCAGGTGCTGATGCGGATGCCGGGCGTTGGGGTCGTAGCGCTTGGCGCGGCCTTCGGTGGAGACCTCCATGACCTCACCGAGGGAGACCAGCTCACCCAGGGTGTTGTACACGGTCGCCCGGGAGATCTCGGGCAGGAGTTCGGCCGCGCGGACGTGCACCTCGTCGGCCGTGAGGTGTACATGGTCGCCGTCGAGGACCTCCGCGACGACTCGTCGCTGGGAGGTCATCCGCCAGCCACGCCCTCGTAGCCGCTCCAGCAGGTCACTCATATCGGTCCACCCGTCCAGGTTTCCGTCAGTGGGATACAGGCAGTGGGACACACGCGGCGGGGCACAGGCAGCGGGACACACTAATGCCGCCCGTGGCCGTCCGCGTTCCGACCGGGTATGGGCTTGGCGTTCTTCTTGACTTGGACTCTGTCCATCGTAGGATCAGTTCTGCCGACAGCCTAGAGACTGGACCACTTCTGAGCGGGATCAGGGAAATCCGGTGCGGTACATCGCCCCGCGTGGGGCGCGGGACCGTGACCTGTGCGGTTTCGCCGCGTGCGCGCGACCAGCCACCGACGCCCCGCGGTCTCCGCACCGGTTTCCCGCCGAGCGGTCCGCTCCCGGCTTTTCAGCGCCCGCAGCCCCTGAGCACAGTGATCCACCGATTCAAGAAGGATTGCCATGTCTGAGAACCCAGATGCAATCGTCACGGACGCCAAGACGGAGGGCGCGGGTGGCTGCCCGGTCGCGCACGGGCGCGCCCCGCACCCGACTCAGGGTGGCGGAAACCGCCAGTGGTGGCCGGAGCGGCTCAATCTGAAGATCCTCGCCAAGAACCCCGCAGTGGCGAACCCGCTCGGCGAGGAGTTCGACTACGCGGAGGCGTTCCAGGCCCTCGACCTCCCGGCGGTGAAGCAGGACATCGCTGAGGTGCTGACGACCTCGCAGGACTGGTGGCCCGCCGACTTCGGCAACTACGGCCCGTTCATGATCCGGATGGCGTGGCACAGCGCGGGCACCTACCGCATCAGCGACGGCCGCGGCGGTGCCGGTGCCGGTCAGCAGCGTTTCGCCCCGCTCAACAGCTGGCCGGACAACGGCAACCTGGACAAGGCCCGCCGGCTGCTGTGGCCGGTGAAGAAGAAGTACGGCCAGAGCCTGTCGTGGGCCGACCTGATGGTGCTCACCGGCAATGTCGCCCTGGAGTCGATGGGCTTCGAGACCTTCGGCTTCGCCGGCGGTCGCGCGGATGTCTGGGAGCCCGACGAGGACGTCTACTGGGGCCCCGAGACCACCTGGCTCGGCGACGAGCGCTACACCGGTGACCGTG
This sequence comes from Streptomyces sp. NPDC058001, assembly GCF_042886315.1. Taxonomy (NCBI): domain Bacteria; kingdom Bacillati; phylum Actinomycetota; class Actinomycetes; order Kitasatosporales; family Streptomycetaceae; genus Streptomyces; species Streptomyces sp. NPDC058001. The sequence goes on from NZ_JBHVQT010000007.1 coordinate 256,198, forward strand.
AGCTGGAGAACCCGCTCGGCGCGGTCCAGATGGGCCTCATCTACGTCAACCCGGAGGGTCCGAACGGCACCCCGGACCCGATCGCCGCGGCCCGCGACATCCGTGAGACGTTCCGCCGGATGGCGATGAACGACGAGGAGACGGTCGCCCTGATCGCCGGCGGCCACACCTTCGGCAAGACGCACGGCGCCGGTCCCGCGGACAGCGTCGGCGCCGACCCCGAGGCCGCCCCGATCGAGGCGCAGGGCCTCGGCTGGGCGAACTCGTTCGGCACCGGCAAGGGTGGCGACGCGATCACCAGTGGTCTTGAGGGCATCTGGACGGACACCCCGACGACCTGGGACAACAGCTTCTTCGAGATCCTCTTCGGCTATGAGTGGGAGCTGTTCCAGAGCCCTGCGGGCGCGAACCAGTGGCGCCCGAAGGACGGCGCGGGCGCGGGCACAGTGCCCGACGCCCACGACGCGTCCAGGACCCACGCCCCGACGATGCTGACGACCGACCTGTCGCTCCGGTTCGACCCGGCGTACGAGCAGATCTCGCGTCGTTTCAAGGACAACCCGGCCGAGTTCGCGGACGCCTTCGCGCGCGCGTGGTTCAAGCTGACCCACCGCGACATGGGCCCGGTCGTGCGCTACCTCGGCCCGGAGGTTCCCTCCGAGACCCTGCTGTGGCAGGACCCGCTGCCCGCGCGGACGCACGACCTCGTGGACGCCGCTGACATCGCGTCGCTCAAGGAGCGGATCCTCGCCTCGGGCCTCTCGGTGTCCCAACTGGTCTCCGCCGCCTGGGCGTCGGCCTCGTCCTTCCGTGGCAGCGACAAGCGCGGCGGCGCCAACGGCGCCCGGGTCCGGCTCCAGCCGCAGAGCGGGTGGGAGGTCAACGGCCCGGACGAGCTGGCGACGGTGCTGCGCTCGCTGGAGGGCATCCAGGAAAGCTTCAACGCGGACCGGTCGGACGGCAAGCAGGTCTCGCTCGCCGATCTGATCGTGCTCGCCGGTGGCGCCGCTGTCGAGAAGGCGGCGCGGGACGCGGGCTCCGAGGTCTCGGTGCCCTTCACACCGGGTCGCGTGGACGCCTCGCAGGAGCAGACCGACTCGGAGTCGTTCGCCGCGCTTGAGCCGGCCGCCGACGGGTTCCGCAACTACCTCGGCAAGGGCAGCCGGCTGCCGGCCGAATACCTGCTGCTCGACCGCGCGAACCTGCTCACCCTGAGCGCCCCCGAGCTGACCGTCCTGGTCGGTGGCCTGCGCGTGCTGGGCGCGAACCACCAGCAGTCGTCGCTCGGCGTCCTGACCACGACGCCCGGTTCGCTGACGAACGACTTCTTCGTCAACCTGCTCGACCTGGGTACGGAGTGGAAGGCGACGTCCGAGGACGCGAACACGTTCGAGGGCCGCGACGCCGCCACGGGCGAGGTGAAGTGGACCGGCACCCGTGCCGACCTCGTCTTCGGATCCAACTCCGAACTGCGCGCCCTCGCCGAGGTGTACGCGAGCGACGACGCGAAGGACAAGTTCGTGAACGACTTCGTCGCGGCCTGGGACAAGGTCATGAACCTGGACCGGTTCGACCTGAACTGATCACGGCGTCGGAACACGGCGTCGGAACAGGCGCCTGATCACATCGCTTGACGACAACGTCCAGGCCGGTCGGTCCGCCCGACCGGCCTGGACGTTTCTCTGATCCGGGCAAACCGGAAACCGCCCGTATCTCCTTCAGCGGGGCGTCCTTCAGCGCACCAACATCAGCCCGCATCCGTACGCCCGCCCGTGCCCGAGCCCTCTCGTCAGGACGCCCACGAACGCCTCCGGGTCCGTGACCGTCAGCTTTCCTCTGACCTCCGCGCGGGCGATACGGAGACCTTTGTGCGGCGCGGGGCTGGAGATGCGCGGGAGCATACGGACGGCCAGTTGGTCGGGGTGCGTGTCGGCGCCCAGGCGGGTCAGGCCGTCGGGCGCGACGGAGGGTTCGCCGGGCGGCTGGAGGCGGCGGGTGAACCAGGACTTCACGTAGTCGGGGCGGGTATGAGCGACCCGTACGCCCCGCGTCTTCTCCGGGGAGCCGGGTGCGGCGGGGCGGCTGCGCACGGGGTTGACGACGGTCCGGAAGTCGACCGTGTCGCCCACGCCGAAGGTACGGTCCAGGGTCAGCGTCTCGGTCTCATCGGCGAGTGCCGCCCCCGGAATCCGGCCCCAGTCACCCGGCACCCGGGACTGCACCACGAGGGAGAGCCGGGCCTCGCGGAGGTTCAGGGTCCAGGTCGACAGGATGCCCATCTGGGCGCGGGCGTCGCGGCTGCCGTCGTCCACCCAGCCCCGGAAGCCGCTCATGACGGTCCGGTGCATGTCCTGCGCGTCGATCAGCGACTTGGCGGCGTAGGGATGTCTGGCGTCCAGGGTCAGGAGGGTGTGCGTGGCGACGAACCTGGCGGCCGTGGTGCGGGGCGCTGTCACGGGATGATGTTCCAATCGCCTGCGTGCGGGTCGATGGTGACGCGGACCCGGGTCTCCCAACGCGCGGCGTGCTGGGGGCCCATGGCGTGGAAGCTCACCGGCTGGTCCGTGACCGGTGCGGTGCCGGGCACCGGCCGCGGGCTTTCGAGCCAGGCCCACGGCCGGTGGTCGCGTGTGCGCTGGGGTGCCTCGGAGTACGCGGGCAGCAACGCCACGGAGGCGAAGACCTCGGCGAGGGTGCCGGGCCGTACGCCCAGGGCGAGTTGACCCGAGGGCGGACAGGACTTCCGGCCGAGCCACAGCAGGCGCTTCGGGTGCTCCAGGGCGTGGGCGATCCGCTCCAGAAGTTCCTTGTCGGAGTGTTGGAGGCCCACCAGGAAGGCGGCGTCGGCGAGGTACCAGCGCTCGGTGATCAGCGCGTTCCTGCGGATCTCCGCGGAGACGAGGGTGCCGGAGCGCGGGTCGGCGGCGATCTTCTTCGGCGCTCCGTACCAGCCGTCGAGTTCATGGTGGCCGAAGGTGTCCCCGCTCGCGGCTTCCAGCGCGGGGGCGACGGCAGCGGCGCGCCGGTGGTCGGTGACCAAGTCGCGGGGCCGCAGTGGGAACCGGCCGGCGCCGACGGAGTGGTAGTCGCGCACCAGTTTGCCGGGATGGTCAGCGCGTACGCCGAAGAGTAGAGGGGTCAGTTCGGCGAGCGGATCATTGGGCGGGTCGTTGAGTGAGTGGTTGAAGGAGTCGTTGAGGGAGTCGTTGAGCGGGTCGTTGAGCGGGTCGTTCCTGCGATCGTTCGGCGGCGGCTCGCGGGGCAGGCCAAGGGCTGCGGCGCACAGCCCGATCACGCCTGACTTCGTGGGCCTGCTGTGCGTGTCGCGCCGTCCGAACCGGCCGGCCACGCCCCAGGACTGGAGCGGGGCGGCGAGCCGGAGGAGCAGCACATGACTCACGGCGTCAGCTCCTCGATCGTCTTCACGGCCGTCACACCCGCCCCGCCGGACTCCTTGAGCACGGCGTCGATCTGCGGGTCGTACGTCAGGACCCGCGCGGCCTTCAGATCGGGGCGGCGGTCGCCGACGAAGGCGTGGTGGTGGAGCAGTCTGCGGACCGCCGCCGGACCCGCCGGGCCCTCGCCGCCCGCGCTGGTGGGGTTCTCGTCCACGGGGAGTTGGAAGGCGGCGGCGTAGTTGTAGGGGCGCGCGCCTTCGAAGGCGAGGACGAGGGCGGGCAGCGAGCCGGTGGAGGCCGTGGAGTTCTTCTTGGCCTCGGGGAACGCCTCCACAAAGGCGTTGACGAACTCCTTCTCGGCGGCGACCGCGGTCTCCGCCGCCTCGGCATCAGCCATACCGGCGGCACGGAGATTGGTGTGCAACTGGACGCGGTCGAGGACGGCGTGGCGGTAGAAGGTGCCGGAGATCAGGGACTGGTAGCCGGTCATGCCGGCCCCGGCGTCGTCGGCGGAGTCGAGGAAGTCCAGGGCGTTCCGCTTCCGGTGCAGCTTGGCGTCGTCCGCCGCCGCGTAGAAGTCGTCGACCTGCTCTGCCTCCTGGACGGTGAAGGCGTGCCCGCTCTGCACGGCGCCGTCCACATTGGGCGAGTCCGCGATCTCGGCGAGGAAACGGCCGTAGAGCGCGATGTCGATGGCGTCGCGCGGCGCGATGGCGAACAGCACGGCGTCGCGGTGGTGTTTGGGCAGGGCGGGCAGTGCCGCGTCGTGCGATCCGGTCTCCTGCTCGGGCTCCGCATCAGGTTCCGGATCGGCCTTCCGACCGCCCTTGCGCGGGGACTTCTTCGCGGCCTCTTCCTGGATCCGCAGATAACCGTCCCGCCAGGCCCGCAGTTCCTCGGCGTGCTCCTGGATCCGGGCGGCGATCCGGGTGCCGGTGTCGGCCGGGGCGAAGAGGAGCACCTTGGTCAGATGGGCGACGGTCTTCTTGGCCGGGTCGCCGAACTTCAGGCCGGTGGCCTCGATGACCGCGCGGGCCGTGACGATGGCCTCCTGCCTGTCCCAACCGTGGTCGGTCTCCAGGGACTTGGCGGTGATGAGCGCCCACTCGCGGGTACGGAGTCCGGTACTGCGGCCCGCGAGGGCGCCGATACCGGCATTGGCGCGGTGGCGCGCGTGCACCCGCTCGGCCCGGCGGCGCGCCTGACTGGTGATCATGTGACGTTCGACTCCACCGTAGACCAGACTTTTCGGCGAGCCGTTCTCGTCCCGTACGGGGAGCACGGCGACCAGGGTTTCCAGTACATGCAGGGAGAGGAACTGGCTTCGGGGGGCCTCGGTCACGTACTCGCGTCCTTCCGCGTCGTCTGCGTACTCGTCGTTCCGCTACGGCTCCGCGTGCGCGGATTGTGGAAGTCCACCGACCATCCGTAGGCGATGCGCGCCTTGCGGTCGTGCCAGCGGGTCAGATCGTCGGTGAGCTGGATCCAGGAGGGCGGCGGCTGCTCACAGGACCGCAGCCGGGTGACGGTGTGCTGGAGGTGGCGCCAGGGAATGCGGCGGCTCGCGACCACGCGCGACAACAGCCGCTGCGCACCGGGGTTTTCGGGGCCGCGGCCCGTACCGTCCCCGATCCTGCGCGCCGCCGCGCCGAGGCTGCCCGTCCCGTACTGAGGCACCGAACTGCCCTGGTGGTAGACGCCGAAGAGGAACGCGACCTTCTCGAAGATCTCGCGGTGCTCGCGCGGGCCGTACCAGCCGGCCCGGATGTGGGCGTCGGTCGGTTCGGTGCGGCGCAGTTCGGCGAGCTTGCCGTACTCCCGGTTGCGTACGAGGGAGGTGAGCCAGGCCGTGAGCTGCTCGCCGCCCCGCTGGTCCGGGACGGGTTCGGTCCACTCGGTCATACGTGCGTCTCCCCTCGGAGTTCGGCGGGGGCCTTGGGGTCGGCCATGTCGTGCTGGAAGCGGCTTTCGGCACGGGCGCGGGCGCGGTGGCCGTCGTCGTTGCGCGGGAGCGAGTCGAGACGCTGCTTGAGGAACTCCTCGGCCTTGAAGCGGAGTTCCTGGGCGTAGTCGAGCAGGGAGAGCGGAACGGGTTCGCCCCGGACCGTTTCGTCGAGCAACTGCTCGAAGGGCTCCTCGGCGGCGGGCCAGAACTCGCGGCGGGCATCGAAGCGGGCCTGTTGGGCGGCACGGTCGGCGGGTTTGGGGTTCGGGTAGACGATCTTCCAGGCCACGTAGGCGGCGCGCTCCAGTCCGCGCGCCACCCACTCGGCGATGTCCGAACCTCGCCGTGACGCCTCGCACAAAGCCTCGCCCTGACTCGGGGCGTACGGGAAGTATCCGTCCGTCCAAGCCACGGCGAGGGTCTTGTTGGCGATGAGCCCAACGGCCCAGAGCATGCAGGACGCACTGTCTCCTTCCTTCGGAAACGACAGCTCGCGCAGCCGTCCGAACAGCCCCGTCTCGGCATCTCTCGCCGCGCTGTAGAGAGCGTGAGCGTCACGCCACAGGGCCCGGGTGGGGGACGGCCAGAGAGGCTTGGGATGCCCGTTCGCCATCTTCCTGAAGACGGCGTCCTCGACATCACGCTCGGGATCGAGGCTGAGGAGTTCACCGGCTCCGATCAGCACCCGGTCGACCGTGACGGGCTCGCCCTCGGCCGTCGGCGCCGGGCGCAGGAGTACGGAACGGCCGAGGTAGGTGTGCAGGTCGGCGGGGCCGGACGTGACGCGACCCGGCGGCTTGGTACGGAACCCTCGGCGCGGGAAGTCACTCGTGGTCCAGGACTGGTTGAACCGGCCGACCTCGCCCTTGGCGGCGGGGTAGAGGTTCAACCGCAGGGTGTCCCCGACGGTGCGCCCTTGGACCACGACACGGATACGGCCCTGGAGGCGCCCTGCGGAAAGGTTGGTCAGCTTCGGACCGAGCGTCTTGCCGGACACTCGGGCCCGGCCCGCCAGTCCGTAGACGTGCTGGGTCAGCATGGCCCGGAAGGCGGCGGCGGCCGAAAGCCGGTCGGGGTGCTCAAGGTGATGGTGGTCGAAGAACTGGCTGTAATCACCGACGTGTTCGAGCACCAACTGCGCCGGGCCTGTGCCGTGTTCGTCCATGAGGGGGGTCAGCATGCTGCTCTGACCGAGGGGCTTGACGGGGTGGAAAAGATCCCAGTCATCGGCAGGCTGATCAGCCAACCACGCCGCGACGTCATCGAGCTTGTGCTCACCGGCGACCCAGGCACGCCACGCATCGGTGGACGCGGGGAAGACTCCGGCGGCGAAGCAGATCCCGAGCAGATAGTCGACCAGGGCGACGCCCTCGCCCGGGGTGGCGCAGGTGAGAGCCGTCAAGTCCTCGGCCCGACCAAGGACTTCGATCAGGGAGAGATCACTGACCTCTCCCCCAACGGAAACAGTGGGCACGCAGGGCTGATACCGGGGGTCCCAGGAGGGACGCTTCTCAGCGAACACGCACACGTCGGGCAAGGCTGGGCTACCACTCTCACTTGGGGGCCACGTACGGTGACCGAGGGGACGCTAGCAGTTAGGTGAGTTGAGGCTTGGGGGGTTTGCGGAATCGCCCGTGGCCACTCAAGGTGGGCGCCGGATGTCCGTTACGTTCCCGCCCGAGGCCGTCATCGCGGTGGGCGGCGCCGCATCAGGATCGTCAGCGTGGCGCGGGCGTCGCGGCGGCGGTCCGGGGTGCGGGCGAGGACCGAGGTGAGGGCGACGGTGGCGAGGACGCCCGTGTATGTCGCGGCGCCGGCGGCGGCCCAGGTGGTGGCGTCGAGGAGGAGGGCGGGGAGTACGGGCACGGTGATCCTTCCGGTTGTGCCCGGTGTCCGACTGCCGGGCACGTGCCACTTTGGCGGACCAGGCATCGCCAAACGAGCGCGTCACCCGAGTATTCGGAAAACGCAGGTCAGAGGCATGAAATTGCCCGTCGGAGCACATTGGGGAGGGCGGAGTGGAAGCGAGTCACGCAGCTCGCATCAAGCTCGGCGAGATGCTGGAGGATCTACGCAAGCGAGCTGAGGCATCGGGGAACGCCAGCTTCTCGGCGTGCGCCGAGAAGGCGGGCGTAAGTCGGGAAGCGATCAAGCTGTGGTGCAGCGGAAAGACGGCCCCGCTCGGCGAGAACACCGACGACGTCGAGCGGCTCGTGGTCCACCTTCGGCAAGAAGTCGGAGAGGCTGCGGGGTTCGATGACGAGTGGCGGCAGGCACTCGAAGCCGCGCAGTGGGAGAGCGAGGACCATCGGGGCAGTCAAGAGGGACGCGGCAAGTGGCGGCAGTCCATGGTGCGCTACGGGGCCGAGAGGTTCGCGGGGAAACCCCTCCACGGTCGTAGGGACGAACTCAAGGTCATGCGCGACTTCGTCCATGCCTCCGACGACAACGCGCCCTCGTACCTCTGGTGGCAAGGACCTCGATGGGCCGGGAAGTCCGCGCTGCTGGGCCGCTTCCTATGGTTGCAGCCCAAAGGTGTCGATGTCGTGGGCTACTTCGTCTCCGAGGCCAAAGGCTGGAACCGCTCCGACCACTTTGTGGGCGAGATGGTGCGGCAGTTGACGGCTCTTCTGGGGAGAAAGACGCCAGCCGTCCCGGAGAACGTTCCGCCCGCGAAACTCCACGCTCTGTTCCGCGATGCGGCCGTTCGTTCGGCAAGGAACGGCCGCAGGTTGCTGGTCGTGGTCGACGGGCTGGACGAGGATGCCGCGTTGCGCGGCCGGGCGCCGGAAGCTGATCGGCCCGGTAACAGCATCGCGTCCTTGCTCCCCTATGAGCCGGTGCGCACGCCCAAGCGGGCCACGAAGCACGGCGCGAGGCGCGCGATCCATGTCATCGTGTCGAGCCGTCCCACCACGGAGCCACCTGCCGACGTTCAGGCCGACCACCACCCCTTGCGCCGACGGGCGACCGTACGCGCGCTCCGCCCTTCGGCGCATGCCCGGGACATCGATACGGATCGCGCCGCGCGGGAGGAGCTGGCGGGGCTCGGTGCGTCCGAGGTGGGGCGAATCCTCGTGGGGCTGCTCGCCTTCGCTGGGGCGGGGCTGCGCGCCGGGGATCTGGCCGAGTTGGCGAGCGTCGACCGTGCCGAGGTCGACCGTTTGCTGGCGGGTGCGCGGGGCCACTGTCTCGTACCAGACGGCGCCGAGGGCCATGTCTTCGGCGACGACGAACTGCTGCACGCCGCACAGGAACAGAGCGGACGCGACGGACGCGCACTCTGCACCGGCCTCCTGGACACCTGGGCCGACTCCTGGCAGGCGCGCGGCTGGCCCGCGTCCACTCCCCCGTACCTGCTGTCGCACTACCCGCGTCTGCTGTGCGAGCCCCGTCGTCTTGAGCGATACGTCCTCGATCCGCGCCGCCAACTGCGGCTCGCAGCGGACGGCCGTCTCGATGAGGCGCTGGCGCAGCTCGATCTCGTACCGGCCGACGAGGGCGGAGACCTCGGCGTGGTCGCACGCGTCGCCGTCTCCCGCGCCCTGCTGTCCCGGCGTGCCCGCCTCGTGCCCAGAGACTTTCCCGAGATGTTCGCGCTCGCCGGTGACCTGCCCCGGGCGCGGGAACTGGCCCTGTCGGCACCGGATGACGCGGCCAAGGCAGTACGGCTGGCCGATGTCGCTGTAGTGCTCACCCAGGAGGAAAGTCCGGAGGCCGCAGAGACCGCGCTGGCGGCGGCCGAGTGGGCGGTACGAGCCATGGCGGCCACGCCGTTGCTCACCGAACAGGACCAAAAGTGGGAGGAGTTGGCGGAGGCGGTTGCCGCGCTCTACAACTGCGGTCAGCACGAGGCGGCACGCACGGTGCTACGTACCGTCCTCTCCTGTGAGGCCATGAGCTGGGCGTCCCGGATTCGCGCCGCGAAACTGCTCGACACGGAGACCACGGACTGGCTCCTCGGGGTGGCGGAGCACGCGGAGGCGCTGATCGAGGGCGATGCCTGGGAACGGGCGGAAGCCCTGGAGATCTGGGGGGAGTTGATCAGGGAGAGGGTGCTGGCCAGGAGCGACACAAGGTTCCAGGACCTCGTCAAAGATGCCCGCCCGGAACCGCTCCCCGCATCGAAGTCGAACAAGAAGTGCCCCACAGGCCCCGCCGCGATCCGCGAACGCATCGAGATCTTCTGCGCCGAACTGAACCCCGCGTCGGACCTGACCCACATCGACCTCCTCGCCCTCGGCGCCAGTGCCCTGAAGAGCGACCGGCCGGACAAGGCCCGTACCCTGGCGCAGCTGGCCCGCAAGGCACTGCTCGCCGCACTCACCGCCCCGGAGGCACTTGCCCCCGCCAACCGTGCCCACCTGGAACTCGAACTGTCCACCACCCTGGCCCGCGTCGTACGCGCCCTGCTCGACGTCGACCACGAGGACGCCGCAAAGCACCTTCTGGACGCTGTCCCGAATGAACTACACAGAGACGTACTCGGCGATGACGTCCGGTACCAGGCCCGCGCCGTACTGGACCAAGCCGTCGGCGCCCCCGGAACCACCGGACAAGCGGAGTCAGAAAAGAACTCCGAACTCGCGGACATCAAAGCAAAGTTGACGACCTACCCCGCCCACGGCCAACAGCTCCTCTCGGCAGCCTTCGCCCGCTGGGAAGGCCACGCGTCGGCAGGCGGTCCTGACGGGTGGGCGCTTCCGCTGGCCGGGGCGCTTGCCGCGACAGGGCACGCCGAGGAGGCGGTACGGCTCGCGCGCCGGTCGCCGGAACCGGCCGAGCGGGCCGGCGCGTTGGCCACCGTTTCGATGGGCTGCGCGTTGGCCAACGGGTACGGAGCGGAAGCCGGTCGGTGCGCATGGGAGGCCGCCGAGTTGGTCACGGAACTTCCCGACCCCGCCGTACGTGGCCTCGTCGCCCAGGCGTTCGCGCATGCCGGTGAGTCCGGGCCGGCGGAGACATGGGCGAGCTGGGATCGGCCGAAGGGCAAGGTGCGCGACCAGATCGAGCGGGCACGGACCGCCGTGGCCGTTGGCCTCGCCGCCCACGATCCCGAAACCGCCGCCCGGATCGTCGAGGAACGCCTGACGGAGTCGCATCGGGTGGCCCGTTCGCCGCGCCAACGGGCGCGGTCTCTTCCCCGAGTGGCGGAATTGCTGCTCGTCCTGCCGGACCCACGGCACCCCGGCCCCGCTATGCGCGCGGCACTCGCCGACCTCTGTGCCCGTACGGGCGAGAACATCCAGTCGTGGAACCCGCACGCCGTGCTGCTCAACGGCCTGCTCGCCGCGAGCGGTCGCTTTCCCGAGGTGCCGTCGCTGGGGGACCAACTGAGCGGATGGGAACGGTACATGGCCATGACGCCGCTGCCCGGTGGGGTGCTGCCGGTCGCGGAGTGGGCGATCCTGCGCGCGTTCCGGGGCGATGTCCGCGCGGCGCGGGACACGGCGGGGCTGGCGGGTACGCCGGGTGAGCGGGCGGCGGCCCTCGCCGCGGTGGCGGCGTACCTCGCGGGCGTCCCGACGGTCGCCCCGGCCGCGGACGGCTGGGCTCCCCAGGCAACACCGGTGTTGCGTTTCCTCGCACTCGCCGACGCCCTGGGCACGGACTCCTCCCGCGACGAGGAGCAGGCCCGCCACCTCGTACGGGAGGTACTGGCGGGCGAACACTGGCGGTACGCGCTCCCACTGCTCCCCCGACTGGCACCGAGGTCCGTCCCCCAACTCGCGGAAGTGACCTTCGCGCACACCTGCCCTCGGCCGAATTGATCACGCGCTCCACGTCACGTCATCGGGCCCCCGGCTCCAGGTCCGCGAGCAGGTCGTCGAGAACCGCCTCTTCTTCGACCCGCACACCGCGTTCGCTCAGCGCGGCGGCCAAGTCCGGATCCCACGCGGTCTCGGCGGGCGACCCGGTCAGTTCCGAGGCATCGGTCAGCTTGAGAAGTGCCGCACGGTAATGAGCTGCCGTATAGCGCCACGGCCGCCACGGAACACTGCGCCGCAGCGCCGTCGCGATGCGTACGCCGCCCCAGTCGAAGTCGCCGTGGTAGAGGAGGTCGGCTCCCTGCGCGCACACAGCGCGCAGCAGGGTGAGCGCGGCGGCGGACGGCTGTCCCTGGAGGCACACCATGGGCGGGCATGCCGGGCCGAACGTATCGGCGGCGGCGGACAGTACCGCCGGGTTTTCGCATACGTGAACAGAGCCGCGCATCGGCGCGGCGGGAACCGGCGTTTGACGGGACAGGCTGCGCAAGGTCAGGACCGCGGGCTCACCCACGTCGGCCATCCAGTCGAGGGCCGGGGTGCCGCGCAGGTTGAGGCAGAGAACGGTCGATGACAGGTCGTCCTTGAGCAGGCCCCCCGACGCCCAGGCGTCCCTGCGCCACTCGGCACCGCCGCCTTCGGGGAAACCCGTGAGGGCCCGGATCCCCGACAGGACGAGAGCGGCAAGGGGCGTCCCCTCGTCCAGGGCATGGGCGCCGGAGAGATGACGGGCCGCGAACGTCGCGCGTGACGTCGGAGGCACGGCGGGCAGCGAGCGCAGCGCCCGTACGGCGGAGACCACCAGGGGGCCGGCGGCTTCCGGAGTGCGCGCGAGTCGCCGTACGAGCCCGTCCTTGCGCATCCGTTCCGCCCAGTCGGCCAGCTCGGCGTCCAGGGTGCCGAGTGGGGCATACGCCTCCTTCCACGCCCGTTCCACTCTGTCCCGTGTCTCCTCCTGCCGGATGACAGGCCCGGTGAGTGCCACCACGGCGGCCTCCAGGCCGTCGGGGCTGATACCGGAGTGGCGCAGGATCGCGTCCACGGCGTCGAGGCGTACGGTCACCGAGCGGCCCGCGGTCGGCGCGCGTCCCAACAGGCTTTCGGCAGCACGGCGTTGTGGGGCGTCGGGATGTGACAGGGTGACCGTTCCGGTGAGCGGCCGGCCACTTGCCATCCGCTGTCGGACGCGTTCCACGAGCCAGGCGAGGCCGGGGTCGCCGAGCAGTCGGCCCAGGCGTTCGGTATCGACCTGTCGCGGGCCCCGCGCTGTCGTCGTCGGCGGTGCGGGCGGAACCGGAGGGGTCACGTCCACAGGGACTCCTGTTCTCCGGTGCCGTCCATGACGGCGGCCCCCATGGTCACGCCGGGCTCCGACCCGGCCCCCGTGGTCGCGCCCGGCTCCGTGCCGCGCCGTCGGTCACTGCCGTCCCACTCCCACCGGGTCACCAGGACGGCGGCGATGTCGTCGACGCGGGAGAGCTGTGCGATGGCGATACCGGGGACCTGGGGGTAGCAGGCCCATTCCCGTTCGCTCGTCATGACGACGTCGAGGTCGAAGGCGCGCAGCAGGCCGAGGCACTTGGCCCGGGAGTCGTCGTCCACTCCGGCGAACGCCTCGTCCAGGGTGACCAGACGCGGGGCATACGCGCCGCCGGCGCTCGCGTAGTGCGAGGAGGCCGCGGCGAAGAGGGGCACGGACGCCGCCAGTACCCGTTCGCCGCCGGAGGCGGGCCCTGTGGCCGGTACCCACTTGCCGTGCTGGTGGCGTTCGACGCCGAACTCGTGCCAGGAGCGGTAGTCGAGTGCCGCGGTGAGGTCTTCCAGCCAGCTACCGGTGCTGTCGTCGGCCTGTCGGCGGGCGATCTGCTCCTGGAGGAACGCGCCGACCTCGGCCCTGTCCCGGGGTGACCACGCGTCGGCGGACTGACGCAGCCGCTCACGGGCTCGCGCCAGCCCCTGCGGCGCCCGGCGGGATGCCCGCCACACCAACCTCAGCTTCATGCCCGTCGAGGTCGGACGCTCGTCCAGTTCCTTGTTCATGGCCCGCACCTGGCGTTCGGCGGCGCCGATCAGTTCCTGAAGGGTCCCGGCGACCTCGGTGATCAGATGGGTCTCAAGGATCTCGCGCTCGTGCGCGGACAGGATGCGGGTCAGTTCGGCGACCTCGGCGGCGAGCGCTTCGGCGAGTTCGGGAACGGCCCGTTCGCGGCCCTGGTAGACGATGTCGACCCGCATGCCGTCCTCGCTCGGCCGGGCCGCGGCGGTGTGGCCGTGCCGGGACAGCGCGTCCTGGAGCCTGCCGAACTCCTCGCTGAGGCGCTTCTGTACCCGCTCCCAGGCCGCGTCCGAGTCATCGACGGTGGAGAGCTGTGACTCGATGCTTCGGGCGAGGTTGACGGCCGGGGTCGCCGCCCACGGCGCGTCGCCGCCGTCCGGTACGACCGTGTCGGGGAGGGCGACGGCGAGCAGTCCCGTGGCGGCGAACCTCCGGAGGGCCGCGATGGCCCGTTCGCGGGCGGCGGTCGCTTCGGTGACGTCCTCGCCGAGCCGCTCGATGCGTCCCTCGGCGTGACTGGCGCGCCGGTCGGCGTCGCCGAAGTCCGCCTGCCTCCCCTTCTGTTCGGTCTCGCAGCCCCGCAGTGCGGTCGCTGTCTCCGCCAGCCGCCGTTGAAGTTCGGCGACGGCCGCTCCGACGGTGGAGCGGAGGGTGGTGAGATGTTCGTCCGCGGCGGCGGCGAGACGGACCGCTTCGGTGGTGCGCTCCGCGAGTTCGGCGACCCGCTGCTCGGCCCGGTCGGCCTCCGTCCGCTCGCCGGCGACCGCACGCTCGGCTTCCGCGCTCTCCCGCAGAGCCGGCCACAGCGCCACGAGGAGCGCGGTGTGGTCGGCGAGCGCCTGGCGTACGGAGCCCAGTCCGGCCCGGTCGGCGGGCAGGCGCAAGTCGGCTGCGGTTTCGGTGAGTTCGGCCGTCGCACGGTGGGCGACGTCGACCGCGAGGGCCGCTTCGGCTGCCCGCTCGCTGTGCCGCGCACGGGCCCGGTGGGCGGCGTCGGCGGCGGCACTCACGCGGGCATGGGCACGGCGCAGCTCGTCGTCGTCCGGTACGGCGGCGAGTTCGGCGTCGAGCACACCCCGCCGCCCGGCCACCGCCCGCCGCTCCTCGCCCAGCTGCTCCCGCTCGGCTTCCAACGCGGCCAGGCCGATGCGCAGTTCGCGCATCCGCGTACGACGTGCCTGCTCCCGAGCCCCTTCACCGACGTACTGGGCACTGTCCTTGGCCCAGCTTCCTCTCAGCGCGCCGACCCGGAAGCGCCCGTCCGTGGCAACCCAGGTGCCCGCCCAGGTGGCACCCCGTGTGTCGTTGCCGTCGCCGGGGGCTTCCACCGTCGGGTCGCCGTGCTTTCCGGCCAGTCCGATCGCGGCCAGCAGTCTTTCGACCGTCCGTTCCCCCACTGCGGCGGCCCCCGCGTCGGCGTGGTCGACCGCCGGGCACAGCGCGTGATCAAGACCCGCCGCGCCGGGCGGACCCGAGGGATCGAGCAGCACGTCGTGTCCGTCCGCCGCCACCGCCGAACCGTCCGGCCCGACCCAGGCGTCGAGGAGGCCCGACGCCTCCAAGGCGGCCTCCAAACCGGCGCGTTCGCCTTCGGTGACGTGCGGGCGGAAGTCGACGAGCCGCCACAGCGGGGCGCCCGGACCCCGTTCCCGCACGCCGGGCGTGCGGGTGTACGGAGCCGACGGGCCGCGCTGCCCGCCCGCCTCAAGTGCGGTCAGCTCTGCTGCCGCGAGCCGCTGACGCTCCGCCCGCTCCGTCTCGCGATGGGCGAGGCCGGCCGCCCGGTCGGCCAGCCGCGCCGCGAGAGCGCGATGCGTCTCGGCCGCCGCCACGCGTGCCGGGTGCGGGCCGTCCAGACCGCTCACCCAGTCCTGAAGCGCGTCGAGAACCCCCGGCAACCCTGGAAGCCGCAACTCCGCACAACCGGACAGCTGGTCCCGCACGGCCGTGACCAGTGACCGTCCCGCGTCCGCGACACTCTGCTGAGCCTCGGCCAGTCGCTCGCCGCTGTGCACCACCTCCTCATCGGCCTCGTCGGCCCGCACCTGGGCCGCACGGCGCGCCAGTTCGGTCCCCTCGGCCCGGGTGACGAGTTCCTCGACGTGTTCGACGGAGCGCCGTCTGCGTGCGGTCGCGTCGTCCGCCTCCCGGCGCAGGACCGCTTCGGCGGCTCCCAACGTCCGCGGGGCGTCCAGCCGGACGGTCGCCGCGCTGTCGGCCACCCGGCCCTGGATGTCGTCCCACGCCTGCCGCGCCGCGGTGAGCCGGTTCCGCGAGGTGTCCAGCCGGCCCAGGGCCCGGGTGTGTGCTTCGGACGCCGTCCGACGGTCCTCCTGGGCGCGCGACAGGTCCGCTGTGGTGCGCGAGACGTCCGCCGCCGCCTGTTCGAGCGCGCGGGCGTCACGCATCTCCGGACCGGCTCGCAGCGCCGCGTCCTGGGCGGTCAACCGAGCGGCCAACTCGTCCAGTGCGGCGATCCGTTCGCGAGCCTCCTCGCGGTCCGTCAGGGCCTGTGCGCGCTCGCCCTGGGCTTTGAGGAGTTCACGCTGAAGGTTCTCGTAACGGGCGTGTTCGGAGCGGGGCAGGCGGGCCCGGCGCCGCGATGCGATACGGGCGTAGCGACGGTAGTGGTCGAGGAACCCCGACGACGCCTGCTCCGCCTCGCGCGCCGCCCGCAGCTCCTCCTTCTCCTCGTCCAGCGACCGGAGTGCTTCCGCGGCGTCGGCGATGACGGCCTGGTCCATCGGCGGCAGCGCCTCCGTCAGCGCCCTGGACAGGGAGGCTTCGTTGGGCCGCTTGGACAACTGCGGCTGGCGCAGTTGGATCAGCAGGTCCACCAGCGCCCCGTAGCGTCGCTCGCCGAGCCCGAAGAGCGCTTCGTCCACCGCTCTGCGGTAGGTCTTCGCGGTGTCGTGCACCATGCCGCGGGCGCCGATCGCCTCCGCGAGACGGTCCCGGGACAGAGCTGTACCGGTGGCGTCGAGCAGGTCGAGCCCCGCGCCGATCCGTTGGTCCGTCACCGCGAACCAGTGACGGGCGATACCGCGTCCGGCGACCGCCTTCAGCCCGCAGAGCAGCGTACGGAACTGCGGCTCCGCGGTGGTCTCGTCCAACCGCCCGAACTCGATCCAGGTGTAGCCGAGCCGTTCCGGATGGGGGTGATCACCGCCCAGGAGCAGGTTCCACTCCATCCGCTTGCCCGGGTCGCCGTCGGGTTCGACGCGGCGCGCCGAAAGGTCGCCGTCCAGGAGGAACGGCAGGGTGAGGGCGAGCACCTTCGACTTGCCGGTGCCGTTGTTGCCGCGCAGCAGGAGTCGGCCGTCCCGGAACCAGAACTCTTCGACGTCGTAGTGGAACAGATCGACAAGCCCGAGGCGCAGGGGCCGCCACCGGCCGGGGGCGGGGGTGGGGAGCGGCGTCACGACGCGGGTCACTTTTCGTCCTTCGCGGTCATCTCTGCGTCCACGGGTGTGGGACGGGTGCTGCTTCCTTGAGGACGGTCGGGCGCCGCTTCCTTCACGACGGGCGCCCCGACCGCGTACCGCGCGAGGGCCGGTCGCGGTACGACACCCCGGTCCGTGCGCACGACGAGACCCAACGCCACCAGCTTCACCAGGGCCTGCTCCACCAACTCGGGCTCCGCTCCCGGTTCTCTCGCCGACTTGGACCAGAATCCGCCGTGTTGTACGGCCAGTTCCCGTACCAGGGAAGCCAGTTTTCTCGGTTCGACGGGTGCGTCGGCCCGCGCCAGGTGTCCCGCGAGCAGCAGGGTGATGTGCCCGTGCGTGCCCTGCTCCGGCATGCGTACGTCCGTGAGATCGTCCAGGGGATCGACCATGGCGATGCCTTCGGCGCGTACCTCGGCGACCAGTCCGGTCAGTTCGCTGATCCGTGCGGTGATGAAGCCACGCTGCCGGGTGAGGTAGGCCAGTTCGTCGTCGGCGAGGTCGTCGTAGTAGAGCACCGGATCATCGAGGAGGCAGCGGGTGAGCTTCCAGCGGATTGCCCGGAACCTCAACTCATCGCTGTCGAGCGCCGTTTGCGCCGTCATCTCGACCATGCGCTCCTCGAAGTCCTGGGCGTCGATCAAGGAGGGGCCGCGCCGGGCGGCCGGCATCCCCGCGAGCACACGCCGCCGTACGTCGTACAGCGCGTCCCCCGATCCGCTGATGTACGCCTCCTCGTCACCGGCCACCCGACGCAGTACACCGAGCCGCAGCAGCAGTCGCACCACGGCCGCGAGGTCGAGGCGCTCGTCGCGCCGCTCCAGGGTGAACATGATCCCGGCGGAGGCGAGTTCGGGATCGGTGGCCGCCAGGACGACATGTTCGGCGAGCCGTCCGAGTGCCACCTGCGACTCGCCCCGTTCCAGCGAGGCCAGCGTCAGGCAGAGCAGGACATAGCGGCGCCGGGTGAAGGGCAGGCCGGCCCGGCCGACCTCGCGGGCCGCGTGGGTGGCGTCGGTGAGGGTGCCCGGCGTCTTGCGCAGACGCGCGGCGTCGGCGTCCGTACGCAGCGTCCAGCCGACGTTGCGCTCGAACCACTCCCGTAGTTCGGAGGCGTGTCGCCGCACCAGTCGAAAGGCGTCGGCGTGCGGCCCGTCGGCGGTGAGCAGCGGCTCCTTCAGCAGGGCACGCGCCGCCCGCTGGAGGTCGGCCTCGCGCTGACCGTCGAGGACGTCGTCGTGGGGCCTGGTCATCGGTCCTCCTTCGCGGCCCCGGAGTCCTGGGAGATCTGGGAGACCTGAGAGCTGGCGGGGCGCGGTGACACGGGTACGGGCCGGAGGTGTGCCCCCTGCTGGGGGATGAGTCCGCGTACGGGCTCCGGCGCGGACTCGGCAGCCGCGAATGCCGTACCGGTGGCCGCGTCGGGTCCCTCCGCCTCCGCCCCGTCCGCCTCCGGCCCGGAACCGGCCTGGGCGGATGCCGGACCGGGGAACCGGGTGGCCCCGCTTCCCTGCGCGAGATCGATGATGTCGACCAGATGATCCGGTCCGCTGAACACCCCGTGCGGCGTGCGCAGTTCGGCGGTCGAGCCGTCATCGAGCGCCGTGAGTCGAATCTCCATGGAGCCGTCGCCGCTGCCGGCGACGGTGGTCCGCATCCCCGGCCGCCAGGTGGCGAGGGCGTCGCCGAGCAGGCGCAGGAACAGCTCGAACGCGAGTGGGTCCAGCTCTCCCAGGCGGGACAGCCGGACCGGGCCGCCCGTCGCGAGACGGACCTGGGCCGTAGCCGCCTGCTCCGCCTGCCGGGCGGCGATCTCGGCGAGCCTGCGTTTCGCCTCTCCCCGGTCCGCCACCCTGCGGGGCTTGCCGCGCCGTTCATAGCTGCCGGTGCGGCGCAATTGAGGGCTGATCCACAAGGGTCGCGCCGCCGCCCATGAGGTCGAGGCCGACTCCGGTCGGGCCGTCCGTTCATCGAGGGTGTCGGCGTCGACGGTGAGGTGCCGGGAGGAGTACAGGCCGAATCCCACCCGCCACAGCCGGTGCCTCGCCTCGTCGTCCGGCGCTCGGGCGAACCAACGGGCCAGCTCGCGGAAGTCCGCCGAACGGTCGGAACGCCCGGCCCGTCGCTCGTTCAACTGCCGTACCACAGCGAGGAGTTGCGGAATCGCCCCGAGGGCCCGCCCACGCAGCAGCCTGGCCTGTGACTCACGTCCCTCCGCCGACACGAACCACTGGGCGAGTCCGGACCACCGGGCGGCCCATTTCCGGTACGCCGTCGCCTCCGCGCGTTCGGCCTCTTCGGGAGCGGCGTCGGCGGCGTCCCGGGCGGCAGCGAGTCGCAGGAGCGGCCCGACCCGGCCCTGCTCCTCCAACTCCCCGATCAGCAGGGCGATCCGGCCGCCGAGGGTGATGAGGTCCTGGATGAACCGCTCCAGATACTGGATCAGCAGATCCTTGTACGCGAGGAACGCCTCCACCTCGATGTCGTGCAGGTCGATGGTGCGTTGGAGCGAGCCCATGAAAGCGCGGGCGTTGTCCGCGAGGTCGGTGAAGCGTGCCGTGAGCACGGACAGGGCGACATACGCCTTGGCCGAGTCGGGCTCGTCCTCCGCGGCGATCACCAGAAGCGCCCGCAGTTGTGTGACGATGTCGTGCAACGCGACCGCTTGGAGCTCTCCGCGCCGCCCCAGCACCTCGTCGTACATACCCAACGCCGCCTCGGCCGCTTCACCGGCTCGCGTGAGCTGGTAGATGAAACGCTTGCGGTAGAAGTCCTCGACCGCTGTCACCCGCGCGGTGTCCGGGTCCGCCCGCAGATTGCCCCAAGTGACCAAGTTGTCCAGGGCCTTCACCACCGACTCAAGGCCGGCCCGCCTGTCCGCCTCCAGGGAAGCGTGCACATCTTCCGGCCGAAGATGCACCGCGAACCGTTCCTTGGCGACCAGGAAGGTGCCCATCACCTGCCGGTACAGCGGGGCGTTCGGAGTGGTCAGGTGAGCGAAGGGGCCGTAGAAGGGGCCGCTGTCGGCGGGATCCGGGCCGGGAGTCTGGGCTGTCATCGTCGGTCCATACTCGCCGACCAGCACCCCTCACCACGTCCGATGTCTAATTTTCGCCCACCTTTCACCCACCTTTTCACCCACCCTTTCGACCGCCGGTGCACAGGACCCCCTTGAAGCGGTACATGGTGCCGACGTGCACACCCTCGTCCCTTCGAGGGCCGTCCCCGGTGATCTTCGCGGACACAATGCCTCGCCCGGTGAGCCTGGACACCACGTCATCGGCCATGTGCGGGATGTGGGAGTTGGCGGGCTTCGGTTCAGCAGGGTGTCACCGGTGGAAGGGGGTCACCGGTCCGCCACTTCCTCCAGCGCGCCCGCCGTCCCCTCCAACACCAGTTTCAGGCTGCGCAAGGCGTAGTACACACGGGACTTGACGGTGCCTCGCGGGATACCGAGGTCGTCCGCCGCCTGCTGGGTGGAGCGGTCGGCGAAGAACGTCGCCTCAAGTACCTCCCGGTGGGCGGGGGTCAGCGCCTGGAGCGCGTCGTGGAGCACCATGGACGACAGCATCCGTTCGATGTCGTCCACGTCGGCGCTCATGTCGCCCAGCCAGGTCGTACCGCTTATCTCCGGCGGACGCGCCATCCGGGTCCGGTGCGCGTCCACGACGAGGTTGCGGGCGACCCGGAACATCCAGGGCCGTACGGCCATTCCCTCGTCGTCGGCCAGGTTCTGCTTGGTCCAGCAGCGCAGCAGCGTCTCCTGGATGACGTCCTCCGCCCGGTACGCGTCCCCGTCCAGCATGCGCAGCACATACGAGTACAGGGCCGGGCCGTGATCCAGGTACAGATCGCGTAGCGCCCTTTCCTCGGCGGAGCCCGCGCTCGCCGATCCGATGGCCGTCAGGTTCATGGCTGTGCTCCTGCTCCTCGGGTAGCCGGCCCCAAGGGGGGAGCGCGCTAGGGCCCCTGGGCTGCTGCCAGGGGCTCCTGGTGCTTGTGGGGCTGGCGAGCAACGGAGTGTTCCGATGAGCGGTCCACGTTCGTTTGACGCCCGTTGTACGAGGCGATGGACGCGCCGGTCAGGTGGGGTGCGCGGGCAGTGTGCGCGGGGGTTGCCCGCACGGACTCAGACGTACTCCGCCGCCAACTCGTCCATCTGTACGCGGATCTGTTCCGCGAGGTGCGCCTGGGCGGGCGACAGCAGGCCGCGCCGGTCCAACTGGTCCCACATGTGCAGCAGTTCGGTGCCGTGCGTGGTGGCTGCCTGATCGTCCTCCAGGTGGTGCCAGACGGCCGTCGCCCGCACCACCTCCGCCCGCCCGTCCCCGGCCCGGCAGCGGATCCGGGCGACGGCCAGGGCCAGCACGATGGCCTCGCGGTGGTCGCCGGACAGATGCGCGAGGTCCGCCTCCACGGCCCGTGCCTCCACCGCGTGCAGGTGCTCGGCGCCCACCGTGTCGGTCAAGGTCCCGCGCAGCGCGGTCGCTTCGGCGAACGCCTCGTCGTACCGGCCGGCCTCCACGCACGCGTTGATGCGGTCGACCTGTTCGGTGAACTCGGCGGGGAGGTCGATGACGACGGCGGGGACCGGGACGGCGGAATGTGCAGAGGCCGGCGCACGGACCGCGGCGGTGGCACGGGCGCGTGCGCGGGCCACCGCGACGGCGATGGCGGAGGTGGGGGAGGTGGGGGAGGTGGGGGAGGTGGGGGAAGTCTTGGTGAGGGCCGGCTCGGGCTTGCGCTTCGGTTCCGGCTTGCGCTCCGGCTCCACCTTGCGCTCCGGCTCCGGTACCGGCTCCGGTGCCTCCTCGGGCGCGAGGACATGGCTCGAACCGTCCGGCGCCACCTGAAGGACGAAGTGGTCCGCGCCGGGGCCGTCGTTCACCGTCGCCTCGACAGCGGCGCCGCGCTCCTCCGCGTAACGCTGCAACCGGTCCAGTACGGCCTCGTGCACGGACTGCCCCGGCGCGGGAGCGAGGGGGTTTCCGTCGATCTCGGCGAGTCCTTCACCGGATATGTGCACCTCGTAGCGGGCCATGGATGTCCTCCTCATACGGCGTCCTTGTCGGCGCCGCCGGGTTCGGGTTTGAGCGATTCCGGTACGGAGGGGGTGACGCCGGGGGTGGCCCCGGAGGGCGGGGCGCCGATGCCCTGGTACTTGGCGAACTGGACGCGGATGGAGAAGACGTAGCCCTGGGCGTCGTTCGTCTGCGGCATTCCCTTGGCCTTACGGACCTCGTCGATGCCTACGTGGTAGCCGGCCAGGGCGAGGTCCAGGACGCTCGTGGGGTTCCCTTCGGCGTCCGTCTTCTTGACCTCGCCGCTGTCGATCATCTTCTGGGCCTGGTCGGCCAGTTCGCACAGGTAGCGGCCCTGCGCCATGATCGAGTCCGCCGCGTCCGTGGCGGAGGTCTTGTCGTTGTCGTCGTCGTCCTTGCCGTACTTCTCGAAGATGTCGGGCGGCAGTTGTGAGACGCCCTTCTCGCCATGCGCGCCGACGAGGGACGCGTCGAAGCCGGACTCCTTCTCGATCTGCGACGCGATGACGATCGGGCCGATGGCGGAACACAGCTCGCCGGCCTTCTTGATGTGCTCCGCCAGGTCCGTGGGAACCGTGGAGACGTCCAGTTCGCCCTTGCCGTCGCCCTGGAGGATGGTCAGCGACTCGTTGGCGGTCTCCTCGTTGGTGCTGTCCCCGCCGCCGCCACCTCCGCCGAAGAGCAGGATCAGTGCGATGAGCGGGGCCAGCAGGACCCCGAACCCGCAGATGATGATCACCACGATCGCCGCGCCGCCCAGGACCACCGGGGAGAAGAGGCAGCCGCAGCCGGCGCCCGCGGCGATGGTGTTTCTGGCCGCGTTCGACTTGTTCTCTCCACCGCCCTCTCCCGTCCCGCTCATGAGCGCCTACTTCTTCCTCTCGCCTTGAACCGCTGCGGCCACACGACCCGTTGTGCTGTCCGACGGGCTCGGAGTATGCAAACGGGCCGCAGAGCAATCGGGTTCAAATCAGTGGAAAACAGATGAGTCAGAGCAGCGGAACCATGAGCGGCGAAAGGGGTGGGGGACCCATGGGCACTCCTCCGGCGTCGGGCCCGCAGTCATGGGTACGGGGACCGAAACCGGCGCAGCCCGAACCGCCCCGGCAGACACCCCCGAAGACGCGGCCCGCCGCGGACGGTGACGCGCCCGGTCCGGCGCCGAATACGGGCGCTGCCAGATCACGTACGGGCGCGGCCAGACCACGTACGGGCGCTGCCGGTCCGGCACCGAGTACGGACGCCCCCGTACGGCCCCGCCCTCGCACGTCGGCCCCGGCGACCCCGCAGCCCACCCCCGTACGACGTGCCACTCCCGCACGCCGTGCCGCCCCTGCTCCCGCCCCCGCTCCCGCTCCCGCCTCCGATGCGTCCTGGGACGAGTCGAAGCGGCCCAAGGCGGCGCGGAAGACGGCGCGAAAGAGCGCGCGGACGGCGGACAGCGGCGAGGTCGGGTGGATCAAGGCGCACGGCGGGTCCGGTGCGACCACACTGGCCGAGGCCCTCGGCGGAGTGGATGTGGGAGCGCGCTGGCCTGACCCCAGGAAGGGCGAGCCGCGCCGGATCGTGCTGGTCGGCAGGACCAGCGCGGACGGACTGCGCGCGGTCTCCCGGGTGCTCCGCGCGTTCGAGGAGGGGAAGGCCCCGAAGGGGCTCGACCTGCTGGCCGTGGTCCTGGTCGCCGACGCCCCCGGACGGCTGCCGCTCAGTCTGCTGCGCCGCGTCCGGGTGCTGCGCTCCGTCGCCCGCGTCTACCGGGTGCCGTGGATACCGGCCTGGCGCACGGGTGGCCGCCCGAAGTCCCCGCCCAGGCGACTCGCCATGCTCGCCGAGCTGGTGGGCGGCGACGTGTACGGATCGGGGTCCACGTCGTGACCCGTTCCCTGCTCGTCGCCCGGTTCCTGGCCGCCAAGCCCTACAGCCCGCCCGTGGGCGCCGGCACGATTCTCGGGATTCTGGCCTGGTGCGTCTCGGCCGCCGGAGTCGCCGGACTGATCTTCGTCGGCATCCAGATGTCGCTCCAGTTGCGCCGCGGCGATCCGGGCGAGGGCGGCGAGCACTTCCGCGGTGTCTTCTACGTGTTCCTCGGCTGTGTTCTCGCCGTGACGGCCGGTCCGCTCGTCGCGGCCCTGGGCGACCTGTCACTCCGCGGCGGC
Organism: Streptomyces sp. NPDC058001; assembly: GCF_042886315.1. Taxonomy (NCBI): domain Bacteria; kingdom Bacillati; phylum Actinomycetota; class Actinomycetes; order Kitasatosporales; family Streptomycetaceae; genus Streptomyces; species Streptomyces sp. NPDC058001. The sequence continues at coordinate 280,009 of NZ_JBHVQT010000007.1, forward strand.
CCCCCCTAGACCTCCCTGGTCCTCCCTGGTTCTCCCTCGTCCTCCCCAGCTCCTTACGCACCCTCAAGCACTCCCAGTCACTCACCCAGTCGCTTCCCGCCCACCGCTCGATCCGGGCCCCATTTCTCGGAGATCCCCATGTCCTCGTTGCTGCACAAAGCCACCATCTTCCTGGCCGCACCCGATCCCGGTGGGGCCGAGTCAAAGGTTCCGACGCCGGGGAGGAGCGCTCCGAAGGAACTCACCACCATTGTCGACACGGTCCTCGGCATAGCCGCCTGGGCCGGTACCGCCGCCGGCGTCGCCGGGGTCCTCATCACCGGCGCGATGATGGCCGTCTCGGTGAAGCGGGGCGAGAGTTCGGAGCACATGAGCCGGCTCGGCATGGTGCTCGGCGGCTGCATCCTGGTGGCCACCGCGGGCCCGCTCGTCACTTTCGTCTTCAAGTGAGCCGGCGGGCCGTCGAGATGTTCCTACGCAGGAAGCAGCGGGTCGAGGAGTCCGGGCCTTTCTGGAAGCAGCGCAGTTGGCAGCTGTCGGCGGGGTTCCTCGGCGTCGTCGTCGTGCTGAGCATTGTCGCCGCGCTGACGTCCGCCACGGACGACACCGGCGACCGCGCGCGTGCGGCGGCATCCGTCGGCCCGCTCTCCGGCGCCACGGTCATGAAGAACGGCCGGCCCGAGGGGTGCGACACCGACGACAGCGCGGGCGACACCGTACCCAAGGCCGCGCCCAAGAACGTCAGTTGGCGCAAGCTGGGGGTCGCGCGGGTGCCGGTCTCCTCCTCCGCCGGACCCACCAGAACCGAGGGGGTCCCGTGGTGGTGTTTCGCGCACACACCCATCGGCGCCGTACTGGCCGCCCACATCATCCCCTCGCAGATGAGCGGACCCCACTGGCGCACCGCCACCGAGCAACAGGTCGTCTCCGGAACGGGACGCGACATGTTCGAGTTCAAGCGGTCGGTCAGCCAGGACGTCGACCCGGAGACCAGCGGTGTGTCCGTCGCCACGTTCGCCGGCTACTCCGTGACCTCGTACACGAGCAAAGCGGCGACCGTCCGGCTGCTGCTCAGGGGCGAGCAGGGGTACGCGGCGACCAGCATCGTCCTGCGGTGGAGCGGCGGCGACTGGAAGATCCAGCCCACCGGCAACGGCTCCCTGCACTCCTCGGCGTCGTCCGTCACGAGCGCCGCCGGCTTCACCCTGTGGGGAGGTTGACATGGATTGCGGTGACGTAACCCTCAACTTGTTCTCAAGCTTCTTCAGCTTCCTCGGCAACCCCATCGGGACCATCCTCGACCTGATCTCGCAGTTCATCCTCGCGGCGGCGGTCCAGGTGTTCGGGGGGCTGACCCGGCAGGTCCCCACGTTGACGGGGACCAGTTCGTCGAAAACCATCGGCAGCCAGACACAGTGGATCGTGGTCTATCTCGCGGTCGGCTCGCTGCTCTTCGCCGCTGCCCGGATGGCCCTTGAGCGCAGGGCCGACGCGGGCAAGACGGCGATGAAGGGCATCCTCCGGGTCATTCTCGTCTCGGGCGCGGCCACCACGATCGTCATGGCCGCGGCCTCCGTCGCGGACGACTACTCCAAGCATCTGTTCGACGCGAGCGTGGAGACGCTCCTCGCGGGCATCGGCAGTTGCTCGGGCAAGGGCACCATCGAGAGCTTCCTGATGCTGGTCCTCGCCTTCCTGCTGCTGATCTCCGGCATCATCCACACGATCCTGATGTACATCCGGCTCGGCGTCATGATCCTCATGCTCGGCACCCTCCCGATGGCCGCCGCCGCCTCGATGACGGACTGGGGCGGCGGCTGGTGGCGCAAGCACATCGGCTGGATGATCGCCTGGCTGCTCTACAAACCCGCCGTCGGTCTCATCCTGTACGCGGGCTCGGTGATGATCACCTCCAGCAAGGGCACCACCGTCCGGGGCGAGACCGCGTTCGTCAGCGAGCGCATCGCCGGTATCGGCGTGATGCTCCTGTCCGCCATCGCGCTGCCCGCGCTGCTGAAACTCATCGTGCCCGCCACCGCCGCCCTCGGCTCGGGCAACGCGATGTCCGGCGTGGGACAGGCGGCGGGCAGTGTGGCGTCCGGCGCGGTCAAGCTCGGCGGTGGCAGCGGCAGTAGCGGCAGTAGCGGTTCCGGTGGGGGGATGGGTCCGAAGGGCCCGTCGGGCGCGGCCTCGTCGGGCGGTTCCGGCGGAGTGAGCGGAGCGGCCGGCTCCAGTGGCTCCAACGGGTCGGGCGGCTCCGGCGGTTCGAACAGATCGGGCGGTTCCGGTGGTGCGTCCGGCTCCGGCGCGTCCGGCTCCGGCTCCGGCGGGGGCGGTTCGCCCCAGACGGCCGGGGCGGGCGGCGGCGCCGCGGGCGGTGGGCGCGCCGCCGGTGCCTCGGGCGCCGGGGCGGCGGCGGGCGGCCCGGCCGGTGCCGCCGTCATGGCGGCGGTGACCGCGGCGAATGTCGCCGGAAAGGCCGTCACCGGCGCCGTCGAGGGCGCCGACGGCGAGAAGGGTCACAACACCTGACCCGGGAGCGTGACGACGCCGGACCGCCGGTCCGTCCCCGTCGTCTCCTCCCCCTGACCGGCCGCTGAGTCGCCTTCCCCCGGGGCGGCTCAGCGGCCTTCCCCTCCCCCACCACCATCCCGCCGCGCACCCGTCACTCCACGAAGGGAATCCGGACCCATGTCCACGGAAGCCGCCACCCATCCGACCTACGGGAACTGGCGCAGGCCACGGCGGCCGGGGCTCGGACCCCTTGGGCTCGTCGGCACCTTCGCGGTGTTCGGCGGGCTCATCATCACCCTGCTGGCGTCGCTGATCTCGCTGTACGCCGCGATCGTCGTGCTCGTACCGGTCGTCATGTTCGTGCTGCCGCTGGCCGTCCGTACCCCGGACGGGCGCAACGTCTACCAGCTGATCGCGCTGCGCATCGGGTGGCGGCGCCGGAAGGCGAAGGGCGCGCACCTCTACGTCTCCGGTCCGCTGTCGGCCCGGCCCGGTGGCCGTTTCCGCCCGCCGGGCCTGCTCAACAAGGTCACCGCGACCGAGAGCCGCGACGCCTACGACCGCCCCTTCGGCGTCCTGCACCACCCGCAGCGCAATCTGTACACGATCGTCCTCGGCTGCGACCCCGACGGCGGCTCGCTCATCGACCCGGACCAGGTCGACGTCTGGGTGGCGCTGTGGGGCGAGTGGCTGGCGCGCCTCGCCCATGAACCCGGGCTGCGCGGCGCCTCCGTGATCGTGGAGACCGCTCCCGACCCCGGTACCCGGCTCGCCCATGAGGTGCTGCCCCGTATCCGCCCCGACGCTCCGCCGGCCGCGCGTGCCGTGATGGAGGAGGTCGTCGAGCGCTACCCGAGCGCCTCCACCGAGATGCACACCTATGTCTCCCTCACCTACGGCGTCCCGGGCGGCCAGAAGCGCCGGAGGGACGACATCATCACCGACCTCGCCATCCGTATCCCGGGCCTGCTCAGCGGACTCGTCGCGGCCGGCGGCGGCGCCGCCTATCCGCTGTCGGCGGAGCGGATAGCGGAGGTCGTCCGCGTCGCGTACGACCCCGCCGTCGCCGCCGATGTCCTCAACGCCCGTGCCCAGCACGGCGGAACGGGCCTGGAGTGGGACGACGCGGGGCCCGCCGCGGCCGTCGAGAGCGTGCGGAGCTATCAGCACGACTCGGGTGTGTCCCGTACCTGGATGCTGACCCTGGCGCCGCGCGGCACCATCCGGTCCTCGGTGCTGCGGGGCATGCTGGAGGCGGCCCCGGGCACCCGCCGCAAGCGGGTCGCGCTGATCTATCGGCCCATCGACCCCGCCACCTCGGCCCGGATCGTCGAATCGGACCGGCGCAGCGCCCAGTTCATGGCGACGTCCGGCAAGGGCATGGTGCAGGCGCGTGCGGCCTCCGAGGTGAAGGCGGCGGAGCAGACCGCCGCCGAGGAGGCGTCGGGTGCCGGGCTCGTGGAGTTCTCGCTGATGCTGACGGTCACCGTCGACAGCGAGGAGGAACTGGCCGACGCGAACGTCACCGTACGCAATCTGACCGCGGCGTCGCGGGTGCAGATGCGGCCCGCGGACCGGATGCAGGCGGCGGCGTTCACCTGCACGCTGCCCGCCGGGATCCTTCCGTGGGAACAGACCCTCGTCCCGCACGAGATCCAGGAGGCGCTGTGAGCCGGGGTGAGCGCAAGCGCGCCGAGCAGGCGGACCGCCTGGCCGAGGAGCGCGCGCACAAGGCGCGGGGCACGAGGAAGCGGCCGGGCCTGGTCGACGACGCGGCGGACGGTCTGGGGGCGAACAAGGCGGCCCCGAAGAAGGCCCCGTCCCGTCCGAAGGAGCTGTACGTCCCGCCCCGGGGCTGGTACGGGGCGGGCGGTGGGCGCGTCGGCTATATGGATCCGCCGACCATGTGGCGCGCGACCACCGTGCAGGCGTGCGGCATGTGGCCGTTCGCCGCGGGGTCGGGCTCGCCCATGACGGGAGTTCCGCTCGGGCAGCATCTCTTCACCGGCGCCACGGTGTGCGGCGACCCTTTGAGCTGGTTCACCCGGGCCCGGTACATCTCCAACCCGTCGCTGTTCATGCTCGGTATGCCGGGCCTGGGCAAGTCGACGCTGGTCAACCGGATGCTGATCGGGCTCGCCGCGACCGGTGTCGTCCCGCTGGTACTCGGCGACCTCAAGCCCGACTACGCCGACACCGTCCGCGCGCTCGGCGGCCAGGTGATCTCCATCGGCCGTGGCCGGGGCGGCATCAACGTCCTCGACCCGGGTGCGATGGGTGCCGCCGCCGCGAAGATCGGTGGCGAGGCGGGTGAGGTGCTGAAGGCGGAGGCCCATGGCCGGGTCCTGAACATGGTCGCCGCGCTCATCACCATCGTGCGCGGCCGGCCCATGGACGACCACGAGCAGTCCGTGCTCTCCGCCGTCCTCCATCATCTGCGCGAACGCACGCCCGCCGGCCGCACCACGCTGCTGCCCGATGTGCTGCGGGTCCTCACCGAGGGCCCACCACGGGTACGCGCCGTCACGCTCGACCGGGGTGACGACACCCGCTACCGGGACGCCGTCGACCCGCTGCACCGGTCCCTGCTCGGTATCCTCGACGGCCCGCTCGGCGACACCTTCGCCTCCGAGACGTCCACCCGTATCGACCCGGACGCGCCCGCCGTGTGCATCGACATCTCCGGCATCGGTGAGGCCGACACCCAACTGACCGCCGCCGCGATGCTCGCCGCCTGGTCCGACGGGCTCGGTACGGTGGCCGCCTCGCACGCACTCGCGGACGCCGGACTCGCCCCCCGGCGCTGGTTCTTCACGGTGCTCGACGAGCTGTGGCGCCCGCTGCGTGCCGCGTCCGGCATCGTGGACCGTATCGACGCGCTCACCCGCCTCAACCGCTCGCTCGGTCTCGGCGACGCCAAGATCACCCACACCCTCAAGGACGCCGAGGCGCTGGGCACCGACGCCGACCGCGCCAAGGCGCGCGGCTTCGTGGAGCGGGCCGGGATGGTGGTGTGCGCCGGGCTGCCGAGGACCGAGATGGAGGATCTCGGCAAGGTGGTGGGGCTGTCACGGCGTGAGATCGAACTCGTCTCGTCCTGGTCGTCGCCGCCCGGCTGGGGTGTCAACGGCGAGAACGAGGAACCGCCGGGCCGGGGGCGCTTCCTCATCAAGGTGGGTGGTCGCCCCGGTATCCCCATCAAGGTGGCGATCACGGACGCGGAACGCCATCTGCACAACACCAACACCCGCTGGACACCCAACGAGGAGGGCGTCGAGCAGGCCGCCGGCCGCGCCGCCGCGGAGGTCGCACGGGCATCCCGGGAAGGGCCGCACGGATTCGGCGACGCGTCCGGTGTCGAGGCGCCGGCCGGGAGGTGGACCGCGTGAGCGGCCCGCGCGGAGGCGGTGGTCTGAACGATCAGTTGCCGTGGGCCATCGCCGCGACCGCAGGCACCGGCCTCCTCATGTTCACCGTCGCCTGGTCCGGCGGCACCCTCGGCGCCGGACTCGCGGGCCATGGCTGGGACACCCCGCCCTTCGGCCTGTCCACGGTCGCCCGTCTGGTCTCCGAAGGACCGGCCGCGCTGTGGCCGGGGGTTCCGGCGGGCGCCGTCTACGCGGGCATGCTCGGCCTGCTGGTGCTCATCGCGGTGCCGATCGCCCTCACCGTGCTGCTCCTCATGAACCGTGCCGCCCGCCCGAAGGGTCTCGCCGGACGGCGTGAACTCGCCGCCATGTGCCCGAAGGGCATCGAGGCCCGCGCCCGCGAACTGCGTCCCAGCCTCGACGGCCGCGAGCAACTGCACCCGGACGAGACCGGCAACCTCCTCGGGGACCTCGACCCCAAGGGCCCCGAACTGCGCAGCAGTTACGAGGATGTGGAACTCGACCTGATGGCGCCGCGCGCCGGCAAGTCCACCGGCATCGCCGTTCCCCGGGTGCTGCGGGCCCAGGGCGCCGTCCTGCTGACCTCCAACAAGTCCGATGTGTACGCCGTCACCCGCGCCGAACGTGAGAAGGCCGGCACGGTATGGACGTTCGACCCGCAGGGCATCGCGCACACTCCGCGCGCCATGTGGTGGGACCTGCTCGGCGAGTGCGACACCATCGAGGCGGCCCGTCGGCTGGCCGGTCACTTCGTGGCGTCGGTGAACGACGACACCGCGAAGAAGGACTTCTGGATCTCGGCCGCCCAGAACACGCTCACCGCGCTGTTCCTGGCCGCCGCGCGCAACCGGGCCCCGGTGACCGAACTCCTCGCCTGGCTCGCCGACCCGGCCGACCGCACCCCGGTCGACCTGCTCCGCCAGGCCGGACTCGTCGCGATGGCCGAGCAGTTGCAGGGCACGGTACGCGGCGCTGTGGAGACGCGCGACGGCATCTACGAGACCGCCCGGCAGACCGTCTCCTGTCTTCTCGACCCCGAGATCCTCGCCTGGGTCACGCCCGATCCGAACCTTCCGGAGTTCCGTCCGGACGAGCACGTCCTCGGCCACGACACGCTCTATCTGCTGTCGAAGGACGGCGGCGGTTCGGCGGCGGGGGTCATCGCGGGCCTCGCCGACGCGACGATGCGGGCGGGTGTGGTCGCCGCCGAGCGGATGGGCGGCCGTCTCGACCCGCCGCTGACCGCCGTGCTCGACGAAGCCGCCAACGTGTGCCGTATCTCCGATCTCCCGGATCTCTACTCGCACTTCGGCTCACGCGGCATCAACGTCGTGACGCTGTTGCAGAGTTACCGCCAGGGAGCCCGGGTGTGGGGCGAGGTGGGCATGGACGCGCTGTGGAGCGCGGCCACCGTGAAGCTCCTCGGCGCGGGTCTGGACGACGCGGACTTCGTGCAGAAGATCTCCACGCTCGTCGGTCAGCACGATGTGCGCACCCCCAGCATCTCCCGCAGCAAGGACGGCACTTCACGCTCGTACTCCTACCGGCAGGAGGCCGTGCTGCCCCCGGATCGCATCCGCGCCCTCCCCAAGGGCACCGCGCTCCTCCTGGCCACCGGTGTCCGGCCCGCCCTGATCCGGCTGCGCCCCTGGTACAAGGAGCCCGGCGCCGACGCGATCTCGGCGGCGGCGAAGGCGGAGACGGCGGCCATCACCGCACGGGCCGCGAGCCGTCTGCTCGGTGGCCGTCCGACCGGTGGCCGTTCGACGGGTGGCCGTCCGACGGGTGTGCCGCTGGCCAAGTCGCCTCCCGCCCCCCGGGACGCCGCCCCGAGGTGATCGTACGCAGCACCAGCTCGGCGGGCCCGTACCGTGTGCGGGCCATCAGCCGTGTCCCGACGGCGAGTTGGATGCCGAACAGCACCAGGCACCCCGCGAGGACGACAACGGTGCCGACACGGTCGTAGAGCCCGAAGCCGTACCCGGTGAACACGCACGCGAGCACCAGCGACTGGGTGAGGTAGTGGCTGAGCGCCATCCGTCCGGAGGCGGCGAGTACGGCCGCCGCCCGGCCGCGCGAGTGGAGCAGCAGAAGCAGTCCGCAGACGTACGACGCCGTCAGCGCCGGTCCGGTCAGCACGGCCGCCGCGTGGCCGACGAGGAACCAGCGGCTGTCCAGCGGCCCGTTCGCGCACACCGCCGTGACGACACCGCCGGCCAGCCCGATCGGCAGCCACCGTACGACGGTCCGGCGCAGCCATCGCCGGTCGTGCGCACGCCGTTCCACCAGGCCGGACTTGGCCGCCGCGAGGCCCGCCAGGAACGCGGCCAGCATCTGAGGGGCGTACAGCAGATTCGCTTCGAGCGTCGCCGGCAGGTCCCGCAGATGGACCCCGAGCACCGAGAGCACTCCGCCGCGGTGGGCGGCGACGGTGTCGGCGACCAGGGGTGCGTAGCGCTCGGGTGTCAGCGGCTCGGTGGCGGCCACGGTGAGCAGCCCGTATCCGAGGAGCAGCACGGACAGGCCCACGAGGAGGCAGGCCGCGATCCGTACGGCGGCCCGGGGGGTCAGGCCGCGCAGGCCGTACAGGACCAGTGCCAGGGCCGCGTACATCGTCAGGATGTCGCCGGGGTGGAGCAGCACGGCGTGGGCGATACCGATCCCGAACAGCCCCAGCGTGCGCCGCAGATGGCGTGGCGCGAACGCGGCGCCCGCCCGTCGCGCGGACCGGGTCTGGAGCACGAAGCTGTAGCCGAACAGGAAGGCGAACAGGGGGTAGAACTTGGCGGAGACCAGCGCGGTGATCAGCCAGGCGGCGACCCGGTCGGCGTCGGACGCCTCCGGTCCGCCGCCGAGCGCCGTGTAAGGGCCCGACATCATCAGGGCGTTGACGAACAGGATGCCGAGCAGGGAGAACCCGCGCAGCACATCGATCTCGTGGACCCGTCCGGGCGGGCCGGGGTCTCCCCCGCCCTGGCTCATCGTGTCACCGCGAGCGCGGTACCGAACGTGAGGGTCGCCGCGAGGAACCATCCGAACGGCGGGGCCAGCAGATGCCGCGGCGCCCATACCCGGGCCGCCTGGGGCCGGTCGCGCGGATAGGCCACGGGCACGGTGTCGCCGATCGGCGGCAGACCGTACAGCGCCCCGTACGCCCCCGGATCGAGGACGAACGACCGCCCCAGGTGGTCGTTGAACGCCACGAGCCCGCCGCGCCTGCGGTCGGTCGCCGTCCGTGCCGTCACCCGGCCCACGACGAGTACTCCCCGCACCGCGAGGAGCGCGATCGTCGCCGTCTGCCGGACGGCGACCAGCAGAAACCCGGAGCCCAGCCCCACGCCGAGGGCCAGGAGCAGCAACTCCGGTTCCATCAGGCCGCCTTCACTCGCCGTACGTGCTTCCCGCGCACAACGGATGCCGGGTGTCACTGGTTCACGCGTCCTTGAACCGCCCTGCGGGAGCCGTCCGTTGTGAGTGCGTACTCCCCGATCTGTGCGGGCGTACTCCCGTCCCCGCCCCGGTCCGACCGTACGAAGGGAGCTTCGGCCCAGATGAGACGGCCCATGCGCACTCAAGGCCAACGGGCGGCGACCGCGGTCGCCCTGGCCTGCGCTCTGACGGCGACGACCCAGCAGGCCGCGTACGCCGACCCGGAGACCCTGACCGAGGTACGCGCCCGGCTGGAGCGCCTCTATCACGACGCGGGTGTCGCCACGGACAAGTACAACGGTGCGGGCGAGAAGGTGGCGGCGCGGAAGAAGCAGGTCGGCAAGCTCAACGCCCGCGTCGATGCGACGGAAGAGGAGCTGACCCGCCTCACCTCACTGGCCGGAGCGGCGGCGCGTGCGCAGTACCGGAACGGCGGTTTCCCCGCCGAGTTGCAGTTCGCCCTCGCCCCCGACCCCGGCCACGCCCTGGACAACGCGGGCCGCAGTCTGCGGGCCCAGGAGACCACGCGGGACGTGATGACCGGACTGACGGCCGCGCGCGAAAACCTGCGCGCCCGCACCGCCGAAGCGGCCGGCGAACTGAAGCGGCTGGAGGCGAGCCGCCGCGAGATGGCCGCGGAGCGCAGGAAGATCAAGCGCGACATCGCCGCCGCCGAGCTGCTGGAGTCCCGCCTCGCCGAACCGGAGCGCCGGCGTCTCACCGACCTGGACGACCAGGAGGCCCGGGACGCCCAGGCGAAATGGGTGGCCACGGGCATCCTGAAGAAGATCGGCACCAAGGCGACCCCGGCGGGCCGCAAAGCCATCGCCCACGCCACCCGTCAGCTCGGCAAACCCTATGTCTGGGGCGCCGAGGGCCCCGACTCCTTCGACTGCTCCGGGCTCACATCGCAGGTCTGGCTGGCCGCGGGCGTCCGCATCCCGCGCACCTCGCAGGAACAGTGGCGCCGGCTGAAGCACGTCCCCGTCGAGAAGATGCGTCCCGGCGACCTCATCGTCTACTTCTCCGGTGCCAGCCATGTCGCCCTCTACATCGGCGACGGCCAGATCATCCACTCCCCGCGCCCCGGACGATCGGTGACCGTGGCACCGGCCGCGTCGATGGCGATCCTCGGGGTGGTACGGCCGGACGCGTGAGGACGCGGGGCAGAGCGGAGGCCGATACGCCGTCCGTCGAGCGGGCGGCGTATCGGCCGGTTCACGGCGAGCCGGAACGCGAACGGCGGCCGTCCTTCAGCAGGATGGGTGATTCACCGAGGCGCCGTCTTCGCCGAACTGATCACTTGCGGCTGCGGCTGGAGGAGCTGCTGCTGGGGGTTTCGGTCCACGTCGTCTGACGCCGGACGGGCCTGCGGACGTCACCCTGCCTCGCCAACCCACTCGTGTCCGCCTGGGACGGGCTGTCCTGCCCCCGTCCCCGCCCCTGCCCTTGCCCCTGCGCCGCGAAATAGGACGTGTCCGCGTTCTGCGCCGCGCTCGTGGGCGTATACCGTGCCGCCGCCGACGAAGTCGAGTACGCGCTCGGGTCCACTTCCGTGTCCTGCCGCCGAGCCCGCGGCCTTCTCGAATCCTCGTAGTTCACGGGCCGGAAGGTCACATCGGCGTCGGCAGGCCGACCTTGGCCACCGTGCCGGGGCCGCGGCTGTCCCGCCGCCGGCTCCGCCACGTCGATGTGGTCATTGCGGTGCTGGGTGAAGGTCTGGCCCTTCTTCTTCCTGGCCTCCTTCGTCTCCTGGCTCGTCGGACCAGTCGTCGCGAGCGAGGCGATGGCCGTGCCCTGCTGCACCAGTCCCGCGGCCTTGCCCACCCAGGGGGCGAAGGCGTTCGTGACTCCTCCCCCCAGGGCCACACCCTGCGCCACCGCCCTGACCGAGTCCTGGACCACCCCCGAGTTGAGGCCGTCCTCCGCATAGGTCTGGCGCGCGGAACTCACGTTGTTGTACACGTCCCAGCCCTGCGTGAGCGTGTTCAGAACGGAGCCGGTCGTTTTCGCGGCGAGCCCACCGGTCTGGGCCGAGGCGGGCCCGTACGCCTCGACCGTCGATCCGGCCAGGACGAGCGAGTTGGCGATGACCTTGACGCCCGTGATGATCTCTTTACGGTTGGTCTCCACCCACTGCTGTCCCTGTGCCAGCCATACCTTCCACCCTTCCTGACGGTCGGGGACGGCGGCGTACAGGTTGTTGCCCTGGTCGATGAAGCCCAGCGATGACCCATCGGGGGAGGAGGGGAAGCTCGCGCTGTCGTACAACTCCGGTGTCTCGTCCGTGAGGGAGGGCCGCCGCCCTCTCTCCAGGTCGATACGCCAGACGGGGGTTTCGGGCATGTCGTGTGTCCTTCCCGTAGCAGGAGAACTGCTTGCCGTCGAACTCAACGGAACCGGAACCGGGTTGGTTCAAGACACACTTCGGGACCGACCGGCCGACTCGGCCGTCGATGCCGCGACCGCCGGATCACGCGGGCGGCGGCGCGAACGGGTCGACGACGTCCACGACGGGAGTCTCCTTGCCGCGGTGCATGCCGGGCTTGCAGCCGGCGAAGGGGCCCTGCGGGTCCCGCAGGGTCGCCATGACCGGTGACATGTAGTCGCGGTGCCACATGGCGGGGCCGGTCAGCGGAGATCCCGGACCGGTCAGGTCACCCCAGGCCAGCCACAGGCCGTGCAGTTGGGCGATGGCTTCGGGGTGTTCCCACCAGCGGGCGCACCAAGGGGACGCGGAGGTGACTTCCCTGCCGTAGACCGGCAGCAGCACATGGTGGGTCCAGAGGGTGAGCTGACGCAGCGTGTGCGCGTAGGCGGGCCCTTCCAGGTAGAGGATGAACAGCGGCGGCGCGAGGGGTTCCTGCGGGGCGGCGGGGTTTCCTGTCCCGGTGCCGGGGTTCTTCGTCGGTATGGCTGGCACGGCTCTCCGTAGATCTGGTTCATTGTCCGGTCCGGTGTCCGGTTCTGTGTTCGGTCCTGTGGCCGGTTCTCCGTCGGTGGGTTCACCGCGTCGGGCCACTCCGGGCCTGGGCGGACGGGTTCCTGACTGGTTGGGGGGTGCCGGAGCGGGTCCTCCGGTGCTGGGCGGCGGGTCCGAACGACGAGTCCTGGATGGACTTCATGCCCTCCGTGCCGACCAGGGACTGCCTGTCGGCGGGCAGGGCTCCGGCTGGGGCACCCGGCCCCGACGTCCGGGTGACCTGACGATTCGTCGCGGGGTCCTGCGGTCGCGGGTGCTTCTCCAGTTTTCCGGGCCGCTTGACTTCGCGGGCCGCGACCCCGTCCCGGGAACGCTTGCGCTGGTCCTCCCGGTGCAGCGCGTTGGTGACACACGCTTTGACGATCGGCATGCTGTCGGGTGCCGTGCGATACGCGTCGTCCAGCCTCTTGTCGGACCTGAGCACATGGAGCACCGCGTCCTCGAATGCCTCGTACTGGCGGGGCGAAAGTCCTTCGACCGCCCTGTCGAGGCGCATGAGCGTCATCTGTGCCGCCGCCGTCCTGGGGTCCCGCATCTCGGCGGCGGGCTGCTGCTGCCCCCCGGGCGCGTACCCGCCCCGGCCCGGCGGGCCGACCTCCGGACCACCGCCGTACGAAGCCTCTCCCCCCGTCGGCGCCGACCGGCCCATGAGGCGATTCCACGCGTCCCGCAACACCCCCACCAGGCTTTCGGACATGGAGGGTTCGCGAAGTTCGTACTCGGCGGCGATCAGGTCCCGCGCCATCCTCATTTCGGGGCCCGCGCCGATCGCCCGCCTCGTTCCCTGGGGCCGCGGGTCGTTGTCCGCCATGATCGCCCTCTCTCCTCGGTTCTCTCCCTGCCGGACTCGCATGGATCGGGTTTCCTGGACCGGGTCTGCCGACATGGGACACGACGGGCGGTTTGGGCCGGCGGTTCAACCCTGGCCCCCGCGGACACGAAAATGTCCGACCTGGGTGAACCGTCCCCCTCTCCACATCCGTTGGAGGTACCAACGGGCTCCGCAGGACCGTCGGACAAAAGTGCTTCAGCCACGACCTGTTGGGCTCGGAACACCTTGGCCAACAACTCTCTGGACTGATGGGAGCGTCACGCAATGCCACAGGAGCCGGGACGAAGGTCCTCGACCGAAGAACGCGCGGAGAGGGACATGAACAATGCCCGAGAGGAGTTGTACGCGACCTACCGGAACATCGCGGCCTACGCGAGCAACGACCCCCACCAGCAGATCACCATGGCGCCTTCCGCCTGGCTGCAACGGGACCAGTCACAGCCGACCCAAGCCGCGCAGACAGGCCAGGCGTACGGGGGCCAGACGTACGGGGACCAAGGCCAGACGTACGGAAGCCAGGCGTACTACGCGGCCCAGCCGGCCCAGACCACCCAGCCCCAGGCGGGTCAGGCGTCCCAGTCGCAGACGAATCTCACCTTCATGAGCCCGGTGACCCCGCAGGATTACAGCCAGGGGCAGCGGCGAACGACCGGCGAGAGCAGTCGGAGGCACCAGGAGCACACCTCGGGTACCAGGCAGAAGAAGTCCTCGGGTCACGGCCCCAAGTGACCTGCCGGAGGCCGCAGTCGGCCTGAGGGCATGACGGCGGGGCCTCCCGGTGGCTCGGGACCGCGATCACGAGCGAGCAGCACCAGGAGGCCCTGCTCCCGTCGTCCGAACCGGCATCGGTCGCACGCGGGAACGGTGAACCATCCGCCGCGCGCATCCGTCGTGCTTGCCGCGGCGGCACCCCATAGGTCGACCGCGCAAGCTCGACGGAGAGGCATGCTCCATGCGCAGACGCACAACTTGGCTCCTGGCCCTGTTACTGGTGATCGTCGGAGTCACCGGCACCGCCATGGCCGTCCAGGCCAACCGCTCCGACGGCGGAGACATCAACAGCGAATCCGTCGGGGACGCGAACGGCGCCGAGCACACCGTCACGTTCAAGAACAAGACGGCCGGCCGTATCTGGGTCGGCAGCACGGTCAACGCCGACGGCTCGCAGGCACTCACCGGACTGCCGACCCTTGACCCGGGCCAGTCCGCCACCATCACCATCCCCGAGCACTCGGGCGCCGGGCACTGGCGCGGCAAGTTCTTCGCGCGTGAGGGCTGTACCGGTGAGGAAGGCAGCACCTTCCACTGTGTCGTCGGTGACTGCGGACCGTTCGCCGACCGGTGCTCCACCGGTGAACAGCCCACCGGTCTCGCCGAGTTCAACTTCGATCCGGCCGATGCGCTGGCGCCCTGGTACAACATCAGTTACGTCAACGCCGTCTCGATGCCCATCACCATCACCCCGGACGGCGTGGACCCGCCGCAGAGCGGTGAGTGCGCGGTGGCGGGGTGTGTCGAGGATCTGCTGGCCACCTGTCCGGCCGACAACCTTGTGAAGGACCCGGCCACCGGCAAGGGCGTGGTCTGCGTGAACCCGAACCGGGACGCGAAGACCCCGTACAGCGACGCGATCAACAAGAAGTGCCCGACCGCGTACGCCTGGTCCAAGCAGGACGCCGAGCCGGGGAACGCGGTCGTTTACCAGTGCACCAAGTGCACCGGCCTGACCGTCGCCTTCGAGGGTTCCGGCGCCGCCCCGCAGGAACCGGTCCGGACGGTGGACCCCAGGAACGCCGATGTGCGCGACCCCGGTGGCAATCCGCCCGCGGCCAAGGGCAACAGGGGCATCAGCCTCAACCCGGTCGACGGTGCCGCGCAGGCCCTCGCCGACTCCGGTGCGTCCTGGTACTACAACTGGACCTCCACCACCGGCAACGTCACCAGGCCGAACGGGGTCGACTACGTCCCGATGATCTGGGGCCCCGGCTCCGTCACCGACGAAGAACTGGGCCGGGCCAAGAACGAGGGCAAGACCCTGCTCGGCTTCAACGAGCCCGACATGCCCTCACAGTCCAACATGACGCCCGAACAGGCACTGGACCTGTGGCCGAGACTCCAGTCGACCGGTCTGCGCATGGGCGCTCCGGCCGTCGCCACCGGCGCTGACCTCGAAGGTGGCTGGCTGGACCGCTTCATGAAGGGCGCCGCCGAGCGCGGTCTGCGCGTCGACTTCATTCCGCTGCACTGGTACGGCTCGGACTTCGGCCCGGAGGCCGTCAACCATCTGCGGGGCTACCTCCAGGCTGTCCATGACCGCTACCAGAAGCCGATCTGGCTGACCGAGTACGGCCTCATCGACTTCTCCCAGGGCACCCCGCGCTACCCGAACGAACAGGAGCAGGCCGACTTCGTCAAGGGATCGACGCAGATGCTGAACGGACTGGACTTCGTGGAGCGCTACGCGTGGTTCACGCTCTCCACCCAGACCAGCCCGACCGGCCTCTACAACGGAACGACCCCCAACGCCAGCGGCCGTGTCTACCGCGAGGCGGGCTGAAGCGGACCGTGTCCGGTAGAGATGAGAGATCAAGCGGTCCCGCCCGACGCGGCCTCAGGGCCTCATGCGTCGGGCGGGACGTCCCGGCCGTCGAGTCTCGCGCGCGCCTTCTGGGCATCCGGATGATCGAACTCCGTGAAGAGTGCCAGTGCCTGCCGCCAACTGTCGTACGCGGCCTCGGAGTCACCCGCGGCCTGCCGGGCGTCCCCGAGGTTGTAGAGGGTGTCGCCCTCTCCCCAGCGGTTGCAGACGTCCCGGTGCGCCTTGAGGGCCAGGTGGTAGTACTCCACGGCCTGGTCGTAGTGCTGGAGCCGGCAGTGGATCGTGCCGAGGATGTCGTAGGTGACACCCTCGACCCAGCGGTTGTCGTTGGCGCGCAGGATGACCAGGGCCTCTTCCAGGGCGTCGATGGCCTCGTCGAACCGGCCGAGCCGCTGGTAGACGTCGCCCAGGTTGGCCAGGGAGATTCCCTTCGCCCAGGCGGTGCCGTCCTGCCGTTCGATGTCCATGGAACGCTTGATGTACTCGACGGCATGGTCCAGTTGGTCGGACTGGAGATAGGCGTCGCCCAGATTCCCGGTGGCCGATCCGAGGCCGTCCGTGTCTCCCAGCTCCTCGTAGGCGGCCACCGCCCGGTGCAGTTCCTCGACGGCCTCGTCGAACCGGCCCGCGCTGCGCAGCGCGGCGGCCGTGTCCATGAGCCCCTGGGCCTCGC
The DNA here is from genome assembly GCF_042886315.1 of Streptomyces sp. NPDC058001. Taxonomy (NCBI): domain Bacteria; kingdom Bacillati; phylum Actinomycetota; class Actinomycetes; order Kitasatosporales; family Streptomycetaceae; genus Streptomyces; species Streptomyces sp. NPDC058001. Next base: position 296,428 of record NZ_JBHVQT010000007.1, read on the forward strand.
CGGGGCGGTCGTCGGCCGCGCGCGCGGCGGACAGGCCCGTGCGTGCGGTGTCGAACCAGTCGAGCATGTGGCTGCGGAGGTAGAAGAACCCCCACAGGACGGCGGGCAGCCGCCACGCGATGCCCGACAGCCCCGAGGCGCCCGCCTGATGCACGGCGGCGACCAGATTGGCCCGTTCGGTCTCGCACCATTCCAGGGCCTGTTCCTGTGTCGTGAACTCCAGGGGCCGGCAGGAGGCGGGCGGTGGTTCCAGGGGAATCCTGCGCCGCCTCGGGGTGATCTGGGGATAGGCGGCGTCGGCGGTGTGCAGATACCAGGCCAGCAGGCGTTCGACGGCCTCCTCGCGCTCCCGCGGTGTCCGGTCGGCACGGACCCGTTCCTCGGCGTAGACGCGCAGCAGATCGTGCAGCGCGTAGCGCCCCGGGAAGGGCTCGGTGAGCAGATGGGCACGGGTGAGTTCCGTCAGCAGCCGCCGGGTGTCGCGCGGCGGGAGCCCGGCGAGACCGGCCGCGGCGGGTGCCGAGAGGTCGGGGCCGCTGTGCAGGCCGAGCAGCGTGAACAGGCGTGCGGCCGGGTCGGACAGCGCCTGGTACGACCAGGAGAAGACGGCCCGTACATCGGTGGTGAGGTCGTCACCGGCGACGAAGGCGTCGAGGCTGCCGTGGCTGTCGCGCAGTTCCTCGGCCAGGGCGATGAGCGGAAAGACGGGGTGTGCGGCGGCGTGCGCGGCGACGATGGCCAGCGCCAGGGGCAGTTGGGCGCAGCGCGCGATGATCTCGTCGGCGGCCCGGGGTTCCGCCTCCAGTCGGCCGGTGCCGAGGCGGCGCGCCAGGAGGGCGCGTGCTTCGACGGGCGTCATCGGGTTCAGGGTGAGGGGATGGGCGCCGTCACTGACGACCAGGCCGGTGAGCTTGTTGCGGCTGGTGACGATGACCGTGCAGCCGGGGTTGCCGGGCAGCAGGGGGCGGACCTGTTCGGAGTCGCGGGCGTTGTCGAGGAGGATCAGCACCCGCCGGTGGGCGAGCAGGCTGCGGTAGAGGGCCGCCTGGGCTTCGAGTCCGGCGGGGATCCGCATCGGGGGGACACCGAGCCCGTCGAGGAAGACCCGGATGGCCTCGTCCGGTGTGACGACGGAGCCGGTCGGATCGAAGCCGCGCAGATTGATGTAGAGCTGTCCGTCGGGGAAGCGGTCGGCTATCTGGTGGGCCCAGTGGACGGCCAGGGCGCTCTTGCCCACACCGGCCATTCCGCCGATCGAACTGATCACCACCGTGGACGGTTCCGTGCCGCTGCCGAACAACAGGTCACGGCTCCAGGCGAGTTCGGCGTTTCGGCCGACGAAGGTGGACAGACCGGGGGGCAGTTGAGCCGGGCGGGTCGCCGGGGGGACGTCCGGGGAAGCCGGCTTCGGCGGGGGGTCGGGCTGCCGAGGCGGGTCGGCGACCAGGGACGTGTCGGCCGCCAATATACGGTCGTGCAGTTCCCTGAGCGGCGCTCCGGGTTCGATGCCCAGTTCGGCGACCAGGACGCCGCGCGTCCTGCGGTAGGCCGCCAGGGCTTCGGCCTGCCGACCGGACCGGTAGAGCGCCAGCATGAGCAGCCGGCACAGCTGCTCCCAGAGGGGGTACTTGGCGGTGAGCGAGGTCAGTTCGGCGATGACTTCGCCGTGGCGTCCGAGGGTGACATCGATGTCCAATCGGGATTCCAACGCGCTGAGCCGTTCCTGGTTCAGCCGCGAACCCTCGGACTCGGCCAGCGGGCCCGGGAGTCCGGCCAGCGCCGCTCCCTGCCACGCGCCGAGCGCGGCGTGCAGCAGATCCGCTGCGGCGGACATCTCCCCGGCGGCGCGCGCCTTGGCGGCCTCCGCGACCCGGCGTTCGAAGACGGCCAGGTCCAGGGCGTCATCCTGGAGCCGCACCAGGTATCCGTCGCCGACCGACACGACCACCCGTGCCGCGTCCACCGCGTCCCGGCGCGGCTCCAACACCTTGCGCAGGCGCGATATATAGGTCCGCAGAACGGAGACGGCCGCCGGTGGTGGTTCCTCACCCCATACCGCGTCCAGCAACTCGCTGAGCGTGACGGGGCGCCCCCGCCTTAACAGCAGCGCCGCGAGTACGACCCGCTGCTGTGGCGAACCGAGGTCGAGTTCCGCCTCGCCGCGCCAGGACCTGACCGGGCCCAGCACGGTGAAGCGCAAGAAGTCTTCATTAAGTGACACCTTCCGGAGCTTACTGAACAGGGCTACCCGAAAGGCGTTCTCGAAGCGCCCGCTTCCGGCCACTTCTTCACCGCCTAAACGCCGGGAATCGGCCAATTCCCATTTATCACGCCCGAACGGAACGGAGGAGAACGAAATGCCGTCAGGAGTCATGCCGCACAAGGCGTCGATACGAGGCATTGAACCGTTTCCGCGCCACGCCCGTTGCGCTACGAGGGGACTGTCGCAACGCTCCCCCGACCGGACCGAACAGCCGGGAACGTAAGGAAGGAATGACCATGAGCCGGGGCGATGAAGAGGAAAGGGACGAGTCGATCGTGGCGGGTGACTCTGCCGAGTCCGGGACATCGATGTATTTCAGCAAGCCGGACCCTGCCGGGGGGTTTGCTGAAAGGTCTCCCGGGGGCTCTGCCGGGGGGTCGTCCGAACCGGCCCCTCTCTTCGCGGTGGTCATCTCCGACGACGGCTCGGCCACCATCGACGGCGAACCCGTGCCGGCGGTGGACGACATGACGCTCGACGCCGCGATCCTCGACACGCTGCACGGCCACGCACGCGACCTGGACACCACCGTGACGGCACTCATCTCGGACCCCGCCGCGGGTTACGTGGCCTGGGTCGAGGTCACGCCCGACGGTTCGAGCACCCTTCTGGACCAGCACGAGCCGGGGCCCGATGCCGCCGGGGTCGTGCCGGAACCGGTCCCGGTGCCCCGGGAACACGACGAGCAGCCGATCGAACCGGCCGGGGAGCCGGTGGCGGAGACCGGATACGACGTACCGGCGCCGCTGATCGGTGCCGCGGCGGGGGCGGTGCCTTCTTGGGCGGACGAGGACGAAGACGAGGACGAGGGTGTCAGCCTTGCCGACGACCGCGAGGACGATGACGCGGGCGAGGACGAATACCTAGTTGGGCGCGAGAACGAGGGCGAATACGAGTACGAGAGCGAGTACGAGGGCGATGAGGAGAACCGCGTCGATGAGCGGAACGACATTGACGAGGGGAAGGACGTTGACGACGAGGAAGACGAGGACGACTTCGGCGTCAACGCGTACCCGGTAGCGGAACAGCGGCAGGCCGCATCTCCCCCATCTCCCGGCCCCGCGGCCACCACGCCCAGGCTCCCGAACATCCTCCGCAGGAACGGAGCACGCCAGTCGGACGACGAGTACGAGTCGCCCGGTCTGCTGCACAATCCTGTGGTCGTCGGACCGATGGCCCTCGTCGTGACCGCCCTTGTCGTCGTTCCGCTGGTGATCCTGGGCAGCGGCGGATCGGACGACGGCGGGGGCCAGAAGGAGGCCGCGGGCGCCGGCACCGAGACGAGCAGTTCCCCTCATGCCGGAAGTCCGGCACCGTCCGCCTCGTCGATCACCGGCGCTCTTTCGCCCTCACCCAGCACGACGGCCTCGCCGCACGAGTCGAAGGACCCGAAGAAGGGGGACAAGGACACCGGGCCCGCGGTGCCACCGCCGGTCACCGTGACCGCGAATCCCCCGCGAACCACCGTGACGGCGAAGCCCCCACGGGACACCGCCGCCACCGCCGTGAACCGTCTCGCCAGGAACGACGCGTCCGGTCGGCACATCTGCTACAGCGCGTATGTCTCAGGACAGGGCTGGCAGAAGCCCGTGTGCGACGGGACGATGGCCGGCACGGTGGGCCAGAACCGGCCCATCAAGGCCCTCAACATCGCGGTGTCCGGAGCCGACGGTTCGGCCGCTGTCGCCTTCCTCCACGACCCCGGGTCGACCAACGGCCAGGGCAAGTTCGAGAAGTCGTGGACGGCCATCAAGGCCAGCGGCAAGAACAACTACATAGGCAGCACCGCGAAAGGCGCCCCCAACATGTCGGGCTTCGCCATCAACATAGGCAGCGGCCAAATCTGCCAGCGCAGCAAAGTCAACGACTGGAACTGGGGCGACGAAAAATGCGTTCCCCCACGCCCCGAACTCAACTTCGGCGGCACCCTGGAAAACGACCACTGGCTCGAAGCGGTCAAACTCACGGTGTGAACGGCAAGCGTACGCGGACTTCCGGGCGGCCGAATTATTGATGGAAGCGACACCGGTCCGCGCCGGATGCCCACTGCCTCCGGCGGACCGAAGTCCGAACGTCAAGCTATCGCCCGTAGCGCCGACACCACATAACGCGCCGGTTCTCGCCTTCCGATCGCCGGTGTCGCCAGGCGGCGGGTCAAGTGATGCTTGAGGGCTCTGCCGGACCGTGGTGCGGTGAGCTACCCAGGAGGGTCACGGTGATGGCAGTGCGAGGCGTGCAGCTCTACGACACCACTCTGCGAGACGGCACCCAGCAGGAGGGAATGGTGCTGACGGTGCAGGACAAGCTGGCCGTCGCGCGCCACCTGGATGCCTTCGGCGTCGGGTTCATCGAGGGCGGGTGGCCGGGCGCGGTGCCCAAGGACACCGAGTTCTTCCGCCGCGCCCGCACGGAACTCCTTCTGGAGAACGCGGAGTTGGCCGCCTTTGGGGCCACCCGCCGCCCCGGAGGTCTGGTCACCGCGGATCCGCAGGTTCAGGCGCTGCTCGCCTCGGACGCACCGGTGATCACCCTGGTCGCCAAGTCGGATGTCCGGCACGTGGAACGGGCGCTGCGGACCTCTCTCGCCGAGAACCTGGCCATGATCTCCAGCACCGTGCGGTACCTCGTCCACGCGGGCCGGCGCGTGTTCGTGGACGCCGAGCACTACTTCGACGCCCACCGCGTGAACCGCGACTACGCCCTTGAATGCGTGCGCGCGGCGGCGGAGGCGGGCGCCGATGCCGTCGTGCTGTGCGACACCAACGGCGGCTCGCTGCCGGACCAGGTCCACGCGGCCGTGGCCGACACACTGAAGCAGACCGGCGCCCGGCTCGGCATCCACTGCCACGACGACACCGGTTGCGCCGTCGCCAACACCCTCGCCGCTGTCGAGGCGGGCGCGGTGCAGGTGCAGGGCACCGCCCACGGGTACGGCGAGCGGTGCGGCAACGCGAATCTGTTCACCGTCGCCGCCGACCTCGTACTCAAGCGGGGCATCGAGGTCCTGCCGGCCGCGCGGCTGGCGGACATGGCCACCACGGCCAAGGCGATCAGTGAGCTGACCGGCCATCCGGTCCGGGCGGCCGACCCCTATGTCGGCACCTCCGCCTTCACCCACAAGGCCGGCCTGCACGCTTCGGCGCTCCGGGTGGACCCCGATCTGTACCAGCACATCGACCCGGCCGTCGTGGGGAACCGGATGCGCACCCTGGTCTCCGACATGGGCGGTCGTTCGTCCGTCGAACTCAAGGCCCGCGAGCTGGGCTACACGGTGGCAGCCGGTTCCGATTCGGTGGCCCGTGCTTCGGCCCGTGTCAAGGAGCTGGAGAACAAGGGCTACAGCTTCGAGTCCGCCGACGCGTCCTTCGAACTGCTGCTGCGCGAGGCGCTGTTCGGGCAGGCGGCCGACCGGCAGCTGTTCGCCGTCGACTCCTGGCGCGTCACCGTCGAGCAGGGCTCCGGCGAGGCTGCCACCGAGGCCCACGTACGGCTACGGATCCCCGGTGGTGAGCCGGTCGTCGCCGTTGGCGAGGGCAGCGGTCCCGTCAACGCGCTGGACCGCGCGCTGCATCAGGCTCTCGACACGCTCTTCCCCGCACTGGCCGGGCTGGAGCTGACGGACTACCAGGTGCGGATTCCCACCGGCGAGCGGGGCAGCGCCGCGCCTGCCCGGGTACTGGCCACCTTCTTCGACGGCCGGCGACGCTGGCGCACGGTCGGCGTCGACGAGAACCTCGTCACCGCCTCGTGGCACGCGCTGCTGGACGCGTTCCGGTACACGCTGCGCGACAGCGCCGAGTCTGCCGCCCGACCCCGCCCCGCAGTGAGCCTTCCAACCTGACGTTGCCGACCGCGAGTTGGACAGTTCCGCGCAACGACGAAGCTCCTGGCAGACACGGTTCTCGACCGAGATCACCGTGTCTGTCAGGAGCTTCGTGTGCTTGTCCGCCCGTCGTCGGCACCTGGGCGCCGCCGGCCTCTTCGCCCGAATCGTCAGAGCGGATCGGGGGCGGTGAACACCACGACGACGTTCTGGCCGCCGAAGCCGAAGGCGTTCGCCATCGCTGTACGTACGGGCAACCGGCGCGCGACGTTGGGCACGTGGTCCAACTCGCACTCCGGGTCGGGGGAGTTCAGGTTGATCGTGGGCGGCACGACGCCGTCGCGGATGGCCAGCGCGCACACCATCGCGCTCAGCGCGCCGGCGCCGGCGAGCAGATGGCCGGCGGTCGACTTCGGGCTGCTCACAGGGATCCGGTCCACCGCCGCGCCGAACGCCGCCTGGAGAGCCTTGGTCTCGGTGCGGTCGTTGGCCTTGGTGGAGGTGCCATGGGCACAGACGTAGTCGACGTCGTCCGGTGCGACCGCGGCCCGCTGGACGGCGGTCCTGATCGCGGCCGTGGCGTACTCACCTGTCGGGGACGGGGCGCTGACGTGGAAGGCGTCACAGGTCAACGCGGCACCGCTGACAGTGGCGTACGGGGTGGCTCCGCGTCGGCGGGCGTGCTCGGCGGACTCCAGGACCAGGACCACCGCTCCCTCGCTGAGCACGAACCCTTCCCTGTCCACGTCGAACGGGCGGCTCGCCGCGGCGGGGTCGTCATTGCGCCGGGACAGCGCGCCCATGGTGGACAGACCGTTCATGAACACCGGAGTGATCCCCGCGTCGGTGCCGCCGCAGACGACCACGTCCGCCTCGCCGGAGAGGATCAGGCGCCGCGCGTCCGCCAGGGCGTACAGGCCGCTCGCGCAGGCCAGCGCATTGGCGTTGACAGGGCCGTGGACGCCGAGGTCGATCGCCACCTCGCAACTGGGCATGTTCGCCAGCGAGTACGGCACGAAGTAGGAACTCGGTTCTCTGTCGGCGACCAACTGCCGCGTGGCCGCCTCGATGGTGTCGAAGCCCGCGACCGCGGCGTTCACCACGACCGCCACCCGGTCCCGGTTGTCGTCGTCGATGTCCAGCTTCGCGTCGGCCACCGCTTCGCGCGCCGCCACGACAGCAAACGCGGTGAACCGGGAGATACGCCGGGTGCGTTTGACGTCAAAGTGGTCGGAAGGCCGGAAAGATTTCACTTCACCGGCGAATCGGGTGCTCATTCCGGCGGTATCGAAAGCGGTGATGGGTGCGATGCCGGATCGGCCCGCCACCATCGCTTCCCAGCTACTCTCCCGATCATTTCCGACCGGAGTCAGGGCTCCTATGCCTGTGATTACGACGTCATCATTCATTGCACCGACAATACTCGGCCGAGATGATCCAAACAATACCATCCGCCAGGCCCTCCCCTACGCATGTCCCGATCTGGACACCGGGATGAGTCGGTGTCAAAGTAGGGAACCGTGCAGATCTCCGAAGAAGAACACGTCGCCATTGCCGAAAGGGGCATGCGCGCGCCCTGCGGAATTACGTACTCCGATTCCTGTCGGGTGATCGTCGGCAGCGGCAGGAATCCTGGTCACCGAATTGTCGGTGCAGGTCAGAGCCATATTCTGCCGCGAGCGGGACGGCATGGTGAGCCTCGGATGACACCTGTCCGACCCGTTCGGATTCGACGTCTGATTCTTCGGAACATCTCCCCGGGAGGCGCGCCTTGTCGACCCTTGACAGCCCTACTGCTCAAGCATTTCTCAAGCATTTCTCGGGAATTCCTCAAGTATTTTTCGAGTGATGCTCAAGCATTTATTGAGTGCGACTGGATGCAGTGTGGGAAGCGTTCGATGACGCCGGAATCGGTTCACCGGAGAACCGACCCCTCACTGCTTTTGACGTACCCCACTTCGCCCGCGGCTCGCTTTCCGCGCAACCATAAGGAGAAACCCCATGTCCCATCCCACTGAGGTGACCGCGGAGGCCGTGCACGATCTCCTCCGCACCGAGCTGGTCGACCTCGGCCTACCGGAGGAGACCATCTCCGCCGAGACCACGATCGACACGCTGGAGATCGACTCGCTCGACGTCGCCGACCTGATGGTCACCGTCAAGCGGGAGTACGGAGTGGACATCCGGCGCACCGAACTGGCCGGTGTCACCATCGGCGAGCTGGTGGACCGCATCCTGGCCGGCGCTCCCAGTCATTGACGGCGACCCGGTGGCCGTGGTGGCAGGTACTGACGAGGTGCTGCGGCATCCGGTGGCGGGGACGCACCTGCTGAACGAGGCAGAGCGGGGGCGGCTCGCGCGGTTCCACCGGGAGACGGCCCGTCGGGACTTTGTCGCCGCGCACGCCCTGGTCCGGCTCTGCGCGGGGTGGTTGCTGGGCGTCGCCCCGACCGAGGTGGCCTTCGCCCAGCACTGCCCGACGTGCGGCGGGACCGACCATGGCCGGCCGCTGCTCGCCGACCGACCGGACGTGTATCTGAGTCTCTCCCACACCGATGGCGTGGTGGCCGCGGTCGCCGGTCATGTCCCGGTGGGCATTGACGTGGAGCGGTTCGTGCGTGGCCGCGGCACCGAGGTCATGCACCGCGTGCTCACCGCCGCCGAGCTTGCTCTGGTGACCGCGCACGCGGACCCTGATCACGCCTTCCTGCGCCAATGGGTCCGTAAGGAGGCGTTGATCAAGATAGGCAGGACGGACCTGGATTCGCTCGACACCCTTGATCTCTCGGCGCTTCCGCTGGACGGGCAGGGGGACGGGACACCACTGCGCTTCGAAGACCTCTATGTCATGGACTTGATGGATTCTCGCCGGGACGCCCTGGTCTCGGCGGTCAGCACCGAACCGATGCGTCCGGGTACCGCATTGACGCCTGAGTGGACCCCTGACCGGCTGTCCGCCGACCGCCCGAGCCCGACGAACCGTGTTCCTCGACCGTCGCGGGCTCGTACGACGGGGGCTGCCGGACCGATCCTCTAGCCCGGTTCGAGGCCGTACCTGTCAACTGGGGTCAAGGCCATGGGCCCGCCTCCCACGGCGGGCACTGGCGAAGGGCGGTGTATTCGGATGACCGCGCCCCGGAAGTCGAGCAGGCGACCGTCGCTTCGACCTCACCCTGGTACGACCTTGGATTGGAGATCCGTATGTCGAGCAACTTCCCGGCCTTCGCCGAGTTGATCGCGCAGACCAAGCACTCCGCCCTCCACCTGGAGGGGCGCGACATCTACACCCCGCAGGGGCCGGTCTTCGTGGACTGGCAGAAGGGCGTCCCGATCGAGTACGACCGGCACCTCGACTGGGTCGAACTGGTGCAGGACGCGGTGAAGCGCGGCATCGACTGGCGACGGGCGCGGATCGTGTCCGAGCCGGTGACCGAGTTCATCCAGTACGAGTGGGAGACCACCACGATCGTCAACGTGCCCGCCGGCGAGAAGGTGCGCTGGCTGCCGCGGCAGCGCGCCTCGGAACTGCTGCTGCCGGGAAACGACTTCTGGGTGTTCGACGACAGCCTGGTGCGCTACACCAACTTCCACGGCGACGGCTCGTGGGGCCCGCACGAGTTCTCCGAGGACCCGAAGCTGATCCGGCAGTGCAAGGAGGCGTTCGAGTCCGTGTGGGAGCGCGCCGTCGACCACGCCGACTACACGCCGCCGCGCAAGGAGCAGGTCGCGGCCTGAGGTGACCACGCCCGACGACCCCTCCCCCGTCACCGCGGGCATCGTCCGCGGGACGGGAGACGGGTCGTCTTCGTCGTAGGAGGACATCATGACGGCACACCGACTGCTCCGCCTGGACAGCGCGGACAAGGCACGTGAGCGGCCACCGGGCGCGCGTAACGACATCCACTTCACCGAGGCGCAGATCCGGCCGATCGTGGAGGCGTTCAGTCCGCCGGGCGGTCGGGTGCTCGACCCGTTCTCCGGCTACGGGACCACCATCGTCGTCGCCGACCGGCTCGGCCGCGTCGGCACCGGGATCGAGTTGCAGGATCAGCGCGTCGCGTCGAGCAACGCCCGGCTGCCGGCGGGTTCGCCGAGCCGGTTCCTCGCGGGCGATGTGCGCGACTGGGACCGGCTCGGGCTCGGCGAGTTCGATCTGTGCCTGACCAGCCCGCCGTACATGGCGCGGCACGACCACCCGGAGAACCCGCTCACCGCGTTCCGCACCATGGACGGCTCCTACGGGCGCTATCTCGCCGAGCTGGCGGACATCTTCGGCACCATCGGCAAGCATCTGCGGCCGGGCGGCCGGATCGGCGTGTGCGTCGGCAACTTCCGTGATTCCAGCGGCAAGGTCACCCCGCTGGCGTTCGACATCGGGCACGCGCTGTCCGCGGTGCTGGAGTTCGAGGGCGAGATCTACTTCGAGTGGAGCACACCGTCGGAGAGCGTCACCGGCGACTACTGCCTGCTGTTCTCCGCCGCGGAGTCCTGATCCGCCGCCGGGTCCTGAGCCGGTCCTGACTGCGAATCAGGACCTGACTCGTGATCCGGTTCAGACGCCGATGATCTCGAACGGCATGGTCGGCACATTGCCGAAGCGCTCGCCGAAGTGCGTGAGCTTGGTGGTGAGGTAACCGGCGACGTCGGCCATCGGGTTGTCGGGCGGCAGCGACGCCAGATAGCCGGCGTGCGCGGCCAGTGCCTCGATACCGGCGTCCATGCCCTCGGTGACGTCGACGGCGTGCCCGGACTCCGGGGAACCGCCGACCGCCAGGAAGCGCACGCCGGCCCACGGCTGGAAGCCCTCGTCGACGAGTTCGGGGAAGACCCAGGGATTGCCGGCGTCGCTGGCCGCGTCGAGCAGTGCGACGCCAACGTTGCGGTGGTCGGGGGTGTTCCAGTCGCCGCTGCGCCACCGCTCGTAGAAGTTGATGGTGACCAGTACGTCCGGGCGGTACTGGCGGATCGAGCGCGCGAGGTCACGGCGGAGCGGCAGGCCGTACTCGATGACGCCGTCCGGGTGGCCGAGGAAGTCGACGTCCCACACCCCGACCGCCGCCGCGGCCCGCAGTTGTTCCTCCGCGCGCATCGCACCGGTGGCCTCCGGGTCCATGGTGGCGATCCCGGCCTCGCCGCGGCTCACCACGGCGTAGGCGACGAACTTGCCCTGCGCGGTCCACCGGGCGATCGCGCAGGCGGGCCCGTACTCCAGGTCGTCGGGATGAGCGACGACGCACAGCGCGCGCTGCCAGTCCTCGGGCATCGGTTCGTACGGCGTGGTCATGGTGTCTCTCCGGGGGTGCGCGTCGGGCGAGTCGTGGGCTGCGGGGCGGATTGCAGGCACTCCTCGAAGAAGGCGAGCGCGCGCAGGTGGTAGCAGCGGGCGGCGTGGCCGAGGCTGATGTTGTGGCCCGCTTCGGGCTGGTGCTCGACCCGGACGACAGGTGCCTTGGTCAGCCGGGAGGTCATGTCGGCGATGTCCGACTCCTCGTGCAGCCACCAGGCTTCGTGCTCGGCGAAGGTCAGCCGCAGCGGGATGTCGATCCGCGGTGCCACGTCCTCGAACACCTCCGGCCACAGGGCCACTTCGGCCCCCTCACGGGCGGGCATGGGGGCGACCAGGGCCTCGGCCGCGCGGAAGGTGCCCGGCGGGTACAGGCCCAGCGGTCCCCAGTTGCGCTCCCAGTCCAGATGGCGGCGGAGCCTCGGCTGGTCGGCCGGCATACGGTGGCCGACGCCGGAGGCGTCCAGGGCGAGCAGGCCGGGGGTGCGCGCCACGGTGGTGAGGGCGAGCTTGCCGCCGTAGGAGTGGGCCAGCAGCAGGAACCCCCGCCCGACGGCGTGCCGTTCGGCGAAGGCGTCGAGCGCCGCGGGCAGGACGGCGGCCTGCTCGTCGAGGGTCAGCCCGGCGGGTACCTGCTCCGCGGACCGGCCGTAGCCGGGCCGGTCGAGGGCCAGCACCGTGAAGCCGAGCCGGGCGCCCAGCGTGAGCAGGGACAGGTCGGGGTGGACCTGTCCGTCGAAGTAGCCGGCGCGCATGCCGCCGCCGTGCACGGCGACAACGGTCGCCCGCGGTGGCCCGTCGGGCGGCTCGGCCAGCAGGCCGGACAGGGTGAGGCCCGCGGCCTCGATCAGGAGCGGGCGCACCCCGTCCGAGTGGGTCAGCGACGGCTTCTTCCGGTCCGTCCTGGACACGCTCATGGGTGGTCCTTGTCGGTCGGCGATGGACTGAGCCCTGGGCAGCCGGGGTGCCCTGATGCGCGCACCCCGGCACGCGAGGCTCAGGCGAGCTGACGCTGGAAGGTGGCCATGTCGAAGTAGAGCGTCTCGTCGATCAGTACGTCGCCGTCGAAGTGGAAGAAGATCGCCACGGGAGCGTCGACCGTCTTGCCGCGGTTGGGGATACCCCGCCAGTCCGCCTCCTGCTTGGCGCGGAACTGGGCCTCCACGATCACCGCGCTCGGCGTGTGGTGGACATGGAACAGACCGTGGTCCGCGACCGGGAACGCCTTCTCCAGTTCGGCGAAGTAACCCTTCTTGATGGCCTCTTCACCGATCAGCGGCCCCTCCTCGAACGGTATGACCTTGTACACGCCGCCGCGCGGGAACGTCGCGAGCACTCCATCGATGTCCCAGGCACCCTCGGCGACGGTGTGCTCGATGACGACCGCCTCGCGCCGCTTGCGCAGCTCGGCGTCGGGCTGCGGAAGATCCGCGCCGGGCAGAGTGAACTCGTGCTCCTCGGTGGCCATGGAGACTCCTTCAGACTTTGGCTGATTCGGTTCGGGAGCCGACGCTAGGCCGCTCCCCTCGCCTGTCCCTCGCGCTCTGCTGGAGCGCGAGCGCCGCTCGTGCGCGGCCCGCGAACGTCGCGGGCCCGACAGTGCAGGACGAGCATGGAAACGGAATCAGGTGCTCCGTCAGGGCAGAGCAGAAATCAAGGAGCGCTGCACCGGCCGGAGTTAGCTTCCGGGCACTGAAGGGATACGGGTGATCTTCGATGGAGCTCCGGATACTGGGATCGATAGAACTCTGGACGGGTAGCGCTCTGGCCGATATCGGCCCCGCACGGCAACGCAGCATCCTCGGCGCCCTGCTGGTCGATCCCGAACGGCCGGTGCCGCTGGAGTCCCTCGTCGACCGCGTATGGGGAGACCGGCCGCCCGCGGGGGTCCGTAACGTCGTCCACACCTACGTCACCCGGCTGCGCCGTGCGCTCGCCACGGCCTCGGCGGAGCTGCCCGAGCCGATCGGCCTGGTCAGGTCGCCGGCCGGCTATCTGGTATCGACGGATCTCGGCGCCGTGGACCTGGTGCGGTTCCGCCGGCTGGTCAAGAGCGCCCAGCAGGAGAACCTCGGCGACCAGGAACGCAGCACGCTGCTCCAGCAGGCACTGCCCATGTGGCGGGGCGACGCGCTGGGCGGTATGCACAGCGACTGGGCGGCCCGGGTCCGGGAGACACTGCGGCAGCTGCACCACGAGGCGCTCAGCCAGTGGGCGGACACCGAGATCCGCCTTGAGCGCCCCGGCGCCGTCCTCGCGGAGCTGCGCGCCGCGCTGCTGACCGACCCGCTCTCCGAGCAGCTCGGCGAACGCCTGATGCTCGCGCTCTACCTGGAGGGGCGCAGCGTCGACGCCCTTGAGTACTACCAGTCGATGCGCCGGCTGATCGCCAAGGATCTCGGCACGGATCCGTCGCGGCGGGTGCAGCAGCTCTACGAGACGATCCTGCGCGGCGAGTCCGCCGCTCCGACGCCGCCGCCCGAGCGAAGCGGCGACCCGCACGGCGCCGGGACACACCAGGTCCTCGCCCCTTCCCGGCCCACCCCCGTCGTCCCGCTGATGCTCCCGGTCGACCTCCCCGACTTCACCGGGCGTGAACGCGAACTCGACCTGGTCCAGCGGACCCTGACCCGGCCCACCGCGTCACAGCCGCCCGCCGTCCTGCTCGTCGGCGGCGGAGGTGTCGGCAAGACCGCGCTGGCCGTGCGCCTGGGGCACCGACTGCGGTCCGCCTTCCCGGACGGGCAGTTGTACGCGGCGCTGCGCGGCAGCGGCGCACGTCCGGCGGACCCCTACGCGGTGCTGGGACGGCTGCTGCGCGCGCTGGGAACGGATCCCGACCGGATCCCGGCCGACCCCGACGAACGCGCCGAGGTCTACCGGTCGGCTCTCGCCGGGCGTCAGCTGCTGATCACCCTGGACGACGCGGTCGACGACGAGCAGGTGCAGCCGCTGCTGCCGGGCAGCGGGGACACCGCGGTACTGATCACCAGCAGAGGACGGCTCAGCACTCCGCTCGGCGCCCGCGTCCTGCCTCTGGCGGAGCTGCCGCACGGCCACAGTGTGCGGCTCCTGGCCCGGCTGCTGGGCACGGAGCGCGTCACCCGGGAGCCGGCCGCAGCCGCCGCGATCGCGCGGTACTGCGGTGGACTGCCGCTCGCCCTGCGCGCCGCCGCCGTCCGGCTCAACACCCGCCCCCACTGGTCGCTGCGCCGCTACGCGGAACGACTGAGTGACGAGGCGCGGCGGCTGGACGAGCTGGCGCACAGCTCGCTGAGCGTGCGCGACAGCTTCACGGCGTCGTACAACGCGCTGCCCGACGACGCCCGCGAGGTGCTGCGCTGCCTGGCCGACCTGACGGTGTCCGAGTTCGACGCCCATCTGGCGTGCCCGGTGCTCGGCAAGGACTTCGCCACCGTCGAGGACGCCTGCGAGCAGTTGGTGGAGGCCCATTTCCTGACCGTGGCCGAGGCCGCGGTGGCCGACCTGCCCACCCGCTACCGGCTCGACGGTCTGCAGCGCAGCTTCGCGCACGGGCTCAGGACGGGCCGTGCCGACGAGCCGTCCGAGACCGTGAGCGTGACCGTGCAACCGTCCGTGCAACCGTCCTTATAGGGCGCCGACCTGGGAGTACACCCGCGGTCAAGACGCGCTCCAGTCCTGCGCCCATCCCGGTGTCCGACAGTGGATGAGAAGGCCCCGAAGCGACAGGGCAGGACAGAGAGGGACCGCAATGGCACTTCCGGACGCTCCCCAGGCCGTGCTGCCGGACCTCGGCGAGACCCACTCCGAGACCCCGCCGATGGCACCGGCGTTCATACCCACGATGGCGGACCTGACCGAGGAGCTGACCGCCCGCAGGGCGGAGGCCCACTTCGGTCACGACCCGGAGGCCGACGCCCGCCACCTCTCCAAGGGCAAGCTGCTGGCCCGTCAGCGCATCGACCAGCTGCTCGACCCGGGCACGTTCACCGAGCTGGGTCTGTTCGCCGAGCACCGGGCGACGGGCTTCGGCATGGAGGACTCGCACCCCGAGGGCGACGGAGTGATCACGGGGTGGGGCGAGATCGACGGCCGTAAGGTCTTCGTCTTCGCCCATGACGCCCGGGTGCGCGGCGGTGCGCTGGGCGCGACGTTCGCCGCGAAGATCCACCAACTGCTGGACTTCGCCGACTCCGTGGGCGCCCCGGTCATCGGCCTCAACGACGGCGGCGGAGCCCGTATCCAGGAGGGCATCGACGCGCTGGCTGGCTTCGGCAAGCTCTTCGCCCGCAACGTCCGCGCTTCGGGTGTGGTGCCGCAGATCAGTGTCGTGCTCGGGTCCTGCGCGGGCGGCGCGGTCTACTCACCGGCGCTCACCGATTACACGTTCATGGTCGAGGGCATGGCCAACATGTTCATCACCGGGCCCGACGTGGTGCACGCGGTGACCGGCGAGAAGATCACGCAGGAGGAACTCGGCGGAGCGTACACCCACGGCACGCGAACCGGCGTGGCGAGCTTCGTGGCCCCGGACGAGGAGTCCTGCTTCGAGGGCGTACGGGAACTGCTCTCCTACCTGCCGTCGAACAACGCCGAGACGCCGCCCTGGACCACGCCCCTGGACGGGCCGGACCGGCGCTGCGAGGAACTGCTGCGTCTGGTGCCGGTCGACGACCGGACGCCGTACGACATCAGGACGGTCATAGGTCACATCGTCGACGACGGTGACTACCTGGAGATCCAGGAGAACTGGGCGCCGAACATCGTGTGCGCCATGGCCCGCCTGGACGGCCACTCGGTAGGCATCGTCGGCAACCAGCCCGCCGCGATGGCGGGAGTGCTGGACATCAACTCCTCGGAGAAGGCCGCACGGTTCGTGCGCACCTGCGACGCGTTCAACATCCCGCTCGTGACGCTGGTCGACGTGCCGGGGTTCATGCCCGGGACCGACCAGGAGCACAACGCGATCATTCGACGCGGCGCGAAGCTCCTGTACGCGTACTGCGAGGCGACGGTGCCGCGCGTGCAGGTCATCCTGCGCAAGGCGTTCGGCGGCGCGTACATCGTCATGGACTCCAAGTCGATCGGCTCCGACCTGTCGTTCGCCTGGCCGTCCAACCAGACGGCCGTGATGGGCGCCGACGGCGCGGCCAACATCATCTTCCGCCGGCAGATCAAGGCGGCGGCGGAGCCGGAGAAGGTGCGCCGGGAGCTGGTCGCCGAATACACCGAGCAGTTGATGAACCCCTTCGTCGCCGCCCGGCGCGGTCATGTCGACGACGTCATCGATCCGGCGGACACCCGGCGGGTGCTGATCAAGTCCCTGGACATGCTGCGCACCAAGCGGGCCCGGCAGCCCCTGCGCAAACACGGCAACGAGCCGCTGTGAGCACGCCACCGACCGCGCCGCTTTCGGTACTGCGGGGCAACCCGACACCGGAGGAACTGGCCGCGCTGCTGGTCGTACTCACCGCGGTTCGCCGGGCCCCGGGCGCGCCGGGCCCGTCGCCGGCCGCCGAGCGCGGCTGGGGCCGGCCGGCCGCCTGGAACCGCCCCGAGCCCGCCACCGCACCGGACGCGACCGACTGGCCGCGCACGCCCGCACCACCTCACGGAAGGAGTATCCGATGACCGGTCGGACCGGCTCCGTCAGCCCCGGCGCGCCGACCGGCTGCCTGGCCATGTTCCCCGGGCAGGGCTCGCAACGGCCCGGTATGGCCGGGCACCTGCTGGACTCCTATGCCTCGGCCCGGCGGCTGTTCGCCGAGGCCGACGAGATCCTGGGCCTGCCGCTGTCGCGGATCTGCGTGACCGGAAGCGCCGAGGAACTCGGCCGCACCGAGATCACCCAGCCCGCGATCGCCACGACCAGCCTCGCCACCTGGGATGTGCTGCGGGCCGCCGGCTACCGGCCCGCGGTGACCGCGGGCCACAGCCTCGGCGAGTACCCGGCCCTGGTGGCCGCCGGGGTGCTGTCCCTGCAGTCGGCCCTGGAGCTGGTGCGGTTGCGCGGCCGGCTGATGGGCGACGTGGCCCGCGAGGTGCCCGGCGCGATGGCGGCCGTACTGGGCCTGCCCGCGGACAAGGTGCTGGCCGCCTGCGACAGCGCCGAAGACGTCGGCCTGGTCCAGGTCGCGAACTACAACGAGCCCTTGCAGACCGTGATCTCGGGGCATGCCCGCGCCGTCGAGGAGGCCGGCCGGGTCGCACTGGACGCCGGAGCCGAGCGGGTCGTGCCGCTGGACGTGGGTGCCCCCTTCCACTGCTCGCTGATGAGGGCCGTGGAGGAGGAGTTCACCGACGCGCTCGCCGCCCGGCCGTTCGCCGATCCCGTCCTGCCCGTGATCAGTTCGGTCACCGGCACCTACGTCCGCTCGGGCGAGGAGGCCCGTGAACTGCTGCGGCGTCAGCTCACCGGACCCGTCCGCTGGGTCGATGTGCTGCGTACGGCCGCACGGCACCCGGTGGGCGCGTACACCGAGATCGGCCCCGGCCGGGTGCTCAGCGGACTCGCCCGCCGGACGCTGGACGAGGTCCGTACCCGCTCCACCGGGGACCCGCGTCGCCTGACAGCGCTCCACGGCACCCTGGCGCCGGCCGCGTGGCAGGAGCCGGTGGCGTCCTGACACCTCATCAACCGCCGGCCCGACGGCCGGTCGCACCATCCCGGTCCATTCATCACCAGCAACCGTTCACGAAGGGTAAGGACACATGCCGTACGAGGGCAAAGACTTCACCGCCATCGTCCAGGAGGCCGTCGCCGACGCGCTGGGCATCGATCTCGACGAGGTCATACCGGAGGCCACCCTGCTGGGAGACCTGGACGCCGAGTCCATCGACCTGCTCGACGTCCTGTTCCGCATCGAGCGCGCGTCGGACGTGAAGATCAAGGTCGCGGACATCGCCGAACTGCTCCAGGGCGGCATACCCGACGAGGAGTTCGCCGACGAGAACGACATCATCAACGAGGTCGGGCTGGCTCAGCTCAAGAAGTCGCTGCCCCAGATCGACGTACGGGAACTGGCCGGAAAGATCACGGCGGACGAGGTGCTGACGCTGTTCACGGTGCGGAACCTGTCGGACCTGGTGACCGAACGTGCCTCGCTCGCCACAGCCGCTGCGTGAACCGGGCGCGGGGCGGTCACCGGACCGCCCCGCCGCGTGGCCGCTACGGGTGCGGACCGGCATGGACCTGGCCGAGGTGGCCCGGGTCGAGGAGTTGATGGCCTCGCACCCCGGGCTGCGGGACACGGTGTTCACGCCACGCGAGCTGGCCTACTGCGATCGCCGCAGACGGGCCGGCGAGCACCTCGCCGTCCGCTGGGCCGCCAAGGAGGCGGTGCTCAAGAGCCTCGGGACCGGTATGGGCCCGCGCATGGAGTGGACGGACATCGAGGTCGTCAACGACCGCGGCGGACGCCCCCGGGTGCGGCTGTACGGCGAGGTGGCGGCCGTCGCCGGGTCTCTCGGTATGCAGCAGATCGACATCTCCCTGACCCACAGCGGAGGTCTCGCCATGGCGCACGCCGTCCTGGTGTGCGTGCTCAGCCCGCCTGACACGGCCCCCGACGACACGGCCCCCGGACCGGAACCGCCCACCCGCACGACGCCGGACACACCGGATGACCCCGACCCGCCGCCGGTCCCGCCGGACACGGCACCAGCTCGCACCACACCCACGGCAGAAGGAGACGAACGGCATGAGGCTTGACGGCCGGGCCGCGGCGACCGCGTTCCTCGCCAGTGACGACGCCGCGTACACGACACACACAGCCGCTCCACGTCGACGGCGGCCGGACCGCGCGGCTCGGCCCGGGGCGGCCCACGACCGAGGGAGGGCGATGATGCGGTTCCATCCGATCGACCGCGTCGACAGCCGGCAGGTACGGCGGACGGAGGCGCCGCGATGAACCGCAGGGTGGTCGTCACCGGCCTGGGCGCCGTCACACCGCTGGGCAACGACGCGCCGAGCACCTGGCAGGGGCTGGCCGAAGGGCGCAGCGGAGTCGGTCAGTTGACCTCGATCGACACCACCGGCTTCGACGTGACCATCGCGGGCGAGGTCAAGGACTTCAAGCTCTCCGATGCCGTGCCCCACGAGGTCGGCCTGCGCCATCTGCTGCGGTCGGGCACCTTCGGCGTGGGCGCGGCCTGGGAGGCACTGCGCGACGCGGGGGTCGACAAGGGGACGTACGACGGCGCGGACATGGGCGTGGCCACGGGCACGAGCGTGGACCGGCCGGACCTCCAGTGGCTGGTGGATGTCGGGGCGCTGCGCGACGAGACCGGCCGCGACGACGCGTTCGTCCCCTACGCGCCCTCGGACGCGCTGGCCTACAGCCAGAACATCGGCACCGCGGCGATGGCCCGGATGTTGGACGCGACCGGCCCGATGCTGGGTCTGTCCACCGCCTGCTCGGGCTCCGGGCACGCCATCGGAGAAGCCTTCCGCAGCATCCAGGAGGGCGACGCGACGCTGATGCTCGCGGGCGGCCACGACTCGCTGACGTCCTGGCTCGACCTGGTGGGCTTCAGCCTGCTGGGGGCCCTGACGAAGGAGTACAACGACGATCCGCAGCGGGCCAGCCGCCCCTTCGACGGCAAGCGGTCCGGGTTCGTGCTGGGAGAGGGCGGCGTCCTCCTCGTCCTGGAGGAACTGACGGCGGCCCGCGCCCGCGGGGCACACATCCACGCCGAGATCCTGGGCTACGGCACCAGCCTGAACGCCTGGCGGGTCACCGACTCGCCGCCGGACGGCAGCGGAGCCATCGAGTCCATGCAGGGCGCCATCGCGGATGCCGGTCTTGAACCGGCCGACATCGACTACGTCGTGGCGCACGGCACCAGCACCCACGGCAACGACCTGTCGGAGACCACGGCGATCAAGAAGGTGTTCGGCGACGACGCCCAGCGGCTGCTGGTCAGCTCACCGAAGTCGATGACCGGTCATCTCACCTCGGCGGGCGCCTCGTTGAGCGTGTTCACCGCGATCGGGGCGATCAACCACGGGCTGGTGCCGCCGACCATCAACCAGGAGACGCCCGACCGTCGGCTCGACCTCGACTTCGTCCCGAACACGGCGCGCGAGCGGGAGGTGCGGCACGCCCTCGTCAACGCGTTCGCCTTCGGCGGCACCAACGTCGGTCTGGTCGTGGGGCGTTACGAGGAGGGCACCGACGCGGCCACCGACATGGAGGAGCACCGATGAGCGGCACCGGACGCCAGATCGTCGTCAGTGGCATCGGCCTGCTGACCGCGCTGGGGGAAGGCCCCGAGGCCAACTGGAAGGCGCTGGTGGCCGGCGAGTCCGGGATCGGCCCGATCCGGGCCTACGACCCGTCGCCCCTTCAGACCCGGCTGGGCGGCGAGATCGCCGACTTCGACGCCACCCGGTTCGCCACCAGGCGCCAACTGCGCACCATCAACCGCGGCGACCGCCTCGCGCTGGCCGCCGCCCGGCTCGCCCTGGACGACGCGGGGCTGCCGCACAGCCAGGCCGGCGGCGCCGAACTCGGCCACCGGACCGGCCTGTACCTCGGCGGCAACAAGTCGATCGGCCGCATGGAGCAGCTGATCGACGAGCTGAAGGTGATCCGCCGCCCGGACGGCACGGCGGACCTGGCCCACCTCGGCCGGAAGGCCGACGTCATCATGCCGCCGCTGTTCTTCGTCGAAGGGTTGCAGCCCGGCGCGGTGTTCAACATCTCGCAGACGTACGGCATCCGGGGTGCCAGCACCTTCTTCGCGGGCTACGCCGACGCGGGTGCCCACGCGATCGGCCGGGCCATGCGCGCGGTGCGCCGCGGGGACGCGGACGTGGCGATCGCGGGCGGCTACGACGATGCCACCAGTTGGTGGTCGATGACGCTGCTCGACCGGCTCGGCGTACTGACCACCCGCAACGACCTGGGGCAGGAGGCGTACCGCCCCTACGACCGGGAGCGCGGCGGAGCGGTCCCCGGCGAAGGCGCCGCGCTGCTGGTGCTGGAGGAGAAGGAGGCGGCGCTCAGTCGCGGCGCCCGTATCTACGCCGAGCTGACCGGCTACGGCGCCGGCCACGACGCCCGTACCCCACCGACACCGGACGCCGAGGGCCGCGGCCTGTCCCGGGCGGTGCGGCACGCGCTGCGGGACGCCCGGCTGACCGCCGACGACCTCGGCTACATCGCGTCGGACGGCTCCGCGACCCGGCTCGGGGACACCTCCGAGAGCATCGCCCTGCGCACCGCGCTTGGCCCGGCCGCCCGATCGGTGCCGGTCAGCACCCCCAAGCCGCAGACCGGCCACCTCGTCGGCGGCGGCGGTGCGCTGAACGCCGCCGTGAGCGCGCTGGCCCTGCACCACGGCGTGGTGCCCGCGACGCTCAACCTCGACCACCCCGACCCGGTGTGCGATCTGGACCACGTCCGCGGCAGCGCCCGGGAGTCCAGGCCGTCCCATGCGATGGCGCTGGCCCGGGGCATCGAGGGGCAGGCCGTGGCGCTGACCCTGTCCAGGCCCACGTGAGCGGCCCAACGGCCCGTCCAGAGAAGGAAGCAGACGCATGACTGACGTTCCTGACCAGACCGTCGGCGTCGTGATCGCCTCAGTGGGTGCGATCACCTCGCACGGCGGTTCCGCCGAGGCCCTGTGGGACGGGGTGCGCGCGGGGCGGGTGGCGATCTCGCCCGTACACCGTCTGCCCATGGACGGCTACCAGACCACCGTGGGTGGCGAGATCACCGAACCCCGCGTCCCCGACTACGACTACGCTCCGGGCTCCGACATCCGTGATCTCTCCGTCGACTTCGCGCTTTCCGCCGCCGAGGAGGCCATGGCCGGCTCGGGCCTGCGGGTCGGCGCGGACATCCCGGCCGAGCGCTGGGGCGTCGCGTACGGCACCTGCCACGGCGGCTGGCGCAGCGCCGAACTCGCCCTGCGCGAGGTGCAGGAGGGCCGCACGCCCGACTGGCACCGCTACACGTTCGTACCGCCGCAGGCCGCCGCGGAGGCGCTGTCGGCCGCGTTCGGCCTCAAGGGTCCGGTACTCAGTGCCAACACGGCCTGCGCCTCCAGCGCGCACGCGCTCGCCCACGCCCTGGACGTGATCCGGGCGGGCCGGGCCGACGCGATGCTCGTCGGCGGCAGCGACGCCTTCACCGAGTCGGCGTTCGCCGGGTTCAGCAGCCTGGAGTCGCTCTCCGTACAGCCAGCGGCCCCCTACTCCAAGGACCGGTCGGGTCTGTCGCTGGGCGAGGGCAGCGGCATGCTCCTGCTGCTGTCGCGACAGGCGGCCGAGCGAACCGGTGCCCCGGTCGTCGCCGAGGTGCTGGGCTACGGCCTGTCCGCCGACGGCCACCACCCGACGGCGCCGCACCCCCAGGGCGAGGGCGCGGCGCGGGCGATCCGCGCGGCCCTCTCCTCATCGGGTCTGACCCCCGACGACGTCCGGTACGTCAACGGGCACGGCACCGGCACTCCGAAGAACGACGCGGCGGAGAGCAACGCGGTGCGTGCCGCGCTCGGCGAGGCCGCCGAGAAGACCTCACTGTCCAGCACCAAGTCGATGATCGGGCATCTGCTCGGCGCGGCCGGCGCGGTGGAGGGCATCGTCACGGTGCTGGCCCTGCGCGACCAGGTGGCGCCACCCACCGCGTCCTTCACCGGAGTGGATCCGCAGTGCGGTCTCGACCCGGTGGCGGGGACGGGCCGCCCGATGGTGCTGGACACCGCGCTGTCCAACAACTTCGGGTTCGCCGGTGCCAACGCCACCGTCGCCTTCGCCCGCCCCGGCGGCCCCGGTGCGCCGCCTCCGGCGGTCGGCCCGGACGAGGTCGTGGTGACCGGGTTCGGGGTGATCACCTCGGCCGGCGAGGGGGCCGAGGCGCTCTGGGAGGCGTACGCGGCCGGGCACCGGCAGGGTGTGCCGGAGGACGGACTGCGCCTGGCCCGGGTCGAGTTCGACCGTTCGGCGGCCGGCTCCGCCAAGGCGCGCCGGCGCATGGACCGGGTCTCCCAGCTCGCCGTCGCCGCGTGCCGGGCCGCCCTGGGCGCCGCGCGGGCGGACGGCGACGCGGATGCCGTCGCCGCGACCGGCGTGGTGGTCGGCACCGCGATCGGGCCGATGGAGAGCAGCGAACGGTTCACCGTCCCGGTGCTGTCCTCGGGTGCGCAGTCCGCGAACCCGGCGGTGTTCCCGGCCACCGTGTACAACGGCGCGGCCGGCCAGGTCGCGATGGCGCTGGGCACCAAGGGGCCGACGTCGACGCTGACGTCGGGGCACGCGGCGGGCGCCGCCGCCCTGGGTGTCGCGTACGACATGCTGCGCGCCGGGCGCGCCGAGCGCCTGCTGGTGCCGGCGGTGGAGGCGTTCTCACCGGGCACGCTGGACGCGTACCGCGGTATCCCGCTGTTCGGTTCGGCGGCCGGGCGCCGGTACACGCTCGCCGAGGCCGGCATCGCGCTGGTGCTGGAGCGCCGGGCGAGTGCCGAGCGGCGCGGCGCCCCGATCCACGCCGTGGTCCTGGGGCACGCGACCGCGTCGGACGCGTGCGGCATCGGCCGCTGGGACCCGTCGGGCGACGGCGTGGAGCGGGCGATGCGCGAGGCACTGCGCGGCGCCGGGCTCGGGCCGGACCAGATCTCGGCCGTCTGGGCGAACGCGGCGGGTCTCGCTGCCGCCGACCGACCCGAACAGGCCGCTGTGGAGCGGGTGTTCGACCTGGGCCGGGTGCGGTTCGAGGCTCCGAAGCGGGTGCTCGGCGAGCCGGCCGGCGCGGGTGCCCATCTGTCGGCGGTCCTCGCCGTCGGCGCCTGGCGCGAGGGCGGGGCGCACCGCCCGGTCCTGGTCAACAGCTCGTCCCTCGGCGGCACCCATACCTCGCTCGTCCTGTCCCCCGCCCCCCTGAACGGAACGGAGTCCGGCCGATGACCACGGCGTACGACGTGAAGATTCTCTCCACCGGCGGCTATGTGCCCGGTGATCCGCTGGACAACGGCACGCTGGAGAAATATGTCGGGCCACTCCCGGACGACGTCCTCGACGGCATCCAGGTCAAGACCCGGTACTGGATGATCGACCCGGCCACGGGCAAGCATGTGATCA
The DNA here is from genome assembly GCF_042886315.1 of Streptomyces sp. NPDC058001. Classification (NCBI taxonomy): domain Bacteria; kingdom Bacillati; phylum Actinomycetota; class Actinomycetes; order Kitasatosporales; family Streptomycetaceae; genus Streptomyces; species Streptomyces sp. NPDC058001. The sequence continues at coordinate 320,864 of NZ_JBHVQT010000007.1, forward strand.
ACAACAGCCGGATGGCCGAGCGGGCATCCCGGCAGGCCCTGGAACGGGCCGGTGTGGAGCCCGGCGAAGTCGACCTGATCGTGGTGTGCACGGCGACGCCGGAGTACACGCTGCCCAACGTCGCCACCACCCTGCAGCACTATCTGGGCCTGGAGAGTGTGGCCGCGATCGAGATCCGCGGCGCCTGCGCCGGCTGGGTGCAGGCACTGGACCTGGCCCGGCGGCAGTTGGCCGACGGGACGGCGCGCACCGCCCTCGTGGTGGGCAGCGAGGCCGTCTCGCCCCTGATGGCGCCGCTCTTCCTGGACAAGGACCCGGCACGCGTGCGGATGCGGGACCGGCTGACGCTGTACACCTTCGGTGACGGCGCCGGAGCCGTGGTGCTGCGGGCCGAGCCCGCGGGGGAATCGGCGGGCGAACCGGCGGACGAGTTCGCCTTCGTCAACGCCTGCGTGGGTGGCCTGCGCAAGCCCGGCATGGAGATCATCGGCGGCGGTACGGATGTGTCGCAGGCGGAGCAGATGCGCCGGCGCCAGCTCATCCAGATGAAGATCGACGTGCCCGGCACCTCCACGTTCGGGCCGCAGGTGTTCGTCCGCGCGATCCAGGAGATGGCGCGGAAGGAGGGCCGGACGCTCGGGGAGTTCGACGCGATCGTGCTGCCGGAGGGGAACGCCGACTACTTCGCCGACGAGTACGAGGCCGCCGGACTGTCCGCCGAGGACAACCAGGCGCTCACCGGTCGGATCGTGGAGAACCTGGCCGATGTGGGGGCCACCGGTTCGGCCGCGGTGCCGCTGTCGCTGGACGCGGGCTGGACCTCGGGCCGTATCCGCCCCGGCCATCGGATCGTGCTGCTCGGCATCGAGGCCAGCCGGTACGTGTACACCGGGCTCTCGGTGACCTGGCGGGCACCGCTGCCGGCCTGAGCGACCGTCATCCCCTTCATCCCCTTAACCCCCTTCATCCCTGTCGTCAGACGCAATTCCAGGAGGCATCAAGTGGCACTGCAACAACGCACGTTGGGGAAGCCCGGACTGGACGTCACCGCCCAGGGCCTCGGTTGCATGGGCATGACGTTCGGGTACGGCGACGCGGACGCGACCGAGGCGGTCGCCACCATCCACCGGGCACTCGAACTCGGTGTCACCCTGCTGGACACCGCCGACATGTACGGCCCGCACACCAACGAGGAGCTGATCGGCCGCGCCGTCGCCGGGCGCCGCGACGAGGTGGTGCTCGCCTCCAAGGTGGGCAACGAGGTCGGCCCCGACGGCCAGTTGACGTGGCGGATCAACGGCCGCCCCGACTACATCCGCCGGGCGATCGAGGGCACCCTGCGCCGCCTGGGCACCGACCACCTCGACCTCTACTACCTGCACCGGGTCGACCCCGACGTCCCCGTGGAGGAGTCCTTCGGCGCGCTCGCCGATCTCGTGGCGGCCGGACTCGTCCGGCACCTGGGGATCTCCGAGGCGGCGCCCGCGACCATCCGGCGCGCCCACGCGGTGCATCCGCTGACCGCCGTACAGACCGAGTACTCCCTGTTCACCCGGGACGTCGAGGTCAACGGCGTGCTGGAGACCGTGCGCGATCTCGGCATCGGCTTCGTGGCCTACAGCCCGCTCGGCCGCGGCTTTCTGACCGGCACCATCCGCGGCACCTCGGACATCCCCGAGGGCCTCGACTTCCGGCGCATCGCACCCCGTTTCGAGGGCGAGAACATCCGCCGGAACCTGCCCGTCGTCGACCAGCTCAGCGATCTCGCCGCCGCGGCCGGCACCACCGTCACCCGCCTCGCCCTCGCCTGGGTGCTCTCCCGCGGCGAGGACGTCGTCGCCATCCCCGGCACCAAGCGGCGCACCTACCTGGAGGAGAACGTCTCCGCGAGCGACGTGCGGCTCTCCGACGAGGTCCTGGCGGCGATCGACTCCATCGCCCCGTACGGCATCACGGCCGGCGACCGGTACCCGGCAAGCGAGATGCCCCAGCTGACCCGCTGAGCCACTGACCCCCTGTTCCCCGAGCCATCCGCCCCGACCTCCGGGAGAAAGCCATGTCCGCAGCAACACCCCGTCCGATACGCCGGGTTCTCATCGCCGGCGGCGGGATCGGCGGTATCGCCACCGCACTGGCCCTGCAACAGCAGGGCATCGACTCCGTCGTCTTCGAACGCGCGCCCCAACTGCGCGACGGCGGCGCCGGACTGCACATCTTCACCAACGGCATGCTCGCCCTGGCCCACCTAGGGGTCGCCGACCAGGTCGCCAAGATCGCCCCCGCCCAGGACGTATGCCGCTTCGCGACCTCGAAGGGCCGGGTCATCGGCACCTACCCGGTGGGCGAGTTCGTCGAGCGCTACGGGCAGCCCACGGTCGCCATCGGCCGCTCCGACCTGCACGGCATCCTGCGTGACGCCGTGACCGCGCCCCTCGTCACCGGGGCCGAGGTCACCGGGTACACCGAGCACGCCGACGGGGTGAGCCTCCACTTCGCCGACGGCACCTCCGAGGACGGCGACCTGCTGATCGGCGCCGACGGCGTCCACTCCGCCGTGCGCGCCCGGCTGCTCGGCCCCCAACCGCCCGACTACACCGGCTACATAGCGTGGCGCGGCCACGCCAAGATGAGTCCCGAGGAGTTCCCGCCCGGCTCCTTCCAGGCCCTGTTCGGTCCCGGGACCCGCTTCACGTACTACGACATCGCCCTCGGCGTCGTGCACTGGATGAGTGTCGCCAACGGTCCCGCCGGCGGTCGCGACGAGGGGACGCCCGAGCAGACCCTGGAGATGCTGCGAGCCCGGCACGCCGGCTGGACCGATCCGGTGCGGCAGATCCTCGACGCCACCGTGCCGGAGAGCATCCTGCGCGGCGACGTGGTGGACCGCAAGCCCGACCCCGTCTGGGGACGGGGCCGGGTCACCCTGCTCGGCGACGCCGCGCACGCCGTCAGCTTCAACATCGGGCAGGGCGCCTGCCTGGCGGTCGAGGACGCCCTCGTCCTGGCCGAACGCCTCGCCACGCCCGGTGCCGGCGTCACCGAGGCGCTGCGTGCCTACGAGGCCGAGCGGCAGGAGCGCACCCGGCCGATGCAGCTGCTCGCGCACCGCATCGGCGTGATGGGCGCCCTGGAGAACCCGGCCGCCATCTGGCTGCGCGACCGGGTCCTGAAACTCGGCTGGGCCCGCACCATGCACACCACGGAACACGAACACGTCGCCTACGCCACGCGGTGGGCCTCGGACGCCGCCGCCACCGCGGTGTGAGCGCGCTCGTACACGCGCACGATGAGAGGACTGCTGTTGTGACCACTGCGACCACCACCGACCCGACGCGGACAGCGTGGGAAAGCACCGAGGAACGCAACAAGGCGACCATCCGGCGCGTCTTCGCCGAGTTCGTCAACCAGGGCGACTTCTCGCTCGTGGACGAGCTGTACCGGCCGGACGTCGTCGACCACGAGGGCCTGCCCGGCGCGCCCGAGGGCGCCGATGGCGTGAAGTACACCATCGCCGGACTGCGTGAGGCGTTCCCCGACTTCCACGTCACCATCGAGGACATCAGCGCACACGACGACCTGGTCGTCATCCACAACACCTGGCGCGGCACCCATCTCGGCGACCTGCTCGGCGTCGCGCCCACCGGCCGTACGTTCCTCTCCGTCGGCATCGTCATCTGGCGGTTCGACGAGGAGGGCAGGATCGCCGAGCGCTGGGCGCACGGAGTGGCGTCCAACTTGTTCGCCGCGCTCGGCATGCGGATGCTGGCGCCCCGCAAGGGCGGCCGGCGTGCCGTGGAGGGCGCCCGGTCCGTGCTGCGCACCGTGCCGCTGCTCAACGGCAAGCCCATGGCCTGGCACCGGCTCACCCAGGAGCTTCAGGGGCCGCGCCGGCGCGAGTACGAGGCGTCCCGGCGGCGGCTGGGCATCACCCACGAGGTACTCCGCATCGACCCGCGGCCCGACCGGGACCATGTGATCGTGCACTTCGAGACCACGGACCCGGAGCGGACCAGGAGGCGCTGGGCGGAGTCGAAGGACCCCTTCGACCTGTGGCTGCGCGAGCAGATCCTCGACATCCACGGCGAGGATCCCTGGGCAGGCCCCGCCACTTCCTCCGAGTCGATCGGCCTCACCTGGACGGCGCCGCCGCGACTCACCCCGGGCCGCCCCGACGGATCCCGCTGACCGGCACACGGTCCGCCGACCAGGGTTCGAGCCGTATTCCAGACCCGGTCGGCAGACTGGATCATCAAGCGCCCCCGCCCTCCAGAACTGATCAGCGGGGTCGTCCGGACCGATGGGCCCGCGCCGCAATTCCCCCGCCGGCGCGGGCCTGTCATGTGTCATCAGGACGTCAGCGCATCAGCGCCTCGATGTCCGGGACAAGGTCCGCCGGCGGTGGCATGCGGGCGATGGCCATGCCCAGACGGGCGGCCGTGGGCAGCACCCGACCGCCGTTGACCAGCTCGGCGATGTGGAAACGCAGCCGCAGCATGCTGGGGTCGCCCGCCAACTCGTCGTCGGAGAGGCAACGGCCGATGCCGGCCTGCTCCAGGCGCGCCCCGGCCCGCCGCTCCCGCTCCCCCGCCGGCAGCACCAGTTGGGAGACTCCGAACCGGGCAGCCGCGTACACGACGCCCTCGTCCCCGCCGTGCACGACGACGACGCAGCCGGGCAGCAGCAGGCTCCAGGGGTGGTCGTCGCCGGTCAGTACGAGGAGTTGCAGGCCGAGGCTTTCGGCGCCCTCGGCGACACGTTGGAAGAGCCGCGCGCGGCGCCGGTCCTCGGGCCGGGTCCCGGTCGGCACCCCGGCGATGCAGACGCGCGGCAGCAGCGGCAGCCCGGCGGGCCGGGGCACCGGCTTCCCGGGTAACTCGTAGGCGTCACAGCGCACATGCCAGGCACCGGGCTCCGGTCGTGCCCGCAGCGGCGGCGGACAGGGGTCGATCCAGACGGTCGGCCGCGGCGACAACGGCGGCTGGGCATACGGAAGATAGCCAACGGTGGGCACTCCGGACATGGCCGCCATGGCGGTCGAGTCGGGGCACAGCGGATCGTGGACCACCAGGTCGGGCCGCCAGGCCCGGCTGAACTGGTGCGGATCGGCCAGCACCGGGACCAGTCCGGCCCGAGCCACGCGGTAGCGGGCTCGGGCCGGACAGCAGAAGCGGACCTCGTTACCGGCCGCCTGCAACGCCCTGGCGAGCAACACCAGGCGCAGCACGGCCGGCATGCCGAGGCCCGCCGAGAACAGCACACGCACGACTCCTCCCCGCGCAGTCACCCGGTGAAGCGGTCGAGCACCCGCCCGGTCCCGGCGTCGACGTCCAGCGCCGGATCGCTGCCGAGCACGGCCCGCTGCAGACGCTGAAGACGCTGTGAGGGCTCGATGCCCAGCTCCTCCACGAGGTGGGTACGCAGGTTCTGGAACACATCGAGCGCCGCGGAGGGGCGCCCGGCCCGGTAGAAGGCCACCATGGACTGGGCGTGCAGGGCCTCGTGAAGCGGGTGCCGGGCGGTCAACGCGGTGAGTTCGGTGAGCAGTTCGGCATGGCGGCCGAGCCGGAGTTCGACGTCGTTGCGGCGCTCCAGCATCCCGAGCCGGCTCTCCTCAAGCCGCATCGCCTCGATCTCCAGGAGCGGCCCGGTGCGTACGTCGACCAGGGCCGGGCCCCGCCACAGGCCGAGGGCCTCCCGGAACAGCTCCGCGGCCTGCTGGTGGTCGCCCCGGTCGAAGGCGCGCTGGCCGAGGGAGGACAGCCGGTCGTACTCGTGCACGTCGATGCTGCCCGGCTCGGCGTGCAGGAGATATCCCCCGTGCCGGGTCAGCAGCAGTTCCTTGGAGCCGCCGGGCTCTCCGTCCAGCGCGTTCTCCATGCAGCGGCGGAGCTGGAGGATGTACGTCTGCAGCGTGGTGAGCGCGCTGCGCGGCGGGGCGTCACCCCAGATCTCCTCCATCAGCGCGGAGACCGGCAGCACCTGGTTGGCGTAGATGGCGAGAAGGGTCAGGATCTGCCGCGGCTTCGCCGCCGTGGGAAGGATCGGAACGCCCCTCAGCTCGGCGTCCAAAGACCCCAGAACGAAGATTCGCATGCGGCCCCCCTTGTCTCTGTCGTCGGACCTCGAACGTCCCATGCGGCCCGCCGCCCGGACAGTGCGTCACTCCTTCTCTGCCGGGTGTCTCCGTCCCGCTCAGGGCGTGACCGATTCATAGTCCGCCGGGCAGGCCGCCGATCGGTCGAAGGGCGGCCCGGACATGGGGGAGGCCCCGCGTGTCCTCAGGGCACGCGGGGCCTCCGGTCCGGCGGGGGGAGGAGAGCCGGACCCTCGGTGGCTCAGTCGGTGGCTCAGCCGGTGGCTCAGTCGGTGGCGAGCGCGGGACGGCCGTACAGGGCGAGGCAGTCCTCGTAGGCCGGCAGGAGCCCCTTGGCCAGCGCCTCCTCAGCGGTGGGCGCGGCCAGGTCGTCGTCGGTCATCACCGGCGCCTCGGTGAGCCCCCAGGGCAGGGCGAGAGCGGGGTCGAGTGCGCTGACCGTGTAGACGGTGTCCGCCGTGTACGGCCGGGAGCTGTGACAGGTGACGACCGTGTCATCCTGGAGGGCGAGCCAGGCGTGGCCGAGGCCCTCGGAGACGAACACGCCGGACGGGCTGCGGTGGTCCAGCCAGACCGTCTCGTACCGGCCGTAGTCCGGGGACCCGACGCGCAGGTCCACCACGACATGGACGGCGGCGCCCCGCACACAGCCGAACAGCCTGGCACGGCTGTCCGGGCCCGTGGTGCCGTGGATGCCGCGCAGCACCCGGCGCCGCGCGAGGGACAGATCGCTGTACCGGATCGCGAAGGGCCGTCCGACCGCTTCCTCGACAAGGTCCTGGCGGAACACCTCGTAGCGGACCACGACGTCGTCCCCGACAGCCCGCGGCGAGACCAGGAACACGTCCGGGAGGGCGAGTTCGCTGATTTCCAGGCCACTGAGATCCATGCCGACGACGGTAGGCGCCGCTGCTCAAGACCGGCTGGAGCGATGCGTGCATCGTCCCCGGACATGCCTCAAGGCCCTCTCCAGCCGCAGGCGATCGGGGTGCAGGAGGGTCATGGTCCGATCCCGCGCACGAGCCCAGCGAAGGAGCAGATCCATGACGAGTACCGTGACCTCAGCGGTGCCCTCCGAGACGACCCCGGAACTCGGCCCGCGTTTCGCCCTGTCCGCGCGGACACCCGACAGCGCGATCACACCCAACGCCGAGTTCCGCCGCTGGTTCACCGCCCAGCGCCGCTCCAAGCGCTACGACGTGCGGCGCATCCCGTTCTCCGAACTCGACGGATGGCACTTCCAGGACGACACCGGCGACCTCGTGCACCGGAGCGGGCGGTTCTTCTCGGTCGAGGGGCTGCATGTGCGCACCTCCTGGAACGGGCGGGAGAGCAGTTGGACGCAGCCGATCATCAACCAGCCCGAGATCGGCATCCTCGGCATCGTGGTCAAGGAGTTCGACGGCGTCCTGCACTGCCTGATGCAGGCCAAGATGGAGCCGGGCAATCTCGACACGGTGCAGTTGTCGCCGACCGTCCAGGCCACCCGCAGCAACTACACGGGGGTGCACGGAGGTTCGGCGGTCCGCTACCTCGAATACTTCGTGCCGCCGCGCCGAAGCAGCCGGGGGCTGTTCGACTCGTTGCAGTCGGAGCAGGGGGCCTGGTTCCTGCGCAAACGCAACCGGAACATGGTCGTGGAGGCGGTCGGTGAGGTACCCGGGCACGAGGACTTCGTGTGGCTGACCCTCGGCCAGTTGTACGGGCTGCTGCACGAGGACAACGTGCTGAACATGGACGCCCGTACCGTGCTGTCGCTGATTCCCTCGTTCGTCGGCGGCGGGCCCCCGCTGCACTCGACGCGGGAGGTCCTCAGCCGGCTCACCGAGGTGAAGGCGCGGCGCGAACTGGTCCAGCGGTCCATACCGTTGGCGGACGTCTCCCACTGGCGGCGTACCGACGACAAGATCGCCCACGAGTTGGGACATCACTTCACGTTGCTCGCCGCGGAGATACGGGCCACCAACCGTGAGGTGACCCACTGGTCGCAACCGCTGCTCGCACCGGCCGAGCAGGGGCTGGCCGCGTTCCTGGTGCGCCGTGTCGCCGGCGTGCCCCATCTGCTGGCGCACGCCAGGTCGGAGGCCGGGGTGCTGAACGTGGCGGAGCTGGCGCCGACGGTGCACTGCCAGCCGGGCCACGCGCGGTCCCTGCCGGCCGAGGACCGGCCGCGCTATCTGGACCTGGTCCTCGGCGCGCCGCGGGACCGGATCCTGTTCGACTCGGTGCAGTCCGAGGAGGGTGGTCGCTTCCACCACGCCACCAACCGCTACCAGTTGGTGGAGGTCGGCGACGAGTTCCCGCTCGACGTGCCCGAGGAGTTCATCTGGGTGACCGAGGAACAACTCGGCGGCCTGCTGCGGCACGGCAACTACGTGAACATCGAGGCGCGCACCCTGATCGCCGCCCTGCGCGCGACCGGGGCGGTACGGGGAGATCTCGCACGGTAGCCGCACGGCCGCCCGCCCCCGGCGGGCATCGCCCACCGGGCCCTGCCGGGGAGGCGCGGCGGCCGGGGCCGGGCGGCCGGTCACACTCACCTGCCGGTCCGACCGACCCTGGCGACCACGTCACCCCCGGCCCCACGCCCCGCGCCCCGCGCCCCGCGCCCCGCGCCTAGGAGTGCGCGAGCGTCGCCGGGTCGACCCCCAACTGCCGGAAGATGTCGTCCATGTTCAGCTGGTCCCAGTGCTCGGCGAGCAGCCCGTCCTCCACCCTCCAGATGTCGATGGACTGGAAGCTCACCGTGCGCCCGGTCGCCGGTATGCCGAGGAACGTGCCCTGGTGGGTCGCGGTGTACTCGAAGCGGCCGGCCACCCTGTCCGCCTCCGCGACGATGTCGTGTGCCACGACCTTCATGTCAGGGAAGGCGGCGAACACCCCGGTCCAGAAAGCCGTGTTGGCGGCGAGACCGTCGGCCACCCCCGGGTTGTGGTCGATGTGGCCGGGCGCCGTGTGCTCCGGCATGGTGCTGACGTCATGGCTGTTGATCATGTCTACGAAGTGCTGGACGAGAGCGTGGTGATTCTTCGACATACTGGCCTCTCTCGGCTGGGTCGGAGAAGAACGATGGGTCACAGCATCGCCACACGCGGTCGAGTCACCCTGGAGGACGCTCCCAGCCGATGGCTCAAGCGGGACTTGAGTGGTCCCGGGTCAAGCTGGGAACGATTCCGGTTCATGAGTCCGGCACCCCACGAAAGGAACGCGCCCATGACCTCGTCCACGTCCGGCCAGTCACCGGCTCCCGGAGGTGATTCCGGGTTCGGCGGGTTCGACGCCCAGGAGATGGTCATCGTCCACCGTGCCTTCCGGCGGGAGATCCGGCTGCTCGGCGAGATGATCGCCGCGGTCGCCCCGGGGGACGTCAAGCGCTCCGCCGTCCTCGCCGAGCACTTCGCCGACGTACACACCGGGCTGGTCAACCACCACCAGGGTGAGGACGAGCTGCTGTGGCCGCCGATGCTCACCCGGGTCGGCCTTGAGCGCGAGGTCGTCCAGCGCATGGAGGCCCAGCACGAGCGGATCGTGGAGACCCTCGCCGTGGTCGACGCCCTGGTCACCCGGTGGGCGCCCACGGCGGACGCGGAGACCCGTGACCGCCTCGTGGCCGCGCTCGAAGAGCACCGCACGGTGCTCGTCGCGCACCTCGACGACGAGGAGGCCCACCTGCTGCCCCTCGCCGAGCGATTCCTCACCGCGAAGGAATGGGCCTCGCTGGGCGAGCACTTCGTGCTGAGCACACCCAAGTCGAAGCTGCTGAAGTTCTTCGGCATGGTCATGGAGGAGGCCGACGAGCGGGACCGCGCGATCCTGCTCGGCGGCATGCCCGCACCCGCCCGTCTGGTGTGGCGCGTGCTGGGTCCGCCGCTGTACGCCCGCACCCTGCGCCGGGTCCGCGCCACGGCCTGACGCACCGCGACCGCCCGTGCCGCGCGATCCTGGAGGAGCGCGCGGCACGGGCCGTCGGGGCCGGTCAGCGGACGAACTCGGGGAACCTCTCGACCGTCTCGGCAGGCTCGGGCATGGCCTCCATCTCGCGGGCGACACCGCGGGCGGCCTCCCGGTGGGCACCGTCGGTCAACAGGGTGCGCATCTCGGCCTCCACCGCCCCGGCGGACACCTCCTCGGCGAGCAGCAGGCTGCCCGCACCCGTGGCGCGCACCGCCGCCGCGTTACCGGGGCCGTCCCCCGGCTGCGGCAGGATCAGCTGGGGCAGTCCTGCGGCCAGCGAGGCGAGCGTGGTGCCCGCGCCGCCATGGTGGACGACGGCGGTGGCGTACCGCAGCGCCTCGGGCTGGGGCACCCAGGGCAGCGCGACGACCCGGTCCGGCAGCTCGCCGAGCGCGGCCGGGTCCACCACAGGGCCCGTCGCGACGAGGATCCGCACGTCCAGCGGCAGCAGCCCGTCGATCGCGGTGCGCAGCAGCTCCGCGGAGCCGAGTACGGTGCCGAGGCTGAGATAGACCAGGGGGCCCTCGCCCTGGGTGACACGCGCGGGCAGTTCGCCCGGTTCGGCGAAGGCGACGGCCCGCTGCGGGATCCGCTCGACACCCGAGTCCAGAAAGTCCTGGTTCTGCACGGCGGGAGGGCAGATGTCGATGTACGGATTGCCCAGAGTGCGGCTCTGGCCGATCTTGTCGGCCACTCCGAGGTCGATCGCCGTGGCGTACAACTCCTTCTGGAACAGCGGGTCCATGGTGGCGTCGTACGAGACCCGGCCGATGCCGTGGCACACGGCGGGCACGCCCGCCGCCACGGCCGCGAAGGCCGCGCCCGGGTTGGTGATCTCGTACACGACCAGGTCGGGCCGGACGGAGTCGATGACAGGGGCGAGGTCCGCGGCCACGCTGCGCGGCAGCACCGACGCGAACGCCTTCACGCCCAGGGCCGCCAGCACCTCGGGCGGGACATCACTGGCCTGTACGGCACCGCCGTTGGCATCCAGGAACGCCTGGCCGCCGGCCGCCTCGATGTACGCCTCGGGGACGGAGAGCCCCGCGGTGACCGGCCGCAGGCCCGCCTTCTCAAGGATCGGGTGGAACTGCTCGCTGGTGGCGAACCGAACCTCGTGCCCGGCCGCCCGTGCCGCCTGGGCGAGCGGCACCAGGGGGAATATGTGTCCGTAGTTTCCGAGGCTTGCGAAGAGAACCCTCATGTCTCGCACGGCCTTTCTGCCGGTGGCGTGATGACGGATGACGTGATGACGGAATTCCCTACGAGGTGTCAGCGGGTGGCCGACGGGGTCGATCCCACCTCGTCCCGGACCGGTTCGGCGCTGTCCGGTTCGGCACCGAGCTGCTCCCGCACGCCGGCGGGCGGGGTGGCGAAGAGCATCACGACCGCGGCGAGCGCCACGGCCGCCGCACCGACCCACAGGGCGGGCACGAAGCCGTCGACGAAGTCCTGGCCCGAGGCATAGCCGCCGTTGTGGGTGAAGACGCTGGCGAGGGCGGCCACGCCGAGCGCCGCGCCCAGTTCCCGGGTGGCCGATGTCGAGCCGGAGGCGATGCCCTGCTCGGAGACGGCGACGGAACTCATCGTCAGGTTGAGGAGCGGGGCGAAGAAGCAGGCGATGCCCACACCGCCCAGGAGATAGCCGGGCAGTTGCGCGACATAGGACACGTCCGGGCTCATCACCACAGCCCAGTAGGCAAACCCGGCGGCCATCAGCGCGAGCCCGAAGGCCACCACGGGCCGGCCGCCGATCCGGTCCGACATGATGCCCGCGACGGGCGCCACCAGGAGCGGCATCGCCGTCCACGCCAGCATCCGCACGCCCGCCTCCGTCGGCGACATGTGCTGGATGGTCTGCATGAACTGCGTGATGAGGAAGACCACGCCGTACATGCCGACGGACATCAGCAGGCCGCCCGCGTTGACGGCGCTGAAGGCCCGGTTGCGGAACATGCCCATGGGCAGCATCGGCGCCCTGCTGCGCCGCTCCCACTGGACGAACACGGCGACCAGTACGACGCCGGCCACCAGGGGACCCACGACCAGCGGGGCGCCCCAGCCATCATGGCCGTTGGCCCGGATCAGGCCGTAGACGAGACCGAGGATGCCGAGGCTGACCAGGATCGTGCCCGGCAGGTCCAGGCGGTTGTTCGGTCCACGGCTCTCGGCCAGACCACGCCAGGCGAGCGGGGCGAGCAGCAGGCCCACCGGCACATTGATCCAGAAGATCCACTGCCAGGACATGTGCTGCACCACGACGCCGCCCACCAGCGGGCCGCCCGCGATGGCCAGTCCGTTGAGCGCACCGTAGATACCGAGCGCCGCACCCCGTTTCGCGGCGGGCACGGCACTGGTGAGCAGGGTGAGGGAGAGCGGCATGACGATGGCGGCACCGGCGCCCTGGACCGCGCGGGCGGCGATCAGCTCACCGATGCCCGGTGCCAGGGCGGCGGCGGCCGACGCGGCCGTGAACAGCAGCAGACCGGCGATGAACATCCGGCGGCGCCCGAACCGGTCGCCGAGGGCGGCACCGAACATCATCAGCACGGCGAAGGACAGCGTGTAGGCGTTCACCGTCCATTCCAGGTCCTCCAGGCTGCCCCCGAGCTTCTCCCTGATGGTGGGCAGCGCGGTGACGACCACCAGGTTGTCGAGCCCCGCCATGAAGGCGGTCAGGCCCGTGATCAGTGTGGCCGTGCCCGGGGACTTCCCCGCCCCGGCCGCACCACCACCGGCGGCGACCTTGTCAGTACTCATTCAGGGATTTCCTTCCGACTTCACCATGGGGGGCAACGGTTTCCGTCGCGCGGTCGGTGACGAAGCGCCGGTCCGATGCGCACGGCGCAAGACATCGCGCCGAGGCTAGGTCGTCGGGCTCAAGCGCCGGTCGAGTCGCATCCCACGTCGCTGGGCCATGGCCGCCTCCAGCGCTTCTCCGCCCGTACCCGATCGGACGGCAGCACCATCGGCCGAGCCGGGACCCGGGCAGGCCACGGGGCCCGTACCGCCACAGACGCCCCCGCGTCCCGGCCGCACCGCATCCATCCGCCCGCCCTGGGAGGCACCCGCATGACAACGGAACCGACCGACCGGCCCCTGGTGACCGTGCTCGGCGCCACCGGCTTCGTGGGCTCGGCCGTGCTCGCCGCGCTGGCCGGGCGCGAGCTGCGGCTGCGGGCGGTGGCCCGGCGCCCCGCCGCCGTACCGGACGGTGCCCGCGCGGAGGTCGAGGTGGTCACCGCCGACCTCACCGACCGGGACGCACTGGCCGCCACCGTCAAGGACGCGGACGCCGTGATCCACGTACTGCTGTGCGAGGGCGGCTGGCGGGCCGCGGCCGAACCGGGCGGCGAGCGGGTCAACGTCGGGGTGATGCGCGACCTGTTGAAGGTGGCCGCGAACGCCGACCGGCCGCCACTGGTGGTCTACGCGGGAGCCGCCTCACAGGTCGGCGCCCCGCCGCGGGAACCGCTCGACGGCGGCGAACCGGACCGGCCGGGCACGGTGTACGACGAGCAGAAGCTGACCGCGGAACGGCTGCTGCTCGCGGCGAGCCAGGCCGGCCTGGTCCGCGGAGTCGGCCTCAGGCTGCCCACGGTGTACGGCGAGGGCACCGTGCCGGGTACCGCCGACCGCGGGGTGGTCGCCGCGATGGCCCGCCGGGCGCTGGCCGGCCAGGAGATCACCCTGTGGCACGACGGCACCGTCCGCCGCGACCTGGTGCACATCGCCGACATCGCCGCCGCGTTCGTCGCCGCCCTGGACCATCCCGCCGAACTGGCCGGCCGCGCCTGGCTCCTGGGCGCCGGACGCGGCGACGCGCTCGGCGACGTCTTCCGCACGGTGGCCCGGCACGCGGCGGCCCGTACCGGTGCCCCCGCCGTCCCGGTCGTCTCGGTGCCGCCGCCCGCGCACGCCCCGAAGACCGACTTCCTGAGCGTGACCATCGACTCCACCCCGTTCCGCTCGGTGACCGGCTGGCGTCCGAGGGTCTCTCTCGACGAGGGCCTGGCACGCACGGTGGCCGCCCTGAGCCACGCCGTACCGCAGGACCGCCGAACTCCCCGCACCCGCTGAACTCCCCTCACCCGCGCCGCAGGACCAGGACGACGACACGAGAAGGACGCGCATGACCACCTACGTATGGGACTACCTGCCCGAGTACCACAGCGAGCGCGAGGACATCCTCGACGCCGTCGACAAGGTCTTCTCCTCCGGCGCGCTGGTGCTCGCCGACAGCGTCAAGGGCTTCGAGGAGGAGTTCGCCGCGTACCACGGCATCGACCACTGCGTCAGTGTCGACAACGGCACCAACGCGCTCAAACTCGCCCTCCAGGCCCTGGGGGTCGGTCCGGGCGACGAGGTGATCACGGTGTCCAACACCGCGGCGCCCACCGTCGTCGCGATCGACGGCACCGGCGCCACGCCCGTCTTCGTCGACGTCAACGAGGACGACTTCCTGATGGACGTCGGCCAGGTCGAGGCGGCGATCACCGAGCGCACCAAGGCCCTGCTGCCGGTCCACCTCTACGGCCAGTGCGTGGACCTGGACCCGCTGAAGGCCCTGGCCGACCGGTACGGCCTGGCGCTCCTGGAGGACTGCGCGCAGGCGCACGGCGCCACCCGGCAGGGCAAGCTCGCCGGCACCACCGGCGACGCCGCCGCCTTCTCCTTCTACCCGACGAAGGTGCTCGGCGCCTACGGCGACGGCGGAGCCGTGGTCACCTCGCGTCCCGATGTCGAGGCCGCGCTGCGCAAGCTGCGCTACTACGGCATGGAGAAGGTGTACTACACGGTCCAGACCCCGGCCCACAACAGCCGCCTGGACGAGGTGCAGGCCGAGATCCTGCGCCGCAAGCTGACCCGGCTCGACGCCTATGTGGCCGGCCGCCAGGAGGTCGCCCGCCGCTACCAGGAGGCCCTGGGCGACACCGAGTTGCTGCTGCCCAAGGTCAACGAGGGCAACACGCACGTCTACTACGTCTACGTGGTCCGCCACCCCGAGCGCGACCGGATCATCGAGGCTCTCAAGGCGTACGACATCAGCCTCAACATCAGCTATCCGTGGCCGGTGCACACCATGACCGGCTTCGCCCACCTCGGGTACGCCAAGGGCTCGTTGCCGGTGACGGAGAAGCTGGCGGGCGAGATCTTCTCGCTGCCGATGTACCCGTCGCTGCCGTCCGGGCTCCAGGACAAGGTCATCACCACCCTCCGGGAGGTGCTGTGATGAAGGTCCGCGAACTGGCCGTCGCCGGTGCACTGGAGTTCACCCCCACCGTCTTCCCCGACGGACGCGGGCTGTTCCTCTCCCCGTTCCAGGGACCGGCCTGGACCGAGGCCACCGGGAACACGCGCTTCCCGGTCTCCCAGACCAACCACAGCCGGTCCAAGCGCGGTGTGGTGCGCGGGGTGCACTACACGCTGACCCCGCCCGGATGCGCCAAGTACGTCTACTGCCCGAAGGGTTCGGCCCTGGACATCGTGGTGGACATCAGGGTCGGCTCGCCCACCTTCGGGAAGTGGGACGTGGTGCTGATGGACCAGAACGACTTCCGGGCCATGTACTTCCCGGTCGGTCTGGGCCACGCGTTCATCGCGCTGGAGGACGACACGGTGATGTCCTACATGGTCACCAGCAGCTATGTGCCCGAGCACGAGCTGGCGATCTCGGTCACCGACCCGGCGCTCGATCTGCCGATCCCCGAGGACATCACGCCGGTCTACTCCGAGCGGGACACCGTGGCGCCCACGCTGGCCGAGGCCGCGGAGCAGGGCCTGCTGCCGCGGTACGAGCTGAGCACCCGGCTCGAACAGCAGTGGAAGGAGGAGGTCTGAGATGAAGGGCATCATCCTCGCCGGCGGCAACGGCACCCGGCTGCGCCCGCTGACCGGCGCGCTGTCCAAACAGATCCTGCCGGTCTACGACAAGCCCATGATCTACTACCCGCTCTCCACACTGATGCTGGCCGGCGTCCGGGACATCCTGCTGATCTCGTCCAGGGACCACTCGGACAGCTTCCGCACCCTCCTCGGAGACGGCTCCCGGCTCGGCCTGAACATCTCCTACGCCGAGCAGGACCAGCCGCGCGGCATAGCCGAAGCCCTGGTCATCGGCGCCGACTTCATCGGGGACGACCAGGTCGCGCTGGTGTTGGGCGACAACATCTTCCACGGGCCACGGTTCTCGGTGCTCCTCGACGACGCGGTGCGCCGGCTCGACGGCGCCGCGCTGTTCGGCTACCGGGTGCGCGATCCGCAGCGGTACGGCATCGGGGAGATCGACGCCGACGGCCGGCTGCTGTCGCTGGAGGAGAAGCCCCTCAGCCCGCGCTCCAACCTAGCGGTGACCGGGCTGTACCTGTTCGACAGCGACGTGGTCGGGATCGCCAAGAACCTCTCCCCTTCGGCGCGGGGCGAGTTGGAGATCACCGACGTCAACCTGGCCTATCTGGCGCAGGGCCGGGCCCGGCTCACCGAACTCGGCCGCGGCTTCGCCTGGCTGGACATGGGCACCCACGACTCGCTGCTCCAGGCGGCGCAGTACGTCCAGTTGGTCGAGCAGCGGCAGGGCGAGTGGATCGCCTGCGTCGAGGAGGTGGCGCTCAACCGCGGCTTCATCAGCCCCGAGCAGTGCCTGCGCCTCGGCGAGGAGATGAGCGGCACGGACTACGGCGCCTACGTCGCGGAGGTCGCGTCCCGCCGTCTCCCGGAACCGGCCGTCCGCGCCGCCTGACAAGAGTCCCCCGTGCCCGACCAAGGAGTCCGTCCATGCTCCCGATACGACCGGCCACACCGGCCGACGCCAAGGTCCTCACCGAGCTGCGCCGCGTCATGCACGACACCATCAACGGCCCGCATCCCACGGACTGGATGCCGGCCTGCGAGGAGATGACGCGGCACCGACTGGAGAACGACCCCACCTTCCACGCCTATATCGCCGAGGTCGACGGCACCGCCGTCGCCGCCGCGACCGGCGAGACAAGGTCCCGCTTCCCCAGCCCCGAGTCCCCCGCGACGGCCGCCGGCTTCGTCATCGCCGTCTCCACGCTGCCCGAGTACCGCGGCCGGGGCATCGGCGGCACCCTGGCGCACCACCTGACCGAACGGTTCCTGGCGTCGGGGTGCGAGCGCGTGAGCCTGTTCGCCTCACGGCAGGGCGCACCGCTGTACCACGAACTCGGCTACGAGGACCTCAGCGAGGCGATCGTGGCGATGAACAGGTACGCCGGGCATCCGTTGCCCGTCAACCAGTACACCGCCGCCGGAACCCCGTCCGACCACGCTGAGGCACCGGTGCCGTCATGACGACCACGACCCGCGTCCTGGTGACCGGCGGCGCCGGTTTCATCGGCTCCCACTACGTCCGTACGCTGCTCGGCCCCGAGGGGCCCGGCGACGTCGCGATCACCGTCCTGGACAAGCTGACGTACGCGGGCAATCCCGCCAACCTGGACGAGGTCCGGGCGCACCCGCGCTTCTCCCTCGTCCAGGGCGACATCTGCTCCCCCGAGCTGGTCGGGAAGCTGATGGCCGAGCACGACCAGGTCGTGCACTTCGCCGCCGAGTCGCACGTCGACCGCTCGATCGACGGGGGCGCCGAGTTCGTGCGCACGAACGTGGTCGGCACGCACACGCTGGTCGACGCGGCGCACCGGGCCGGCGTCAAGGTCTTCGTGCACATCTCCACCGACGAGGTGTACGGATCGATCGACGAGGGCTCCTGGCCCGAGAGCCACCCTCTGCGGCCCAACTCGCCGTACTCCTCGTCCAAGGCGGCGAGCGACCTGATCGCGCTGTCGTACCACCGCACCCACGGCCTGGACGTCCGGGTCACCCGCTGCTCGAACAACTACGGCCACCACCACTTCCCCGAGAAGGTCATCCCGCTCTTCGTGACCAACCTCCTCGACGGCGGGAAGGTCCCGCTGTACGGCGACGGCGGCAACGTCCGTGACTGGCTGCACATCGACGACCATGTCCAGGGCATCGAACTGGTCCGCACCAAGGGCCGCGCGGGCGAGACCTACAACATCGGGGGCGGCACCGAGCTGTCCAACAAGGAACTCACCGGGATGCTGCTCGAAGCGTGCGGCGCCGACTGGGGGAACAGCGTCGAACACGTCGAGGACCGCAAGGGGCACGACCGCCGCTACTCCGTCGACTGTACGAAGATCCGTGAGGAGCTGGGCTACTCACCCCGTAGGAGCTTCGATGAGGGTCTGGCCGAAACCGTGCGGTGGTATCGCGACAACCGAAACTGGTGGGAACCGCTCAAGCGGGCGGCTGACGGAGCTGGGGCCTCCACTTGAGTGAGAACTTCACCTGTCACCGGTGAAAGGGACACTGTCCGTGAAGCTCTGACCCACGAAGAATTCCGGCCATTGGAGCACCATCCGACCACGTCAGTGAGGATCCTCTCCGATGAGCCACGCCAGTGTCACCACCCCTGTCACCGACTCGGCGCGCATCACCGAGGCAGCTCCCGCTCGTCCGCTCCTCGTGGTCGAAACCCTCGACCACTCCGCCGGCTCCACCATGCTGTTCACCTACGGCATGGACGCCGCGCCCACCGGCACCGCCCAGTTCACGTTCTGCGCCCAGCCGATCCCCATGGACACCGCTCAGTTCACCTACTGCGCCCAGCCGATCCCCATGGACACCGCCCAATTCACGTTCTGCGCCCAGCCAATCCCCATGGACACCGCCCAATTCACCTACTGCGCCCAGACCGCCCCGACCGACACCGCCCAGTTCACCTACTGCGTCCAGACCGCCCCCACCGATGACTTCGGTGCGGAGACCGCGGCTCCCGTGGGCGTGGAGGGTGACGCGGTCGGGGGGTCCTGGATATGACTTCCGGGTCGCCGCACACCAGGAGACTCGGATCGGCCGCCCTACAGGACGGCTCAACCCTCGTGGGTTTCAGGCATCACCTGCGTCCCGCGACCATCCCCGGCGAGGCGACCTACCTGGTCTCCCGCCGGGGCATGACCACCCTGCACGGCGCCCTCGTCGATGTGCTGGTCCCGCTGCTCGACGGCACCAGGTCACTCGCCGAGATCCTGCACGGTGCCGCGCCCGCCCTGACCGCCGAGGAGGCGCAGGGCGGGCTGCGCCTCCTCAGCGAGGCCGGACTGCTCCGCTTCGGCGGCCCCGCCCCGGCGGCGACGGGCACCGACCCGGTCGCCGAGGCGTACTGGGACCTGGCCGGACTGGACGGCGCACGGGCGGCGGCGGGGCTGGCCGGCTCCCGGCTCCGGGTCCTGCCGCTCGCCGGCGTCGACGCCGAAGCGGTGCTCGCTGCGGGTGTCGAGTCCGGCATCAACGTGACCGAATCGGACGCGGACCTCACGCTGGTCCTGTGCGACGACTACCTCTCCCCGGAGCTGGAGCGGGTCGACGCCGAGCACCGGGCGGCGGGCAGGCCCTGGCTGCTCACCCGGCTGTGCGGCTACGAACCCTGGATCGGCCCGTTCTTCCGGCCGGACGAGGGACCCTGCTGGTCGTGTCTGGCCGCCCGGCTGAAGCAGCACCGCGGGTACGAGGGATCGCTCCAGCAGGCCCTGGGCCTCGACCGTCCGCTCGGCCGGCCGATCGCCTCACTGTCGGCGGGACGCGTCATGGCCGCGCAGAGCACGGTCCTGGAGGCCGCCAAGTGGCTGGCCGGCCTGCGCTACGCCGACCAGGGTTCCGTCCGCACCGTCGACACCCTCAACCTGCGGACCCGCGTGCACGCCGTGTCCCGTATCCCCCAGTGCCCCTCCTGCGGTGACCCGGGACTGACGAGCCGGCGCGTGCTCGCGCCGTTCGTCCCGGTGTCGCGGCCCAAGGCCGGGCAGGGCGGCGGCGGTCACCGTGCACTCAGCCCCGACCAACTACTGAAGCGCTACGGGCACCTGGTGAGCCCGGTCACCGGAATCGTTCCGGTGCTCGAACCGTCGCCCGGGGCACCGGAGTTCGCCACCACCTATGTGTCGGGGCGCAACCTCGCGATGCGGGAGGGCGGTCTGGCCGGGCTGCGCTCGCTCAGCGGCGGCAAGGGCCTGACCGACACCGAGGCCCGCACCAGCGCGCTGTGCGAGTCGGTGGAGCGCTACAGCGGGACACGGCACGGCGACGAACCGTTGGTGGTGGACACCCTGCGCGCCCTCGGCGACCATGCCGTCCACCCCAACTCCTGCCAGCTGTACGCGGATCGGCAGTTCCGCGAGCGGGACCGCTGGAACCGCTCCGGCTCGCCCTTCCACCACGTACCCGAGCCCTTCGACGAGAACCGGCCGGTGGAGTGGACACCCGTGTGGTCCCTGACCGAGCGGCGTCACCGGCTCTTGCCCACGTCGATGCTCTACTTCCCGTCCGGCACCCCGTCCCCGCACGGGCCGTACGCCGACTCCAACGGCAACGCGGCGGGCAGCAGCCCGGAGGACGCCCTGTTGCAGGGTTTCCTGGAACTGGTGGAGCGGGACGCCGTCGCCCTGTGGTGGTACAACCGGACCCGGCAGCCGGCGATCGACCTGAACGCGTTCGACGAGCCGTACATCGAGCGACTGCGCGACGGATACCGGAAGTTGGGCCGGGACCTGTGGGCGCTGGACCTCACCTCGGACCTCGGCATCCCCGCGGTGGTGGCACTGTCCCGGCGTACGGAGGGGCCCACCGAGGACATCGTCTTCGGCTTCGGCGCCCACTTCGACCCCGCGCTCGCGCTGCGCCGCGCGCTCACCGAGATGGGGCAGTTGCTGCCGGCGGTGGGCGCGGGCCGCCCCGGCGGGGGCTACGGCATCACGGATCCGCTCCCGGTTCGCTGGTGGCGGCAGGCGACCCTCGCCAACCAGTCATATCTAGCGCCCGATCCGGCCACCCGGCCGCGAACTCCCGGCCACTGGACCTACGTTGCGCGCACCGATCTGCTCGATGACGTCAAGGCCATGACGGAGTTGGTCCGGTCCAAGGGCCTGGAGCTTCTCGTTCTCGACCAGACCCGGCCGGACGTCGGAATGCCGGTGGTCAAGGTGATGGTGCCGGGGCTCCGGCACTTCTGGGCCCGGTACGCGCCGGGCAGGCTCTTCGATGTACCGGTCGCGCTCGGACGCCTCTCCCGGCCCACACCGTATGAGCAGTTGAACCCGATTCCGCTCTTTGTGTGACGTGAGTGCGACGCGACTATTTTCGGACAGTTGCCCGATCGCCCAATAGACACTTTGCGCCAGTCTCAGACCGTCCTCTGTCTAGAATGACGCCGGTTGCATCCGAACGGCAATCGAGTAAACGACGGGGGGCTCGGACGAGAAATGGACGGTACCGATCCACATAGGTTTCCATCACATTCCGGCCAATCGCAGGACCACAGCAGCGTGGCCACAAGAACCGCCCGGGGCGTTCTGGTGGCCGCGCTGGTCTGCTATCTGGGCATCACCTTCCTCAACATCCTTTCTCAACGGTTCGACGGGTACGGCCTGACCTTCGCGCTGATCTGCCTGGTGCTGGTGTTCCTGCTGCAACTCGTGCACTCGGGACCCAGCATCTCCGAGGCACGGGTGCGCACCAAGATGCTCACCCTGGCCGCCCAAGGCGTCCTCTCCTACCTGCCGTTGATCTGGTTCGGGGTGTCCTGGGGCGCCATGGCGGGCTTCTTCGCCGGCTCCTTGCTGCTTCTCCTGCCGCCCCGGGCGGGCTGGACGCTGTACGGACTGACGGCGCTCAGCCTGCTCATCCCCGGCATCCTGTACGACCGGAGCGTGGTCGACATGGTGTACATGTGTCAGACCACCGCGCTCACCGGTCTCGTGGTGTACGGCCTGAGCCGCTTGAACAGCCTGGTCGACCAGTTGCACCGGGCCCGCACCGATCTGGCCCGACTGGCCGTCAGCAACGAGCAGTTACGGTTCTCCAGGGACCTGCACGACCTGCTCGGGTACAGCCTCTCCGCGATCACCCTCAAGAACGAGCTGATCCACCGCCTCATCCCGGCCAACCCCTACCGGGCCCGCGAGGAGGTCGACGAGGTACTCGTCATCTCCCGCCAGGCACTGGCCGATGTGCGTCGGGTCGCCCGCGGGTACCGGGAGATGTCCCTCAGCGCCGAACTCGCCTCCGCCGAGTCGGTGTTGGGCGCCGCCGGGGTCTCGGTGACCGTCGACACCCACGACGCCGTCGAGCGCCTGGGAACGGCGACGTCCACCGTGCTGGCCACGGTGCTGCGCGAGGGCGTCACCAACCTGCTGCGGCACTCCAAGGCCGAGTACTGCCGGATCTCCGCGCGGATCGAGGACGATCTCGCCCGCCTCACGATCGTCAACGACGGCCTGACGCTCGGCCATCAGACCCCGTCGCCGCACAGCGGCAGCGGCCTGGGCAACCTTGAGCGGCGGCTGGAAGACATCGGAGGCCGGCTGCTCGTGCGGCGCTTCCTCGACGATTCCGACGTGGACGTCTTCCGGCTCACCGCCGAGGCACCGGTCCAGGAGGCCCGGGTCGGCGAACCGCGCTCAATCGAGATCACGAACGGCGAGCAGCCGTACGGCCGGGCCGACAGTGTCGCATGAGCAACCTTGGCCTGTTCTTGCCTGTTGACGAAACACCGACGGCGAATGCGCTTGGGTAAGATCCAGCAACTTCACGTACGTGGGGGGACGGGGGAAGCGACAATGATACGGATCCTCCTGGCCGAGGACATGCACATGGTCCGCGGCGCACTGGTGGCTCTGCTCAATCTGGAAGACGACCTGAAGGTGATCGCCGAACTCGAACGCGGCGACCAGATCCTGAGCGCGGCGCGCGAACACCGGCCGGACGTGGCCATCATCGACATCGACCTACCCGGCCTGGACGGTCTCAGCGCGGCCGAACTCCTGCACGAGCGCCTCCCCGAGTGCCGGGCCCTGATCCTCACCAGCCTCGGCCGCCCCGGCACACTGCGCCGGGCGATGTCCGCGCATGTCGCCGGATTTCTCCTCAAGGACGCCCCGCCCAGCGATCTCGCCCAGGCCGTGCGCCGGGTCGTCGCGGGCCAGCGGGTGATCGACCCCCAACTGGCCCTGGCCGCCTGGGGCGGCACGGAGAGCCCGCTGACCACCCGCGAGACCGAGGTGCTGCAACTGGCAGCGCAAGGCACGGAACCACAGGAGATCGCCGGGCACCTCCATCTTTCGGTGGGCACCGTACGCAACTACCTCACCACGGCCGTGACCAAGCTCAACGCCCGTAACCGGGTCGACGCGATCCGGATCGCCCGGGAGTCGGGCTGGCTGCTGTGACCAGCGGGGTCAACTCCCGTCCCCGCCCTGGACGGTGGCGCGGTCAGCCCGCGGCCACCGTCATCCCGGCCCCCGCCAGATAGCCGAGGATGGCGAGGGTCAACTCGGCGGGCAGGGGCAACACTTCGACCATCGCGTCCGGTGTCATGGGCCAGGCAAGGAGCGACACCACCCACATCGCCTCGGGACGGTGGATCTCCACCCGATGTTCCAGGGTGCGACACTCCACCCGGAACACGTCCCCCCGCACGGTGATCGTCACGGTGGGCCGTAATCGCACCCTGCGCTGCGCCGACAGCGGGACGAGGGAGAAGTGGGCGGTCCGGCCCTCCGGCACCACCGACAGCACCGGCCCCTTGAGGTCTTCCAGGGACAGCGTCCTGATCACCACGTGGGAGATCCCGCGCAGCACCGACAGGACCATCGTGTAGGTGTCGTGCCCGGAGAACGTCCCGCCGTTCGCCTGCAACAGGTTGGCGAGCAGCACGGGACCGAGTTCCATCCGGCGCAGCGCCTCGACCACCGCGGGCGTGGGATCCTCGACCCGCTCCGTGCCCTGCGGACCGCTGAGCACCAGCGTGCGGCCTTCGTCGTCCCACCCGACCACCGTGTCCTCGCGCAGGGACCACAGGTGGTGCATGCGCGCGGGGGAGTCTTCCGCGGGTGGTATCACGGTGAACGGACCTCCTAGGGCTGTCGGAGCCGACAGGAAGTGCGGCTCCGCCCGCCGATCCGCTCGTGCCTTCCAGTATGGAAGCGTCCGCTCCGTTCCAGCAGCGAACGGATCACACCGAAGACATGAAGAAATCACGGCGCCTTCACCGCACCCGCCGTGCCGCCCAACGCCTCGTGCGATCGAGTCGCGGTGGACAAAGCCGACGGCGGGTTACGGTTTTGTGGTCAGCGGGACATCTGCTGTCCCGGTCTCCGGCACCCGGGTCCGTTCCGCCCAGCGGACGGCGGGGCCGCTGGCGGCCAGTACGCCGAGGAACAGCACGGCGATCAGCAGCCAGCCGAGGCCGCCGAACCGGTCGGGCACGGTGGTGACCAGGGCCGGCCCCGCGATCAGGGCGAAGGCGTCACCGGTCGCGAAGGCCCCCAGGTACTGGCCCTGCGCGTTCGCGGGCGCCAACTCGTACCGCAGCCCCCACCGGGCGGCCTCGCCCCAGATCTCACCGAAGGTGAAGAGCACCGCGACGGCCAGGAGCACGGTGGCGGCGGCCCATCCGGGCATCGATCCGGTCAGCGCGGTGACGGCACAGGCGACGGCGAGGACCGCAGCGGTGAACCGCTGCAGACGCGCCGCCCCCCGAACGGTGTCCGCGTCGCGCGCCATCCGCACCTGGAGGAACACCACCATCAGCGTGTTGACCAGCATGATCCATGCCGCCAGGGCCCGAGGGGCGTCGGTGTGCACCACCAGCCAGAGCGGCAGCCCCACCGCCAGCGCGGTCGGCCCGATCCTGGCGATCCCGGAAACCTGGGCGACCAGCAGATAGGGGACGTCGCGCACCGCACCGCGCGGCTTCTCGCCCCGGGGTGCGCGCGGGACGCCCGGGACCTTGGGCAGCCGCATGTAGAGCGCGGCCACCAGCACCATGGCCACGGCATTGCCCCAGAACAGGGCGAGATAGGCGGTCGTCGAATCGGCGGCGATGACCACGCCGACCGCCAGCGAGGCCAGCGAGAATCCGCCGTTGAACACACTGCGCATGTACGCCGAGATCCGCACCCGGCCCTCCCGGCCCATCACCCCCGCCACCAGCGCGCCCCGGGCGACATTGCCGCACTGCTCGGCCAGGCCGAGGGCCACGGCCATCACCAGATAGGCCGAGAAGGAGTGCACGAAGGCCGCGGCGGCCAGCGCCACCGCCTTCCCGAGCACGAACACCGCGGCGGTCCCCCGCGGCCCGAACCGGTCGGCGAGCTGTCCGGCCGGCACTCCCAGAGCCAGCGCCAGGATGCCGGCCAGCGACATGCCGATGCCCACCTGACCCGGTGACAGCCCCACGACATGGACGAAGTAGACGGCGCCGCCGGTGACATAAAGTCCGTTGCCGAGGCTGGCCACGGCGGTGCACAGGACCAGCAATCGGCCGGCACCGGGCTCGGGAAGCAGGCGGGACATCAGGCGGGCCATGGCTGGCACCTCGCTCGGTGGGGGGCGGTTGACTCTGCGACGGGCGGGCGGACATGCTTCGCGGGTTCCGGGCGACCAGGACCCACCGGACAGGAAGCGGGGATGGAATGCGGCCGATCAGTCCCATCGGGGTGGTACGCGGCGGACGCCAACAGGTCCACGAGGACGGATGGGGGGCGGTGGTCTCGCGGATCGAACTGGACCCGGCCGTGTTCGACGCGTCGGCGACCTCCGGCCTCGACGACTACTCGCACGTGGAAGTGATCTTCGCGTTCCATCTGGCGACGCGGACCTGCACCGCCACCCAGCACCCCCGAGGCAACACCGACTGGCCGCTCTCCGGCATCCTGGCGCAGCGCGCGCCCAACCGGCCCAACCACCTCGGGGTGTCCGTGTGCGCCCTCGCCGCCGTCGACGGCCTGACACTCACGGTGCACGGCCTCGACGCCGTCGAGGGCTCCCCCGTACTCGACGTCAAACCGTATCTGCCGGAGTTCGCCCCGCGCGGTGAGGTGCGGGGTCCGGCCTGGTCCGGCGAGCTGATGCGCGACTACTTCTGAGCCCGGCGGACACGGCCCAGGGCTCAGGCTCATGGCACGGCCACCAGATCCGTACGCGCCGCGGCGATCAGGGTGTTGGCCTCGTCCCGGGGCAACTCCTCGTCGACAAGGAGCGCGATCGGGAGCGCCGCCCCGCTGCGGATCCGCGCGGCGGAAGCGCTCCTGGTCACCCGGCCGCCCTCCGGCCCGGCCTGCACCGCGAGGAAGTCGATCCCCGGCAGGGGCAGGTCGGGGGCCCGGTCCACGACCAGCCCCACCGCCCGGCTGCCGTCCGCGCCACGCAGCACACACCGGCCGTCCCGGCACTCCAACTCGACCAGCCGGTGGTCCAGCCGCACCCGACCCACCGTCAGCGGCACGTCGACGGGCTCCGCGTCGGTGGGGTGGCCGGCCAGCCGCGCCACGGTACGCGCGACGAACTCCGGATCCCGCTCCCGCAGTCGGCTGAAGGTGTTCACCGTCCGGCGGCTACGCAGCGAGAACACCGTCTGGTGCCCCTCCAGCCGCTCACCACGGCACAGCTCCTCGAACCACGCGGTGCTCTCCGCCGCCTCCGCCTGGGTCTGCTCCGCGACCGGCCGCCGGATGCTCTCGTACTCGGCCGCCGCCTGGAGCGGATCGTCGTGTCCGGCGATACATCGGGCGAGGCACAGGGCGTCATCAATGGCCAGAGCGGTGCCCGAGCCGGTCGAGAAGTGGACCGTGTGCGCGGCGTCCCCGGCCAGCACCGTCCGGCCGTCGGACCAGCGGCGGTTGACGACCGTACGGAACGGCTGCCAACCCGCTGTCCGGGCCGTCAAGGGGGCGCCGCCCAACTCGCCACGGAACAGCGCGGCGAGCCGCGGCTCCGCCTCGGCCGCCGGCAGGTCGAGCAGGCCGAGGGCGGACAGAGTGTCCGGATCGGCCTCGACAATGAAGGTGCTCTCGCCGGCCGCATGCGGATAGGCGTGCACCACCAGGGGCCCCGGGCCCATGTCCTTGAGGAGGAAACACGGTTCGAGTGCCGTGGGTGTGCTCATCCACAGATACCGGGTGCGGCCCGGGGAGACGGAGGTGCCGAACCGGTCGGCGCGCTCCCGGCGCAGTTCGCTGCCCGCGCCGTCCGCCAGCACCACCAGATCCGCCTGCTCCGGCAGCTCGGTGACGGTGCGCCTGATCAGCCGCACATTGGCGTGCTGCGCGGCCAGCGCGCGGACATGCGCGTGGAAGACCTGCCGGGAGACCCCGGACATGCCGAAGGCGCCGGACGGGATGCGTTCGCCGTCGATCAGCGTGATCGTCTCGTCCCAGGTGGCGTACGCGGACTCCGGCAGCCGCAGCGCCTCGGGGTGTACGGCCCGGATGCGCGCGGCGAACTCGTCCGTCAGCACGATGCCGGCCCCCGGCCCCCGGTCCTCGCGGTCGTAAAGGTCGATGGCCGTATCGGGTAGCAGCCGGGCCAGCTCCAGCGCGCAGAAGGCCCCGGCGGGACCTCCGCCCACCACGGCCACGGTGCGGACAGGAGTGCCGCTCATGCCGGTGTCCCGTCCCAGTGGAACCGCTCGCCACGGGCCAGCGCGGCTCCCCGGGACACCGCGGTCATCTCACCACTCGCTATCTTCATGATGGTGAGGAAGTCGGTGAAGTGCGGTTCGGCAGCGTCCAGTTGGGTGCCGGCCTCCTTCATCAGGTCCAGCCAGCGCACCCGTTGCTCGCGGGTGATCAGGAAGTGCGCGTGCGCCTGGTGCATCTTCGGGTCCCAGGCCACGGCCAGGTCGTTCTCGCCGTAGATCCGGCGGAAGTGGTCGTTCAGCCGTGCGGCGTGGCGGCTCCAGTCGGGGACGGCGAAGAGCGGGGACAGCACCTCGTCCTCCGAGACCAGCTCGTAGAAGCGGGTGGTGAGCGCCTGGAAGAACTCGGCACCGCCGATGCCGGCCCAGAAGTCGGAGACCTTCCGGTCGACCTGCGTGGCGGTCATGCGCTCGGCGGACTGCAGACCCTGGTCGGCGACGAGGAGTACCTTCCCGTCGTGCCGGGGGGCCGGGGTGGCTCGATGGGGCGACATGGGCGTTACTCCTTCAGTCGGATCGGTCGAGCAACAGGCCCGCGGCGGACAGCGTGCTGACAGTGCAGCCACGCAGCCGTTTGGCCTGCACAGTTCCGAGCCCGTAGGCGATCGTGGTGATCCCCTGCCCGGGGGCCAGCTCGGCAGGTCGGTAGAACATCGTGGCGAAGTACGTGAACGAGGCGTCGGGATGCTCGTAGTCGGTGGCGCTCATCAGCGCGGTCCACTGGTCACCGTCCCGCACCAGCATCGTGAAGGAGAGCAGAGCGCCCCCCTTCCGGGCCTCGACGATCCAGACGTTCTCCGGACCGAAGTGGTCGCGCAGATGCCGGAACGAGTCCGCCTCGCGCTTGTCGTCGGGCACACCGCCGTACTTGGCCACGATCTGGGCCCGCAGCGGGATGAGTTCAGGCTCCTCGTCGCCGATCGGACGTTCGCTGATCTCGATACCCCGGGCCGCGATCTCGCGCAGCTCACGCCGTACCGCGAAGCGCTGATTGCGCCGCAGCCCCGCTATGTAGCCGTCCAGATCGTCCCAGGTGACATCCATGTCGCTGCGGTCCACCATCGGGACCACGGCGAACCCCGCTGTGCGCAACACGTCCAGGAACTCGGGATAGTCGGGGCGCAGGAACAGCGCCGAGACACTGCGCATCCCCTGGTCACGGCACCAGTCGAGCAGGGCCTCCAGATACGCCCGCAGCACCCGCGGATCGCGGGAGCCCGGACCGGCCGGCGCCGACTCGTAGTTGGGGCCCATCAGTACACAGGACGGGAACAGTTCGTCGGCGGAGAGTCCCTGCCAGGGGTGCGGCCCGTCGGCGACCACCCCGTCGGCGACCGAACCGCCCGAGAGCACCCGCTGCGGATCGAAACGCACATGTCCGGTGGGGGCCTCCATCACGCCGCCGACCAGGGCCACTTGGTCCCCGTCCGGACCGGAGAGGCCGAAGGTACGGGCGCCGCCGGGGATCCTGCCCTCGGCGAGAGAGATCCAGCGCCGGCGCAATGTGACCGGAGCTCTGCCGATCCAGCCGTCCCAGCTTTCCGGGACTTCGGTGCGCATGTGCAGCCCGGCGGTGCCCAGCGCCGGCTCGGGGCGGTGTGGCGTCACGGCATTTCCCTTCCGGCCATGCGCGAAGCCCGTCCGGCCCGGCAACGTACAAGGCTGCCGGGCCGAATGGACTGTGGGTCGACCGTCAGGCCGCCTGCAGTTCCTGCACTCGGTCCCAGACCGGAGCCTGGTCCCAGACCGCCAGTTCGTCGCAGGACCGGTCCCAGACCTTGAGATCGTCGCAGGACCGGTCCCAGACCTTGAGGTCCTCGGGGGCCAGGTCCCAGACCTTCAGGTCCTCGGGAGCAAGGTCCCAGACCTTCAACTCGTCGAAAGCCTGGTCCCAGACCTTGAGGTCCTCGAAAGCGCGGTCCCAGACCTTCAGGTCCTCGAACGCCTGGTCCCACACCTTGAGGTCCTCGGGGGCCATGTCCCACACAGGAGCCATGTCCCACACGCCGAATTCGTCGGCCGACTCCGCTCGGATTACATATGCGTCGCGCATGCAGCATCCCTTCGGGAGATTCACAGAAGGCGATCCACCGGACCGCCGAGACGCGGCCCTCGCCGCGCTCATCAAGGAGCCTTGCAGCCTGAGTCACGACCTGTCTTCTCCTTAATTGCTGACCTTCCAAAAAGCATGACGAGCCAGTTCTTGAAATCCGCTTGAAGTCACTGGAAATTTACTTGAATCCGCTCGATATCCGCTTGAATCCGGGTCGAGGAGCCGCCTCGGCGAGCATCTCGAAGCCGGGAGCCGCGAACAGGATGGGCGGGTGCGACCAGTCCCGCGGACACAACACCAGTTCCACCTCGGAGCTGGCGTAGGGGTCGATGCGTAGGGGCCCGAGCGTGGCCGTGAGCAGCGTGGTCTCCAGCGGCTGGCCCGGTAGCTCCCGTGCCGCCCGCATGGTCGCGTGCAGGTAACAGGTCCCGTGCGGCACCTGTTGCAGCACAAAGGGACCGAGGCGCCCCGTGGTGGTCCAACTGGACGGCTGCCCCTGGAGTATGGGGCTGTCGAAGGAACCGATGTAGATCGAGGAGACGGGCTCCGCCGCGGCCCGTGCCACGCCACGCAACTGGCAGCGCGTGTCGCCCCGGCCGCCGGCCGAGGAACGCACGGCATACTCGCCCTCGCCCCGGCTCAACTGGCGGTACTGGGTGGGCGGGATTCCCACAGATTCGGTGAAGCGACTGGTGAAGCTACCCGTACTGCTGTACCCGACCGTGGAGGATATGGTGGCGACACCGAGATCGGAATTCTGCAGCAGACGTTTCGCTTCCCCAATGCGCACCGCACTGAGAAAACGCCCCGGGGTCACCCCGGTAACCTGACTGAATACACGCAAAAGATGGAATTTGCTCACCAACACTGAACGAGCGATTTCATCAAGACTGAGTGGTTCCGCGTACCGTTCCCGGATGATCTGTACGGCCCGTTCCACAATATGCTCCATACGCATCTCCCGAACAGCCGAATGGAACAAGGCGCACGCCCGATCCAACGCTAGGGAAATGACATGGAGGCTGGCTTGACCTGAGATCGAGGCTGGTCCCTGAACAACTCGGGCACACGGCCGTGTTGTGCACGAGTACGACCGCAGGGCGGGCAAGCGGGAACGCGTCGTGCTGTACAGCGGCGAAGTCCGTCCGGGCAGGCTCGATGATCCGCGAGACTGAAGAAGCCCACGGCTCTGACCAGTTCAGGTGCCGTGGGCTTCTGTCGTTGTCGTTCGATCCTGCTGTACAGCAACGCGCGGCACAGCTCCCGCGTGGCAACGCATCGGCATTACCTCGCGGGTAATCGTGCTCTGCCTGGCCGCCGGGCAGGGTGGTGGCCGAGCGGAGCACTCCGCAGCGCGTGAAGAGAGGGAGTACGGCATGTTCGCAGGTCGGCGTGGTCTTGTCGGGATTGTTGTGGCGGCGGTGGTCGCGGGGGTGTCGACCACCGCGGTGGCACTGCCGGACGATGCGGAGCCCGCCGCCCAGGGCGACTGCCCACAGGTGCGCGCGAAGGTCGAGCGACTGGAAGGCCGAATCACCCCGAACGCCTGCGCGTTCATGCAGCGCCAGGTCGCCTTCGGTGAGATCCCCACGGGTACCCCGCCTGCCGTCGGGGGCCTGAACCACCCTCGGGTGAAGGCATATCTCGGCATCTTCGACGCGGATGCAACGCTCTGGGAGGCGAGTGACGCTCCGCAGCGCGGCCAGACCGTGATCGGCACCTCCATCACGAACTCCCTGCGGCTGGCCCCGGACCTGCGTTACCGGGGTACGGACGTGGTGGCCGACGGTAGCGCGATGATGTTCGGCCAGTGGAACGAGGTCACGTTGAAGGGCCGTAAGGTGGCCTACCCGCAGATCGCGCGCAATGTTCTCGGGGACGACGGCAAGAGCCTCCAGGCCCGGCGCTACTACGACCGTTACGCGCTCTTCCGGGACACCGTCCCGGAGCTGGCGCCCGAGGGCCTGTTCAACGGGATAGCGGACAGCGGCCCCGCACCCTCCCCTGGCCCGGCGCGCGAGCCTTTCCGGGCCAGGGAGATACCGGACCGCCTGGCGGCCTGGAACGGCGAGGACGTCGGCGCCCTGGTCTCCCGCATGGGCAGAGCCCGGCTGTCCGGCCCGGGGTTGGCCGCTCCCCTGGCGACGGAGTCCGGCCGGCGGGCTTATCTCCAGCGGTTCTTCGACACGGCGGACGTCCGCTTCAAGGCCGGCCAGGTCGCCTTCGGCAGCACCACAACGTACGTGGAATGGCACGGCACGGTCTCCGGCCCGAAGGGCAAGGACATTCCGTTCGGGATCGTGGAGCGCTTCGGCCCCGGCGGTGAGTGGGAGCTGTACTTCGACACCCTCCCGTTGGTCGCGGACCGCGCGGAGATCGGCGCGCTGTTCCAGAAGCTGGCCCAGCCCCAGTAGGCGAGTCTCCCGGTCTCCATGGTTCGACGATCACCCGCAGCCGCAGCCGCAGCCGCACCCGGACCTGAACCTGATCCGGACGACGTGTCCGGGGTACGGACCGTACTCGCCGATCGGCAGGTACGGCCCGTTGAACTCCCATTCCTTGTCCGTCAGTTGCACTCGCGTCACGCAAGAAGGCATGATCCGGCGGGCCGCGGTAGCCGCTGCGCCGGATCCGCCGTCGGCGATGTCAGCCTCCGCTCTCCAGGCTCATCGCGAAGAAGTGCATGAGCGGGTAGTTCTGGTTCGGCAGCTTCAGCGATACCAGCTCACGGGCCGGGTCGAGGTCCACGACCTGGTGGAAGATGCGGACCGGGAAGTTCTGCGGACCGGCGGTGCCGATCCGCTGCGTGGTCAGCACCGCGACGGCTTCCCCGTATGCCGGTTGCCTGCCCCAGTCGGTGAGCGAGATCTTGACCGTTCCCGTGGTGCCGTCCGCGTACGCGGCGACCGCGTCGGCGCTCGCGCTGCCGCCGTGGCACGCCCCCAGGAGCCGGAGTCTGCGGTATGTGCCGCGTGGCACTGCGATGACCGCGCCGCGTGAGGTGACGTTGTTCTTCGCGCCGTCCGTGCTGCCGGGGAAGACGAAGGTCACTCCTCCGTTGCGGAAGTTGCCCGCCGGGGGCAGCTCGTTCGCCGGGTAGGTGTAGCCGGAGTTGTCGAAGTTTCCGTCGGGTGGTGTGCCCCTCGTGAAGCCGTCGTTGTCGAACACGGCGGTCAGGTCGACGGGGACCACCGGTCCCTCGGGCCGGGGCAGCACGCCGACGAAGCCCCACGGTCTAGCGGGCTTGCTGATCGACACGGGCTTTACGTCCTGGTTCGACGCCTTGCCGGCGGCGAGGACGATCACGTCCTCGCCCTTCTCGATGTCGATGCCGATGACTCCGTCGCCCAGGTCCCGCCAGGTGAGCGGCCGGTCCGTGGGCGATCCGCCGCCGGGTGCGACCTGCACGCGCCGGACGGTGACGGGTCCCTCCAGGCTGTGTGCCAGCTTCAGCGGCTCGCCGGCGAGGCTGCGGACCCGCACGTACTCGGTCCTGCCGCCGTTGCGCCGCGCGGACACCATGAACGCGCCCTGGGTGCGCAGATTGTGGATCTGCGCATCCTGCCACGCGCCCGGAACCGCCGGGAACACCCGGACCGTGTCTCCCCAGCTCTGCACCAGCATGTCGTGCATCACCTGCGCACCGGACAAGGGTGTCTCCAGCACCGGTCCCGACTCGCGGTACATCGTGTTGGGCTGGACGAACTTGTCGAGCAGTGTGTTGAGGTAGTTCAGCGCGTCCTCGCCCTTGCCCATCGATGCGCTCATCGATGCCGCGCCGGTAAAGGTGTAGCCCTGCAACGCCCCGGTGAAGCCGACCCAGTGCTTCAGCGAACGCTCCAGCAGATCGCGGTTCCCGGGCTCCGTCGGGTCCAGGAGGTAGAGCGGGTAGAACCACAGCAGGTGGGAGTAGTGACGGTGAGAATCGGTGAGTTGACGGTCGGCACCGATCCACAGCCCGTCCGGGCCCTGGGGCGGGTCCACCAGACGTTTGAGTACGTCCTGCCACTTCGGCAGCAGCTCGTCCTCGATGGACAACTGGTGCGCCGACTCGATCAGTGTCGTACAGCCCCAGCGCAGCAGCGCCAGGTCGTAGTTGCAGTCCTTCGCCCCGGCGTACTCCGGCGACAGCGTGGTCGGCAGATGCAGCCGTCCGTCCGCCCCCTCGAAGAGGAAGTGGAAGTAGTAGTTGACCGACCGGCGCAGGATGGGGAAGACGACATAGCGCAGCAGGTCCTCGTCCATGGTGTGCCGATAGGTGAGCCAGACGTTGTGCATCGCCCAGGTGAGGTTGCCGACCTCGGGCGTACCCGTCCCGGGAACACCGATCGGCGAGGTGACCAGGTCCTCCTGGCTGGCCCGGTTGATCGCGGCGGAGTCGTGCTGATAGGCGGGCAGGACGTTCTTGTCCAGGGCCTCGCGGTGCTCGTCCAGCGACCGTGTGAGCGAGTCGAGTTCGAAGTGGCTGGTCGGGTTGAGGAACCAGTAGGTGAGCTGGATGTTGAGGTTCCACCAGGCGGCCGGCCAGGGGGTGCGCTCGATCCACTGGGCCATCGTGGTGGTCACGGGCAGATTGCGCCTGGTGATGCACGCCATCTTGTACAGCTGGATCCAGTAGAAGCTCTGCAGCCGGGCGTCGGGAACCGCGACGAAGCTCCTCGGATAGAAGTCGTGCCACCACTTCTGGTGCTCGTTGCGCAGGCGCTGCACAGGCTGCCGGGCTGCACTGTTGGCTGCCGACCGGGCGGTGTCCACGGCGGTCGGATCCGGGAAGGACGCGGCGACACTCGCCACCAGGCTGCGGGTGAGTCCGTCGTCCTCGGTGACGACCTGCCACACGGTCGCGTGACCGCCACCCGCGTCCAGCGGCTGTTCGCACACACCGCCCTCGGGGGTCTGCTCCAACTTGGGCTCCGGGTTGACCCGCAGATTGCCGGGCCCCTTCTCGTACAGCAATGTGGTGCTCTTGGCCGGGTACGGCGTGAAGGTGAAAGCGGTCCCCTTCTCCTCGGCGTCCGGCGTCAGCGAGAAGACCAGCACGTCCTTCGTCGCGTGCACGAAGGCTCTCAGCTTCAAGGTGCCGCGGGTGGTGGTGATCGTGCCGGTCAGTTCGGCGTTCCACAGCGACAGCCGCAAGTCGACCTCGACCAGGTCGCCTTCGGTCTGCACGATGAAGTAACCCACCCGCAGACGAGCCGTGCCGAATCGCACATCACCGGACTTCTGGTGGTCGCGGACGCGGGTGTCGCCGACCTCGATCTTCAGCCGCTTGCTGTTCGTGTCGCGAAAGACCGCTGCGCCAAGGCCGCCGTTGCCGAGGAAGGGGCTTTCGTAGAACCCGTCGGGAACCTCGGACCAGATCATGTCCTGCTCGCGCAGATACGCGGCCCATGCCTGATGGGACGCCACCCGGTCGTGCAGCACCACGGTGCCGTTCGCTCCAGGGGTCGCGGCTTCGGCGAGCGAGGGAAGGCCGAGTACGGCAGCGCTGGCGGCGAGCGTGCTGAGGAAGCCGCGTCTACCGAGCGGCTCCATGGACCCATTACTTGCGTCAGTCATGCCAGCACCCCTAGAGGTCCGATGTGTATGAGGTGTTGGGAGGCTAGAGGGCGCCGACATCCGCAGCAAGGCATAGAGCGCAGAAATTTTCCCTTAATAGATCGGATGAATCGCCAGTACTGGTGCACGCACTCCGAGTCACGCCCGGCCCGCCGCGCGCGAGGGGCACTCATCCGGCTCCAGCCCCCACCATGACGCTCGCCACCCCCGCACAGCCCGCGGCCGACGCGGGAAACGAGGACCCCGGCAGCCCGCGACTTGATTTTGTGCAAAGTATGACCGAACTCTTGTGGGGCCCCCGTCCCACCCCTACTCTCTGGAGAGATCCGACCTGTGGGGCCTGGGCGAGCCGAACGGGTGGATCACGCTCGTAGCCCTGAAGTGATGAGCGGGTATGACTTGTGCGTTATTACACCTCAATACGCAGTTGAAGTCTGCGTATTGAGGGCGGCGAGGTGACAGGTCCCGCAAGCCAATCCCCTCGCCGAAGGAATGGTCATCCGATGTAGTGCTTCATGCGACGAAGTATTGAGGGACCAGCCATACCCTGTGCGGAATGGCGAGATATCGCCCATAACGCCCACATCGCACATAACGCGCACGCACCAAACCGCAGCTCAGGAGCCCTTAGCCACCGGCTCAAGAATCGCCACGCACTCCACATGATGCGTCATAGGAAACAGATCGAACGCGCGGAGCGTCCGTACCCGGTAACCCCCCGCGCGGAAGTACGCAAGGTCCCGGGACAGCGCCGCCGGGTCGCAGGCCACGTAGGCGATGCGGCGGGCGCCGAGTTGGGTGAGGTGGGCGACCGTGGGGCGGCCCGCGCCGGCGCGGGGCGGGTCGAGGACGACGAGGTCGGCCTCGGTGATGCCGGTGCGCGGGAGGACGGACTCCACCTTGCCCTGTTCGATCCGGACCCGGTCGAAGCCGGCCAGGTTGTGGCGGGCGTCCTCGACGGCCCGCTTGCCGGACTCAATGCCGAGTACCGCACCCGTCTCGCCGACCCGGTCGGCGAGCGCGCCGGCGAACAGGCCGACGCCGCAGTACAGGTCGAGCGCCGTCTCGCCCTTGCGTGGCATGAGGCCCTGCATGACCGCCGTGACCAGCGTGTCGGCGGCCTTCGGGTGGACCTGCCAGAAGCCGCCGCTGCCGACCCGGTAGGTGCGGTCGTCGGCCCGCTCGCGCACGAAGGGGCGGCCGTGCACCCGATGGACGCCGCCGTCCTTCTCGTCCACCCGCATCACGGACACCGGACGGTCGAGTTCCACGAGGGGCAGCCGGGCGCCGGGACGCGGGGTGAGGATGACCTGCCGGTCCTGGGAGCCGGTCGCGGCGATGGCCTCGACGGTGTCCATGCCCGACCAGTCCCGCCGCTCGATGCCGAGTTCGCTGACGCCCTCCGCCGCGATCAGGCAGTGGTCGACGGGCTCGACCTCGTGCGAACGGTGCCTGCGCAGCCCGGCCCTGCCCTCGTCGTCGACCGCGTACTGGACCCGGGTGCGCCACGCGGGCACCTCGCCCGGGGGCAGTTTGTCGCCGTCGGCGGGCATCACCGTGCCGTCCCAGCCGGCCTCCTCGGGGGTGAGGTCGGCGAGCCGCTGGAGCTGTTCGGTGAGGACCTCGCCCTTGAGGCGGCGCTGGGCGCCCGGCTTGGCGTGCTGCCAGTCGCAGCCACCGCAGCGGCCCGGACCCGCGTAGGGGCAGGGTGCTTCGACGCGGTCCTTGGACGGGTCCAGGATCGTCACGGCGTCGGCCCGCAGGAAGCGGGAGTCCTCCTCGCCGTCGGTCACCCGTGCGATCACCCGCTCCCCCGGCAGGGTGTGCCGTACGAAGAGGACCTGGCCCTCGTCGGTACGGGCGACGCAGTGGCCGCCATGGGCGACGGGGCCGATCTCGACCTCGTACTCCTCGCCCACCAGCGACTTCTTCGGTTCTGCCTGCATGGCGGGGTGACTCCACAACGTGAGAGGCGAGCGGCCGGGCACCGCCCGGCAGGACAACAGCCCACCAGTCTACGTGCGCCCCGACCACCCGCTCACCACACGGCCGCGAGACCCCCGAAACCGCCGGCCTCCCGGAACACGGCCGCGCGGGCCCCGGGTCAGCCCTTCTTCGTCGAACCGCCCGCGTGGGACGAAGAGCCCCGCTTCTCGACCGGCCCGCGCCGCACCGCGCCCGGCGCGTTCCACTCCTGCCGCTTGCGGGCCCGCTTCTTGGCCACCTCGGAGGACTCCAGTTGGTACGGGATCGAGGTCACCATCACACCGGGCGTGAACAGGAGCCTGCCCTTGAGGCGCAACGCGCTCTGGTTGTGCAGCAGATGCTCGTACCAGTGACCCACCACGTACTCGGGAATGATCACGCTGACCACCTCGCGCGGCGATTCCCTGCGCAGCCCCCGCACATACTCGACCACGGGCCGCGTGACCTCCCGGTACGGCGAGTCCAGCACCTTCAGGGGTACGTCGATACCGCGCCGGTCCCATTCCTCCTTGAGCGCCTTGGTGTCGGCCGGGTCGACATTGACGCTCAGCGCCTCCAGGGTGTCCGAGCGCATCAGCTTGGCGTACGCGAGGGCGCGCAGCGTCGGCCGGTGGATCTTGGAGACGAGCACGATGGAGTGGACGCGTGAGGGACGGACCACGTCGTCGGTGGGGACCTCCGGAGCATGGATCTCCTCGGCGACGCGGTCGTAGTGGCGGCGGATCGCGGTCATCGTCGCGTAGAAGATGCACATGCCGAGGAGGGCGACCCAGGCGCCGTGCGTGAACTTGGTGCCGAGGACGACGACGAGCACCAGACCGGTGAAGAAGGCGCCGAAGGTGTTGATCGCGCGGGAGCGGATCATGTGGCGGCGCTTGCCGGGGTCCTTCTCGGTCCGCAGATGCCGGTTCCAGTGCCGGACCATGCCGGTCTGGCTGAGCGTGAACGACACGAACACACCGACGATGTAGAGCTGGATCAGCCGGGTCGAGTCCGCACCGTAGATGACGACGAGGAGGGCGGCGGCGCCGGCGAGCACCACGATGCCGTTGGAGAAGGCGAGCCGGTCGCCGCGTGTGTGCAGTTGGCGCGGCAGATAGCGGTCCTGCGCGAGGATCGAGCCGAGCAGCGGGAAGCCGTTGTACGCGGTGTTCGCGGCGAGGAACAGGACGAGGGCCGTCGCGGCGGCGAGGATCACGAAGAAGAAGGTGTTCGCGCCGAAGACCGCGGCGGCGACCTGGGAGATCACCGGGTCCTGGACATAGCCGCCGCCGACCGGGACGCCGTCGCGCAGCAGGTCCTTGGCGGGGTTCTCGGCCATCCGGACGTTGGTGGCCATGGCCAGCGCGATGATGCCGCAGAACATGGTGACGGCGAGCAGGCCCATGGCCGCGAGGGTGGTCGCGGCGTTCTTCGACTTGGGCTTGCGGAAGGCCGGGACGCCGTTGCTGATGGCCTCGACGCCGGTGAGCGCGGCACAGCCCGAGGAGAAGGCACGCAGCAGCAGGAAGACCAGCGCGAAGCCGGCGAGCCCCTGGTGCTCGGCCTGGATGTGCAGATCGGAGGTGGGTGCCCGCATGGTGTCGTTGAGGACGAGTCCGCGGAACGCGCCCCAGGCGATCATGAGGAAGACGCCCGTGACGAAGACATAGGTGGGGATCGCGAAGAGCTTTCCGGACTCCTTCACCCCGCGCAGATTCATCAGGGTCAGGAGCACGATCACGACGACGGCGCTCAGCACCTTGTGCTCGACGACGAAGGGGATCGCGGAGCCGAGGTTCTCGACGCCGGAGGAGATGGACACGGCCACCGTGAGCACGTAGTCGACGAGGAGCGCGCTGGCGACGGTCAGGCCCGCCTTGGGGCCGAGATTGGTCGTCGCGACCTCGTAGTCGCCGCCGCCGCTGGGGTACGCGTGGACGTTCTGCCGGTACGAGGCGACGACGGTGAACATGAGGACGACGACGGCGAGGGCGATCCAGGGACTGAAGTGGTAGGCCGACACACCCGCGATCGAAAGAACCAGCAACACCTCACCCGGCGCGTAGGCCACGGAGGACAGCGGGTCGGAGGCGAAAACGGGTAGGGCGATGCGCTTCGGCAGGAGCGTCTCTCCTAGCCGATCACTGCGCAGGGCGCGCCCGATGAGGATCCGTTTGGGCACGTCGGTCAGTTTGGACACGGAGAGGATCGTAAGCGGTCGAACGGGGGAGCGCCCACCCACCACCCCACAAGGCTTACGGATGATCACACCGGACCTGTCGGGCATCGCTCCGGACCCGTCGCGGCATCCGATTCCAGCCACGCGAGCGTCGTACCCGTGTCGGGCATATCGGCTCATACCCGAGCCGATCTCCGTAGAGATCCTGAGGCGGCTGCGGACGGGGGCATTCCACTGTGGCCGTGGGAGCGGCGGCTTTGGCATATTGCGTGCAGAGTCGCGGTCCCGCAGATTCGACGTTCCCGGGGAGAGCAGTGCGCAAAGCGAGGGAGATGCGTCACCTCATCGACCGTCTGGACGGCGGCCTCGGCCTGCCCGTCCGCACGGAAGGCGATGCGCTGTTCGACGCCCTGATCGCCGACCTGAGCCGGATCAGGGGCCGTGAGGTGACCCTCGTCAAGGAGGAGTTCCCGCACCGGACCGCGAGCGGACTCTGGCTCGACCTGCCCGGCCACGATCTCATCGTGGTCGACCGGCGGGCGACCCCGCTGCACCAGTTGGCGATCTTCTTCCACGAGGTCTGGCACATGGTCAAGGGAGACTGCGGCGGGCATGCCGTGGGCAAGGCGGTGGCGGCCCGGATGCTCTCGGCACGCGCCGACATCCCTGGTCTTCCCGATCTTCCCCAGCTCCAGGAGGCGGTGCTGAAGGTGGCCGCGCGCACCGAGTTCGACAGCACCGAGGAAGCGGACGCCGAGCGGTTCGGGCTGCTGGCGGTCACCCGGTTCCGGGTCCGGCTGGAGGGCGGCCCCGAGGGCGTGCCCACGGACCGGCGCCGGATCGCGGGACGCATCGGGGCGTCACTGGGACACCGCCGCCCACGGGTCTGAGCCGGATCGCAGCCGTGGACTCATCGGACTACTACATACCCGCCGTCGCCCTGTGGATCGGCCTGGCCGTGAAACTGCCCGGTCTGGTACGGGGGTGGCGCGACCCACTCGTACGGACCGTCGGCCTGGTCATCGCCGTGGGCGGCGCCGGCTTCTTCTTCGCGGCCCCGCCCACGATCGCCGCCGTGAACGAGGCCAGTGGCGTGGCGAACTTCTCCAGCCCCCTCGTGTACAGCATCATCAGCGGCTTCAGCGCGTCCTGTCTGCTGCTGGTCATCCACTGGCGCGGCGGCCCGCCCGCCTACGTGACCCGTGTCTCGCGCCGGTGGCAGGCCGGATACCTCCTGGTCGCATCCGCGCTGGTCGTCCTGTTCGCCCTCGGTGACGCCCCCGTGAACCGCCTCACCGACTTCGACACCTACTACGCGACGACGCCGTTCATCGGCGAGATGATCCTGCTGTATCTGCTCGCCCATATGACCGCCGCACTCGTCACCACGGTGATGTGCTGGCGCTGGGCCCTCCAGGTCCGGGGGTGGCTGCGCGCGGGCCTGTGGATCCTCGTCGTCGGCTGGCTGCTCAACCTGACGTTCAGCGGCCTCAAACTGGTCGCGGTGGTCGCCCAGTGGACCGGCCGGGACTGGAACACCCTCAGCACGGACCTGGCCCCTCTGCTCTCCGCCCTGTCCGCCCCCTGCGCCACCGTCGGCTTCCTGCTGCCGCTCGTGGGGCCCTGGCTGGCCTCGACCCGGCGGGCGATGACCACGTACCGACGGCTCGGCCCCCTGTGGCACGAACTCGGCACCGCCTCGCCCCGGCTCCCACTCGCCGCGCCCATCCCCTGGCACTCACCGCCGTACGTCCGCCTCACGCGCCGCGAGGCGGGCATCCAGGACGGGCTGAGTCTGGTGGGACCGTGTCTCGACGACGCCGTCCGCGCGCGTGCGCGGGACGCCGCCGATGCCGCCGGACACACCGCCGCCGATGCCGCTCACATCGGGCACGCCGCGATGATCGCCGCCGCTGTCCAGGCGACCCGTGAGGGTACGCGGGACCGGCCCGCCGTCGTCCCCGAACACGCCGAGATCGACGCCCTGCGGGACACCCTGCCGGAGGTGTCCGACGCGTTGCGTACGTCACCGGTCGTGAGGGCGGTACGCGAGGACACCCCCGCGATGTCCGCGACCACGGCGAACGCCTCGTCCTCGGCGAACTCGTCGTCCCCGGCGAACCCCTCGTCCCAGGCGAACTCGTCGTCCTCGGTCGAAGATGGCGAGAAATCCTCCACATGAGCCGACCACCTCGGAGCGCCACCCCGACAGCCACAGCCGTCCCGATGGGCGCGGCCGTCACCGTTGCGGTCCGCACGGCGGTCGGTCACGTGCCGCCGCCCCGCGCGGAAGACCCGTGACGCCATGGACATCGTCTTCTACGTCCCCGGCGTGGTCCTTCTGCTCACGGTGGCCCTCAAACTCTCGACCACGAAGGAATCGTGGCGTGACCCGCCGCTGGCCGCGAGCAGTGCGCTGCTGCTCGTCGGCTCCCTCGTCTGCCTCCTGTCCGCGCCCACCACGATCGGTGCCGTCAACGGCCTGACCGGCATCGCCAACTTCTCCGCCGCACTCGTCTACTCCGGTATGTCGGCGCTCAGTGCCTGCTACCTCGTCCTGATGATCGTCTGGCGGGGCGGGCCGACCGACCAGGTGGGCCGCGCCTGCCGTCTGGTCGTGGGCGTCTACGTGCTGGTGATCATCGGCATCGTGGTCCTCTTCGCGCTGGCCGACGTCCCCGTCGAGCGGACCCGGGACCTGGACACGTACTACGCCACGACGCCGTACATGCGCGAGATGATCATGCTGTACCTGGTCTTCCACACCGCGGCGACCGTCGCCCTCGCGACCATGGGCCTCTGCTGGCTGCGGGAGGTACGCGACCTGACCCGCACGGGACTGACCCTGATCGTCGTGGGCGCGCTGTTCGATCTGTCGTACCAGATCGCCAAGTACACGGCCATGGCCGCCCGTTGGATCGGCCACGACTGGGATGTCCTCTCCACGACCGTGTCGCCTCCCCTCGTGGCGGCGGCCGGTCTCACCGTCGCCGCGGGCTTCGCGCTGCCCCGGGTCGGCCCGTCGGTCGCGGACAACGTCCGTGCCTGGAAGCGCCGCCGGCTGCTGCGGCCCCTCTGGGTGGAGATGCGCGCGCTGCGGCCCTCGGGCTCGGACGCCCACTGGTGGGACCCGCCCGTGGTACGTCTGGCCCGCCAGGAGATCGCGATCCTGGACGGCGTCCTGCTCTGCGCCCCGTACCTCGACGACGAGATCAGGAGGACGGCGTACGCAGCCGCACGCGCGCGGGACGCGACAGCGGAACCGGGTTCGGAAGTGGATTCGGCAGCGGATCCGAATTCGGCAGCGGGTTCGGAAGCGGAATGCGAGCCCGCGAGACCGGCGAACCCCACGGCGCCGAACCCCATCGCACCGATCCCCGGAACACCGGACCCCAGGACTCCGGGCGCCAGGACACCGGACCCCGCCGTACCCGCCCCCGTGGACCCGGACCCCGCCGAAATCGTGGCCGAAGCCGCCATGCTCGCCGCGGCCCGGGTACGGATGGCGGCCGACCGGAGTGCCGAGATCCCGGCGGACATGGGCCTGCTGCGGTCCGTCAACGAGCCGCATCTGATGGTGGGCCTCGCCCAGGCCCTGTCGTCCTCGCCGATCGTCGCCGAAGCCCGGCGGCGGGCGGCCGGGGCGACGCGTGCCACGGAGCCCCGCCCGTCGTAATGTTCTGAAGCTGTCACTCGTTCGAGTGAACGTCACGCATGCCTGGAACAACGGAAGTTGACGACATCCCGCCCTCCACGGCGTGCGCCGAACAGAGAGGGCCGCCCATGCCTGACAGAACCTCCGCCCGTCGAGGTACCGCGATCGTCATCGGAGGGGGCATGACCGGCATGCTCGCCGCCGCCGTACTCGCCGACCACGCAGAGGTCACCGTCATCGAGCGGGACGTCCTGCCCGACGGCCCCGCTCCCCGCAAGGGACTGCCGCAGGCCCGCCACGCGCACCTGCTGTGGTCCGGCGGCGCGAAGGCGATCGAACATCTGCTGCCCGGAGTCCTCGACCGGCTGGTGGCCCATGGTGCCCGCCGCGTTCCGATCATGAGCGGCATGGTCTCCAAGGCACCGTCGGGCCAGTGGTTCCGCAGGTTCAACCACGCCCACCACGTCAACGTCGTCTGTAGCCGTGACCTCCTGGACGACACGATCCGCGCCGAGGTGCTCAGCCGCAAAGGCGTCACGCTG
Organism: Streptomyces sp. NPDC058001; assembly: GCF_042886315.1. Lineage (NCBI taxonomy): Bacteria > Bacillati > Actinomycetota > Actinomycetes > Kitasatosporales > Streptomycetaceae > Streptomyces > Streptomyces sp. NPDC058001. Next base: position 364,380 of record NZ_JBHVQT010000007.1, read on the forward strand.
CGGGAGCGGACCGAGCCGGTCGCCCTGACGGGCACCGCCGGGCGCGTCACCGGAGTCCGGGTCCGGCCGGTAGGCGGCGACCTGGGCAAGGACGGGAACCAGAGCCGGGATCAGGGCCAGGATCAGGGCCGGAACCAGGGCGCGGAGGAGTCCCTCACCGCCGACCTGGTGATCGACGCGAGTGGCCGCGGCAGTCGCGCCCCGCACTGGCTCGCGGAACTGGGGCATCCACCGGTCCACGAGCGCGTCGTGGACGCCGGCGTCCGCTACGCCAGCCGGATCTACGAGGCACCCGCGTCCGCGGGCGACAACTTCCCGATCGTCAATGTGCAGGCCGACCCCCGGCAGCCGCCCGGCCGGGGCGGCGTCATCCTCCCGATAGAGGACGGCCCGTCCGAGAGCGGCGCCTCCAAAACCCGACGCTGGCTGGTGACACTCTCCGGAACCCGCGGCGGAGAACCCACCGGCGACAACGACGACTTCGTCCCCTTCACGCGGTCACTCCCCCATCGCGTCATCGCGGACCTGCTGGCCGACGCGCACCCCCTCACCGACGTGGTCACCACCCGTAGCACCGCCAACATCCGGCGCTACTACGAGAAGATGACCGACTGGCCGGCCGGCTTCGCCGTACTCGGTGACGCCGTCGCCGGATACAACCCGGTGTACGGGCACGGCCTGACGGCGGCGGCGCAAAGTGCCGTGGCCCTTCAGGACGTCCTGCGCGAGCACGGCCCGGACGGGCCGGGGACGGCCCGGCGGATCCAGCGCGCGGCGGCGCGGCCGGTGGGCCGCGCCTGGGACCTCGCGGTGGGCCAGGACATCTTCTATCCCGGCGCCAGCGAGCAGCCGCCCACCCCGCTGGAGAAGGTCTTCGCCACCTTCATCGACCGCGCCGTCGACACGGGCGCCCGGAACCCGCACGCCCTGCGCGCCCTGCTCGACGTGATGAGCATGGAGCGCCCGCCGACCCGGCTGCTCAGGCCCGACATGGTGCTGCGGGTGTTCTTCGGCCGGAAACTGCCCCTCCTCGACGGCCCTCCGCTGACCGAGGCCGAGCGGACGGCCCTCAGCGCCTGAGTCACCGGCCGCCCAGCGCCTGAACGGCGAGGCGCTCACCGCCCGCGTCACAAGGTCGGAGCCCGCACCGATGAGGGCAAGACGGCGGTTACGGCATAAGCTCATTTCCTGCAATACCGCATGCTGTTGCCCCGTTGTTGCCTGGCAGACTGAGAGAGAGAAGTGAGCAGGGTGTTTTCGCAGGTCAGCGTGTTGACCAGGAACTCGGGGTAGGGCTAGGTGCACATCGTCATCATGGGCTGCGGCAGAGTGGGTTCCGCTCTCGCGCAGACCCTGGAACAGCAGGGGCACACGGTCGCCGTGATCGACCAGGACCCCACCGCCTTCCGGCGCCTCGGCTCCGGGTTCGGCGGCCGTCGGGTCACCGGCGTCGGCTTCGATCAGGACACCTTGCGCGAGGCCGGGATCGAGGAGGCCGGCGCGTTCGCCGCGGTCTCCAGTGGCGACAACTCGAACATCATCGCCGCGCGCGTGGCCCGCGAGATGTTCGGCATCGAGAACGTCGCGGCCCGGATCTACGACCCCCGCCGCGCCGAGGTCTACCAGCGCCTGGGCATCCCGACGGTCGCCACGGTCCGCTGGACCGCCGACCAGATGCTGCGCCGGCTGCTGCCGTCCGGTGCCGAGCCGCTGTGGCGGGACCCGACCGGAGGGGTGCAGCTCGCCGAGGTGCACGCGTCGACGGCCTGGGTCGGCCACAAGATCAGCCAACTCCAGGAGGAGACCGGGGTGCGGGTCGCGTTCCTCACCCGGCTGGGCGAGGCGATCCTGCCGTCTTCGCAGACGGTCCTCCAGGAGGGCGACCTGGTCCACGTGATGATGCGGACAGACGACGTCGAGAAGGTCGAGGCGGCCTTCGCCGAAGGCCCCGAGGAGGGCGGTCACTGATGAGGGTCGCCATTGCCGGAGCGGGCGCGGTGGGCCGGTCCATCGCCGGAGAGCTGCTGGAGAACGGGCACGAGATCCTGCTGATCGACAAGGCGCCGACCGCGATCTCGGTCGAGCGCGTCCCGCAGGCCGAGTGGCTGCTCGCCGACGCCTGCGAGATCACCTCGCTCGACGAGGCCGCGCTCCAGCGCTGCAATGTCGTGATCGCCGCGACCGGCGACGACAAGGTCAACCTGGTCGTGTCACTGCTCGCGAAGACCGAGTACGGCGTCCCGCGCGTCGTCGCCCGCGTCAACAACCCGAAGAACGAGTGGCTGTTCAACGAGTCCTGGGGCGTCGACGTCGCCGTCTCGACGCCGCGCCTGATGTCGGCCCTGGTCGAGGAGGCCGTGAGCGTCGGCGACCTGGTGCGGCTGCTGCGCTTCAGCCACGGCGACGCCAACCTCGTCGAACTGACCCTGCCGCCCGAGTCGGCCCTCGCCGGTACGCAGGTGGGCGACGTCCAGTGGCCCGAGGACACCTCACTGGTCACGATCATCCGCGGCACCCGCGTCATGGCACCCACCCAGGAGGACTCCCTGGAAGCGGGCGACGAACTCCTCTTCGTAGCGGCCCAGGCCCGAGAGGAACAACTCGAAGACCTGCTCTCGGTCCGCAAGGAAATGACGGACTGAGCAGACGCTTCGGCCTCTGGTACGGGGAGGGGGGCGCCGGATACTTCCGGCGCCCCCCTCCCCGTACCAGAGGTATCAGAGCGTCAGGCGCAGCCTGAATCCCGCCGCAACGGCGGCGCGCCCCCACGGCGAGTGTCCGGCGGAATCACAACGAACGGCACCAATACGGGTCAGCCGTCCGCAGGACGCTTCGCGGCGGCCTCTTCGGCCTCCATTTCCGCGAACACGTCAATCGGCGCGGGCGCCTTCGCCAGGAACACCCAGGTCAGCCATACCGCCAGCAGGAACGGCGGAATCTTCAGCGCGACGAGAACCCAGCCGAGCTGGGCGGTGTCGGCCCACCAGTACAGCGGGAAGAGAATCGCGCACTTGGCGAGCAGGATGAGGCCCCATGCCCAACTGGCCTTCGCGTACGCCTTCTTGCGGCCCGGGTTCCTGGTCCGCCAGGACAGGTTCTCCTTGAAGACCGGGCCGAGGATCAGACCGATCAGCGGGACACCCGCGAGGGTGGTGATGATGTAGGCGAGGGCGAGCCCGAGCGTGTAGAGCATGCCGGGCAGATAGAAGTCCTTGGCGTTGCCGGTCATCATCGCGAAGACGACACCGAAGGCGACCCCGAAGACCCCGCTGAAGGCGTGCTTGACGGTGTCCCGCATCACCAGGCGCACGACGACGAGCAGCAGTGACACGCCGAGCGCGGCGAGCGCCGACACATGCAGGTTCTTGTTGATCGTGAAGACGGTGACGAAGAGCAGCCCGGGGACGACGGTCTCCACCATCCCCCGTACCCCGCCGAACGCCTCGAAGAGCGCTGCCTCGGTCACGGCTCTGGAGTCGGCGGACCCGGTGTCCTGCGCGGATCCGGTGTCCCGCGCTGTGCTCCGGTGGTCGGTCGGCTTGTCGAGGGACGTCACCGGCTACTCCCGTCCGAGGGGTCTGAGTTCGTACTTGGGGTTGAACAGCACCCGGCGGCCATGGCTCAGCGAGATCCGCCCGGACGCGATCAGTCTGCGCCCCGGCTCGATCCCGACGATGGAACGCCTGCCGAGCCAGACGACGTCCAGCGCGGCCGAGCCGTCGAACAGCTCCGCCTCCAGGGCGGGCACTCCGGCCCGTGGGCGCAGAGTGACCGTGCGCAAGGTACCAGTTACGGTGACTATCTGGCGGTCGCGGCAGTCACCGATGCGGGTACAGCCGGTGGTCGCGGAGTCCTCGCGCAGCTCCTCCGACTCCAGGTCCTCCTGGGACGCCGAGATGTCGGCGAGCCGGTCGAGCAGGCGCCGGAACCGGCCCGTCGGCTTGTCGGGTCGAGGAACAGCACTCATACGGGGAAGCGTACCTATCGCTCGAAGCGGTAACCCATGCCAGGTTCGGTGATGAAGTGCCGGGGGTGCGAGGGGTCCGCCTCCAGCTTGCGGCGCAGTTGGGCCATGTAGACCCGGAGGTAGTTGGTCTCGGTGCCGTAGGAGGGGCCCCAGACCTCCTGGAGCAGCTGTTTCTGGCTGACCAGGCGGCCGGTGTTGCGTACCAGGACCTCCAGCAGGTGCCACTCGGTCGGGGTGAGGCGGACATCACGTCCCGCGCGGTTGACCCGCTTCGCGGCCAGGTCGACCGTGAAGTCCCCGGTGTCGACGATCACATCGTCCTCGCCGCCTCCGGTGGGCTCCGCGCGGCGGACGGCGGCGCGCAGCCGGGCGAGGAGTTCGTCCATGCCGAACGGCTTGGTGACGTAGTCGTCGGCGCCCGCGTCGAGCGCCTCCACCTTCTCGTCGGAGCTGTGCCGGGCGGACAGGACGAGGATCGGCACCCGGGTCCAGCCGCGCAGCCCCCTGATCACCTCGACGCCGTCCATGTCCGGCAGGCCGAGGTCGAGGACCACGACGTCGGGGTGGCGGGCAGCGGCGAGCTGGAGCGCGCCGGCGCCGTCGGACGCGGCGTCCACCTCGTACTTGCGAGCCTTGAGGTTGATCACGAGCGCGCGGACGATCTGCGGTTCGTCGTCGACCACGAGCACCCGGGTCATGGGCGCCTGCCTTTCTGGTGGTCCGGGTTCCGATGTGACCGGGGCGTGGACGGGGATCATGTGACCGCCTCGGCCGGCCGGACCTGCGCCGGTCTGGGCCGGCCCGCGGCGGCCTTGAGGGTGAGGACCATGGTGAGACCGCCGCCAGGGGTGTCCTCGGCGGCGAGGGTGCCGCCCATCGCCTCCACGAAGCCGCGGGCGACGGCGAGACCGAGGCCGACGCCCGCGCCGCGCGGGGCGTCCCCGTGCCGCTGGAACGGCTCGAAGATGCGTTCCTTGGCGTCGTCGGGGACTCCTGGGCCGCGGTCGACCACCCGGACCTCCACCCGGTCGCCGAGGGCGCTGGCGGCGACCAGGACGTGCCGCTCCTCGGGGCTGTACTTGACGGCGTTCTCGACGATGTTCGCGACGGCCCGCTCCAGGAGGCCCGGGTCGACGCCGACCATGGGCAGGCTCTCCGGGATCTCCAGCTCCACGCTGTCCTCGGGCACGCCGCCCAGCGCCATCGGCACGACCTCGTCCAGGTCGATCTCGCGGATCAGGGGTTCGACGGTGCCGGTCTGGAGGCGGGACATGTCGAGGAGGTTGCCGACCAGGTGGTCGAGGCGGTCGGCGCCCTCCTCGATGGCGGCGAGCAGTTCGGCCTGGTCCTCCTCGGACCACGCCACGTCGTCGGACCTGAGTGAGGAGACGGCGGCCTTGATGGCGGCGAGCGGGGTGCGCAGATCGTGGCTGACGGCGGCGAGGAGCGCGGTGCGGATGCGGTTGCCCTCAGCGAGCGTGCGGGCCTGGTCGGCCTCCTGCTTGAGGCGCTGGCGGTCGACCACGACGGCGGCCTGGGCGGCGAACGCGGCCAGGACACGGCGGTCCGAGGCGGGCAGCACCCGGCCGGAAAGCGCGAGGGCCATGTGGTCGCCGACGGGCATGTCCACATCGGCGTCCTCGGGCCGGTCGGAGGGGTTGGGCCCGACGCTGCCCGCGCAGGTCCAGGGCGTGACGTCGCTCTCGCGTTCCAGCAGGGCCACCGACTCCATCCCGAAGGTTTCGCGTACCCGCTCAAGGAGGGCGTCGAGGGTGGTCTCGCCGCGCAGGACGCTGCCGGCGAGGAAGGACAGGATCTCGGCCTCGGCGCGCAGCCGGGCGGCCTGATGGGTGCGGCGCGCGGCGAGGTCCACCACGGAGGCGACCGACACGGCGACCCCGACGAAGATCACGATGGCGACGATGTTCTTGGGGTCGGCGATGGTGACGCGGTGCAGTGGCGGTGTGAAGAACCAGTTGAGCAGGAACGATCCGAAGGCCGCCGACGCGAGGGCCGGCAGCAGTCCGCCGAGGAGGGCGGCGGCGACCGTCAGCGCGAGGAACAGCAGCATGTCGTTGGCGAGCCCGAGCTGCGAGTCGACGTTGTTGAGGACCGTCGCGAGGAGGACCGGTCCCGCGACGCCGACCAGCCAGCCCCATATGATCCGGGGCCTGCCCAGCCGGGCGCCCCGGGCGACGGGCAGGCCGCGGCCCTTGGCGACCTCCTCGTGGGTGACGATGTGCACGTCGAGGTCGGGGCCGGACTCCCGGGCGACGGTGGTGCCGACGCCGGGCCCGAACATGTACTGCCATGCCTTGCGGCGCGATGAGCCCAGGATGATCTGCGTGGCGTTGACGCCCCGGGCGAACTCCAGGAGCGCGGTGGGGATGTCGTCGCCGATGACGTGGTGGAAGGTGCCGCCGAGGTCTTCGACCAGGGTGCGCTGGACGGTGAGTTCCTTCGGTGACGCGGCGGTCAGGCCGTCGCTGCGGGCGATGTAGACGGCGAGGACCTCGCCGCCGGCGCCCTTCTCGGCGAGGCGGGCGGCCCGGCGGATCAGGGTGCGCCCCTCGGGTCCGCCGGTGATGCCGACCACGATGCGTTCGCGGGCCTGCCAGGTGGTGCGGATGTTGTGCTCGCCGCGGTACGCCTGAAGGTATTCGTCGACCCGGTCGGCGACCCAGAGGAGTGCCAGCTCGCGGAGCGCGGTGAGGTTGCCGGGGCGGAAGTAGTTGGACAGGGCGGCGTCGACCTTGTCGGACTGGTAGATGTTGCCGTGCGCCATGCGGCGGCGCAGCGCCTGGGGCGACATGTCGACCAGCTCTATCTGGTCGGCCCGCCGCACGACCTCGTCCGGTACGGTCTCGCGCTGCCGTACGCCGGTGATCGACTCGACCACGTCGCCGAGGGACTCCAGGTGCTGGATGTTGACGGTCGAGATGACGTCGATGCCGGCGGTGAGGAGTTCCTCGACGTCCCGCCAGCGCTTGGCGTTGCGGGAGCCGGGGACGTTGGTGTGGGCGAGTTCGTCCACGAGGGCGACGGCGGGGTGCCGGGCGAGGACCGCGTCGACGTCCATCTCCGTGAACGCCGTGCCGCGGTACTCCAGGTTCTTGCGCGCCACCTGTTCCAGGCCGTGCAGCATGACCTCGGTACGCGGCCGGTCGTGGTGCTCCACGAAGGCGACGACGCAGTCCGTGCCCCGTTCCACTCGCCGGTGCGCCTCGGAGAGCATGGCGTAGGTCTTGCCGACGCCCGGTGCCGCACCGAGGTAGATCCGAAGCTTGCCGCGTCCCATGGCCCCATTGTCTTCCAGTGACGGCCGCACGCTGCGTTGGCCGCGGTCAGACGTTACAGCCAGGAACTCCGACAAATCGGACAGGTGCACGGGTCAGGGACGTCCTTGACGTAACCCTGATACCCGTACGGGGGAAGACCTGGGGATGACCTGGGGATGACCTGGAGTAGACCCGAGGCGGACCAGGAGAGGACCTCGGAAAGGGCGACGGGAGACCGAAGGGGGAGATACCGGACGACCGCGAGGGGCCCGCCGAGGTCGGGCGCTGGCAGCGGTCAGGCGTGCTCGACGATCTCGCCGTCACGCAGCTCAAGGACCCGGTCCGCGAGGTCGAGCAGGGCCGCGTCGTGCGTGGCCACCAGCGCGGTGACGCCCTCACTGCGGACGACGGCCCGCAGCAGCTCCATGACGGCGTGCCCGGTCTCGGCGTCGAGCTGTCCGGTGGGCTCGTCCGCGATGACGAGCGACGGCTTGTTGGCGAGCGCGCGGGCGATGGCCACCCGCTGCTGCTGACCGCCGGACAGCTCGCCGGGCCGCTGGAGGGCGTGATCGGCGAGCCCGACCAGCGAGAGCATCAGCGCGACCCGCTCCTCGCGCTCGCGCGGGTCGACCTTGCGCAGCCGCAGCGGAACGCCGACGTTCTCTGCGGCACTGAGGATCGGGATCAGCCCGAAGGACTGGAAGATGAAGCCGATACGGTCGCGCCGCAGCTCCAGGAGTCCGTTCTCGCCCAGTTCGGCGAGGTCGAGTCCATCGACGTGCAGGGAGCCCTGGTCGGCGGTGTCGAGCCCGCCGACGAGGTTGAGGAGCGTGGTCTTCCCGGAGCCGGAACGTCCCTTCAGGGCGACGAGTTCACCGCGCGGCACGGTGAAGGAGACCCCGCGCAGGGCGTGCACGGCGGCTGCCCCGGTGCCGTAGGACCGGTGCAGGTTCTCGACCCGCACCATGGGGCCGTCCCCGCGCTCCGCCACGGCGGTGGTGCCGGTCTGCCCGCTGGTGTCCTGTGTCATGTGTGCTCCCCCGTGACGGTCGTGGCCGAGCGCCAGTATGGTCACCGGCGCCCGGTCACAGCAATGCCGGGGTCCCCTCGGACGTGCTCGGGGACGTGCTCAGGGGTACGCGCGGGTCAGTTGGGCTGATCCCCGTGGGTGAGGGTCTCCCAGGCGACGAACAGGTTGTTGGAGCCGGCCGGACGGTTCCGGGTGGTGAGGGCCTGAGTGTTGGTCATGGCGAAGCCCAGCCGGTTGTGCATGGCGTTGTAGCCGACCTCGGTGATCGGGCCGAGCCCTCGGTTGAGGGCGCCGCCGCACAGCCAGCCGGGTGCCGCCTCGCCCAGCTCGTACTTGGCCTGGAAGCCCAGCGCCTGACGCAGCCGCTCGCCCACGTCGGTGCCGTACAGGTCCTGGCCCTGGATCCGGCTGGTCTCCGCGATGTGCGAGATCGCGGAGATCCCGTACCCGGTGTGCGTGAAGTCGCGGCAGGTCTCCTGGGTGAGCCCGGTGACGAACGTGCCCTGCCCCTGCCAGTAGTTGACGATCTTGTCGCGGGTGTCGAGGTTCTGGCTGGGCACGGTCTTCGGCAGCGCGCCGTCCGACTCCAGATAGACGTACGCGGCCGTGCGGGTACGGAACTTGGAGATGGCCTTGTCGTAGGAGGTCTTGTCCTCCAGGAAGACGGAGATGTCGACGGCGGCCTCCATCATCGACAGCTCCCAGTTCCCGTTGGAGTTGGAGCCGTTGATCACCTTGGGCAGGTACACATTGCGCAGCATCGTCGAGAAGCGCCCGGAATTGGCCCAGCCGCCGGTGTACGTGTACTTGATGATCTCGGCGGCCTTGGGCCACGAGGAGCCCGCCCAGCCGGTCTGGAGCGGTGCGTTGCTGTTGGTGTGGTCCTTGATCGTCGCGGACCAGGCGTCCATCAGCTCGATGGCCTTCTTCGCGTAGCGGTCGTCGCGCGTGATGTACCAGGCGAGCGCGTCGGTGTACGCGGCGATCGCGTCCTCGCGCTCGTCGGTGCAGCCGTAGTTGGGGTTGGAGTAGGAGCCGCACTCGACGACCGCGCGGGGCGCCGGTGTGCGCGAGAGGGATGCGTACTTGCTCGCGATCATCTGGTCGAACGCCGACTTCCAGGGCTGGGCGCCGGCGTTGACCTTGTCGCGGACGAAGTCGAGCTGCCCGCGCGAGACGGTGACGCCGGGGTGCGCGAAGTTCGCGGGTGCGGCTTTCGCCTCGGGGGTGGCGGTGGGCCAGACGAGGAGGCCGGCGACAAGGGCGACGACGACCGAGGTCGCGGAGGTGGGGGTGCCTGCCATACGAGGGCCATCCGTTCTCGTATATGAACGATGCATGGATTCATGAACAGACGCGCTGGCCCGGACCATAGGTACGGACCAGACTTCCGTCAAGAGGTGAAGGAAGACCCGCTGCTCAATCACCGTTCAGATACGAGAACTTGGGCGAGGACGCGGACATGCGAGAGGGCCGCACCCGCGCGGGGTGCGGCCCTCTCGGTCGTGCTGCGCTGTTCGAGAATGTGGATCGGCCGGATGCGGTCCGGCCCTGGCGCGGCTCAGCTCCTGGCCAACTCCTGGTCAGCCTTTGCTCAGCTCTTGCGCGGCTCGGCCTCTGTGGGCGTGGGGTGTACCCGGCCCTCGTGCGGCTCGGTCCGCGTACGGCTCAGCGGACCTCGGTGATCTCCGGTCCACGGGCCAGCTGACCCATGCCGCCGGAGAAGCGGGAGCCCTCCTGGTCCTCCTGCTGGACTCCCTCGGCCACCATCTGCGCGTCGTCCGGCAGCTTGAGGACGATCGGGTCGCGGGGCGCCATCGGGCCGTCGCCACGCAGCACCACGGTGTCCCGGAAGATCTGCTCCAGGAGACCCGCTGCCTGCGGCTGCACGGCACCCTGCCCGGAGATCACCCCGCGCAGGAACCAGCGCGGACCGTCCACGCCGATGAACCGCACGACCTGGAAACCGCCCGTGCCGTCCGGCAGCTGCACCGGGACCTGCGCCCGCAGCTCCCAGCCGAGCGGCCCCTCGACCTCGTCGATGACACCGCCCTGCTGCGTGATGCCGCTGGCGATCTCCTCGCGGACCTCGCCCCAGATGCCCTCACGCTTGGGGGCCGCGAAGCCCTGGAGCTGAATGGCGCTGTCCTGGAGCACGACGGTGGCCGCGACGATGGCGTCACCGGCGACCTCCACCCGCAGCTCCATGCCCTCGACCCCGGGTACGAGCAGTCCGCCGAGGTCCACACGGCCCTCGCCGGGCTCGCTCACCTCGGTACTGTCCCACGGTCCGTCGGGGCGCGGTTCCGGTTCGAGCCGAACGCGCTCCGCCGCTGCCTCGTCCGCCGCGTCACTGTCGACGCCGTCGACGACCTGCTCGGCCTCGCTCGCCGCGTCCGCCGCGTCCTCAGCGGAACTCATCTTCTTGCGACGTCCGAACACGTCACTGTCCTTCCCGGTCGGATACGACCGAAGCGTATCGATTGCCACCCACGAGCCCATCGTCGCCGCCCACGGCGGCATGACCGCCGGTGGACCCGAAGCCCCCCTCGGCCCGCGCCGATGCGGGAAGCTCCGCGACCTCCTGGAAGCGGACCTTCTCCACCTGCTGGACGATGAGTTGGGCAATCCGGTCGAAGCGCTCGAACCGCACCGACTCGCGCGGATCGAGATTCACCACGATCACCTTGATCTCCCCACGGTACCCGGCATCAACCGTCCCTGGGGCATTCACCAGGGCGACACCGCAGCGGGCGGCCAGTCCGGACCGTGGGTGCACGAAGGCGGCGTACCCCTCAGGCAGGGCGATCGACACCCCGGTGGGCAGCACGACACGCTCACCGGGCGCCAGCTCGTACGCCTCCGTGGTCCGCAGATCGGCCCCCGCGTCCCCGGGGAGCGCATACGACGGAAGGGGAACGTCCGGGTCCAGGCGTCGAATCAGTACCGGAAGGTCGTCACGCACGGTGGCGGGCCCGGTACAAGCCAGTGGGGGACGGCTCATGGATTCACCTCGAAGGCACGGGCCCTGCGGACCTGGTCGGGGTCGCTCATGGCCGCCTGGATCTCCTCCGGGCGGCCGTTGTCGATGAAGTGGTCGACCTTCACCTCGATGAAGAGGGCCTGGGCGCGGACCGCGACGGGACCCTCGGGTCCGCCGATGCGGCCGGTGGCCCGGGAGTAGATCTTGCGCCCGGCGACCGCGGTCACCTCGGCCTCCAGATACAGCACGGTGCCGACCGGAACGGGCCGTACGAAGTCGGTCTCCAGGCGTCCGGTCACGGCGATGACCCGCAGCAGCCAGTTCAGCGAGCCGAGTGTCTCGTCCAGGGCCGTGGCCAGCACCCCGCCGTGTGCGAGGCCCGGCGCGCCCTGGTGGGCGGGGCGCACCGTGAACTCCGCCGCGACGCGTACCCCGTCCCCCGCGCGGGCCGCCAAGTGCAGTCCGTGGGGCTGCTCGCCGCCACAGCCGAAACACTCGCCGTAGTGCGTGCCGATGGGTGCTCCGGGTGCCGGAGCCTCGGGGTGCCTGACCGGCGCCGTGGCGTCGGCGGGGGGCGTCAGACTGGGGGATGTACCACTCACAGGCGCAGACCTTACCCGCGCGTCGGCCGTGCCCGCGCACCGTGCCAAGCTTGCCTCCATGCCCCTTCCCGCGGAGCCCGTCGCCCAGCCCTACGAAGAACGCCTGACCGCGCCACGGTCCTGGTGGGCCGTCTCGGTTCTGGTCGGGGTCGCCATGGCGCTGATCCTGCTCCCGTTCGGCTCGTTGCCGCTGCTCGGCGGCCTCGTGGGCGGTACGGCGGTCGCGGCGGTGGTGGTCAGCGCGTACGGCTCGGTGCGGATCCGGGTCGTCGCGGACTCACTGGTCGCGGGCGACGCGAAGATCCCGGTGGCGGCGCTCGGCGAGCTGGAGGTCCTGGACAAGGACGAGGCCGTCGCCTGGCGCTCCCACAAGGCGGACCCGCGCGCGTTCATGCTGCTGCGCAGCTACATCCCGACGGCCGCCCGCATCCCGGTCACGGACCCGCGGGACCCGACGCCGTACGTGTACGTGTCGACCCGCGACCCTCAGGCCCTGGCGGCGGCACTGAAGGCCGTACGCCCGGCCTAGGCGCCGGGGCAGGGTTCGGGGCCGGGTCGGGGCTTGTAGCGGGCCTCGGGGCCTGTGGCACGCCCGGTCCGGCCCTGGAGGGCCCACTGAGGACCGGCGTCAGCGGCCGAGTTCTCTCGGGTACCCCGGCTCCTCGTCCACGGACTCCGGCAGCGGGTGTCCCGGCTCGGGGGCGGGCAGTGCGTCCCGTGGCCGCTCCAGCGGCGGCAGGGTGAGCAGCCGGTTCCAGGGCACCTGATTCTTGCGCAGGTCCCTGCGGACGCGCTCGGCGAGCTTCTTGGTGTCACGGCGGTTCATGACCGCACCAACGGCGGCGCCCACCATGAACGGCATCAGGTTCGGCAGATTCCTGACCATGCGCTTCATGATCTGCTGCCGCAGTTCGCGCTTCATCTGGCCGCCGAGCGCGCCGTTGATCGTCGACGGTTTGGTCACATCGATGCCGCGCTCCTCCGACCAGGCGGTCAGATAGGCGGTGCTGCGCTCCTTGAGGTTGCCCGGCGGTCGCAGGCCGTAGACCTCGTGCAGTTCGGCAATGAGCTTCAGCTCGATCGCCGCGACGCCGGTCACCTCGGCCGCCAGTTCGGCGGCCATGGCGGGCGGTACGGGCATCATCGCGGCGGCGCCCACGCCCGCGCCGACGGTCGACGTGGCGTTCGCGGCGCCGGCGACCAGTTTGTCCGCCAGATCTTCGGGCCCCAGGCCCGGGAACTGTCTGCGAAGGGTCGCCAAGTCACGCACCGGCACGCGCGGCGCACTCTCGATGACCCGGTCGGTGAGATACGCGAGTCCTGCACGGGCGCGATCGGCGCTCTTGCGGGCGCCGTCCCGGGCGACGGCCACGGTGGTCCTTGTGAGGCTCTGTGCGGCCTTCCTCGTGCCGCTCGGGGCGGCACCGGTCGCCGGGGCTTTCGCGCCCCGTGTCAGGGCGTCCTCGGCCCTTTCCAGGGCACCCGTCGATCCGGTGCCGTCCGCTACTTCGAGCGAGGCCGTGCGGCCCCGCTCGTCGTCACGCTCGCCTTCGGTCAGGCCAGGGTCCGCCTCCCGCTGCTTACGGAAGCGGCGCTTCCGAGGTGGGGTCGAGCCAGTCACGGCCGACCCCGCCTCAGTCGCAGTCGCGGCAGATCGGCTGGCCGTTCTTCTCGCGGGCCAGCTGACTGCGGTGATGGACCAGGAAGCAGCTCATGCAGGTGAACTCGTCCGCCTGCTTGGGCATCACCCGGACCGCCAACTCTTCGTTCGAGAGGTCGGCGCCAGGCAGCTCCAGTCCTTCAGCGGCCTCGAACTCGTCGACATCGACCGTGGAGGTCGACTTGTCGTTCCGCCGGGCCTTCAGCTCTTCGATGCTGTCCTCGTTGAGGTCGTCATCGGTCTTGCGTGGGGTGTCGTAATCCGTTGCCATATGCCTCTCCCCCTCTGGGTGCTTTCAGTGTCTCCAGCGCACGTAACGCGTGAGAGGCCGGACTTGTGCCCGACCTGAGGCGGAGATTTTGCCTCACATCAAGGTCTGTTACTCAATCGACACCCAATCGGACCTCTCGCGAGTGATCGACTTGGATGGCGATCCGGGACCTTACACGGTCAGAATGTCGCACTTCACGGGCGCCACCCCGTGTACTTCCCGTGATCAAGCCCCCTGGAAACCAGGACTTTCCAGCGCTTTCTCCCGGTATCCGTGATCACAGAGAGTAGATGGCCAGAAAGTCATCTCTGTGATCGATCACACATGACCTCCCGGGGTGCAGGTCCCGAAAATTCCGCGCAAAGCGAACATCCTCTGCGTGTCGGAGGGCAGGATGTCAGATCGGCAGGGTGACGCGCATCATGAGCCCTCCCCCTTCGCGCGGCTCGGCGATGATACGGCCCCCGTGGGCGCGGGCCACCGACCGGGCGATGGACAGGCCCAGGCCGACGCCCTTGTCGCTGCCGGTCCGCTCGGTCCGCAGCCGCCGGAACGGCTCGAAAATATTGTCGACCTCGTACGCGGGAACGACCGGGCCTGTGTTCGACACCATGAGCACCGCCTGACCGTGCTCTGCCGCCGTGGTCACCTCGACCCAGCCGTTCTCGGGAACGTTGTACCGGACGGCGTTCTGCACGAGGTTCAGGGCGATCCGCTCCAGCAGGACGCCATTGCCCTGGACGACGACGGGAGAGCACTCCCCGCGGATCTCCACGCCCCGCTGGTCCGCCTCGGCGTGCACCTGGTCGATGGCCCGGGAGGCGACCTCGGCGAGGTCGACCGGTTTGCGCTCCACGATCTGGTTGTCGCTGCGGGCGAGCAGCAGCAGGCCCTCCACGAGCTGTTCGCTGCGCTCGTTGGTGGCGAGCAGGGTCTTGCCGAGCTGATGCAGTTCGGGGGGCGCGGCGGGGTCCGAGAGGTGCACCTCCAGGAGGGTGCGGTTGATCGCCAGCGGGGTTCGCAGCTCGTGCGAGGCGTTGCCGACGAACCGCTGCTGGGCCGAGAAGGCCCGCTCCAGCCGCTCCAGCATGTCGTCGAAGGTGTCCGCGAGTTCCTTCAGCTCGTCGTCGGGGCCGTCCAGCTCGATACGCCGGGTCAGGTCGGAGCCGGCCACCTGGCGCGCGGTGCGCGTGATGCGGCCGAGCGGCGACAGGACACGGCCCGCCATCGCGTACCCGAAGGCGAAGGCGATCACGCTGAGGCCCAGGAGGGCCAGCAGGGAGCGGCTGAGCAGATCGTCAAGGGCCTGCTGGCGCTGGTGGTTCACACAGGCGTTCAGGGCGTTGTTGAACTCGGTCTGGCTGCTGAAGGACGACGACGCGAGGTCGGGGCACTGGGTGCTGGACACCAGGACCTTGCTGTTGGGGAGGATCTGGAACGGCAGCTCATTGCCGACGTGCACCGCCTGGGCCGCGAGCAGATAGATGATCGACAGGAGCAGGATCCCGGCGATCAGGAACATGCCGCCGTACAGCAGCGTCAACCGTATGCGGATGGTCGGCCGGAGCCACGGGAACGGCTCCGGCCGCCTCGGGTCCCAGGTGGGCTTCGGAGGCGCCGAGGGGGGCGCCGGTGTCGCGGCCACGAGGATCAGATCCGGTAACCGGAGCCGGGCACGGTGACGATCACCGCGGGCTCACCGAGCTTGCGGCGCAGGGTCATCACGGTGACCCGCACGACGTTGGTGAACGGGTCGGTGTTCTCGTCCCACGCCTTCTCCAGGAGCTGTTCCGCCGAGACGACGGCACCCTCGCTGCGCAGCAGTACCTCCAGGACGGCGAACTCCTTGGGCGCGAGTTGAACCTCCTTGCCGTCGCGGAAGACCTCGCGGCGGTTGGGGTCGAGCTTGATGCCGGCGCGCTCCAGGACGGGCGGCAGCGGCACGCTCGTACGCCGCCCGAGCGCCCGCACGCGCGCGATCAGCTCGCTGAACGCGAAGGGCTTGGGCAGATAGTCGTCGGCGCCGATCTCCAGGCCCTCGACGCGGTCGCTGACGTCGCCGGACGCGGTGAGCATCAGGACCCGGGTGGGCATGCCCAGTTCGACGATCTTGCGGCACACGTCGTCGCCGTGCACGAGGGGGAGGTCCCGGTCGAGGACGACCACGTCGTAGTCGTTCACCCCGATGCGTTCGAGGGCCGCCGCGCCGTCGTACACGACGTCGACGGCCATGGCCTCCCGGCGCAGTCCGGTGGCCACCGCATCGGCGAGCAGCTGCTCGTCCTCGACGACGAGTACGCGCACGTCGCAGTCCTTCCTGTGGCGCCCGTGCGCTTGCGGGCGCGGTCGGGCAGCTTCCGTCGGGGGTGTGAGGGCTCCATCCTGCCTCTTTCGGCCATAAACCGGCGGTAAGGCGGCGGTCGTCGAGAGTGAGCGACCGATCCGGCGGTCGGGTTGTGCCACCGGCGCATGCCCGGGAATGCGGGTCTTTCTCGCGAGGTTGAGGTTTCCGGTGAAGGGAGCGGGGGGAGGACGACCACACACCCGCGATCACGCTTTGCATGTGGCACGCCACGAGCCGCTTTTCCGCAGGGCGGCAAGAGACGTGATCGCCCCTTCCCAGGGCACACCCCCGTGCCACCGACCCACGACCCAGGACGAGGGGGCGCAACCATGGACGCATTCACCGCAGGACTGCTCCAGCGCATAAGGGCGACCGAGTCCGATCTGACCCGCGCTCGGGAGACAGGCGACGACTTCCTTGCCGAGGTCGAACAGGCCGAGCTGGACGACCTCCACCGGCTCGCCGCCGAACACGGCGTAGAGGTAGGCGCGACACGCGTCTGACAGACCAGGACCGACGAGACATACGGAAGGGGCTCCGGCTATACCGGAGCCCCTTCCGTATGCCGGCTCCACCTACCGTCCGGCACGAGGCCGCTGGAATCTTCTCCGCCCCGACCTTCACCTGCCGCCCCGGCGCAAGGCGCGATCTTTCTGCGCGATGAGGTTGCCGACCCAGCGCATGGCGCCAAGCCTTCCTCCCGACCCTCGCCTGCCGGCCCGGCGCAAAGCGCCGGGTTTTCTCAGGGCCTCCGCTCGCCGATCCGGCGCACGGCGCCGAGTTCCTCTCCGGGCTCTCGCTTGCCGGTCCGGCGCAAGGCGCCGGAATCTTCTCCCGCCGCGACAGCGCGCGGCCACGACGGCGAGGGTCCGGCGGCATACCCGACAACCGGAACCACAGCGCACCGCACTGGTCCCGAGCCGGACGGCTAATCGTGCCAGGCGCCCAGCTCCTCCAGGCGGGCCTGGAGCGGCTCGAAGAGGCCGGGTGGTGCCGCGATGGTCAGCTCGCCCGTCGGGGGCTCACCGGGGCGTCCACCGGTCAGGGCGCCCGCCTCACGCGCGATGAGGTCACCGGCCGCGAGGTCCCAGGGGTTCAGTCCCCGCTCGTAGTAAGCGTCCAGGCGCCCCGCCGCCACATCGCACAGGTCGATCGCCGCCGACCCGCCCCTGCGGATGTCCCGCACCTGTGGGACCAACTGCCGGACGACCTCGGCCTGCCGGGCCCTGCGGTCGCTCAGATAGCCGAATCCGGTCCCGACCAGCGCCAACCCGAACGCCGGGGCGGGACGGGTGTGCACACGCGTGTCGTTGACGAAGGCGCCCCCACCGAGGACCGCGCGGTACGTCTCGCGCCGCATCGGGGCCGCCACGACTCCGACCAGCGTCTCGCCGTCCTTGCGGGCCGCGATGGACACCGACCAACTCGGCAGCCCGTACAGGTAGTTGACGGTGCCGTCGACCGGGTCGATCACCCACTCGACACCACTGCTGCCCTGGACGTCGGCGCCCTCCTCGCCCACCACGCCGTCGTGCGGCCTGCGGTCGGCCAGCAGATCGGTGATCAGCTTCTCGGACGCGATGTCCATCTCCGTGACGACATCGACGGCGCTGGTCTTGGTCGCGGCCACACCCAGGTCGGCGGGCCGGCCATCGCGCAGGAACGTGCCCGCGCGGTCCGCCGCCTCCAGGGCCAGTTCCAGCAGCTCGGCCTTCAGCCGCTCATCCGTGTCGGTCACCCTCGGCTGCTCGGTCAACGGATCTCCTCCAGGCGGTCGTACGGACTGTCGGCACCCGCGACCGCCGCTCTCGGCGCCCTCGCCGGACAGCAGCCCACCGGGCACAGGTCGTGGCTCGCGCCCAGGGAACCGAGCGCGCAGCGCTCCACCGCGCGCCCGCTCTGGGTCGCGGCGCGCTCCAGGACCAGCTCCCTGATGGCGGCGACGAACCGGGGGTCGGCACCGACGGTCGCCGAGCGGCGCACCGCAAGCCCCAACTCCGCTGCCTTGGCGGTGGCTTCGGTGTCGAGGTCGTACAGGACCTCCATGTGGTCCGACACGAACCCGATGGGCGCCATCACGACGGCGGGCACCCCGGCGCCGTGCAGCTCCTCCAGGTGGTCGCAGATATCGGGCTCCAGCCAGGGGATGTGCGGGGCGCCGGAGCGCGACTGGTAGACGAGGCGCCAGGGGTACGCGACGCCCGTGCGCTCCCGGACGGCGTCGACGATCAGCCGGGCCACGTCCAGGTGCTGCGCGACGTACGCCCCGCCGTCACCGTGGCCCTCGACCGGCCCCGAGGTGTCGGCGGCGGCCACCGGCACGGAGTGCGTCGTGAAGGCGATGTGGGCCCCCGCGCGCGCGTCGGCGGGCAGGTCCGCCAGCGAGGCGAGCAGGCCCTCGGTCATGGGCTCCAGGAAGCCGGGGTGGTTGAAGTAGTGCCGCAGCTTGTCGACGCGCGGCAGGTCGAGCCCCTCGACCTCCAGGGTCGCCAGGGCGTCGGCGAGGTTCTCGCGGTACTGCCGGCAGCCCGAGTACGAGGCGTACGCGCTCGTCGCCAGGACCAGGACACGGCGGTGGCCGTCCCGAACGATCTCGCGGAGGGTGTCCGTCAGATACGGCGCCCAGTTGCGGTTGCCCCAGTACACGGGCAGGTCCAGGCCGTGCTTCGCGAAGTCCTCGCGGAGCGCCTCCAGCAGGGCGCGGTTCTGGTCGTTGATCGGGCTGACCCCGCCGAACAGGAAGTAGTGCTGCCCCACCTCCTTGAGCCGCTCCGTGGGGATACCGCGGCCCCGCGTCACGTTCTCCAGGAACGGGACCACGTCGTCAGGGCCTTCGGGGCCGCCGAAGGAGAGCAGCAGCAGGGCGTCGTAGGGTGCGGGATCGAGCGCTTCGGACATGTTCCGATCCTGCCACCCGGGTCCGACAGCCGGGGAACCGCCATCGGACGATCGGGCCCGGTTCGGATACCGATGGCCCCTGCACTTGGGGGACCGGAAAGCGACTGCCCCTGCTCATCGCGGTCCGTAAGCTGTATCAGCCATCTTCACGCCTTACCCGGCTTCCGTGCCGAGACCCGCCAGGAGCGCCCCTTGCCCAGCCCTTACCGCGCCCTCTTCACCGCGCCCGGCACCAAGGGTTTCTCGACCGCGGGATTCCTCGGCCGGATGCCCCTGTCGATGATGGGCATCGGCGTCGTGACGATGGTGTCGCAGCTCACGGGCCGCTACGGACTCGCGGGCGCCCTGTCGGCCACCATCGCCCTGTCCGCGGCCGTGATGGGCCCCCAGATATCCCGGCTCGTCGACCGGCACGGCCAGCGCCGGGTGCTGCGCCCCGCCACCCTGGTGACCCTGGTGGCCGCCGCGGGACTGCTCCTCTCGGCGAAGTTCTCACTGCCCGACTGGACCCTGTTCGTCTTCTCGGCACTCATCGGCTGCACGCCGAGCATCGGATCGATGACCCGCGCGCGATGGGCCGCGCTCTACCGGGACACCCCGCAACTGCACACGGCGTACGCGTTCGAGTCCGTGATCGACGAGATCTGCTTCATCTTCGGCCCGATCGTCTCGATCGGTCTGTCAACAGTCTGGTTCCCGGAGGCGGGGCCCCTGCTCGCCGCGGTCTTCCTCGGCATCGGCGTCTTCTGGCTGACCGCGCAGCGCGCCACCGAACCCGTGCCGCACCCGCGCGAACAGCACACCGGCGGCTCGGCGCTGCGGGCTGCCGGGCTCCAGGTGCTGGTGGCGACCTTCGTGGCGACCGGCGCGATCTTCGGGGCCGTGGACGTCGTGACGGTGGCCTTCGCGGACGAGCAGGGCCACAAGGCCGCCGCGAGCATCGTCCTCGCGCTGTACGCGGCGGGCTCCTGCACGGCGGGCGTCGTTTTCGGGCTGCTGCACTTCAAGGGCGAGCCCGCGCGCAGGTTCCTGCTGGGTGTCTGTGCGATGGGCGTGAGTATGATCCCGCTTCAACTGGTCGGGAACCTGCCCATCCTGGCCGTGGCGCTGTTCGTGGCGGGCCTGGCCATAGCACCCACGATGATCACGACGATGGCCCTCGTCGAACAGCACGTACCCCGCGCGAAGCTGACCGAAGGCATGACCTGGACGAGTACGGGACTCGCGGTCGGCGTCGCGCTCGGCTCCTCCGCGGCCGGCTGGGTGATCGACGCGGCCGGGGCGAAGGCGGGGTACGTGGTACCGGCGGTGTCCGGTGCCGTCGCGGTCGTGGTCGGTTTCCTGGGGTACCGCCGGCTGAAGCAGCCGGTGCCGCAGCGGGGAGGGGTCCTCAAGGATGACGGCAGCAAAGGCGACGGGGACGGCGGGGACGACGAGCGGGAACAGCGCCGCGTGGCGTAACTGGGCGGGGAACGTCACCGCGCGTCCGGTACGGGAGGTCACTCCCGCATCGGTCGAGGAACTGTCCGCCGCCGTACGGAAGGCCGCCGCCGACGGCCTCAAGGTGAAGGCCGTCGGTACGGGTCACTCGTTCACGGCGGTGGCGGCGACCGACGGCGTCCTGATCCGCCCGCAACTCCTCACGGGCATCCGCGGGATCGACCGTACGGCGGGCACCGTGACCGTCGAGGCCGGCACCCCGCTGAAGCGGCTGAACCTCGCCCTCGCGCGCGAGGGCCTCTCGCTCGCCAACATGGGCGACATCATGGAGCAGACCGTCTCGGGGGCCACCAGCACCGGCACCCACGGCACCGGACGCGACTCGGCCTCCATAGCCGCGCAGATCCGCGGCCTGGAACTGGTCACCGCGGACGGCTCGGTCCTCACCTGCTCCGAGAAGGAGAACCCCGACGTCTTCGCGGCGGCCCGCATCGGCCTGGGCGCCCTGGGCGTCGTCACCGCGATCACCCTCGCCGTCGAACCGGTCTTCCTGCTCACCGCGCGCGAGGAGCCGATGACCTTCGACCGGGTCACGGCGGACTTCGACGAACTGTTCACCGAGAACGAGCACTTCGAGTTCTACTGGTTCCCGCACACCGGCAACTGCAACACCAAGCGCAACAACCGCAGCGCGGGTCCGGCGCGGCCCGTGAACGCGGTCAGCGGCTGGATCGAGGACGAGTTCCTCTCCAACGGCCTCTTCCAGGCGGTCAACACGCTCGGCCGCGCCCTGCCCGCGACCATCCCCGCCGTCGCCAAGATCTCCAGCCGCGCCCTGTCCGCCCGCACCTACACGGACATTCCCTACAAGGTCTTCACGAGTCCGCGCCGCGTGCGCTTCATGGAGATGGAATACGCCCTCCCGCGCGCGGAACTCGTCAGCGCGCTAAGGGAACTGCGGACCATGGTGGAGCGTTCCGATCTACGGGTGAGCTTCCCCGTGGAGGTCCGCACGGCACCCGCGGACGACATCACCCTGTCCACGGCCTCGGACCGGGAGAGCGGCTACATCGCGGTGCACATGTACCGGGGCACGCCGTATCAGGCGTACTTCACGGCCGCCGAGCGGATCTTCACGGCGCACGGCGGGCGCCCTCACTGGGGCAAGGTGCACACGCGTGACGCGGAGTACTTCTCCCGGGTCTATCCCCGCTTCGGCGAGTTCACCGCGCTGCGCGACCGCCTGGACCCGGACCGGCTGTTCGGCAACGACTATCTGCGGCGCGTACTGGGCGACTGACCGTCACGGTCGGCCCCCACGGTTGACGCTCACGGTTGACCGTCACGGTGCAAGGGTGGCGCCCTGCTGCTGCGGGGTGTCCGGGGTGCCGTTGCCCGGTGCCGACGGGGTGGGGCTCGTCGCGGGCGGAGAGGTGCCGCGGTCCCCGGATCCCGAGCTGCCGGATCCCGAACCGGAACCTGAACCGCTCTGCGCGGGGCTCGACTTGGACGGGTTGCCCTGGTCCTGCCCGTCGTTCCCCGCACCCCCCGTACCCGTACCCGCCCCCGTACCGTCCGAAGGCGACCCGTCGGACGAGCCCGTACCGGAAGCGCCGCCGTCCCCGGAAGGCGACCGGGACGGGTCCGTCGACGGTGAAGGGGTGCCGTCCGGACCGGACTTGCCGCGCTGGCCGGTGAACGCGTCCCCTATGGTCGTGCCCTTCGAACCGCCGTCGAAGGGCTCCCCCGCGACCAGTTCGTAGGTCGTGATGCCCCCCATGGTGACGCCGAACACCAGCCCCGCGGCGACCAGGGGACGCTTCCAACCGCTCCAACCGCGCACCCGCGCGCGATAGACGGTCCCCTCGCTGAACCCGTCTTCGGTCACCGGCACTTGGCGGGCCCCGGGCTTCGTCTGCACCGCCGCATCACGTATCTGCTCGCCGGTGCGCTTGAAGAAGTGCTGGAAGACCGAGCCTCCGCAGGTGGCGACCGCGCTCACCAGGCCGGCGCCGAGGATCGTCCCGTACACCCCGACGTTCGAGGCGAGTTTGGCGGCCACGACTGCGGCGACCGCGCTTCCGGCGACCTGGGGGACGCTCAGATCGAGCCTTTTCCTTCCCCTGTTTTCGGCCGTATCGGACCCCTCGTCCGGGCTCGTACGCACCTGTTCACCCACAACCGGCTTCTCGCCCATCTTCGAACCTTGCCTGCCTTCCACGAACTTCTTGTACTTTTCTTACCCATCTCTGACTTAAGCGGTCCTACTCGACCGACTGCACGAGAAAGGGACGTACATGCGAAGTGAATAGTTCCGTTTCGGGGGATTCCGTGAAGTGCGCCACCTCGTGACACTTCACGCCGGCGCACTTTCCTCACTTTTCGGACCAACCGCTCCGCCAACTCCCGCCCCCCAGAAGAAGTTCGGCGGCGTGCCGGGCCACCCGGGTGGCCCGAATGGAGTACTGTTGCGAGCCCTGGGGCCGGTCTCCCACCAGGGCGTCCGGTGCCTGCCAGACCACCGGGAGGGAGTCCGTCGCACAGGGTGACCACGTCGGTCACTCAGCGTTGCGAACTGGTAACCGTGCCATAACGGCCATCCAGGGCGCTTGCCCGACACGCCGGGCAACTCGGCAAGGTTGTGGCAGGCTGCACCCGGGCAGGCCACACTCGACTAGCGGAAGCAGCGACGCACGTGACGTCGGCAGGCACCACCCGGGAGGTCCCCATGCCCGAACTGCGTGTCGTGGCCGTCTCCAATGACGGCACACGGCTGGTGCTGAAGGCTGCGGACAGCACGGAGTACACGCTTCCGATTGACGAGCGGCTCCGCGCCGCCGTGCGCGGCGACCGTCCCCGCCTCGGCCAGATCGAGATCGAGGTCGAGAGCCACCTCCGCCCCCGCGACATCCAGGCACGGATACGGGCCGGCGCCAGCGCGGAAGAAGTCGCCCAGCTCGCCGGTATCCCCGTCGACCGCGTGCGTCGCTTCGAGGGCCCCGTCCTCGCCGAGCGCGCCTTCATGGCCGAGCGCGCCCGCAAGACCCCGGTGCGCCGCCCCGGTGAGAACGCGGGACCCCAACTCGGCGAGGCCGTCCAGGAACGGCTGTTGCTGCGCGGTGCCGAGAAGGACAGCGTCCAGTGGGACTCCTGGCGCCGCGACGACGGCACCTGGGAAGTCCTCCTCGTCTACCTCGTCGCGGGCGAACCGCACGCCGCGAGCTGGACGTACGACCCGCCGCGCCGGCTCGTCCAGGCCGTCGACGACGAGGCACGCTCCCTCATCGGTGAGTCCGACGACATCACGACGCCCGAGCCGAGCTTTCCTTTCGTGCCCAGGATCGCCCGACTGCCCCGGGACCGGCCCTTGGACCGCGCCCTGGACCGGCAGTCCGAGCGACCGGGACTGCCGCCCGTGCCCGAGACCGTCGACGAGGGCGCCGGCGACCGCGACTCGCTCACCAGCCTCCTCGAAGCCGTCCCGAGCTTCCGCGGCGACATGGTCGTACCGGAACGCCCGGCAACAACCGAACGGCCCCCGGAAGAGCCCGAAACGGAACCCGAGCCGGAGGAGCCGCCGGCCCCTGCGGCGTCCGCCGGGTCCGCGTACGCCGATGTGCTGATGCCGCGCTCCGTCACCAGCCACCGGGACCGGCTCGTCGGGGCCACCGACCGGCAGGCCGAGGCCGACGGGGTCCGCCCCGGCCGCCGCGCCGCGGTGCCCAGTTGGGACGAGATCGTCTTCGGCACACGCCGTAAGAAGCAGGACTGAACAGGCCCGCACCTTGAAGGTGCGGGCCTGTTGTTTCAGCACTGGTTCAGCGTTGGTTCAGCTGCGACTCACTGAGGGTCGGCGCCCGTCGCCACCGGTCGGGTGTCGTCCGCGCTCCACTCCGACCAGGACCCCACGTACAGCGCCGCCGGAATCCCCGCCACCGCCAGGGCGAGTACCTCGTGCGCGCCGGAGACACCCGAACCGCAGTACACGCCCACCGTCGAACTGTCCGACGCACCCAGGGACTTGAAGCGGGTGGCCAGTTCACCGGCGGACCGGAAGCGGCCGTCCTCGGCGACGTTCTCCGTCGTCGGCGCCGACACCGCACCCGGAATGTGCCCGCCGACCCGGTCGATCGGCTCGACCTCGCCCCGGTACCGCTCCCCCGCGCGCGCATCCAGCAGAAGCCCCGAACGCGCCAGTGCGGCAGCGCCGTCCGCGTCCAGAAGCGGAACCGCCCCGGGCGCGGGCTCGAAGCTGCCGGGCGCCGGATGCGGAACCTCCGCGTCGAGCGGTCCCGACCAGCCGCCGAGCCCGCCGTCGAGCACCCGTACCGAAGGGTGGCCGGTCCAGCGCAGCAGCCACCACGCGCGCGCGGCGGCCCAGTTCTGTCCACCGTCGTACACCACGACGGCACGGTCCGCCGAGACGCCCGCCGCGCGCATCGCGGCGCCGAAGACCGCGAGATCCGGCAGCGGATGCCGGCCACCTGATCCCGACGGGCCCGCCAACTCGCTGTCCAGGTCGACGAAAACCGCACCTGGAATGTGAGCCTCCGCATAAGCGGAACGGAGCGTGGGGCCATGGAGCTGCCAGCGGACATCAAGAAGGACCGGCGGGGTCGGGCCCGCCAATTCGCTCGCGAGTTCGGATGCGGAGATGATGGCGTTCATGACCCCCATCCTCGCGCACCGGCCGACCGGGAACCCCGGGCCCGGCCCGTGCGTCCCTCCGAGCATGGCCGAGCACACGCTGTACGGAGCCGCGCACGCGGTGTACAACTGATCGACGTCCACGATGGGCCGAGGAGAGAGTGACGATGACCGAGGCACGGCAGTCGGCCGGCCCGCACAACGGCGTGGAGCAGACCCGGAGCACACCGGCGCGAAGGGGGCGCACACCAGGCACACCCAGCTGGGTCAGCCTGCTGGTGCACGGGATGCCCGCGGCTCAGGAGTTCTACGGGGCGCTGTTCGGCTGGGAGTTCCGGCCGGGCCCCCAGCAGTTGGGTCCCTATGTGCGGGCCCTGCTCGACGGCCAGGAGGTGGCGGGTATCGGCCAGTTGCCGCCCGACCGCCATCTGCCCGTGGCCTGGACGCCCTACCTCGCGTCGGACGACGTGGACGTGACGGCGGAGACGGTGCGGCACTGCGGCGGGACGGTCGGCGTGGGGCCGCTGGACGCCCCGGAGGCCGGCCGGATGGCCATCGCGTCCGACCCCGCGGGCGCGGTGTTCGGCATCTGGCAGGCCACCGAGCACGCCGGCACGGCCCTCTCCGGGGTTCCCGGAACACCGGCCTGGAACGAGTTGATCACCCGGGACACCGCGTATGTCGCGACGTTCTACCGGTATGTGTTCGGCTACACCGAGGAGGCCCTCGACCCGGCGGACGCCGACTACCTGACCCTGCTCGTGGACGGGCGCCCGGTGGCCGCCGTGCACGGCGTCGGCAGCGCCCTGCCGCGCGACCGGGGCGCGTACTGGATGACGCACTTCGAGGTCGCCGACGTGGACGAGGCGGCGGCCCGGGTGACCGAACTCGGCGGCCATGTACGGACACCGCCCCACGACACGAGCCATGGGCGCACGGCGACCGTCTCGGACCCGGAGGGCGCGGTGTTCACACTCGCCCGCACCTCGGCCGCCTGACGGCACTCCCGCGCGCGGGGTGTGCCCTTACACGCCCACCATGCGGGGGTGCCGAGTTACGCGCCGCCGTCCATCACCGGCGCGTCCACCGGCAGGACATCCGGCGACAGTGCTCCCGCGCGGGCCGTCGCCGCGGTCATGCGGTGCCGGTGGTGACGGCGGCACAGAACCTCGTAACCGACCTCGTCCGCCGCGTGGTTGACGTCGCCGACGACCACCTGGGCGCCCTCCAGGACCATGCGACCGGCGACCGTACGGGCGTTGTGCGTGGCCCGCGCGCCGCACCAGCACAGGGCCTCCACCTGAAGCACCTCGACCCGGTCGGCGATCTCGACGAGCCGCTGGGAGCCGGGAAACAGTTTGGAACGGAAGTCGGTGGTGATGCCGAACGCGAAGACGTTGATGCGCAAATCGTCCACCACGCGCGCGAGCTGGTCGATCTGCGTGGGCGACAGGAACTGCGCCTCGTCCAGGATCACGTAGTCGGCGCGACCGCCCTGCGACAGCAGGTCGACCAGATACCCGTAGAAGTCGAGGTCGTCCGCGACCTCCACGGCGTCCGTGACGAGCCCCAGGCGCGAGGACAGCTTGCCCTCGCCGGCCCGGTCGTTACGTGTGAAGATCAGCCCCTGGAGGCCCCGTGCCGAGCGGTTGTGCTCGATCTGAAGAGCCAGTGTGCTCTTTCCGCAGTCCATCGTTCCGCTGAAGAACACCAGCTCGGGCATGGGGAGGTGAGCACCTTTCGGGACACGGACGCGGGACACGGAACGCGGTACGCGCGCGGGGACACGGATTCGCGCGAGGGCGGGGACGTACGGAAAGAGCTCGCGGAACCTCAGGAGCGTACTTCGAGGAGGGGTACGAGCTGCTCGACGGGGGTCATCGAGCCGTGGTTGCCGACCATGGCCGACTCCTTGGGCTCCCGCTCCGACGCGATGATCAGGACGTCGTCGCGGGCCGCCGCCACGACGTCACCGATGCGCGCGTGGACGCGTTCGTCGACGGACGGCCCGAACCAGCCCGCCGCGACGGCCTCGTCGCGCCCTGCCACCCAGAACTGCTCGCCGAGCACCTCGCGCCACACCGTGAGCACATCGGTCTCGGCGCCGGGAACCGCGTACACATGGCGTGCGCGACCCTCACCGCCCAGCAGGGCGACGCCCGCGCGCAGCTCCCAGTCCTCGTCGAAGTCGATACGGTGCCGGTCGTCGAACGGCACGTCGATCATGCCGTGGTCGGCCGTGACGTACAGGGCGCTGCGGGGCGGCAGTTGCTCGGCGAGGCGCTGCACCAGCCGGTCGACGTACATGAGCTGGCCTCGCCAGGCGTCCGAGTCGACGCCGTAACGGTGCCCTTTGCCGTCGACCTCGGCGTAGTACGTGTAGACGAGGGAGCGGTCCCCCACGGCGAGTTGCTCGGCGGCGAGGTCCATGCGGTCCTCGCCGGAGAGCCTGCCGTGGAAGGTGCCGCCGCTGAGCGCGACCTTGGTGAGCGGCGTGTTCTGGAAGTGCGGTGACGACACCTGCGCGGTGTGGACGCCCGCCTCGTCGGCGAGCTGGAAGACCGTCGGATACGGCTGCCACGCGCGCGGGTCGGTCCACGGCTGCCAGCGGAGCTGGTTCATCAGCTCACCGGTGTCCGGATCGCGCACGGTGTATCCGGGCAGGCCGTGCGCACCCGGCGGGAGCCCGGTCCCCACGGACGCGAGCGAGGTCGCGGTCGTCGCCGGATAGCCCGCCGTGATCGGGCGCCCGGTGCCGCCACGGGAGCTGCCGAGCAGGGAAGTCATGAAAGGCGCTTCGTCGGGGTGGGCCCTGAGCTGTTCCCAGCCGAGCCCATCGATCAGGAAGACGCAGTTCCGGTCGGCGGCGGTCAGCTCGGGCATCGCGGCGCGCATACCGGGCACCGCCATACCGGCGGCGAGGGTGGGAAGCAGGTCGGCGAGTGATCCACTGCCGTACTCGGGCACGGGAGCGGAGCCGACGGCCAGCGGCTCCACGTCGTCCCAGGCGGGCTGGACCATCAGCGGCCGGTGTCCGCGGTCGCCTCGGAGAGTGCCTGCGCGAACGCGAGCGTCTGCTGTACGGCGTCCGGGCCGTCCCCGGCCTCGCTGACCCGCAGACTGAGGTCGTCGGCCGTGGAGCTGCCGGTGTAGCCGTGGTCGGCCTCGCAGTTGGGGTCTCCGCAGGCGGCGGGCTCCAGGTCGATACGGGAGACGGCGCCCCAGCCGATGGTGAGGACGACCTCACGGGGCAGGGTGCCCGGTGTGTACGACTCCGGGTTGGCGACGACCCGGCTCAATACGACCGACGAGATCCGGCCAATTTTCACGGACTCCGTGGAGGTGGTGGCGTACGGCGTCGGGGACGTACCGTCCGCGGCCTGCTCGTCGGTGTGGCTGACGAGGAACCGGGTGCCGGTGAGCACGAGCACCGTGACGTGCCTGCGCACCTCGTTCGCGTCGAACGTCGTCTCCTGGTGGACCAGGTACGACCCGACGGGCTCGCCGCCCACGGCGGCCTCCACCGCCTCGGCCACGAGGGCCGGGTAGTAGCCGCTGCGCTCGATCGCCGCGCGCAGCCCCTGGGTCGAAGTACTGGTCTTGGCCATGCGGCCCATCCTACGGCCCCCGCAAGGGCGCGAAGCGACTCAGGAGGGTGCCCCCTGGACTCAGGGCGGTGCCCCTGGTGGGGGCCTAGTAGGCGGGGAGGGTGCGGGGACCGAGGTCGTCGCGCGCGGGAGGGGGCGCGAGCCGGACGGAGGCGCCGAGCACGGACAGTCCGTGCTGGGCCACCACGACCGGCTCCAGGGTCACGCCGACGACCTCCGGGTGTTCGTCGACGAGGAGGGACACGCGCTGGATCAGGTCTTCGAGCGCCGCCGTATCGGCCGGTGCGGAGCCGCGCCAGCCGAAGAGGACCGGCGCGGTCCGGATCGACCGGATGATCGACTGCGCGTCCCGGTCGGTGACCGGAATCAGCCGGTGGGCCGTGTCGCCCAGCAGCTCAGAGGGGGCTCCCGCGAGCCCGAAGGAGAGCACCGCTCCGACGACGGGGTCGATCACGGTCCGTACGACGGTGTCCACACCGCGTGGCGCCATGCCCTGCACGACGAGCCGCAGTTCGTCGGGCCTGCCGAGGGTCTCGGTCATCTCGGCGTAGGCGCGGCGCAGTTGGTCCTCGTCGGCGAGGTCGAGCCGGACACCACCGAGGTCGGCGCGGTGCCGCAGATGCGGGGCGGTCGTCTTGAGCGCCACCGGCCAGCCGAGCGCACCGGCGACCCGGACCGCCTCGTCGGGGTCGGGCGCGGGCAGCGTGGGCAGGACCGTGATCCCGTACCGTCCGAGCAGTTCACCGGTGGCGTCGGCGGCCGGCGTGAACCCGTGCGGATCACCGTCCCCGCGCGCGAGGAGCCCGTCGATCAGCTCGGCGGCCCCGCCTTTGTCCACGTCCTCGAACTCGGGCACTTTCCCGGGTTCGGCGGCATCGCGCCGCCACTGCGCGTACTTGACGGCTTCGCCGAGCGCGTGAACGGCCCGCTCGGCGGCGGGATAGGCGGGAAGCCGCACGTAAACGCTTACGTCGGCATCCACCGCCACGTCCGTCTCCGCCACGTCCGTCTCCGTCACGCCGGTCTCCGTCACGGGCACATGCCCCGCTTCTCTCGTGGGCAGCCCGCTGTCCGATGGCAGTGAAGTACCGGACGGAGGGGCAACGGGATGCACACCCGCGCGCCCTCCGGCCGATGCCTCCGGTCCCGTCCCGCTCGCCGCGGCAAGCGCCTCCGCCAATCCCCCCAACTCCACATGCACCACAGCCACGGGCTTCCCCGGATACGCCCCGGCGGCAGCCCGCAGCGCGTCGGCCAACTCCTCGTCACCGACCACACCGTCCACGCCCTCACCCACCCGGGGCATCGCGGTCACCACCACCGCGTCGGACGCCCGGTCCGCCAACGCCTCGCACAGCGCGTCATGGAAGTCCCCGGGAGTCGCCGCCGTGGTCAGATCCCGGGGCCGCAGCGGGCGCAGCCCTTCGGCGAGACACGCGTCGTACGTGAGCAGCCCCAGCGACTCGGAGTTCCCGAGGATCGCGACGCGGGGCCCGCGCGGCAGCGGCCGGCCCGCGAGCAGCAGGCCCACGTCGACCAGTTCGGTGATGGTGTCCACGCGGACGACTCCGGCCTGCCGCAGCAGCGCGGACACGGTCGCGTGCGGCAGCCGGGTCGCGGGCACGGCGTGCCCCAGGGGCGCGACACCGCTGTGCCGCGCGCCCTGCACCACGACGAGGGGTTTGGCGGCGGCGGTCCGCCGGGCGAGCCGGGTGAACTTGCGCGGGTTGCCGATGGATTCGAGGTACATGAGGGCGACATCGGTGTCCAGGTCCTCGTACCAGTACTGGAGCACGTCGTTCCCGGACACGTCGGCGCGGTTGCCCGCCGCGACGAAGGTCGACACACCCATGGCGCCGGTCACTCCCCCGCCGCGCCGGTGCAGCCGGGCGAGCAGGGCGATACCGATGGCGCCGGACTGGGCGAACAGGCCGATCCGTCCCGCGCGCGGCAACTCGGGCGCGAGGGACGCGTTGAGGAGGATCCCAGGGGCGGTGTTGATCACGCCGAAGGCATTGGGACCGATGAGGCGCATGCCGTAGGAGCGGACCTGGCGTACCAGTGCGCGCTGCCGTTCCCTGCCCCCGTCGCCGCTCTCCGCGTATCCGGCGGAGATCACGACGAGCCCCCGCACCCCGTGCGCCCCGCACGCGTCGACGGCCTCGGGCACCTGCGGCGCGGGCACGGCGACCACGGCGAGGTCGACGCTCTCCGGGATCTCCGGCAGCGAGCGGTGCGCGGGCACCCCGTCGAGTTCCGTGAGGTCGTCGGGAAACGCCTTGTTGACGGCGTACAGGCGCCCTGTGAAGCCGCCGGAGACGAGGTTGTTCAGGAGGCTGCGGCCGACGCCGCCGGGGGTCCGCCCCACGCCGATCACGGCGACCGATCCCGGCCGCAGCAGCCGCTGCACGGACCGTGCCTCGGCGCGCTGCTCGCGGGCGCGCTGCACGGCGACCGACGCCTCGGTGGGTTCGAGGTCGAACTCCAGGCGGACGACACCGTCCTCGAAGCTGCGCTTCTGCTGGTACCCGGCGTCCGTGAACACCTTGATCATCTTGTTGTTGGCGGGCAGTACCTCTGCGGCGAAGCGGCGGATGTCCCGTTCACGGGCGACGGCCGCGATGTGTTCGAGCAGCGCGGAGGCGACGCCACGGCCCTGGTGCGCGTCCTGGACCAGGAAGGCGACCTCCGCCTCGTCGGCGGGCGCGGTGGCGGAGAGGCCGTTCGCGTCGATGCGGTCGTAGCGTACGGTGGCGATGAACTCGCCGCCCACCGTGGCCGCGAGTCCCACCCGGTCCACGAAGTCGTGGTGGGTGAAGCGATGAACGTCCTTGTCCGACAGGCGTGGGTACGGTGCGAAGAAGCGGTAGTACTTCGACTCGTCCGAGACCTGCTCGTAGAAACTGACCAGCCGGTCGGCGTCATCAACGGTGATGGGCCTGATCCGCGCGGTGCCGCCGTCACGCAGCACCACGTCCGCCTCCCAGTGCGAGGGGTACGTATGCCGGTCGTCCGGGTTCCGCATGGGGCCAGCGTACGGGTCGCGGCACCGGAAGGTGCGGGGCAGGCTGAGGGGATCGCGAGGGCTGCCGTTCGGTGCGGTCGGCGGCCGGGTGCGGTCCCGGTGGCATCCTGGTGCGGTCCCGGTGGCGTCCGGGTTCTGCCCGGGTCGGAACGGGTCACGTCCGGCGGTATGGGACACTGGTCTAGACAACCATGAGACATCTGAAGGGCAGCATCACATGGCTGAGCGCCGCGTCAACGTCGGCTGGGCGGAGGGCCTTCACGCCCGCCCCGCCTCTATCTTCGTCCGCGCGGCCACGGCCGCCGGCGTCCCCATGACGATCGCCAAGACCGGCGGCGACCCGGTCAACGCCGGCTCCATGCTCGCGGTCCTGGGTCTGGGTGCCCAGGGCGGCGAGGAGATCGTCCTGTCCTCCGAAGCCGATGGCGCGGACGCCGCGCTCGACCGGCTCGCGAAGCTGGTCTCCGAGGGTCTTGAGGAGCTTCCCGAGACCGTCTGAGGTCCCGTGATTCGGGTGGGTGTGCGTCAATTCGGGTGGTGGTGTGCGTCGCTTCGGCGGACACCACCACTTTTCTTTGCCGCCACGTAAGCGCGCGACCCCCAACTTCGGGGCCGCGAAATATCGTGCACCCGCGAAATACGGGATACGGGAATATGGAAATAAGGGCAGCACAAAGCCGCCTCCTCGAATTTCCCTCTCTTTGTATACGGCCCCTTTGTTACTGGCAGGCGCTTGCCGTGTTTACGGCATGTTGCGAGGTCCTCACGCGGTCGCCGAGTGCGGTACGTCCCGGGAATCGCCACCGGTGTGACGGGACCGAGCGCTCCGTGTGCACGGTCATCAGTGCCCGCGCCCGCTCGCCGTCGCCCCGGGCCACCGCATCGACGATCGCGCCGTGCTCCGACCACGCGTCGGCGGGGTGCGCCGAGGGCTCGACGGTGTACATCCAGGCGATCTTGTGCCTGAGCTGGGTGAGCAGCGCGGTGAGGCCCTGGCTGCCGGACGCCTGGGCCAGCGTCTCGTGGAACCAGCCGCTGAGCGAGCGCAGATCCTCGCTGGTCCCGCTCCTGGCCCGCTCCTGACCGAGCCTCACCAGGCCGCGCAACACCTTGAGATGGGCCTCCGTGCGGCGCTGTGCCGCACGCGCCGCGCCGAGCGGTTCGAGGAGCACCCGGATGTCCAGGAGGTCGGCCGCCTCCTGCTCGGTGGGCTCCGCGACACAGGCGCCCGCGTGCCGCCGGGTG
Source organism: Streptomyces sp. NPDC058001 (assembly GCF_042886315.1). Taxonomy (NCBI): domain Bacteria; kingdom Bacillati; phylum Actinomycetota; class Actinomycetes; order Kitasatosporales; family Streptomycetaceae; genus Streptomyces; species Streptomyces sp. NPDC058001. Next base: position 397,378 of record NZ_JBHVQT010000007.1, read on the forward strand.
ACGACGAAACCCTCGGCCTCCAGGGTCCGCAGCGCCTCGCGTACGGGGACCCGCGAGACTCCGTAGCGGCGCGCGAGCACTTCTTCGGTGAGCCGGCTGCCCCGCGCGTGCGCGCCGCTGACGATGTCGTCCCGGATGGCCGTGCATACCGAGTGCGCGGGAATGCGCATGACCGGACCTCCGCCTTAATCCCCGCGAAACGCGGTCGATCGACACCTGTTCTGCGACTCTATTGCAGGGTGCCTGAATTTCCGACGGTGGACCGGATCCCGGGGATATTTTTTGGACAAGCGGGGGTGCGGAACGCCGAAAGCCCCGGCATGGGCCGGGGCTTTCGGGACGTTCTGTGGCGGTCACCGGTCAGGTCTGCGCCGGGGGGCTCGCGTCAGATCCGCGCCGGAGACTTCGCAGGTTCGCTCAGGGGCTTCGGAGGCGGGCTCCAGAAGCCGGCTTCAGAGGCTGACGCCGTGTGCCCGGAGGTACGCGACCGGGTCGAGGTCGGAGCCGTACTCCGGGCTCGTACGGGCTTCGAAGTGCAGGTGCGGTCCGGTGACGTTGCCGGTGGCGCCCGAGAGGGCTATCTGTTGGCCCGGTGTCACGGTCTGCCCGACGGAGACGCCGACGGACGACAGGTGGCCGTACTGGGTGTACGTGCCGTCGTGCATCCGGATGACGATGTTGTTGCCGTAGGCGCCGCCCCAGCCCGCTTCGACGACCGTGCCGGAGCCGACCGCGCGTACGGGGGTGCCGGAGGCGGCGTGGAAGTCGACGCCGGTGTGGCTGCCGGACGACCAGACGGAGCCGCCCGACTGGTAGCCGGTCGACACGTACGAACCGGCGATCGGGGTCACATAGGCGGTCAGTCGCTTGCGCTCGGCCTCACGCGCGGCGCGCTGCTTGGCCTCGCGTTCCTTCTTGGCCTTCGCCTCGGCCTTGCGCTTCTCCTCGGCGGCTGTCTTCTTCGCCTCGGCCTCCGCCTGACGCTTGGCGGCGGCCTCGTCGGCCGCCTGACGCTGGGCCGCGGCCTGCTCGTCGATCTTCTCGGCGAGCGAGGTGCCGATGGCGACGGCCTGGGTGAGGCCGGTGTCAGCGGGAAGGGAGTCGTCGGCGGCGAGTGCGGGGGCGGCGAGGCTCCCGATGACGCCGGTGGTGGTGAGGGCGGCGACGCCGGCCACGCTCACGGTGGTGCGGGTGAGACGGCTGGGACGGCGGTGCTTCCCGGTGGCACGGCGAGTGCCGGTGGCGCGAGTGAACGCCATGAAGTGGCTGATCCTTTCCTTCCTTCTCGCCTACCGGGTTAGCTGACGGGTTCGGAGCAGGAAGGTCTCCTACGGGCCCCCTGCGCGCGTGCGCGCGCCGGGCGTCCGATTCACCCCGGGGGACATGGTGTGGGTCCCCGGCTCCCCTGGCTCGCGCCGTACGGGGACTCGGCGATGACTGTCCGGTGCCACGGCCGTGGCGTACTGCCCGACGAACAGCCGGACCGACGCTAAAGGGGACATCTGCCAATCAACAAACGGATCACCGCTTTTGTAGCGCATGCCACAGGTCAGACACCAACGTCCTTGCCATTTCGGACATATGAGGACCCCGAGGACCCCGAGGACCCCGGTGGCTCGGGAGTCGCCTCGGGAGTCATCAGGGTCCTCACGCGCGCGGTACGCCGATCAGCCGTGGACGACGGTGACTTCGCCGATACCGAGGGCCTTGACGGGCTCCTCGATCTCGGACGCGTCCCCCACCAGCACGGTCACGAGCCGGTCCACCGGGAACGCGTTGACGACGGCCGCCGTCGCTTCCACGGTGCCCGTCGCGGCGAGCCGGTGGTACAACTCCGCCTGGAAGTCGTCCGGGAGGTGCTGCTCGACCTGGTCGGCCAGCGTGCCCGCGACGGACGCCGCCATCTCGTACTTGAGCGGCGCGACGCCCACCAGGTTCTGCACGGCGACATCCCGCTCCGCGTCCGTGAGCCCCTCGTCGGCGAGGGTGCGCAGCACCTTCCACAGGTCGTCGAGCGCGGGGCCGGTGGACGGCGTGTCCACGGAGCCGGAGATGGCGAGCATCGCCGCGCCCGTGCCGTCCGCCGCGGAACGCAGCACCTGGCTGAACGCGCGCACGCCGTAGGTGTAGCCCTTCTCCTCGCGCAGGACGCGGTCCAGGCGCGAGGTGAGGGTGCCGCCCAGGCAGTACGTACCGAGGACCTGCGCGGGCCATACGCGGTCGTGCCGGTCCGCGCCGACGCGCCCGATGAGGAGCTGCGTCTGCACGGCGCCGGGCCGGTCCACGATGATCACACGGCCGGTGTCGTCGGCGGTCACCGGCGGCATGGGACGCGGCTGCGCGGTGCCGCCCGTCCAGGCGCCGAGGGTGTCCGCGAGAACCGCGTCCACATCGGTGCCCGCGAGGTCGCCCACGACCACCGCGGTGGCTGTCGCGGGGCGTACGTGCTTCTCGTAGAAGGCGCGGACGGCGGCCGAGTCGATCGCGGCGACGGTCTCCTCGGTGCCCTGGCGCGGACGCGACATGCGCAAGGCCGCCGGGAACAGTTCCTTGGAGAGTTCCTTCGCGGCCCGCCGGGCCGGGTTGGCGGTCTCGTGCGGGATCTCGTCCAGGCGGTTGCGGACGAGCCGCTCGACCTCGCTGTCGGCGAACGCGGGCGCGCGCAGGGCGTCCGCGAGCAGCCCGAGTGCCTTCGGCAGTCGGGAGACGGGGACTTCGAGGGACAGGCGTACGCCCGGGTGGTCGGCGTGCGCGTCGAGCGTCGCGCCGCAGCGCTCCAGCTCGGCGGCGAAGTCCTCGGCCGAGTGCTTGTCGGTGCCCTCGGAGAAGGCCCGCGCCATGATCGTACCGACGCCGTCGAGCCCGCTCGGCTCGGCGTCCAGCGGGCTGTCGAGCAGCACCTCGACGGCGATGACCTGCTGGCCGGGGCGGTCGCAGCGCAGGACCGTCAGGCCGTTGCCGAGGGTCCCGCGCGTGGGGGCCGGGAAGGCCCACGGCTTGGCCTCGCCGGCCTGCGGCTGGGGGTGGAATTCCATGGTCACGGTGGGCTGGGCCTCGGTCACTTGGCCGCCTCCTCTGCGGTCTGGTCGGTGTCGCCGGCGTTCTGGCCAGTCGCCTCTGTGGCCTCTGTGGCCTCAGCGGCCTCTGTGGCCTCTGTGGCCTCAGCGGCCTCTGTGGCCTCTGTGGCCTCAGCGGCCTCTGTGGCCTCTGTGGACTCGGTGGCCTCTGTGGGCTCGTAGACCAGCACCGCGCGGTTGTCGGGGCGCAGACGGGCCTTCGCGACCGCCTGGACCTCGTCCACGGTGATGTCCAGGACCCGCTCGACGGCCGTCAGGGCGAGCTGCGGGTCGCCGAACAGGACCGCGAACCGGCACAGTTCGTTCGCGCGTCCGGAGACCGTGCCCAGCCGGTCCAGCCACTCGCGCTCCAACTGGGCCTGCGCACGCTCCATTTCCTCGGGCGTCGGGCCTTCGGCGGCGAAGCGGGCCAGCTCCTCGTCCACGGCGGCCTCGATGACGGGGACCTCCACGTCGGCGGAGGTCTTCACGTCCAGCCAGCCGAGGGACGGCGCGCCCGCGAGGCGCAGCAGCCCGAACCCGGCCGCCACGGCGGTACGGTCACGGCGTACCAGGCGGTTGTAGATACGCGAGGAGTCGCCGCCGCCGAGGAGGGTGAGCGCCAGGTCGGCCGCGTCGCACGCGCGCGTACCGTCCTCCGGCAGCCGGTAGGCGGCCATCAACGCGCGCGAGGGGACCTCTTCCTCGACGACCTCGCGCAGTTCCTCGCCGACGATGTCGGGCAGACCGCCGTCGCGCGGGGCGGGCTTGCCGTCATGGACGGGGATCGAGCCGAAGTACTTCTCGATCCAGGCGAGCGTCTGCTCCGGGTCGATGTCCCCGACGACCGACAGGACGGCGTTGTCCGGCGCGTAGTACGTGCGGAAGAAGGCCCGCGCGTCGTCCAGGGTCGCCGCGTCCAGGTCGGCCATGGAACCGATCGGCGTGTGGTGGTAGGGATGCCCCTGCGGGAACGAGAGCGCGGTCAGCTTCTCGAACGCGGTGCCGTAGGGCACGTTGTCGTAGCTCTGGCGGCGTTCGTTCTTGACGACGGCCCGCTGGTTGTCCAGGGACTCCAGGTCGAGCGCGTCGAGCAAGGAGCCCATGCGGTCGGCCTCCAGCCACAGCGCGAGCTCCAGCTGGTGCGTGGGCATGGTCTCGAAGTAGTTGGTGCGCTCGAAGCTGGTGGTGCCGTTCAGCGAGCCTCCGGCACCCTGCACCAGCTCGAAGTGACCGTTGCCGTGCACCTGGCGCGAGCCCCTGAACATCAGGTGCTCGAAAAGGTGAGCAAGGCCGGTGCGTCCCTTGACCTCGTGGCGCGAGCCGACGTCGTACCAGAGGCAGACCGCGGCGACCGGGGTCAGGTGGTCCTCGGAAAGCACCACGCGCAGGCCGTTGGCCAGGCGGTGCTCGGTCGCTGTCAGGCCGCCGGAACCGGCCTGGGTGGCCGTGTGACCCATGGGCATGTACGTCCCTTCGATCGCGAAAACTCAAGATTGCGTGCCAGTCCTGCCACTGTATGCAAGCGTGCTGACACCTGGCGAAGTTCCCGGCCGGGCTACGCCGAGAGCGAGCAGCGGTCTCCCGTACGGTACGGCCGGACCAGGGTCCGACCCGAGTGTGACCGGGGTGTGACCGGGGCCGATACGGGGGTCTCCGGGCCGGCGGATCGTCGGGTCGTGCGACCTCCTGGCACGTCCAACGGACGGGTCGCGGTCGGCGTTGTCAGTGGGGCGGTCCACAATGGTCCGCATCCGATTCCGTTCCATGCCCCGGCACAGTGTGAAGGAGCCGCAGCGCGATGGCCCGCCGCAGCACGAAGACCCCGCCGCCCGACGACTTCGAGGAGAAGATCCTCGACATCGACGTCGTCGACGAGATGCAGGGCTCCTTCCTTGAGTACGCATACTCGGTCATCTACTCCCGCGCGCTGCCCGACGCCCGCGACGGTATGAAGCCGGTACAGCGGCGCATCGTCTACCAGATGAACGAGATGGGCCTGCGCCCCGACCGCGGCTATGTGAAGTGCGCGCGCGTCGTCGGCGAGGTCATGGGCAAGCTCCACCCGCACGGCGACGCGTCGATCTACGACGCGCTGGTGCGCATGGCGCAACCGTTCTCCATGCGCCTGCCCCTCGTCGACGGCCACGGCAACTTCGGTTCCCTCGGCAATGACGACCCGCCGGCCGCGATGCGGTACACCGAGTGCCGGATGGCCGACGCCACCTCGCTGATGACCGAGTCCATCGACGAGGACACGGTCGACTTCTCGCCGAACTACGACGGCCAGGAGCAGGAGCCGGTCGCCCTCCCGGCCGCGTACCCGAACCTCCTGGTGAACGGCTCGTCGGGCATCGCCGTCGGCATGGCGACGAACATGCCGCCGCACAATCTCGGCGAGGTCATCGCCGCCGCCCGGCACCTCATCCGGCACCCGGGCGCGGACCTGGAGACCCTGATGCGGTACGTCCCGGGGCCCGACCTCCCCACGGGCGGCCGGGTCGTGGGCCTGTCCGGCATCAAGGACGCGTACGAGACGGGCCGCGGCACCTTCAAGATCCGTGCCACGGTCGCGGTCGAGACGGTGACGGCGCGCCGCAAGGGCCTGGTCGTCACGGAGCTGCCGTTCAGCGTCGGCCCCGAGAAGGTCATCGCGAAGATCAAGGACCTGGTCGGCTCGAAGCGGCTCCAGGGCATCGCGGACGTCAAGGACCTCACCGACCGTTCACACGGTCTGCGCCTGGTCATCGAGATCAAGAACGGCTTCGTCCCGGAAGCAGTCCTGGAGCAGCTCTACAAGCTGACGCCGATGGAGGAGTCCTTCGGCATCAACAATGTCGCCCTTGTCGACGGCCAGCCCCTCACGCTCGGTCTGAAGGAGCTGCTGGAGGTCTATCTCGACCACCGCTTCACCGTCGTACGGCGGCGCAGCGAGTTCCGCCGCAAGAAGCGGATGGACCGGCTGCACCTGGTGGAGGGCCTGCTCGTCGCGCTGCTCGACATCGACGAGGTCATCCGTCTGATCCGCTCAAGCGACAACTCCGCGCAGGCCAAGACGCGCCTCATGGAGCACTTCTCGCTCAGCGAGATCCAGACGCAGTACATCCTGGACACCCCGCTGCGCCGGCTCACCAGGTTCGACCGGATCGAGCTGGAGTCGGAGCGCGACAGGCTCAGCGCGGAGATCGCGGAGCTGACCCGGATCCTGGAGTCCGACGCGGAGCTGCGCAAGCTCGTCTCGGGTGAACTGGCCGCGGTGGCGAAGAAGTTCGCCACCGAGCGGCGGACGGTCCTGCTGGAGTCCTCGGGTACCACGGCCTCCGTGGTGCCCCTCCAGGTCGCCGACGATCCCTGCCGGGTGCTGCTGTCATCGACGGGCCTGCTGGCCCGCACGCCGAACGGCGAGCCGCTGGGTGAGCAGGACGGCCGTCGCACCAAGCACGACGTGATCCTGTCGTCCGTCCCCGCCACCGCGCGCGGTGAGGTCGGCGCCGTCACGTCCGCCGGGCGGCTGCTGCGGCTCGCCGTGGTCGACCTGCCGCAACTCCCGGACACGGCCACGGCGCCCAACCTCTCGGGCGGTGCACCGGTATCCGAGTTCCTCTCCCTGGAGGGCGACGAGACGCTGATCTGTCTGACCACGCTCGACGAGTCGTCCCCTGGCCTCGCGATCGGCACGGCCCAGGGCGTCGTCAAGCGGGTGGTGCCGGACTACCCGACGAACAAGGACGAGTTGGAGGTCATCTCCCTCAAGGACGGTGACCGGATCGTCGGCGCGGTCGAACTGAGCACCGGCGAGGAGGACCTCGTCTTCATCACGGACGACGCCCAACTGCTGCGCTATCAGGCGTCCCAGGTGCGTCCGCAGGGTCGTCCGGCGGGTGGCATGGCCGGCGTCAAGTTGACGGACGGCGCGAAGGTCATCTCGTTCACCGCCATCGATCCGGCGGCGGACGCCGTGGTGTTCACGGTCGCGGGCTCGCGCGGCACTCTCGACGACTCCGTCCAGACGACCGCCAAGTTGACGCCGTTCGACCAGTACCCGCGCAAGGGCCGCGCCACGGGTGGTGTGCGCTGCCAGCGGTTCCTGAAGGGCGAGGACTGTCTGAGCCTGGCGTGGGCGGGCCCGACGCCCCCGCGCGCGGCGCAGAAGAACGGCACACCGGTGGACCTGCCCGAGATCGACCCGCGCCGGGACGGATCGGGTGTGTCCCTGCCGAAGACGGTGGCGGTGGTGGCGGGCCCGGCGTGATCGAGGCAGGGGCCTGGGTCTGAGGGCCTTTGCCTTTGCCTACGAGGCTTGAAGGGGGTCGGGGATGCCGTCAGCGGTGTCCCCGATCTCGTCGGCCCGCTCGTGGTCCGGTACGTACCGCAGCACGCCCCACATGCTGTGCTCCTCGGGCGTGTCCTCGTCTGCGAGGACCTGGCAGGCATCGAGTTCCTTGCGCAAGCCGGTTTCGTCGACGCCGGTACCGATGAGGACGAGCTGAGTCATCCGCTCCTCGTCCCTGCCCCAGGGCTCCGGATAGAACCGCAGAAACCGCCCTACGGCGTGCACGGCGTAGCGGTTACGGGGATCGGCGGCGCCGAAGTCGACGTACCCCTTGATCCGGTAGAGCCCCATGGGCCGGCTGTCGAGGAGGTCCATGAGGCGCCGGGGGTGGAGGGGCGCGGCGGCACGGAAGGCGACGGAGGTGTAGGCGCTGTGGAGGTGGGGGCGGGGGTGGAAATGGGGCTGGGCGCCGTCGCAGTGGGCGCTTTCTGCGTGGGCGCCGTCGGGACAGGCCGGGCGGTGGTCGTGCTCACGACTTTCGTCCACGGCCACCAGGTCGTCGAAGGACAGTTGCCCGACCCGCTCCTCGACGGCCTTGCGGTCGAAGAGCAGCTCGGGGTCGATCCGCCCGTACGCGGCGGTGACGACGGCGGCCCGGTCGACCAGCGTGCCGACGAGCCCGAGCACCCGGTCGAGGTCCACGGGTGACACCCGGTCCGCCTTGTTCACGACGACGAGGTCGGCGATGCCGAGGTGCCGGTCCAGCTCGGGGTGCCGCTCCCTGGTGGCGTCGAACTCGACGGCGTCGACCACCTCCACGAGCCCCCCGTACACCACGCGGGGATTCTCACTGGCCAGCACCATCCGCACGAGTTCCTGCGGTTCGGCGAGCCCGCTGGCCTCGATGACGATGATGTCGATCCGGGCGGAGGGCCGGGTGAGCCGCTCCAGATAGGCATCGAGTTCACTGACATCAACGGCGCAGCACAGGCATCCGTTCCCGAGGGACACCGTCGAGTCCCCGAGTTGCCCGGCGACGGCCATGGCATCGATCTCGATCGCCCCGAAGTCATTGACGACAGCCCCGATACGACTCCCTCTGCTGCTGTGCAGTAGATGATTGAGCAGGGTGGTCTTCCCCGACCCCAAAAACCCCGCCAACACAACAACAGCCACCTGCCGCAACCTCACAACAACCCTCTTCCGCCCTGCTGCCTCCGGTCCCGCCGCGCCCGGCTTAGACGGCGAGGCCCTCTGCGGCAAGGCTCATACCACGAATGACTGGAGACGCCAGCATACGAGTGGGCGGAATGGGATGGCCGCACCACCCCGGCTCCGGTCGGATCAACATCCACCGGCCCCGGCTGCCGCTGCGCGGCGCCGACTTCACCTCCAGCTCCGGGTTTTCCGGTTGAAGCACTCGGGTAACTCTTCCCCGCTCTTTGAGGGAGGACCGAGGTGGCACGCGTTCCCGCCTGGCGTTCCGTGGCGCGGTTGAGTGTCTGGCTGACAGCGGCTCTCGCAGTGATCGCAGGGGTCGGTGCGGCCTCAGTGATTGTCAGCGGATGGCTGATAGACGGCGTCGAGCGAGCCAACGGCAGCAGGAGCGCCGCTGCGGAACGCAGCGATCTGGGAAGCTACTTCGACGCCGCCAGTGCTGTTTTCTCAGGTGTCGCCCTTCTTCTCCTCGTCATCACCCTGCTGATGCAGCAGCGCGAATTAAGAATGCAGCGACAGGAATTGTCTTTGCAGCGCACGGAGTTGGCCTCATCCCGGAATGAACTACGCAGGAGTGCGGCGGCGGACCTGCGAAGTCTTCACGTGCAATTGACTCAGATGCAGATGGATGACCCATCGCTCGCCGAGGTCTGGCACGACTACCCCGGCATGCCGCCCGAAGCGATGCGCCAGTATCTCTTCGCCAATCTCACTTTCGGCCACTATCTGCTCGCATACACCTGGGGCGACCACACCGAGGCCGAGATCCTCGTGTACGCGCGGAACCTGATGCGAAGTCCGGCATTCAGGCGCTATTGGGTGGCATCGAGGGAAGGAAAGACCGGCCTGCCCCCGGACAGTGAAGAGGGGCGCCTGTTCAGGATTTTCGAAAGTGCCATGGCGCAGGCGGATGACGTCAATGCCCAATCCCCGCCACCGCCCCGACGCGATCCAGCGCCGGGGGCACCAACCCCGGCTCCGGACACCCCAACCGGCACCGGGTGAGTCCAGGGCGGGAACTCGCTGGTGGAAGCGTCCGGGACAGGAGCGCGCAGACACTTACGTCAGCGCGTTGCCATCCACCCCCTCAGGCCGCCGCCGGCACCGGAACCGGTGCCCCCGGACCCACATACCGCGCCGCCGGGCGGATGATCTTCGAGTCCTCGGACTGTTCCAGGATGTTGGCGCTCCAGCCCACCATCCGTGCCGCCGCGAACGTCGGCGTGAACATCTCGCGCGGCAACCCGCAGAGTTCCATGACGACCCCCGCGTAGAACTCCACGTTCGTGTGAAGCTCGCGGCCGGGCTTCAGCTCCGCGAGGATCGCCTCCACCTGCCGTTCGACCTCGACGGCGAAGTTCACCAGGGGGCCGCCGAACTCCTGGGCGATCCCCTTCAGCATGCGGGATCGAGGGTCCTCGGTGCGGTACACGGGGTGCCCGAACCCCATGATCCGGTCGCCCGCGAGGACTCGTTCACGAATCCAGGCGTCAATACGGTCCGGACTCCCGATGGCATCGATCGTGTCGAGCGCCCGACTCGGCGCACCCCCGTGCAACGGCCCGGACAGCGCCCCGATCGCCCCGACCAGACACGCCCCGACATCGGCCCCGGTCGACGCGATCACCCGAGCCGTGAACGTCGATGCGTTGAAGCCGTGATCAATGGTTGAGATCAAGTATTGCTCGACGGCACGGGCCCGCTCCGGCGCCGGCTCCGAACCCGTCAACATGTAGAGGTAGTTGGCCGCGAACGACAGATCCTCGCGCGGCTCCACGGGATCAAGTCCCCGCCCGAGCCGGTACAGCGCGGTGAGCAGCGTGGGCGCGACGGCACAGGCGGCGAGCGTGTCCTCCCTGCGCCGCTCCGCGTCGAGGTCGTACACGGGCCGGAACCCCTGACCGGCGCCGAACAGCGAGAGCCCCGTACGGAGTCCGGCCAGCGGCCCCGACCGGCCACTGGCGGCGGCGACGGCGGGCAGCACGGCCCGCAGATCGTCGGGCAGCCCGCGCAGGGCCGCCGTACGCGCGGTGAAGGCGGCGGACCGCGCGGCGTCCGGTAGTTCGCCGTGGACCATGAGGTGCCAGACATCCTCGAAGCCGCGGGTCTTCGCCAGTTCGACGGCCGAGTACTGGCGGTAGTGGTAGAAGCCCTCGCGCCCCCGGACATCGCCGAGTGCCGTATCGGTGACGACGACGCCGGCGAGTCCTCGCGGTACCTCGACAGGAGCGGTGACGCCGGTCGTGTGGACGGCGGCTCTGGTCGCATTGATGGACATGGTGTTGCCTCTGCTTCCTCCCTGGACTTGATTCGACTGTCCATGCTTGACTCTAATCCTGTCAATATTGATTCAATCAATGCCATGGCTACGCGGATACGGTGACGCGCATGACGGATCAGGAACCCATGCGGCAGGTGGACGAAGGGCAACGGCTCACCACCAGGGAGACTGCCGAACTCCTCGGCGTGAAGCCGGAAACCGTGTACGCCTACGTCAGCCGCGGCCAGCTCAGCAGCCGCCGCGGCCCGGGTGGACGCGGCAGCACCTTCGACGCCCAGGAGGTCGAGTCCCTGGCGGGCCGCAACAGACGCGAGCGGGTCGCGACCCCGTCCACAGCCGATCTCTCGGTCCGCACCCGGATCACATTGATCGAGAAAGACCGGTACTACTACCGGGGCGTGGACGCGGCGGAGCTGGCCGCACGGCACTCGTACGAGGAGGTCGCGGAATGGCTGTGGACCGGGGTGCTGCGGCCGGGCATCGCGTTCACCGCCCCCAAGGCGTCCGGCAGGGCGGCCCGCCGCGCGGTCGACGCGCTCCCGGAGCTGAGCGGCCCCACGGACCGGCTGCGCGTCGCCGCCATCGCCGCCGCCGCGGCCGACCCGCTCCGCTTCGACCTGTCCGAGACAGCCGTCCTGGGCACGGCCCGCACGCTCATCCCCACCCTCGTCGCCGCGCTCCCACCGGCGCGCCAGACGCATCGCGACGAGGGCTCCCTCGCCCGGCGGCTGTGGGCGCGGCTGACCGGCCGCCCGGCCGACGACGCGTCACTGCGCGTCCTGGACACGGCACTCGCCCTCCTCGTCGACCACGACCTCGCCGCGTCGACCCTGGCGGTCCGGGTCGCCGCGTCGGCGCGCGCGCACGCGTACGCGGCGGTGTCGGCCGGTCTGGGCGTCCTGGAGGGCCCCCTGCACGGCGCGGCGAGCGGCCTCGCGCACCGGATGCTCCTGGATGTGCTCGACCGGGGCAACGCGGCCCCCGTAGTCGCCGACGAACTACGCGCGGGACGCCGTATCCCGGGCCTCGGACATCGGCTCTACCCGGGCGACGACCCCCGCGCGCGGGCGCTGTTCACCCTGCTGGAAGACGTCCCCGGGGCAACGCCGGCACTCGCCGCGGCCCAGGACGTCGTCACCACCACGGCCCGCCACACGGACCTGCACGCCAATGTGGACCTCGCTCTGTCCGTCCTGACGGTCTCCTCGGGGATGCCCGCCGAAGCAGGCGAGACGATCTTCGCCGTGGCCCGGACGGCAGGATGGATCGCCCACGCTCTGGAGGAGTACCAGGAGCGTCCCCTGCGGATGCGGCCGAGCGGCCAGTACGTCGGCCCACGCCCGCCGCAGCCCCTCCCGCACGCCGGGTGACCGTCCCGCGCGCGGAGTGCGCCCGCGTCCATGGGTTCCGTGGGTTCCGTGGGTCCGGATCGGGCTCCCGCGCGCGAGGAGTGCCGGAAATCGACCTCTCTCAAGGCAGGTTAGGCTCACCTCTGTGAGTACGTGCGCCACCGCTTCGCGGGACCTGGACGAGCCCCTCGCCGGGACCGCGGCCACCGCCAGGACCTGGCTGCTGCTCGAACAACCAGGCCCCTGGGGCGCCAAGGCGCTCACATCGAGCCATCTGGACCCCACCGTGGGCCGCGCGCTGGAAGCCGCCGCCGAGGGTACGGGCGTACGGGTCGCGCTCATCCGCAGGCCCGGCCGGCACGCGGACCGCCACGCGCCGACGTCCCGGCACGTGTACGTGGCGCACACCGTCCCGGGCAACGCCTGGCTTCGTGAGGCCACCACGGACGACCCCGCCCGCCTGCTCGGCCTGGACTTCGCCGCACTCGGCGCGGGCGATCACGGCAGCGTCGGCCGGGTCCTGGGCGCCCGGCCCCACACCGGGTCCCCGCTCGCCCTCGTGTGCACCAACGGCAAACGCGACCGCTGTTGCGCCCTCCTGGGCCGCCCCCTCGCCTCGGAACTCGTCGACTCCGGCGAGGAAGGCGTCTGGGAGGTCACACACCTCGGCGGCCACCGCTTCTCGCCGACCCTGCTGGTGCTGCCCCACGGATACGCGTACGGCCGCGCGGAGGCACCCCACGTCAAAGGCGTGCTCGACGCGATCCGTGACGGCCGGGTCGTCACGGAGGGGTGCCGCGGCAGTTCCGCCTGGGAGCGCCCCGGTCAGGCCGCCGAGCTGGCGGTGCGTACCTCGACGGGCGAGAGGGCGGCGGGTGTCCTCGGCGTCCTGGAGACGGACGGCACCGCCCCGCGCTGGGAAGTGACCGTCGCGCACGCGGACGGCAGGCGCTGGCGCGTGACCGTGGCCCAGGGCGCCTCGCTGCCGCCCAGGCCGGAGAGCTGCGGCGCCGCACTGGGGTCCCCCGCGCGCATGGACGTCGTCGCGGTACGGCAGCTCACTCCGGTGTGAGGGCGCCGGGCCCGCCGATGGTCACGAGATCCCCGCCACAGGGACTACGGCGAAGCCGCCGGTGCCCCGTACCGTTCGTACGCATGAGCCCGACCTCCTCCAAGCGAAGACTGCGCCTCGGCCTGCCCCGGCGGGTCTTCTCGCAGGTCCTGCTGATGCAGCTGGCGATCGCGGCCGGCGTCGCCGTCCTCGCCACGGGACTCTTCCTCGCGCCGCTGAGCGACCAGCTCGACGACCAGGCGATGCGCCGTGCCCTCGCCATCGCGCAGACCACGGCCGCGCAGCCCCGGATCGCGGAGGACCTGAAGGCGTCCCTGCCGACGGTCGACGGCCCCGTGCAGGCCGAGGCGGAGCGGATCCGCCGGGCCAGTGGCGCCGAGTACATAGTGATCATGAACATGGACGGGGTGCGCTGGTCGCACACCGACATCAGTGAGATCGGCAGGGTCGTCTCCACGGATCCCAGCGTCCCGCTCTCGGGCAAGGAGATCATGGAGATCGACAACGGCACCCTCGGCCGCTCCGCGCGCGGGAAGGTGCCGCTGCGGGACGCGCACGGCACCGTCATCGGCGCGGTGTCGGTCGGCATCGCGTACGAGAGCGTGCGGGCCCGGCTGATCCAGTCGATCCCCGGACTGCTCGCCTACGCGGGCGGGGCGCTCGCCGTGGGCGCCCTGGCCGCGTACCTGATCTCCCGGCGGGTCCAGCGGCAGACCCGCGACCTCGCGTTCTCCGACATCTCCGCACTGCTCGCGGAGCGTGAGGCGATGCTGCACAGCATCCGCGAGGGCGTCGTCGCGCTGGACCGCGGCGGCCGGATCCGGCTGCTGAACGACGAGGCGCAGCGCCTCCTGGGGCTGGGCACGGAGGTCGTCGGAGAGCCCCTGGACGCCGCTCTGGGCGCCGGACGCACCACCGACGTGCTGGCGGGCCGGGTGACCGGCACGGACCTGCTGACGGTCCGTGGACAGCGCGTCCTGATCGCCAACCGGATGCCCACCGACGACGGAGGCGCCGTCGCCACCCTGCGCGACCGCACCGAACTGGAACAGCTCGGCCGCGAACTCGACTCCACCCGGGGACTGATCGACGCCCTGCGCGCGCAGGACCACGAGCACGCCAACCGCATGCATACCTTGCTCGGCCTGCTGGAACTTGAGATGTACGACGATGCCGTCGAGTACGTCGGTGAGGTCGCCGGCGCCCACCGGGTCACCGCCGAGCAGATCACCGAGAAGATCCAGGACCCGCTCCTCGCGGCCCTCCTCGTGGGCAAGGCGACGGTCGCGGCGGAACGCGGCGTGACGCTCTCCGTCTCACCCGACACGGCCCTGCCCGACCGGCTCGTCGACCCGCGTGGGCTGGTGACCGTCGTCGGCAACCTGGTGGACAACGCTCTGGACGCCGCCGCCGGTACCGGGCACGCGCGCGTGGAGGTCGTTCTGCGCGCCGAGGGCAGGACCGCGGTGCTGCGGGTACGCGACACGGGGCCCGGGGTACCGGCCGACCAGCGCGAGGCGATCTTCACCGAGGGGTGGACCACGAAGAAGCCGCCGGCCCACGGCAAGCGCGGCATCGGGCTCGCCCTGGTCCGCAGGCTGGCGGAACGGCAGGGCGGCAGCACCGAGGTCGGCGAAGCCCCGGACGGTGGCGCCGAGTTCATCGTCGTCCTGCCCGACGCCCTGACGGAGTCGGAACTGACGCACGCGTCCGTCCCGAGGGGCACGTCGGAGCCGGCGAACGGCGTGGCAAGCACGGAGGAAACACGTTGATCGAGGTCCTGGTCGTGGACGACGACGTCCGTGTCGCGACCGTCAATGCCGCGTACGTCGGAAAAGTTCCCGGTTTTCGGGTGACGGCGAAGGCGCACAGTGCCGGCGAGGCCCTGGCACTGCTGGAGCGCCACCCGGTCGACCTGGTCCTGCTCGACCACTACCTGCCTGACGAGACCGGCCTGGACGTCGTCCGCAGACTGCGCGAGGGCGGCCACCGGACGGACGTCATCATGGTGACCGCCGCGCGCGACGTCGGCACGGTCCAGGCGGCGATGCGGCTGGGCGCGCTGCAGTACCTCGTCAAGCCGTTCTCGTTCTCGGGGCTGCGCACCAAACTGGAGGCGTACGCCGCCCTGCGCCGCACCCTGGAGGGCGGCGGAGAGGCCGAACAGGCGGAGGTGGACCGCATGTTCGGTGCCCTCTCGGTCCCGTCCGGGGCACCGGAGCTGCCCAAGGGCCACTCCCCCACGACCGCCGAACTGGTGCGCCGCGCCCTCATGGGCGCCGACGGCCCGCTGTCGGCGCAGGAACTGGCGGACCGCACCCAGTTGAGCCGCCAGACGGCGCAGCGCTACCTCAAACTCCTGGAACGCGCGGGTCGCGTCCGGCTCAGCCTCAAGTACGGCGAGACGGGCCGCCCCGAGCACCGCTACGCGTGGGCGCCACCCGTGTGAGACGCGCGCGTAGGTGGGTCCGGGCGCCGGGTCCGCGCGGGCGGACGTGAGCCGGACAGATGTGAGCCCCCGCGGGCGGGGAACCGCGGGGACTCACCGGGAAGGGCTGATTCAGCCCTGGGCCTTCTCCACGAACTCGGTGGTGAAGGTCTTGGACAGATCAACCTTGGCGTTCTTGAGGTTGGGGTTGAACGACTTGAGTACCCGCTCAACAGTTGCCGGACCGTCCGCCGGCATGACGCCGTCCGTGGTGAACATCGGCAAGGTGCTCTTGATCGCCTCCGCGTACAGCTTCTGGCCGCCCTGCGCGTAGTCGGCGGGCATCTTCGCCGCGATCTCCTCCGGGCTGTGCGTGGACATCCACTTGAGGGTCTTCACAAAGGCATTGGCGAGCTTCTGGACGGTGTCCTTGTGACCGTTGACCCAGTCAGTGTTCATGTACAGACTTGACGACGGATACGCACCGCCGAGTGCCTGCTTGGATCCCTCCGGCGTCCGCATGTCGATCAATACGGTGCCGAGCTTCTTCTCCAGGATGTTGGCGACGGTCGGGTCCGTCGTCATACCGGCCTCGATGGACCCCTGCTGCAACGCGGCGATGAAGGTCTGTCCCGCTCCCACCGCCACGGGCGTGAACTCGCTCGTCTCCACACCGTCGTTGACGGCGAGATACTTGGTGAGGAAGTCCGTGGACGAGCCGAGGCCGGTGACACCGAGCTTCTTGCCCTTGAAGTCCTTCGGGGACTTGATGTCGCCGGCGGCCTTGGTGGACACGATCTCGACCTCGCCGGGCGCGTGCGAGAACTGCACCACGGACTCGACCTCCTTGCCCTTGACCTGAAGGTCGAGGGTGTGGTCGTAGAAGCCGACGGTGCCCTGCACATCGCCCGAGACGAGAGCCGTCTCGGCCTGTACACCGGCCGGCTCGGTCAACAGTTGAACGTCAACACCCTCGTCCTTGAAGTAGCCGAGCTGCTGCGTGAGCATCGCGGGCATGTAGATGACCTTGTCGAGACCACCCACCATGATCTTGACCTTCGGAGAGCCGTCCTTGCTCGTCGAGCCGGAGTCGCCGCAGCCGCTGAGAAGAGTCAGTCCGGCGAGCACGCTCAACGCCACCGCGCCCGCTCCGACCGCTGACGTCGCTCTGCTGGTGCCACGCATGTTCATCACGTCCTTTGGGGTTGTGCCAGAAAAAGGCGCCGACCGGCCGACAGGGCGGCGCCGAAGAGATGTCCGGGAACGCGCTGTCACTGCTCGGTGCCGGGTTCCGCGGGCCGCCACTTGAAGAGGCGCCGTTCCGCGAAGGTGAGCAGGCCCTCGGTGAGCAGGGCGACGATCGCGAGGATCGCCATGGCCGCGTACACGCCGGCGGCGTTGAACGTGCCCTGGGAGGCCGCGACGAGCAGGCCGAGGCCCTTGGTCGCGCCGATGTACTCGCCGACGATCGCGCCGATCAGGGCGAAGCCGAAGCTCACGTGGAGGCTGGTGAAGATCCAGGAGGTGGCGGACGGAATGACCACCTGGAAGGTGACCCGCCGGTTGCTCGCGCCCAGGATGCGGGCGTTGGCGACGAGATTGCGGTCGACCTCCCGCGCGCCCTGGAAGGCGTTGAAGAAGACGGGGAAGAACACGAGGACCACGGCCGACGCGACCTTGGATGCCGGTCCCAGACCGAACCAGATCAGGAAGATCGGCGCCAGGACGATCCGTGGAATCGCGTTGAGGACCTTGATGTACGGGCCCACCACATCGGCGAGGAAGCGGATCCTGCCGAGCGTGATACCGAGGACCACACCACCGGCGACACCCACGACCCAGCCGAGGAGGGCCTCGTAGAGCGTGTACCAGATCTGTTCCCACAGGGAGCCTTGGGCGGTGCCGTCGACCGCCCAGACGCGCATCTGTTCCCAGATCTTGGACGGCATGGAGAAGTTGAACGGGTCGATGACCTCGGTGCGAGCCATGACCTCCCAGAGGACGATGACCGCGACGAGGAGCAGGCCACGGCTTCCGTAGACGAGGAAGCGGCGGTTACGGGCCGCCCGCACGCGGGCACGGGTGCGTTCCGTGGGCGCTGTCTTGGTGAGGGGCACGTCGAGCGTCTCATGCGACATCGGCGGCACCCCTCTCGCGGGTGATGCGGACCTCTTCGCCGAGCGACACCCAGATCTCGCGGTAGATCTCCACGAACCTGGGTTCCAGGCGGATCGACTCGACCTTGCGCGGGCGCGGCAGATCGATCTCGAAGATCTGCTTGACCGTCGCCGGGCCCGCGGTCATGACGACGACCTTGTCGGCCAGGGCGATGGACTCCTCCAGGTCGTGGGTCACGAAAACGACCGACGCGCCCGTGCCTGCCCACAGTTCGAGGAGTTCGTCCGACATCAGTGCCCGGGTCTGGACGTCGAGCGCCGAGAACGGCTCGTCCATGAGCAGGATCTCGGGGTCGTTGACGAAGGTCGACGCGAGCGCGACGCGCTTGCGCTGGCCGCCGGAGAGCTGGTGCGGGTAACGATCCTCAAAAGTCGAGAGGCCGACGCGGTCCAGCCATTCACGGGCGCGGGCCTTGGCCTCCGCCTTGGGAACGCCTCGGAAGCGGGGGCCTGCCATCACATTGGACAGGACCGTGCGCCATGGGAAGACGGCGTCCTGCTGGAAGACGAAGCCGACCTTGTCGCCGATGCCGCGCACGGGCTCACCCGCGACGAGTACATCGCCCTCGGTGGGCTCCTCCAGGCCGCTGACCAGGGTGAGTGTGGTCGATTTGCCGCAGCCGGTGGGGCCGACCACTGCGACGAACTCGCCCTGCTCGACCGTCAGGTCAAGTGCCCGCACGGCGGTGTGCAGGGCCCCGGACGGCGTACGGAACGCCTTGCCGGCGCCCCTCAGCTCTATCGCGGGGTTGGTGTCTCTACTCATGGACCGGGACCGTAGGCCCGCCTTGGGTCACTGCGGGATCCTTGTGCGCGCTGGCCCATCTTCTGCTTGCAAACCCCTGTTGTGCTCGTTTTGCTCGCGCTACAACAACCAAGCCGAAACATGGGCTTAACGAGAAAGGCCCAATCGATGATTGACGTCCTGGTCGTGGACGACGACTTCCGTGTCGCAGAGATCAACGCGCGGTACGTCGCCAAGGTTCCCGGCTTCCGTGTGGTCGCGCGCGCCCACGACGCCGCCCAGGCGTTCGCCACCGTGCAGCGCGAGCGGATCGATCTCGTCCTGCTCGACCACTACCTGCCCGACGAGACCGGTCTCGCTCTGGTGCAGCACATGCGCCAACTCGGCCACCGCACCGACGTCATCATGATCACGGCGGCGGGCGATGTGACGACGGTGCAGGAGGCCATGCGTCTGGGGGCGCTGCACTACCTGGTGAAGCCGTTCACCTTCGGCGCGCTGCGCTCCCGCCTTGAGGCGTACGCGGCGCTGCGGCGCACGGTGGACCGGGTCGGCGGCAGTGGCAGCGGTATCGCGGTACAAGAGCAGGTCGACCGGATCTTCGGCGCGCTGCGTACCACCACGGCCGCCCCTGCCCAGGGCCTGCCGAGCGGGCACTCGCTGCCCACGACGGACCTCATCTGCGGGGTGCTGCACCGGGCCGCCCAGCCCCTCTCGGCACACGAGGTGGCGGCGGAGACGGGCCTGAGCCGCTCCACGGCGCAGCGCTATCTGCGCCATCTGGAACAGGCGGGGCGCCTCCGCCTCACCCTGCGCTACGGCGACACGGGCCGACCGGAACACCGGTACGCGTGGGTCGCCCCGGGCTGAGTCCCGGCCGCCGGGACCACCGCCCGTCGTGTACGCCGACCGACGGCCACGGGTGACGGGCCTGCCGCGTCGGCCCAGGTCAGACCGCTCCCGCGCCGGTGAGCGACCGTACCTCCGTCTCCGCGTGCTTGGCCTCGTCGGCGGGCTCGGCGGACGTCATGGTGCCCAGCCAGCCGGCCAGGAACCCCAGCGGAATGGAGACCAGGCCCGGGTTCTCCAGCGGGAAGAACTGGAGGTCCACGCCCGGGAACAGGGAGGTCGGGCTCCCGGAGACCACGGGCGACAGCAGCACCAGCACCAGCGCCGGAATCAACCCTCCGTACACCGACCACACGGCTCCCCTCGTCGTGAAGCTCCGCCAGAACAGCGAGTACAGCAGCACCGGCAGGTTCGCCGACGCGGCGACCGCGAACGCCAGGCCCACCAGGAAGGCCACGTTCAGATCCCGCGCGAGCAGCCCGAGGCCGATCGCGACGACGCCGATCCCGACCGCGGCGATCCGCGCCACCGCTACCTCGCTGTGCTGCTTCGCGTGCCGCCTGCGCAGTGACGCGTACAGGTCGTGCGCGACGGACGCGGACGAGGCGAGCGTGATCCCGGCGACGACGGCGAGGATCGTGGCAAAGGCGACCGCGGCCACGATCGCGAACAGAACCGTTCCTCCGGTGGAGTCCGCGCCGCCGCCCACGTCGAGGGCGAGCAGCGGAACCGCCGTGTTCCCGGCCGGGTTCGACGCACGCACCGCGTCGGAGCCCAGGATCGCGGCGGCGCCGAAGCCCAGCACGATCGTCATCAGGTAGAAGCTGCCGATGAGACCGATGGACCAGACGACCGAGCGGCGGGCGGCCCGCGCGGTCGGCACGGTGTAGAAGCGGGACAGGATGTGCGGCAGTCCGGCGGTACCCAGGACGAGCGCGAGGCCCAGGCTGATGAAGTCGAACCGCGACGTCCAGTCCCCGCCGTACTTCAACCCCGGTACGAGGAAGTCCGCACCGTGTCCGCTGCGCGCGGCGGCGGTACGCAGCAGTTGGTCGAAGTCACCGTGGAAGCGCACCAGGACGAGCACGGTGAGCGCGATCGCACCGCCCATCAGCAGGACCGCCTTGACGATCTGGATCCACGTGGTGGCCCGCATCCCTCCCAACGACACATAGATGACCATGAGCGCACCGACCCCGATGACGGTCCACGTCTGAGCCGCCTCGCCGGTGCCTCCCAGCAGCAGCGCGACCAGGCTGCCCGCCCCCACCATCTGCGCCACCAGATAGAGAACGGACACGGTCACCGAGGAAGTTCCCGCCGCGATACGAACAGGCCGCTCGCTCATCCGGGCGGCGACGACGTCGGCAAGGGTGAACCTCCCGCAGTTGCGGACCAGTTCGGCGACGAGGAAGAGCACGACGAGCCAGGCGACGAGAAAGCCCACCGAGTACAGCAGGCCGTCGTAGCCGAAGAGCGCGATGAGTCCGGAGATACCGAGGAAGGACGCCGCCGACATGTAGTCACCGGCGATGGCGAAACCGTTCTCCATGGGCGTGAACAGCCGTCCGCCCGCGTAGAACTCCTCCGGCGAACCATGGCGGTTACGGCTCACCCACGTGGTGATCCCCAGCGTGACAGCCACGAACGCGCTGAACAGCAGCAGTGCCAGCGTCTGGTGATGCCCCGTCACCGGCCGATCCCCCGTGTCAGCTCCTGTGTGTCCCACCGGAGGTCGAGGGCCGCACGGTCTCGACGCAGCCGGGCATGCCGGGCATACGCCCAGGTCAACAGGAAGGTCGACAGGAACTGTCCGAGTCCCGCGACCATCGCCACGTTCACGGCGCCGACCACCTGCCGCGCCATCAGTTCCGGCGCGGTGGTCGCGGCCACGACATAGGCGAGGTACCAGGTGAGGAAGATCGCGACGGCGGGAACGACGAACCTTCGATACCGGCTGCGCACTTCCTGGAAAGCGGCGCTCTGCTGCACCTCCAGGTAGACGCTGCTCGCGCTCCGCTCCTGCGAGGCGGCCTGGGGCGGTACGACCGGGGCGGGTGCCCCCGCGCCGTCCCATTCACCCCAGCCGGAGGCAAGCGCGTCGTACCAGGGGTCGTCGAACCGGGCCTCCCCGGTTTTCCGCCCGTCGTGCTTCTTCACCGGTGTCTCCTTGTCCGCGGCCCGTACGGCCGCGTGCCCAAGGATGGGCAGAACAGGAAGATCCCGGACTCTTCTCCCCCCGCTCTTCACTCCATCAGGTGATGGACGCGCCGGATCAGGTGAGAGATGTGCCCGGCGGTGTCACCAATCCGCGTGCATACGCGTAACGCACCGCCTGCGCACGGTCCTTGAGCCCGGTCTTCGCGAAGAGGTTGTTGATGTGGGTCTTCACGGTGGCGGTGGAGACATGGAGCCTGTGGGCGATCTCCTGATTGGTGAGCCCCTCGGCGATCAGCACCAGCACCTCCGTCTCCCGCGCGGTGAGACCGTCGGGCGGCTCCACGACCGGGATCAGAGCCGGCGGTCTGGACAGCCGCTCCAGCAGACGCCGTTGGATACTCGGCGAGAGCCCCGCGTCTCCGGACAGGACGCTGTGCACGGCCCGTACGATCTCGTCGCCCCCCGCGTCCTTGGTGAGATACCCGCGCGCGCCCGCCTCAAGGGCCGGGAACAGCGAGTCGTCGTCGGCGTATGTGGTGAGCACGACCACGTGCGTCCCCGGATACCCCGCACGGATGCGCCGTGTCGCCTCGACGCCGTCGCAGCGCGGCATCCGCAGATCCATCAGCACGACGTCCGGGGCGAGTTCGGCCACCAGCGCGACCGCCTCCTCGCCGTCGCCCGCCGCCCCGACGACCTCGATGCCGGGCAGCAGACCCAGCAGCATGACGATGCCCTCCCGCACCACGGTCTGGTCGTCGGCGACGACCACGCGCGCGGTACGCCCGGTGCTCTCCTCCGTCATACGGGCACCTTCAACGTCACTGCGAAGCCCTCCTCGTACGGCCCGGCCTCCAGGGAGCCGCCGAGTAGTTCGGCACGCTCCCGCATCCCCAACAGACCGTACCCGGCGCCGGAGCCCGCGAGATCACCCGGCGAGCCGCCCGAGTCCCGCACATCGAGCGTCACGTCGTCGTCGCCGTAGCTCAGATGCACCGCGACCTTCGCGCCCGGTGCGTGCTTGCGCGCGTTGGTGACCGCTTCCTGCGCGACGCGGCGCACCGCCTGCGACGCCTCCGCCGACAGGGCCCGCCGCTCCCCGTCGACCAGGACCTCGGCCCCCGCCGACGCCGTGACCAGTTCGCGCAGGTACTCCTCCAGGGGCGACATCTCACCCCGGAGCGCGGACAGGGCCTGCCGGGTCTCGTCGAGCCCGTCCCGGGCCATCCCGCGCGCGGCCACCACCCTGTCGAGGATCTGCCCGCGGTCCGCCCCCCGCTCGATCAGGAGCCGCGCCGCCTCCAAGTGCACAAGCTGCGCGGAGAGGCTGTGTGCCAGGACGTCGTGGATCTCCCGAGCGATCCGGGCCCGCTCCGCGAGGGCAGCCGACTCCGCCTCGGCCACGCGGGCAGCACGCTCCTGAGCGAGCAGCCGCTGTGTG
The DNA here is from genome assembly GCF_042886315.1 of Streptomyces sp. NPDC058001. Classification (NCBI taxonomy): domain Bacteria; kingdom Bacillati; phylum Actinomycetota; class Actinomycetes; order Kitasatosporales; family Streptomycetaceae; genus Streptomyces; species Streptomyces sp. NPDC058001. Next base: position 420,427 of record NZ_JBHVQT010000007.1, read on the forward strand.
TTGCCCCGCGCCTCGGCGTCCAGCCGCAGGACGTATCCGGCGAGGCCCAGGCCCGCCGTGGTGATCGCCGTCGTCAGCCACACGTCGTCGTTGACCAGGACGTAGGCGGCGAGGGCCGCCGCCGTGGTCGGCACCGCGGCCACCAGCGGGAGTCGCTCCAGGCCGACGACGGCGCAGCCGCACCACAGCACGAGCGCCGGCACCGGGAACCCGGCCTGTTCCGCGACAATGCCCGCGCCCATCAACAGCGTGAGCAGTCCCAGGGACGGCCACAGCAGATGGTGGTAGGTCGTACGGAAGAAACCCCACGCCGCCGCCGCGCTGCCGATCACCCCCAGCGCCCCGACGACCGCCTCCCAGCCGTGCACCCCCTTGTGGGCGACCGCGCCCCACAGCAGGACGCCGATCACGACCACCCGCACGGTCCAGGCGAGGACGCGCCGCGCTGTGCTCATGCCCGCCCGGGAGAGTGCCTCCCGGGTGGGCCAGGTGGTCCAGACGCTCCGCGTCACCTGCGGTCCCTCCACGTCGACACCGGCACGTCGTCACCGTACGCCGTGGCCTGCGCGTACGTGGGGTGGACGGACTGGGCACGCCAGGCCAGCACTCCGGAACGCACCAGGAGGGACGCGGCGAGGCCGAGGAGCAGGGCACCCGATCCCTGGTGCACGCCGATCAGGGCGCCGGCCCCGACCAGGCCGAGGCGGAGAGCTATGCCGCCGGCCCACACAGCCGCCGTGGCCTTTGTGCCCTTCGACCACACGGAGCCGTCAGCCTCGGACCAGACGCGGCTGGTCCAGCCCCACGCGGCTCCCATCAGCAGGCCGACGAGCAGTTCGACGGTGAGCAGGACGCCCGACGCGGCAGCGTGGTGGGAGTCGACGGTGCCGGGCTCCCGCAGGCCGAGGAACAGCAGGACGACCGGCACGATCCACCAGCGCCTGGCGTCCCGTATCGGCTGAGGTCGCGTCTGGCGGACGGCGATCAGCACGACCACGGCGACGACCACCAGAACATTGGCAAGGCCGGGCATCGAGTGCCTCCGAAGGGCGAGGAAGACGGATGTGATGACGCCTTCGACGCTACGGAAAGGGCCTGGTCAGGAGATCGGAGCAGGGGTGGATCATGGGTGGATCCGGTGTCTCCACCCGCGGGTGGAGACACCGGATCCATGTCACTCGAAGAGGTGACGGCGTGCGGCAGACGGCGCCATCCCATGCCTCGGACCCGGCTGATCTCCTGATCGCCGCCGAACCTGGCCGGGGACCGGGACGGGAGACCGGGGGCCGGGGGCCGGCAGCGACGGGCTAGGCGTCGATGCGCGACCGGTCCAGCGTCGCCGCCGAGTTGGAGATGAACTCCTTGCGCGGCGCCACCTCGTTGCCCATGAGGAGATCGAAGACCTGCTCGGATGCCTCAAGGTCCGAGATGTTGATGCGGCGCAGCGTCCGATGGCGCGGGTCCATCGTGGTCTCCGCCAGCTGATCGGCGTCCATCTCACCGAGGCCCTTGTAGCGCTGGATGGAGTCCTTGTAGCGCACACCCTTGCGCTGGAACTCCATCACCGTCTCGCGCAACTCCCGGTCCGAGTACGTGTACACGTACTTGTCCTGCCCCTTCTTCGGCTGGACCAGCTCGATCCGGTGCAGCGGCGGCACGGCCGCGAAGACGCGACCCGCCTCGACCATGGGACGCATGTAGCGCTGGAACAGCGTCAGCAGCAGGATGCGGATGTGGGCGCCGTCAACATCGGCGTCGACCAGGAGAATGATCTTCCCGTAGCGGGCCGCGTCGATGTCGAACGTCCGGCCGGATCCGGCTCCTATGACCTGGATGATCGCGCCGCACTCGGCGTTCTTGAGCATGTCCGAGACGGACGCCTTCTGAACGTTGAGAATCTTGCCGCGGATCGGGAGCAGCGCCTGGAACTCGGAGTTGCGCGCGAGCTTGGCGGTGCCGAGCGCGGAGTCCCCCTCGACGATGAACAGCTCACTGCGCTCCACGTCGTCGCTGCGGCAGTCGGCGAGCTTGGCCGGCAGCGACGAGGACTCCAGAGCGGTCTTCCGGCGCTGCGCCTCCTTGTGCTGGCGGGCCGCGATACGCGTGCGCGCGGCGGCGACGGCCTTCTCCATGACGGACCGTGCCTGGGCCTTTGCGTCACGCTTGGTGGAGGTCAGGAACTCCTTGAGTTCCTTGGCGATCACATTGGCGACGATGCGGTTGGCGGCCGAGGTGCCCAGCACCTCCTTGGTCTGCCCCTCGAACTGCGGCTCGGCCAGGCGCACGGTGACGACCGCGGTGAGGCCCTCCAGGGCGTCGTCCTTGACGATGTCGTCCTCGGCCACACGCAGCAGCTTCTGGCTGCGCAGCACCTCGTTCATCGTCTTGGTCACCGAGCGTTCGAACCCGGTGACGTGGGTACCGCCCTTGGGCGTGGCGATGATGTTGACGAACGACTTGAGCGTGGTGTCGTACCCGGTCCCCCAGCGCATGGCCACGTCCACAGCCAGTTCGCGGGTCACCTCGGTGGGCGTCATTTGTCCGTGGTCGTCGAGGACAGGAACGGTCTCCTTGAAGGTGCCCTGTCCGGACAGGCGCAGAACGTCGCAGACCGGCTTGTCCGACGCCAGGTACTCGCAGAACTCACTGATGCCGCCGTCGAAGCGGAAGGACTCCTCGCCCTTGCTGCCGCCGTCACCGAGCCCGTACTCGTCGCGTACGACGATGGTCAGGCCGGGCACCAGGAACGCGGTCTGACGCGCGCGCTGGTGCAGCATCTCCAGATTGAGCTTGGCGTCCTTGAGGAAGATCTGACGGTCGGCCCAGTAACGCACGCGCGTGCCCGTGCGCGTCTTGGGGATCCTCTTGGTCTTGCGCAGGCCACTGTCCGGATCGAACGGGGCGTCGGCCCCGAGCTTCGCGAAGGCACCGGGGACACCGCGCCGGAAGCTGATCGCATGGGTGTGGCCGCTGCGGTCGACCTCGACGTCGAGCCTCGCCGACAGGGCGTTCACGACGGAGGCGCCCACACCGTGCAGACCACCGGAGGCGGCGTACGACCCGCCGCCGAACTTGCCGCCGGCGTGCAGCTTGGTCATCACGACCTCGATGCCGGACAGCCCGGTCTTCGGCTCCACGTCGACAGGGATGCCGCGGCCGTTGTCCCGCACCTCGACGGACGCGTCGTCGTGCAGGATGACGTCGATGTGGTCGCAGTACCCGCCCAGGGCCTCGTCGACGGAGTTGTCGATGATCTCCCAGAGGCAGTGCAACAGGCCACGGCTGTCCGTCGAGCCGATGTACATGCCCGGACGTTTGCGGACGGCCTCCAGGCCCTCCAGGACGAGCAGGTGCCGCGCGGTGTAGTTGGAACCGTCCCGGTCTGCTCCGGTCAGCAGCGCAGTGGACGGCACAGACGTATCGGCGGTCACGCGGTTCGCTCCTCGCTGAATTTCAGGTAGGACCCTTTGGGGTAAGGGCCCGGCTTCGGTCGCCGGTCAGAGGGTACCGAGCCCTGGTAGAGCCGTTGTCACGCCACCCTCGTGCAATCTCAGCCTAGTCCACGGTCGCATGCTTGTTCGATCGCTCGATGGAGTGAAGCGCATATCACGTTCCCTTCCAGGCATGAACCATTTAGGCTCCGGGCACGTCCTCATGAACAACCGGCAACCCAGCCGGGAGGACACAACCCGACAGACAGCGCGAACCCGTAAGACACAAAGACACGTAATACGGCACATTCGCCGCCAATCGGCAGCTGAGGACCACCTCGGAAAGATTTTTTCGAGGAGAAGCCGCGAGCGGGAACGTTTTCGGCCTGGTTGGATGTTGACCCTGGTACGACAGCTCGTCGAGCTAGAGAAGAGGCGACGTGACTACTGTTCTGACCCCCGCGAGCCCGCTGACGGCCGCCGATCGCTGCGACCGCTGCGGCGCCCAGGCTTACCTGCGCGTCGTCCTGACGAGCGGTGGTGACTTGCTCTTCTGCGCCCACCACGGTCGCAAGTTCGAGCCGGAACTCAAGAAGATCGCCGCTGAAATACAGGACGAGACGGAGCGCCTGACCCCCGCCCCGGCATCCGCCGAGGACGAGGAACGCTGACACTTCGCATCAACGACGAGCCAGCACCGGCACAGGCCGGCGAGCGAGCGGCTGCCCCTGCACCTCAGGGGCAGCCGCTCGTGTTCGTCCGCGGACCCGCACTCAGCCACGGACCCTGGACGCCCCTCTGACGTCCCTGAGGGCCGCTGAGACGCGCGTATAGACCCCGGGGCTGCCCGGCTGCCCGCAGCCGCTTCCCCACGACACCAGGCCGATCAGGCGCCCGTGTGCGACCAGTGGGCCCCCACTGTCGCCCTGGCAGGCGTCCCGTCCGCCTTCCTCCTCACCGGCACACAGCATGGAATCGGCCCGGTACGCCCCGTCCGCGTTCCCGGGGTAGGCCGCCTCACACAGAGCATCCGGCAGTACCTGGATCTGTGCGGAATGAAGCATTCTGGCGTAGCCGCCTCTCCCCGTGGTGTCTCCCCAGCCGTAGACGGAGGCAGGGGTGCCGGGCTTGGAGGCAGAGTCGCCTTCACCCGCCACGCTGATCACATAGCCCTCGGGAAGCTGCTTCGACAATGTGACGAGCGCCACATCGCCGGAGTTCGTGGTGCTGTCGTAGCGAGGATTGACCCGAACGGACCGCACCGGGATCTCGACTCCACCGGAACTCCTCAGGTCGCTGCGTCCGGCGATCACCTTGAGGTCGCCCGGAGTCCTCCCGGAGGCGCCGAGAACCTCTCGGCCGAGGCAGTGCGCCGCCGTGAGCACCGTCGTGCGACCGATGACGACCCCGCCGCAGAACTGTCCCGCCCGGGTACCGCCGAACCGGTCACGGCTGGAGAGCGCCACCACCCAGGGACTGTCCGCCACGTCCACCGGATGACCACCGATGACGACACTGTCGGCCGCCACGGCTGTCGGGGTGGCCAGGGGCAGCCCGGAAGCGGTGGCCGCCATGGCCAGCGCGCCGGTCAGGTTTCGGACGACGGGACGGAGCATGCGCTCTCCTCACTCTGCGTTGCAGTGACATACCCAGAGTGATCCAGAGGCGTCGACATCGCACGCCGCGCGCGTGTCGCCGATCGGGCCTCCGACCACGCGGGCGGCAACCGTTACGCGCCGAAGGCCCGGCTCCCTTGCGGGAGGCCGGGCCTTCGGTGGCGTATCGACGGATCGGTGCGCGCTACTGTCGCGTCACGTGATCAGCCGCGTAAGGCGATCAGTCGCGTGACACGATCAGTCGAGGTAGTCGCGCAGTACCTGAGAACGCGACGGGTGCCGGAGCTTCGACATGGTCTTGGACTCGATCTGCCGGATGCGCTCGCGGGTGACGCCGTACACCTTGCCGATCTCGTCGAGGGTCTTCGGCTGACCGTCGGTGAGACCGAAACGCATGGACACAACGCCGGCCTCACGCTCGGAGAGCGTGTCGAGGACCGAGTGCAGCTGCTCCTGGAGGAGCGTGAAGCTGACGGCGTCGGCCGGGACGACCGCCTCGGAGTCCTCGATGAGGTCACCGAACTCGCTGTCGCCGTCCTCGCCGAGCGGGGTGTGCAGTGAGATGGGCTCGCGACCGTACTTCTGGACCTCGATGACCTTCTCGGGGGTCATGTCGAGTTCCTTGGCCAGCTCCTCCGGGGTGGGCTCCCGACCCAGGTCCTGGAGCATCTGACGCTGCACGCGCGCGAGCTTGTTGATGACCTCGACCATGTGCACCGGGATACGGATGGTGCGGGCCTGGTCGGCCATGGCGCGGGTGATCGCCTGCCGAATCCACCAGGTGGCGTACGTGGAGAACTTGTAGCCCTTGGTGTAGTCGAACTTCTCGACCGCGCGGATGAGACCGAGATTGCCCTCCTGGATGAGGTCCAGGAAGAGCATGCCGCGACCGGTGTAGCGCTTGGCCAGCGAGACCACCAGGCGGAGGTTGGCCTCCAGGAGGTGGTTCTTGGCGCGGCGGCCGTCCTCGGCGATGATCTCCAGCTCGCGCTTGAGCTTCGGCGCGAGCTTGTCGGCGTTGGCGAGCTTGTCCTCGGCGAAGAGACCGGCCTCGATGCGCTTGGCCAGCTCCACCTCCTGCTCGGCGTTGAGGAGGGGGACCTTGCCGATCTGCTTCAGGTAGTCCTTGACGGGGTCGGCGGTGGCGCCCGCCGCCGCGACCTGCTGCGCGGGGGCGTCGTCCTCGTCCTCGTCGGACAGGACGAAGCCCTGGCTGCCGTCCTCCGCGGGCTCCTCGCCGGGCTTGCCGGCGGCGGCACCCGCGGTCTCCTCGACCGCCTCTTCGTCGACGATCTCGTCGGCGTCCTTCTTGGTGGCGCTCTTCTTGGCCGTCGTCTTCTTGGCGACGGTCTTCTTGGCGACCGTCTTCTTCGCCACCGTCTTCTTGGCGGCGGCCTTCTTCGCGGGCGCGGTCTCGTCAACGATGGCGTCGGTGGCGGCCTCGGCGGGGGCGGCCGTGGCGGTCGCCTTCTTGGCCGTGACCGTCTTGGCCGCCACGGTCTTGGTGGCGGTCCGCTTGGCCGGACTCTTCGCTGCGACGCTCTTTCGGGTGCGCTTGGGCTCCGCGGCACTGACCATCAGCGTCACACCCTCTTCCTCGAGGATCTGGTTGAGGCTGCGCAGTACGTTCTTCCACTGAGTGGCCGGAATCTGGTCAGCTTCGAAGGCCCGACGCACGTCATCGCCGGCGATCTGCCCCTCAGCCTTTCCCCGCTCGATGAGCGCCATGACAGAGACGGAATCGGCGATCTCCGGCGGGAGCGTACGGGATGTGCTGGCCGACACGAACAACCTCTCGGAACGTTGGAAAACGGCTTCCGGCCCCTGTCCAGTGTGGACCGGAGCCGACGACCGCCGACTTGGGGATGGGCCGACGGCGTGGGCGTGGGGCCTAGGAGATGGACAGCGCCGTCGCTGGCGGCTGTATTCCCTCTTCGGCTGTCACCTCTTAGGTCATCGCGCAGTTCCGAGGAGCGTTACGCCCAATCTGCGTGGCCCGAGTCACACCCCGTAAGCACTCAAAAGCATGTAGATACGGTCAGAAACGGTCAGAGATCGGTCGATCAGGGTCGATGGCCCCTCACCGGGGTTCAATGCCGCTCCAACGCCGTCTGAAACATCGCCCGGCCCACGAACGAACACGAACGGCCGTACTTGGCCGGAACCGATGCATGAACCGATGCATGAACCGGAACCGGTACATAAGAAGGCGCCGGGTGCGGCCGGACCCGCGCCGGGCCGTATGAGGCATCCGACGCGGGTCGAGCCGCGCGGGGCACGCATGTCGCGGACGGTACGCATGTCGCGGACGGCACCGCGCGGGGTGTCCGTCGGGCGCTACGCGTACGCACGCGGGACGGACGTCGTCTGGCGGAACGGTTCCCCCGTGGTCGTCGGCGAACCTCGGCGACCGTGGCGCGACCCTGCGTCAACAACGCGTACGCGCGCGGGAGGAGCGGTACGTGCGGGCCGACAGGGCCGCCGCGCGGGCAATCAGTGCGACCGATTCAGTGCTCGCGGGGCGCGGGCACCACGCGCTCCACCTCGGGGTGGACAATGAGCAGTTGACGCATCGCGGCTTCCGCACCGGGTCCGTCCCCCGCGGCGAGGGCGTCCGCGATACGGGAGTGATGCGCCACCGAGGTCTCGTTCGGACGGTCGCAACCGGTGACCGGGCCGCCCGATACCTGGAGTGCGGCCGAGACGATGCCGGACAGGTGCTCCAGCATGCGATTGCCGGCGACCTGGATGAGCAGCGCGTGGAACTCGGCGTCCGCGCGCGCGAAGGTGATCGAGTCCGCCTGCCCAAGGGCGTGACCCATGATGTCGACCATGTCGGCAAGTCGCTGCTGCACCTCCTCGCGCCCGTGCCCGGCGGCAAGGCGGGCGGCCAGCGGCTCGATCGTCCAGCGCAGTTCGCTCAGTTCGCGGCGCTGGTCGTCGCGCTGGGGTCCGAAGGCCCGCCACTCGATGATGTCCGGGTCAAGAAGGTTCCAGTCACTGACCGGTCGCACGCGCGTGCCCACATTGGGACGGGCGCTCACCAGTCCCTTGGCCTCCAGAACACGGAGTGATTCGCGGACGACGGTGCGGGAAACCTCGAAACGCTGCCCGATCTCCTCGGGCACGAGCGGGCGGTCGGCGCCCAGGTCACCGGAGACAATCATCTGGCCCAACTGTTGGACGAGTTGACCGTGCAGTCCACGGCCACGGCTGCCCGCGGGTCGTCGGCCCACGCGTCCCAGCTCCTGGTCCGCGCCGTCCCAGACGGGGGCTCCCACGCGATCAGTACTCCGGGCCTCCGCGTAGGGGTAGCGGTCGAGTTCGCCCGGTCCGGCGAGGCCGGAGTCGGCGGAGCGGGCGGCGGTCATCATGGTGTGCGCAAGGGTACTCACGGATCCTTTGTCGGCGTTGCTCTCAACCGCCTTGAGGTCTTTGGTGAAAAGCACACGAAAGGGTGATCGCTCACCCCGCCGCAATTGACGCCTTATCGGAAAGAAATGAGCGTTGTCAGGGAAGTTGTGCGCAGCGGCGGATCGGATTCAGTGAGTCGGTCTTCAACGAACCCTGCTGCGCACCCCCGTGAGCACATATGCGCAGAGCAGAGCGGTCAGCGACAACATCAGCGCACTGCCCACAGGTTGAACGATCATCCGCAGAGCGGCAGCGAGATAACGCTCCGCGCCGAACGGCCACTGCACCAGTGCGAGATCCCGCAACCGCGCGGGAAAGCCGGCGGCTGTTCGTACAGCCGGTCCCTCGACGGCTTTCTGTACGGCCGGTACGACGGCTACGGGGACGGCGAGTACGGCGGCAAGTCCGGCTGTCGTGGACTTGAACACTCCGGCCGCGAGCACTCCTGCCCAGGCGCACCCGGTGACCATGCTGATCCAACTCACGGACAGCGGTAGCCAGTCGGCGGGAACTCTGGTGAGTTCCTGTCCGTATACAAGCTGGAGCACCGCGGCGTCACAGCCCACGGTCAGAAAGGCCAGCAGCAGCGCGGTACCCGCCGCGACCGCGAGTTTGGCGCCGAGCAGACCGAGACGTCGGGGGACGGTTCCGCGATCCGCGGCGAGGGCGGGGTGGCGGAACTCGTCGCCGAAGGCGAGCGCCCCGAGGAGTCCCGCGCCCAGAGCGGCGGGCGGCAGCGGCAGTTCCTCGGGCCAGGCCGCCAGCAGCCGTGGCTGTGGGCTGTGACCGATCCTGGCGAGGAGGACCGCGATGACGGCGGAGCTGATCAGTACGGCGGCACCGGTGAAGTAGCCGGTACCGATGCCGGTGGCACGGCGCAGTTCGTAGCGCAGGGGGCGCAGGGGGGTGCGCGCGGTGCGTACCGTCACGGGTGGCGGCAGGGGTGAGCTGTTCGTTCCAGTGGGCCGCGCCACCCCTGACGGTTCGTCCGACATGTGGGCCGCCGTCGCCGATTCGGTCGGGGACCCGTGATCACCCGTGCTGGACTCGGCGTAGGTGTCGGGTTCGTATTCCGACAACAGATCGTCGAATTCCACCAACGGATCGGACTCGGGCACGAGCTGGGGCTGGGGTTCGGGCTGGCGCTCATAAACGGTGCCATCGGTCGCGACGGGGATGCGGACGTCGCCGCCGAATCCCTCTGCCGCTCGCTGCCACTCATGCGCCGACGGCCCCATGTCTCCGGTCTCGTCGGAGAGTTGGTGGACGAGGATGCCGTGACGGTACGCGGCCTCCCCCACCTCGGCGCAACTGCTTCCGTACACCGAGAGGCGGTTGCCGTCCTCCTTGACGACCTCGACGGAACGCCGCGCGGTGCGGGCCTCCTTCGCGAGCAGCACACCAAGTCGGGCGGCGTGCGGAGTCCGGACAGCCACCCTTGGCCGCAGTCGGGTACGGGCGAAGTCTGCGACATCCTGATCCCCGACGACCCGCCCTGCGTCCAGCGTCAGGACACGGTCCGCGGTACGCGCTGCCGCCTTGGCGTCGTCCGTGGTGAACAGGACCGTGCCACCAAGGGACGCGTGCGCACGCAGAACACCGTGCAGCCAGCCGGTCTCTCGCGCGGAGAGCCCGTCCTCCGGAGCGTCCAGGACCAGCGTGTGCGGGTCTCCGATCAGGACGCAGGCGAGCCCGAGGCGCCGATCCAGGCCACGGGACAGCATGCCCAGGCACTCGTCCCGCAGACTCACCAGCCCTACGGATTCGAGGACTTCGTCGGCACGCTGCACGGGCACCCCGGCGGCGGCGCACAACATCCGCAGATGGCCTCTGACCGTTCGCGAGGGGTGGCCGGGTACCTCCCCCAGGAGGACGCCCACCTCGCGTGCGGGGTGCGCGACGCGGTGCAGCGGTCGACCTCTGAAGTAGGTGACGCCTCGGCCCTGTTGGAGTTCGAGCATCAGTCTGAGCGCGGTCGTCTTGCCCGACGCCGGGGCGCCGAGCAGGGCGGTGACATGGCCCGTGTGCGCTTCGAACGAGACGTCGTCGACGGCGGGCTTAAGCCCCTTACGGGGATTGCTGGTCAGTCCGATGGCCTGGATCATCGCTTCTCTCGCAGGAGGTGCGACCGCTCGGCGGCCGGGGCCCGTCCGCCGAGCGGGGACGGACGAACCCCGTGGGTACCGCAGCAAGATAGCGCGACATTTGAGACTTTTCGGTCAGGAGACGGAAGCGGGTGGTGTCGGCCACCAAGGAATCGAGGTGAGCCGACCCGTCCGCACTCAGACTTCGGGCCGCAGCATCGGCGGGTTCAGCAAGGTCGCCCCACCCGCCCTGAACAGCTGTGCGGGTCGGCCGCCCTGGCGTGTGGTGGTCCCTCCGCTGGGCACGAGGAAGCCTGGCGTCCCGGTCACCTTGCGGTGGAAGTTGCGGGGATCGAGCGCCACGCCCCACACCGCCTCGTACACCCGTCGCAACTCGCCGACCGTGAACTCCGGCGGACAGAAGGCCGTGGCCAGCGACGAGTACTCGATCTTCGAACGGGCCCGCTCCACTCCGTCCGTCAGGATCCGCGCGTGGTCGAAGGCGAGGGGTGCCGCCTGCTCGCCCTCGCGACCGTAACCGCCCTGGTTGAGGAGTGCTTCGACCGGCGCCCAGCGGGCACTGTTCGCGTCCCCACCGGCCCTCGGTGCCGGCAGGTCAGGGGCAAGGGCCAGGTGCGCCACGCTGACCACTCGCATCCTCGGGTCGCGCTGGGGGTCGCCATAGGTGGCGAGCTGTTCCAGGTGCGCGCCGTTGGCCTGCGCCGGGGCCGACGGATCGTGCGCGCAGAGTCCCGTCTCCTCCACCAGTTCACGAGCCGCCGCGGCCGACAGGTCCTCGTCGACGCGTACGAATCCTCCGGGGAGCGCCCACCGCCCTTGGAACGGTGCCTCACCGCGCCGGACCGCCAACGCGCACAAGGCATGACGGCGCACGGTCAGCACCACCAGATCGACGGTGACAGCGAACGGCGGAAAGGCTGACGGGTCGTAGGGCGACATGCCGCGATCTTAGTCGTCTTCCTGACGATAAACACTCCCTTCGCCTTCTCCTGACGTGTACTTTCTCCTGAGCCTCCCTCCCGCCTCCCGTCGGCCCGAACGCTGCTGCCCACCTCCTCGCCCGACCGTGGACGAGCCGGTCATGCCCCCAGTTGCAGCCCTTCGGCCGCCTCCTCCACCATCGCCACGCCCAGCCTGGCGCCCCTCACCGAGAACGGGACGCAGGCCACTCGCAGGCCGGTGAACCCGACCTCGCCCAGGGGGCGCCGCGGACCGGGCACAGGCTCACCGTGCCTCCCGGCGCGTCGGGGCGGATCCCGGCAAGGACGGCGACTCCTCCGAGAAGGCAGCGCGGAGCTGGGCCACCCACTGCCGCAGTCCACTGCCGCCCGGCCGGCCTTCGGCGGCCGTCGCCCACTGTCTCGCGCAGCCATCGCAGACATCGCTCAGCCGGCGGGACCAGGTATTCGATGTCCTTGAGGTGGCTTGTTCCGAGCTTTGCGAGAGCCGTGAGCGGGCCCAGTTCGGCACGTCCAGGCGTGGTGAACTGGGCGCCGAAGTGACGGCGGAGCCTGGTCACCAGGTCCGCCATCCAGGTGAACGGGGCTCGCCCTGCCCAGGTCACGCCCGCGCCCCGAGAGGTCGTCGGGGACCGGCCATGCGGATCACGCGGCTGGGAAGGGCCGCCCAACAGTGAGGGGCGTGGCTCCACCCCGACGCCTACGCCCTGGGGCCTCACCGATCGCTCCCCGGCCCACGACGGTCACTTCGGCGAGGAGGCCGGGGACCACCGCTCGAACGCTTCCCGATGACTCCGTTCGCCCCGTCACGAGCGGGCGTTCGCGGCCGGCGTCGCCGCACCAGCATGCCCTCCGACGACCGGAGACTCGCGCAAGCCGGGGAGGCCGAGGGCGAAGCCGGGGACGTGGGATCGGCAGGAGTCGGATCGGCGGACAGGCGATCGGGAGAGTCGGGATCGGGAGCCGACGAGTTCCGTGTCGGCACCTCGGAGTCGTCCGCAGTCGCCGTCGGCACGGCCGCCGGTTCGCGCGCGTCCCGTTCCTTGCTGAAGCACTGCCGGATCGTCTGCGGGTCCAGACCCTCGTTGCACGCCTCGTGCAGCAGTCGGGCGAACAGGTAGGTGGAGTCCACTCCCAAGGCCATGGCCAGCGCCTCGCGTCCCTCCAACTCGTCCCCCGTCGCCCACGCCACCCACCCCGCGAGCGTCAGGGGCGCCGCGGCGTGCTCCCGGTACGGGCCCACGCATCGGCGGGCCAGCACGCGCCACAGCCTGAGCGCGGAAGGCGCCTCATCGCTCTCCACCCACTCCGCCGCGCGGTCGCGGGTCTCCCGGTTCTGGAGGCCGAGAATCAGGGCCGCGGCTTCGTCATGAGCCACCAGTTCGTCGTCCTGGCGGTCCGAGGGCCCGACAGCGGCGCCCACGGCAGGCGGTACGTCGGCGAGTCGATTCATGATCCGCCGAGCGAGGTCCAGGGTCTCGACCGCCACATCATCGCGCCGTTCCGCGTCCAGCATGCGGGGCACCAGCGCCATGCCCGCGGCGTCGAGCGCGGATTTCTGCTCCAGCGCCGCCGCGTTCTCCCAGGGTGTGAGCCTGGCCCGGAACTCCTTCAGCGAGCCGCGTACTTGAAGTCCCGCGTAGGTGGCGGCTGCCGCCAGTACCGAGGTGCCGGGCAGTCCCATGGGCACACCCTCGGGCGGACAGCAGCGGTCACCGGGACAGCAGTAGGACCAGAAGCGGCCGTCCGAGAGGCACAGCGCCTCGATCACCGGAACGTCGAGGCGACCGCACGCGGTGCGCAGGTACTGGGCGAGGGGACGCAGGCGCTCCATCACGCTGCGACCATCTTCGACACGGCGACCTTCCTTGACGTGTCGGCCGTATTCCACGCGCCGGCCGCCCTCCAAACGTCGGCCGCCCTCGCCCCGTACCGGATCCTGGCAGAGGAAGGCGACGATGGCCTCGGGCTTGGCGCCCCTGCGCTCACTGCCGCTCACCAGAACCTGAGCGAGTTGATCGGCGACGGACGGCCAGTCGTCGGCGCGGTCCGGGAGACCGAGCCGCGCCCGCCCGCCGAAGCGGCCCTGCCCGTTCCGATCGTGCATGGCGACGAGCACGATGCTGTCCTCGGGCCGATACCCGAGCAGATACGGCAGTGCGTCCGCCAGTTCCGACGGTGAGCGCAGAGTGACCTGCTCCTGGTGACCCGGCGGGCCGAGCGGGACGCCGGGCCGCTCGGCGTCGCCGCCACGACCGTGGTGGAGCGGAATATTCCCCGCGGACGATTGGTGCGCCACCGATCCGAGTCCCGCGGCTCCCGGCGGTGCGGATTCCTGCGCGACAGAGTCCGGCTGAGTTGATTCGTGGTCGAAAGACCCGTCGTCGGAGGATCCGATTGCTTCGTTGTGATTCGTCATGGAGCGACCATGCACCGGAACAAAGGATTCCGGTTTATCCTGTGGATAACCCGGGTCAGGGACACGACAGGAGTTGTCCACAGGCTGGAGGGCTCGGTCGCGTGATGTCCGACCCATCAGGTTCCATGGGGCCATGAGCAACGAAGACCTGCGTTCGACGGCCGATGCCGTTCTGTCCCGCCTCGTCGGCGATCCGACCGGCCGGGCCCGGCTGCGCGAGGATCAGTGGCGTGCGATCGAGGCACTGGTCGCGGAGAAGCGCCGAGCCCTGGTCGTGCAGCGCACGGGCTGGGGAAAGTCCGCGGTGTACTTCGTCGCGACCGCTCTGCTGCGGGAGCAGGGCAGTGGGCCCACGGTGATCGTCTCCCCGCTTCTCGCGCTCATGCGCAACCAGGTGGAGGCCGCCGCACGGGCCGGGATCAAGGCGCGGACGATCAATTCCGCGAACACGGAGGAGTGGGACACCGTCCAGGCGGAGGTTGCCGCAGGCGAGGTCGATGTCCTCCTGGTGAGCCCCGAGCGGCTCAACAACCCGGACTTCCGGGACCAGGTTCTCCCCGAACTCGCCGCCGCCACCGGGCTTCTGGTGGTGGACGAAGCGCACTGCATCTCGGACTGGGGCCACGATTTCAGGCCGGACTACCGACGGCTGCGCACCATGCTCGCCGATCTTCCGCCAGGCGTCCCGGTGTTGGCCACGACGGCGACGGCCAATGCCCGTGTCACGGCGGACGTAGCGGAGCAGCTCGGAACGGCGAGCGCGGACGGCCCGTACGAAGCAGGCACGGGAACCGGGACCGGAGCCGGAGCAACCGCATCCGGAACCGCCACCGGCGCCGGCGCCGGCACTCGGGAGGCGCTCGTGCTCCGCGGGCCCCTCGACCGCGAGAGCCTGAGTCTGGGCGTGATCCAACTGCCCGACTCCGCCCACCGCCTGGCCTGGCTCGCCGAGCACCTGGACGAGTTGCCGGGCTCCGGAATCATCTACACCCTGACGGTCGCCGCAGCCGAGGAAGTCGCCGCCTTCCTGCGCCAGCGCGGACACACAGTGGCGTCGTACACGGGTAAGACCGAGAACGCGGAGCGGCAGCAGGCCGAAGACGACCTGCTCGCCAACCGTGTCAAGGCGCTGGTGGCCACGTCGGCGCTGGGCATGGGATTCGACAAACCCGATCTGGGGTTCGTCGTGCATCTCGGCTCCCCCTCCTCGCCCATCGCGTACTACCAGCAGGTGGGACGGGCCGGCCGTGGTGTCGAGCATGCCGAGGTGCTGCTCCTGCCCGGCAAGGAGGACCAGGCGATCTGGCAGTACTTCGCCTCGATCGCGTTCCCGCCCGAGGAGCAGGTGCGGCGCACCCTGGACGCGCTCGCACTGGCGGGGCGACCGCTGTCACTGCCCGCGCTGGAGCCCTTGGTAGAGCTGCGGCGCTCCCGCCTGGAGACCATGCTCAAGGTCCTTGACGTGGACGGAGCGGTCCGACGTGTGAAGGGCGGCTGGATCTCGACAGGCGAGCCGTGGGTGTACGACACGGAGCGTTACGCCTGGGTGGCGAAACAGCGGTCGGCGGAACAGCAGGCGATGCGGGACTACGCCACGACGGGCGGCTGCCGGATGGAGTTCCTGCGGCGGCAGTTGGACGACGAGGGGGCGGCACCCTGTGGCCGCTGTGACAACTGCGCGGGGTCCCGGTTCGGCGAGACGGTCTCGGACCCGGCGCTGGCCGCCGCGCGCGGGGAACTCGGCCGGGCGGGCGTCGAGGTCGAGCCCCGCAGGATGTGGCCGACGGGTCTGGCGGCCGTGGGGATCGACCTCAAGGGGCGGATCCAAGTCGGCGAACAGGCAGGGACGGGCAGGGCCCTGGGGCGCCTCTCCGACATCGGCTGGGGCAACCGGCTCCGACCGATGCTCGCACCCCAGGCCCCGGACGGCCCGGTACCGGACGATGTCGCGAAGGCCGTGGTGGACGTGCTCGCGGACTGGGCGAAGGGTCCCGGCGGCTGGGCCTCCGGGGCACCCGACGCACAGGCCCGCCCCGTGGGCGTGGTGACGATGACATCGCGGACGCGGCCCCGGCTGATCCACTCCCTGGGCACCCGGATCGCCGACGTCGGCCGTCTGCCGCTCCTCGGCTCGGTCGAGTACGCGCCCGGGGCGGACGTCGGTCACACCCCCCGCAGCAACAGCGCCCAGCGGCTGAGGGCTCTGGACGGGACGTTGACCGTGCCCGCCGACCTGGCGAAGGTCCTCCAAGAAGCGGACGGCGTCGTTCTGTTGGTGGACGACATGACCGACAGCGGCTGGACCCTGGCGATGGCGGCCCGGCTGCTGCGGCGCGCGGGCGCGAAGGGGGTGTCGCCTCTGGTGCTCGCCGTCCAGGCATGACCGCCGGCCCGCTCGGCCGGGCCAGGGTCGGGTGGGGTCAGACCAGGTCGGAAGGTCGGTCGAGGAGTCCGGTCGCGCGACAGATCGGGAGGGGCACGAGGCCGCTGGAGGACCTGATGGGAGGGATATAGACGACGGATCACCCGATACCGGTCGACAGTCCTAATTGCTCGTTGCCGCAAGCCTGTACGACGGGAAGAATTGGAAGGGCTCCCCTGCGGCTTGTCCGTGGTCCGGTCGGGCTGTGCCGCGGTGCGCGCGCCCCCACGTCCGCCCACCGTCCGCAGCGCGGGCGCGTATCCGAAGGGAGGGCCGTGACCTTCGGATTCACTCCGTCCACGGCGGCATCGATGTCGGAGTCCTCGACCCGTTCCGATCTCTACGCCGACCCCGCCAACCGCCTGTCCAGGATGCTCGAACCCGCCGAGTGGGCCGCGGCCGGGATACCGCTGCTCCGCAATCCACGCGAGGTCGTCAGCGGGCTCCACTCACGGCACCGTCCCACCCCGACCACGGCCGTCGTGGCGGTCCTGGACCCCGACGAACGGCTCAGCGCGAGCGCGTCGTTCGCGCGGCGGCCCGCGGCGGCGGACGGGTGGGTGCTGCGGAACGCGCTGTTGTCGCAGCTGCGCCGGGTGATCCCGCACGATCTGCGGCGACGGACCCCGATCCGTACCGCGGTACTGCTCTACTGCCGGGACGGCGACGCGCGGTGGACAGAGGAGGACGGCGCCTGGATGTGGGGACTCCGGGACGCGTGCACACTGCACGGGCTGCGCTGTGGGGCGTACATCACGCTGACCCGGGACGGTTGGCAGGTGCTGGGCGAGGGCCGGGGCGGCCGTCGGCCCAGCGCGCTGTCGGCATCGAACCACGTCGCCGACGTCGAGCCGCTGCCACCGCGTACCGGAGGCGCGGCGTCCGACCTCATGCGCCGCGCAGCCGCCCGCTGAGTCCACGCCACGGCGCCGCACCACGGTCGGGACCGCTGTCGACCCGCGCACGACCAGGTCCGCGCCCACGAGCACCGACGATGGATGCACCCCGACGCCCCTCCCGGGAACGCCCAGGGCAGCCCACGCCCGGTCCGGGGCAGCCCACATCGCCCGGTGCCCGGGAGCGGGCCCCGGGCGTGGGTGCCGCGCCGAGGCCGGTCAGACCCCGGCGCCCAACACCGAGTTGACGCGCTCCGGGTCGCCGCAGACGATCAGGAGACTGCTCGCCTTGGTGCGGGCGAGCGGCAGGGCGGTGACAATCGCCGTGTCGCCGCCGTTGACGGCGACGACCACGACGGGACGGGCGGTCGCCCGGCCGGCGCCGGCCGCGTCGGCGTAGAAGACGTCGTCGCCGGCGTCGTGCTGCGCCCAGTAGGCGGTGTCACCGAAGGACAGTTCGTGCGCGGCCCACGGGTGCTGCTCCCCGGTGGTGACCACCAGGATCTCTCCGGGGGCACGACCGGAATCGAGCAGCAGGTCGACGGCTTCCTCGGCGGCGTCCAGCGCGCCCTCGGCCGAGGCCGGGATGAGCTGGATCTGCGGTACCGCGGCAGCCTGGTTCGGAACAACGGGGGTCGACTCGGCCGGGGTGGCGGGAGTCGCGGCCGGGGCGGGACCCGGCTTGGCGGCCGACGGCTCGCGCGGCGTGCGCTGCGCGGGTGGCGTGGGCCGGAGAGCACCCGGGCGGCCAGGGCGCGGCGGAGCCGCGGGCCGTGGACCGGGTACAGGACGAGGGGTCGGCGCGGTACGGCCACTGGCCGGGGTAGCGCGGGGACCCTGGGCACTCTCGTGAATCTGAGGCTCCTCGGGAATGAGAGGCATGAGCTGATTTTTATCAAACACCGGTGCGACTCGCCCCGGCGGGTGGCACATGAGTGCGAGCGAAAACGTCAGAAATCAAGGCCGAGCTGGCCCTCGATCTCCGGAACGCCTCCGTCCGCCCAACTGCGGGCCTTCTTGAGATGCCGCCACTGGGGCAGCGCATCAAGATACGCCCACGTGAGCCGGTGGTACGGGGTGGGGCCCCGCTCCTCCAACGCGGCCCGGTGCACCGGTGACGGATAACCGGCATTGGCCGCAAAGTCGAAGTCTGCATGGTCGACACCCAGTTCGGCCATCATTTTGTCGCGCCGTACTTTGGCGATCACCGACGCCGCGGCGACAGCCACGCAGGAACGATCTCCCTTGATGACCGTGCGCACGCGCCAAGGGGGGCCGAGGTAGTCGTGCTTGCCGTCGAGGATGACCGCGTCGGGACATACGGGAAGGGCTTCCAGGGCACGGGTCGCGGCCAACCGGAGGGCGGCCGTCATGCCCAGGTCGTCGATCTCCTCGTGCGAGGCGTGACCGAGGGCATGGGCGGTGACCCAGCACTCCAACTCCTCCGCGAGCGGCGCGCGTCGCACGCGAGGGATGAGCTTGGAGTCCGTAAGCCCTTCGGGCGGCCGTCGCAATCCGGTGATCGCGGCGCAGACCGTGACCGGTCCCGCCCAGGCACCGCGCCCCACTTCGTCGACGCCCGCGATGACCTTCGCTCCGGTGATGGCGCGTATCGAGCGCTCGACGGTGTGGGTGGGTGCTTCGTATGCCATGACGCCTGTCACCCTACGCCGCCCGCGGCGCCCTCCGACACCCTGGTCCGGGCGGCTCGCGTCAGCCCGCCGACGGCCGGAGGAGCGGGACCATGACCCGATCGATCATCTCCTCCAGATCCCGGTCTTCCCATTCGCTTCCGCACACCTTCGAGCGGTACATCATCATCGCCGGGATGACATCGCAGACGTAGTCGTCGGTCGCCCCGGGGCGTACCTCGCCGCGGTCGATTCCGCGTCGGAGTACTTCCCTGATGAGTTCCACGCCCGGTTGGACGATGCCTTCGAAGATCACGCCGTGAAAGCGTTCAGCCGCCGGCACATCGCATTCGTGAAGGACGGAACGCAGGGCGGATCCCGGGCGCGAGAACATCGCCTCACGCATCAGGCGGCAGAGTTCCAGCAGGTCCTCTCGGACGCCGCCGGTGTCGGGGGCGACGTGCAGAGCGGGGAGCTCGGCCTGGAGCGCATCGGCCACCAGGTCCTCCTTTGAAGGCCAGCGGCGGTAGATCGCGGCCTTGCCGGTCTGGGCCTCGGCGGCGACGCCTTCCATGGTGAGGCCGCTCCAGCCGACCGTACTGAGCTGTTCCAGCGCGGCTTCGAGGATGGCGCGTTCCAGTACGGCGCCGCGCCGTCGCATGGAGGTCGGCGGTGGGGAGGCTGCCGTCCAGCGCGAAGTATCCATCTCTGCCTCTCCGATGAACCGTGAGCGGGTGCGTTGACGGGCCTACGAGCAGCGAATTCAGTGAACGGTTGCGTTCACTGTCGGGGACTCACTACCGTAGGCGTCACAGTGAACGGATCCGTTCACTAACGCACTTCTGGGGGACCCATAGTGACAACCTCTCAGTTGACCCATGACCGAAAGCCCGGTGCCGCCCGCCGTGAAGGACGGCGCGGCCTCGCACTGACCGTTATCGCTGCCTGCCAACTCATGGTCGTCCTGGACGCGACGATTGTGAACATCGCGCTTCCGCACATTCAGGACGCGCTGAAATTCTCCACCACCGACCTCACCTGGGTCGTCAGCGCGTACACCCTCACCTTCGGTGGACTGCTGCTTCTCGGCGGTCGCGCGGGGGACATCCTGGGGCGCCGCCGGGTCTTCATCACCGGCATTCTCATCTTCACCTTCGCCTCCCTGCTCGGCGGCCTTGCCCAAGAGCCCTGGCAACTGCTCGCGGCCCGTGTACTCCAGGGCGTCGGCGGCGCGATCGCGTCGCCGACTTCGCTGGCCCTCATCACCACGACCTTCCCCGAGGGACCCGAGCGGAACCGGGCGTTCGGTGTGTTCGCGGCGGTCTCCGCGGGCGGTGGCGCGGTCGGTCTACTGGCCGGCGGGATGCTCACCGAGTGGCTCGACTGGCGCTGGGTCCTGTTCGTCAATGTGCCGATCGGCATCCTGATCGCCGTTGTCACACCGATCTACATCAGCGAGTCCGAGCGCCATCCGGGGCGCTTCGACATCGCGGGCGCACTCACCTCCACGGGCGGTATGGCAGCGCTCGTGTACGGGTTCATCCGCGCGTCGGAGGAGGGCTGGCGGGACAGTCTGACGCTCGGTTCCTTCATCGCGGCGGCGGTGCTGCTCGTGGCGTTCGGCTTGATCGAGAGCCGTGCGAAGGAGCCGATCACACCGCTGAGGATGTTCGCCGACCGCAACCGTTCCGGCACGTATGTGATCATGCTGAGCCTGGCCGCGGCGATGTTCGGGATGTTCTTCTTCATCGTCCTGTTCGTGCAGAACGTCCTCTCGTACACGCCGATCGAGGCCGGCCTCGCCTTCCTGCCGGTGACGGTCGCGATCGCGGCCGGCGCGGGTCTGTCGCAGCGACTGCTGCCGGTGCTCGGCCCGAAGCCGTTCATGGTCACCGGTTCGACCATCGTGGTCTTGGGGCTCGGCTGGCAGACGTTCATCACTCCCGACAGTTCGTATCTCGGCGGGGTACTGGGGCCGATGGTGGTGTTCGGCTTCGGCATGGGGCTGAACTTCGTGACACTCACGCTGACAGCGGTCTCCGGGGTGGCCTCGCACGAAGCGGGCGCGGCATCGGGCCTGCTGAACGCGACGCAGCAGGTCGGCGGCTCGCTGGGCCTGTCGATCCTCACGACGGTGTTCGGTACGGCGAGCCGGGACGAGGCAAAGAAGCAGATCCCGGACTTCATGGCCAACGCGTCGCCGGGGCAGAAGGCCGAGTTCGCGAAGACGCAGCAACTGCCCGCGCCCTGGGGACACGAGGTGCTGTCGCACGGCATCGCCACGGCGTTCGTCCCGGCCGTCGCGATGGCCGTTCTGGCGCTGCTCACCGCGACCCTGGTGATCAGGGTCCGCAGGAGCGACCTGGAGGCGCTTTCCGGCACGGCGGGGCCTGCGGCCGGCTGACCGGTTGCCCCACTCCGACGGTTCGCCCCGGCCCGCCTGTCATGGGGCCGAGTCGGGGCCCGGGGCGGTCCGGGAATCGGAGTGGCGGGGACGCCGGCCGAGGGGGGCGGGCCGGACCGGGACGCAGACTGGGGACAGAGGTCGTAGGGGCAGGGGCCGGGAGGAGTGCGGTCCGGAAGGAGCGCGGTCCGGAAGAGGGTGGCCGAAAGAGGGTGGCGAGTCCACCGGGTGCGCCGCCACGGCTACGAGGAGGCCGCGCCCACCCCGCCACCAGGCCACCCACCCGGCACCCGCCTCACGCCGAGAAACCGCAGCGTCACCCCGGCCCCACGGCTCCGGAACCCGGAGTCCCGCCCCTTTCCGCAACCTCGTCGGACCTGTCCCCCCGAACCCCGAAGCCGAGCCGACCCCGGGAAGCCCCCGAAGAACAGCCGTCAAACCCCGGTCACCGATACTCCGCCCCTTCGCTCACCCCTCGGCACTCCGTGTAGGAAGCCTCGGGCGGCCGGTCCTCCAGGATCCGCCGGGCACGGGCCTGGCCGAGGCTGGTCTCGTACCAGGAGCCGCCGTTCAGTTCGAGGCCGTCCTCGATCTCACGCAGCGCGCAGGACCGCATCGGCTCGCTCAGCTTGTCCAGCGCGGGCACCGCGTCCGCCGACAGGCCACCCGCGTACTCCAGGTCGAACTTCTGCGTCTTCTCGTACCGCGCCACATTGGTCTCAGCGATCAGGGCGTCGGGCGACATGAGACCGAAGGCGAGTACGCCCACGGCGGCGCTCGCGGCGACGGCTCGCGGGAGCCAGCGGGCGCCCCACACTCCGGCCGCCATGATCAGCACGATGACGAGTCCGAGCCACAACTCCGCGGTGACCACGGAGATCCGCAGTCGAGTCAGTCCATACGCCTCCACGTACATGTCCATGCGCCGTACCGCCGATGCCACGACAACGAGCGTGAGGACACAGAGAGTTCCCAGGACGCCACGGACGAGTGCCCGGTCACCCGGCGCGGAGCGCGGTGCCCAGCGGAGCGCGAAGACGATGACCAGCAGCGTGAGCAGAGTGGCCAGGAGGAGTTGCCAGAAGCCCTGTCGCGCGTACGCGGCGTACGTGAGGCCAGTCCTGTCGAGTACGGCCTCGTATCCGCCGAAGAGGACGGCCAGTTGGACCGCGTTGAAGACGGCGAACAGCAGATTCAGGACAATCAGCGGCACGGCCCATTCGGCGCGCCCCCGCTCACGGCCGGGCCGCACCGTGACGCCGTCCCAGTGGATGGG
Organism: Streptomyces sp. NPDC058001; assembly: GCF_042886315.1. Classification (NCBI taxonomy): domain Bacteria; kingdom Bacillati; phylum Actinomycetota; class Actinomycetes; order Kitasatosporales; family Streptomycetaceae; genus Streptomyces; species Streptomyces sp. NPDC058001. Next base: position 443,000 of record NZ_JBHVQT010000007.1, read on the forward strand.
CGCCGCGGCGACGTGCGCGGCGGTCAGCGCGAAGACGACGCCGAACACGAACAGCACCACGCGCCAAGGCCCTTGGGCACCGGACACATCAGGGACCAGTCCGCCCAGCAGGTCGGCGAAGGCCGCGTCGGCTCCCGCGAACAGGGCGCCGAACACCACGAGCAGCACAATGGTCACCGCGACGGCCCGCAGCCCCTGCCCCACCTTGCCGGAGGCGTCGCCGGAGCGTTCCCGCAGGCCGCGCCAGCCCCAGGCGATTCCCTGGGGCAGTGCGTCGACGAGGCCGAGCGGGCTGAGCGCGATGCCGGACCAGGTGCGGGAGCCGTGGAGGGCCAGTGAGCCCAGTCCGACGGCGGTCGCCACGGCGAGGAAGGACGGCCATCCGGCGTCGCGCAGTGCGGGTACGGCGAGCAGGGCGAGGCCGCCGAGGCCCCAGACGAGGGTCCAGGGGCGTGGGTTCCGGCCTGCGCGTCGCGCGGCGTAGTACGCGGCGAGGCTCGCGGGGAGGGCGACGAGGAGCAGGTTGAGCGCCATCCCGTCGCCGAGCAGCACCATGCTCAGGATTCCGGTGGCGAGCACCGCCCACAGGGTCGCGGTGCGCATGGCTTTGGGTGGGTCGCTCCGTAGATCGGCGACCCAGGGCTCGATCGCCGTCACTGTGCCCACCGCCCCGGAGCCCGCCACGCCGTCGTCGGCAACGTCGTCATCAGGAGAATCGTCGTCCAGAGCGTCGTCGTCGGACGCGCTGTCCTCGACGGCATTGCCCTTGGCAACGGTCTTGTCAGGCTTCTCACCTGGTGCTGATTTCTGAGCTGCTTCAGCTGTCTGAATTGCCGTTGCGGTTGCTGCCTGAGTTGCGTCAGTTGTCTGAGGTGGCTCTGCCTTCTGGAGTGGCCCTGACTTCTGGAGTGGTTCAGGTGGCTGAGGTGGTTCTGCCTTCTGAGGTGGTTCTGTCGGTTTCTCGGTCACGGGACCCCCTCCCGACCGATCCGGCACGCGCGCGTACGACCGCGAGGTGCGGGGACCGGTGTCTCGTTTGCATCACGCCGTGCAGGCGATGTACGCCGGTCATGATCGACAATCGGCGTGGCCGCAAGGCTAAGCCCCCGGTCAAGGAGGGCAGGGCGGACGGAGTCGGCCTGTGGCACGACCGTGACAGTCACCGCCCGTAAAGACCCACTACGCGCGCGTGGGCACCCATTCGGGCAGTGCCTCCGTACGCGCGACCCACGACTCGGGCGGACCGCCGGCCTTCCCGGTGGCCACGATGCCGCCCACGATCGCGCAGGTCGTGTCGACGTCCCCGCCGACCTGTGCCGTCTCCCAGAACGCCCGCTCGAAGTCGCCGAGACAGCGTGCGGCGGACCAGAGGGCGAAGGGCACGGTGTCGTGTGCGCTGGTCCTGCGACCACAGCCGAGCACGGCGGCGACGGTCCCGGGGTCGCCGTAGTCGAGCATGTCCCGCGCGCGGCGCAGCCCCGCACCGACGGCACTGCGCGGTACAAGGGCGATGACGCCGTCGAGCAGCGCCTCCGGCGTGGGAGGGCCCGCGGGGTCGGCAGCGAGGGCGGCAGCGGCGGCGACGGCCATGGAGCCGACGACGGCCTCACGGTGCTGGTGGGTCGGGTAGGCGGAGATCTCCGCCTGGTGGGTCGCCTGCTCCGGGTCGTCCGCGTACCAGGCGCCCAGCGGGGCGATCCGCATAGCGGCGCCGTTGCCCCAGGAACCCTGGCCGTTGAAGAGGGCCGCCGCGAGTTCCCGCCAGTCGCCGCCCTCCCTGACGAGGCGCAGCAGCCGGTTCACGGCGGGTCCGTAGCCGCGGTCGAAGTCGTGGCGCTCGGCGAAGGACCGCGCCAGGGCGTCCTGATCGACGCGGCGGTGTGCGGCGAGTACGGCGACGACGGAGCCGGCCATTTCCGTGTCGTCGGTCCACTGCCAGGTGCCGGGCGGCACTTCACGGCGCTTGAGAAGCGGGTAGTTCGCGGGGACGAAGTACTGGGAGCCCAGCGCGTCCCCGACCGAGAGCCCCCGCAGGCTGGCCAGGGCGCGGCCGAGGCGTGGGGCGGGAAAGGAGTCAACGGTCATCGCTCTGCCACTCTATCCGGTGATTCCGTACGGTTCCCTATCCGGTGATTCCGTACGGTTCCGGCTCCCGCCAGCGTTCAAAAGGCCGGTCCAGGGTGTACTTGCCGTCGACGCCCAGTTCCAGGACGCGCATCTCGCCGTTGCCCGGGTTGGAGAGGGACTCGAATTCGGCGACGCTCCAGTGGAACCAGCGCATGCAGAACAGCCGCATGGTGAGCCCATGAGTGACCAGGAGGACGTTGGACGGGTGGCCCTTGTCCTCGAAGCTGCGGTAGAGGCTCTCCAGGAAGGCGCCCACGCGGTCGTACACGTCGGCTCCGGACTCGCCCTGGGCAAAGCGGTAGAAGAAGTGCCCGTAAGCGTCCCGGTACGCCTTCTGGAGGCGGACGTCCTCACGGTCCTGCCAGTTGCCCCAGTCCTGCTCGCGCAGCCGGGGTTCCTCGCGGACCCGGACGAGTCCGGGGTCGAACCGGAAGGCCCGGAACGTCTCGTGGGTGCGCCGGTAGGGCGAGACGTAAACGCTTACGCGTTCCTCGCCGAACAGTTCCCTGAGCCGCTTGCCGGTCTCGTCGGCCTGTTGCCACCCCGTCGGCGTGAGCGGAAGGGCGTGGTCGGGTTCCCGCTCGTACACGGTGTCATCGGCGTTCCCCTCCGACTCTCCGTGCCGGACAAGGACGATGCGCCGTGGTCGTACCATGCGGAAACCCTAGATCGAGTTGGCCGTTCGAGCAGTTGTCCGGAGTCCATACCGTGGGGCGTGTTCTCCTGGGGTACTCGAACAGTCCGGCGCTCCTGGCACCGCCCGGGGGACGCACCGGGAAGGTTCGGCGCTCACACGGTCCAGGCCGCTTCCAGGTCCACGATGTCGCCGGTCAGGGCCGCCACATCGGCCTCCGTCTGCGCACGCAGCGACAGCCGCTCCACGCGTTCGACGCGGTATTTGCCGTGCTCGGCGGCCGACTGCCACATGGAGAGGATCATGAACTCGTTCCCGGGCGCCTCGCCGAACAGGCCGCGCACCATCCCGGGTGAGCCGGCCATCGCCGGGTTCCAGACCTTCTCCTGCATGAGTGCGAAGTGTTCGGCGCGCTCGGCATGGACCCGGCAGTGGGCGACCCGGAGCAGGTCGGAGTCCGTGAAGCGGGGTTCGAATCCGGTCTTCACGTCGAAGCGGTGGTCGAAGAGTTTGACGTGGGCGTCCTTGAACGTCCCCGACTGCGCCGCGGCCAACCGGTCGTGGGAGCGGGCCATGAACGAGTCGTAGAACGCCCGGCTCTCCCAGAACGCGAAGACATGCGCCACGCCCTGCCGTGCCCGGCTCCACCCACCGCCCTGCCCCCGAAATCCTGGCTCCCCCAGAAGCCCCGCCCACTTTCGCTGTCCTCGTTCGAAGCCTCGGCGGTCGACGACGGTACAGCGAATCCACTTGACCAGCACCGCGCCATCGTAAGGCCACGGAGCGTGGCGCCGGTCACTCCTGTGGCGGAGCGCGCGAGCAGGGGGCGCGGCCGGATCCGTGCCCCCGCGCTCGGGGCACCCGCTCGCGGGTTCGAAGGGTGTCCGCCCGGCGTGGCACCATGGACAACAGACGTATGCGGCGGGGTAGTTGAACACAACCAGAGGGGGACCTGGTGAGCGGTCTCAACAAGGGACTCGCAAAAGTGGAAGTGGCCGTCCGATGGGATCCCAGCCCGATCGGAACGCCCGCCCACGACCTGGACATCGTCGCCGCGACGTACACCACGGGCGACACCAAAGGCGAACCGGCTTATCTGGTGTATTTCGGGAGCCGTTCACCGGACGGCACGATCACCCTGAACCGGGACAGCCAGACGGGCCAGGGCTTCGGGTACGACGAGGTCATGGTCCTGGAGCTGGACCGCTTGGCACCCTCCTACGCGCGCGTGGTGATCGGTGTCGCCATACAGCAGCGGGACGGACGGCGGACGTTCGACGAGATCGCCAACGCCGGGATCCGTATCCGTACGGGCCCCCTCGACGTGGACAAGCACGACTTCGCCGAGATGACTGACGCGACCGCCGCGAAGGTCGGGGAGTTCACGCGTGAGGCTTCGGGAGAGTGGCAGTACCACCGCGACGTACAAGGTTTCGAGGCGGACCCACTGACCTTCGCCCGCACCATGGGCCGCGCCCTCTCCTGAGCTTCGGCCAGGTCCCGTCCGGCTCGGTCCCGTCCGGCTCGGTCCCGTCCGGCTCGGTTCAGTCCGGCTCGGTTCAGTCCGGTCCGGTCCGGCTACGTCCAGGCCCGGGAAACGTCACCAAAGGCGTGGCACGACAACACCTCGCACGCCAAGGAGCGGCAGACCTCAGTGGTCCGCCGCCCCTTCAGCGTTCATTTCCGCCGCGCGCCTTCGGTACGGCCTGCCGCCGAGCTACGGCGCCAGGCACCCCGTACCACTCAAGGCGTCAGCTGCACCCGCTCGTCGAACCGCAGCCCTCGCAGATGTAGCACGAACCCGCGCGCTGCATCTTCGTACCGCAGGAGAAGCACAGCGGGGCGTCGGCCTGGATGCCGAGTTGCATTTCGACGAGTTCGGCGCTGGTGTGCGCCTCCTGCGGCGCGGGCTGCGCCGCCTCGGCGACCACCTTGGGGGCGGCAACGGCCTTCAGGGACTCCGTCTGCCGGGGCGCGGACTGGGCCAGCCCCTCGACGTCGACCTCGTCGTCCGAGGGCTCGTACGAGCCGGTCTCCAGGTGACGCTGGCGCTCGTCGGCGGAGTGGATGCCGAGGGCGGAACGCGTCTCGAAGGGCAGGAAGTCCAGCGCGAGCCGGCGGAAGATGTAGTCGACGATCGACTGCGCCATCCGCACGTCCGGGTCGTCCGTCATACCGGCCGGCTCGAAGCGCATGTTGGTGAACTTCGAGACGTACGTCTCCAGCGGCACCCCGTACTGGAGTCCGACCGAGACGGCGATGGAAAAGGCGTCCATCATGCCCGCGAGGGTGGAGCCCTGCTTGGACATCTTCAGGAAGACCTCGCCGAGACCGTCGTCCGGGTAGGAGTTGGCGGTCATGTAGCCCTCGGCGCCGCCCACCGTGAACGACGTGGTGATGCCGGGACGGCCCTTGGGGAGCCGCTTGCGGACGGGGCGGTACTCAACGACCTTCTCGACCGCGGCGCGGATGGTGTCCTCGGCCTTGGCGGTGACCGCGGCCTTCTGCGTGTCCTTGGTCTTCGCGGAGAGCGGCTGGCCGACCTTGCAGTTGTCGCGGTAGATTGCGAGCGCCTTGACGCCCATCTTCCACGCCTCGAAGTAGATCTCCTCGACCTCTTCGACGGTCGCCGACTCCGGCATGTTGACGGTCTTGGAGAGCGCGCCCGAGATCCACGGCTGGATCGCGGCCATCATGCGGACGTGGCCCATCGCGGAGATGGAACGCTCGCCCATGGCGCAGTCGAAGACCTCGTAGTGCTCCTGCTTGAGGCCGGGAGCGTCGACCACATTGCCGTTCTCGGCGATGTGGGCGACGATCGCCTCGATCTGCTCCTCCTGGTAGCCCAGGCGGCGCAGGGCCTGCGGCACGGTGCCGTTGACGATCTGCATCGAGCCGCCGCCGACCAGCTTCTTGAACTTGACCAGGGCGAGGTCGGGCTCAAGACCTGTCGTGTCGCAGGACATCGCGAGACCGATGGTGCCTGTCGGGGCGATGACGGACGCCTGGGAGTTGCGGAATCCGTTCTTCTCACCGAGGCGGATCACGTCCTGCCACGCCTCCGTGGCGGCGGCCCAGATCAGCGAGTCCAGGTCGTCGACGTGGACGGCCTTCGCGTTGGCGTCGGCGTGCTGCTTCATGACGCGCTGATGCGGCGTGGCATTGCGCGCGTAGCCGTCGTACGGGCCGACGACCGCGGCGAGTTCGGCGGACCGCTTGTAGGAAGTGCCCGTCATCAGCGAGGTGATGGAGCCGGCCAGGGCGCGGCCACCATCCGAGTCGTAGGCGTGTCCCGTGGCCATCAGCAGGGCGCCCAGGTTGGCGTAGCCGATGCCGAGCTGGCGGAAGGCGCGGGTGTTCTCGCCGATCTTCTGCGTCGGGAAGTCCGCGAAGCAGATGGAGATGTCCATCGCGGTGATGACCAGCTCGACGACCTTGGCGAAGCGCTCGACGTCGAAGGACTGGTGGCCTTTGCCGTCGTCCTTGAGGAACTTCATCAGGTTCAGCGAGGCGAGGTTGCAGGACGTGTTGTCCAGGTGCATGTACTCGCTGCACGGGTTCGAGCCGTTGATGCGGCCGGACTCGGGGCAAGTGTGCCAGTGGTTGATGGTGTCGTCGTACTGGATGCCCGGGTCGGCGCAGGCCCACGCGGCCTCGGCCATCTTGCGGAACAGCGTCTTGGCGTCGACCTCTTCGATGACGTCACCGGTCATCCGCGCGCGCAGGCCGAACTTGTCGCCGTTCTCGACGGCCTTCATGAACTCGTCGTTCACGCGGACCGAGTTGTTGGCGTTCTGGTACTGGACGGACGTGATGTCGTCGCCGCCCAGGTCCATGTCGAAGCCCGCGTCGCGCAGGGCGCGGATCTTCTCCTCCTCCTTGACCTTGGTCTCGATGAAGTTCTCGATGTCGGGGTGATCGACGTCCAGGATGACCATCTTGGCGGCGCGGCGCGTGGCGCCACCCGACTTGATGGTTCCCGCGGATGCGTCGGCTCCGCGCATGAAGGAGACCGGTCCGGAGGCATTGCCACCGGAGGAGAGGAGTTCCTTGGAGGAACGGATACGGGAGAGGTTCAGGCCGGCGCCCGAGCCGCCCTTGAAGATCATGCCCTCTTCCTTGTACCAGTCGAGGATCGACTCCATGGAGTCGTCGACGGACAGGATGAAGCAGGCCGAGACCTGCTGGGGCTGCGGCGTTCCGACGTTGAACCACACCGGCGAGTTGAAGCTGAAGATCTGGTGCAGGAGGGCGTACGCCAGCTCGTGCTCGAAGATCTCGGCGTCGGCGGGAGAGGTGAAGTACTTGTAGTCCTCGCCGGCCTTCCGGTACGTCTTCACGATGCGGTCGATCAGCTGCCTGAGGCCGGTCTCGCGCTGCGGGGTGCCGACAGCACCTCGGAAGTACTTACTGGTGACGATGTTGACCGCGTTCACCGACCAGAAGTCGGGGAACTCGACGCCACGCTGCTCGAAATTGACCGAGCCGTCGCGCCAATTGGTCATGACGACGTCACGACGCTCCCAGGCCACCTCGTCGTACGGATGCACGCCGGGGGTGGTGTGGATGCGCTCGATACGCAGCCCCTTGCCGCCCTTCGCGCCCTTGGCGCGTGAGCCGCGTGCCGGACCGCTCGCCGTCTCTGTCATGCCGCCTCCCTGTATCGGGCGATAACGCCCTGAAGTGCCTCGTTCTTCCCGTGGCACGGTGATGTGTCTGGTGCTGCGGACGCCGCTCTTGCCGCCCCCAGCAGGTCATGGTCGCCGCCGATCGGCCGGCCGGACGGTGCGTCCGGTCCGGCGCGTCCGTCAGTCGGTGACGGTGGCGGGCACGGGGACTTCGACAGTCCCTCCGGGCCCGCGTTCTTTCGCTTCGCGTTCCGCGCCCGCTCCGTCCGGGTCCGCGGTGATCAGTTGCTCCCGCTCGTGCCTCAGTTCGACAATGGCGGCCTCGAAGTCCTCCAGCGAGTCGAACGCCCGGTAGACGGACGCGAAGCGCAGGTAGGCGACGAGGTCGAGTTCCTGAAGTGGTCCGAGTATGGCCAGTCCCACATCGTGGGTGGTCAGCTCGGCGCTGCCCGTGGCACGCACCGCCTCCTCGACCCGCTGGCCGAGCTGGGCGAGAGCGTCCTCCGTGACCGGTCGTCCCTGGCACGCCTTGCGCACGCCGTTGATGACCTTGGTACGGCTGAAGGGCTCGGTCACGCCGCTGCGCTTGACCACCATCAGTGAGCAGGTCTCCACGGTCGTGAAACGACGGGAGCAGTCGGGGCACTGACGGCGCCTGCGGATCGACGTCCCGTCGTCGGTGGTGCGACTGTCGACGACGCGGCTGTCGGGGTGCCTGCAGAAGGGGCAGTGCATTACGTCCAACCCTCCCTCACGGCATGACTCAGAGCCTTCGAAGGCCCCTGTGGGCCCCTCGAAGCAGGTCCCAGCATAGGCGATGACCTGAGCCGCGAGAGACTCGGGGACCACAACTTCTGGGCTGCTGTTGCAATCCAACCACTAGATCTGGGGTTTGACGGTAAATTCCTCGCCATAGCGTGTCGCCGCGTCCGACGGTAGCGGGTCCGCGACGGTGCGCATCCGCGCGCGGTCGGATTCCGGCCGTGTCGCGCTCGACGGGGCGGATTCGGCGGCCTGCCGATACGGGGGTGGTGCCGCATCGACGGGGGCACTGATGGCAGACTGGGGCATCCGCCGCAGGGGCTGACATCCAGCCGTGAAGCGTACCGTAATCAACCGAATTGCCCGAAGCGTTGAGGGCCAGCTATACACCTGGACATGTGATCGCGGTGGGTGCTTTGCAATATTTCACTCGAACGTGTGTTTGGCGCAACCTTTCGAAAGCAACTACCGTTGGCTAGCTAGGGAGACCATTTCGAGAGGGGCCGACGTGACCACCACCGCAGACAGTGCCACCATCACTGCCCAGGACCGCGCCCAGGGCCGACTCGTCGAGGCGGTGCATGCCATGAATGACGCGGCCACGAACCAGGAGGGGCCCAAGCCCACCCGCTCCCTGCCGGGCCGACCTCCCGGCATCCGGGCGGACAGCTCGGGTCTCACGGACCGGCAACGCCGCGTCATCGAGGTCATCAGGGACTCCGTGCAGCGCCGGGGGTACCCGCCCTCCATGCGCGAGATCGGGCAGGCGGTCGGCCTCTCCAGCACCTCGTCCGTGGCGCATCAGCTGATGGCACTGGAGCGCAAGGGCTTCCTGCGCCGCGACCCGCACCGGCCCCGGGCGTACGAGGTCCGTGGTTCCGACCAGGCCACCGCACAGCCCACCGACACGGCGGGCAAGCCGGCCGCGTCGTACGTCCCGCTGGTCGGCCGCATCGCCGCCGGTGGCCCGATCCTCGCGGAGGAGTCCGTCGAGGATGTGTTCCCGCTCCCCCGGCAGCTCGTGGGCGACGGTGAGCTGTTCGTCCTGAAGGTCGTCGGTGACTCGATGATCGAGGCCGCCATCTGTGACGGTGACTGGGTGACGGTCCGCCGCCAGCCGGTCGCGGAGAACGGCGACATCGTCGCCGCCATGCTCGACGGCGAGGCCACGGTCAAGCGCTTCAAGCGCGAGGACGGCCATGTCTGGCTGCTGCCGCACAACTCCGCGTACCAGCCGATTCCCGGTGACGAGGCGACGATCCTCGGCAAGGTCGTGGCGGTACTGCGGCGGATCTGAACCCGCACCCCTGACGGGCCCCGGAACCTCCTGCGCCGGTTCCGGGGCCTGATTTTTTGTGCCCGCCGCCGCCACGTACATGCCCGCTGCTGCCACGTGGCGTTACGCGGCGCCACGTAGCATTACACGGCGTCGTCCCCGGTCCCGACCTCGTCCTCGGTGCCTTCCGCGTCGCCCGCATCCCGCCCCCGCACCTCCGCGTCGACCGCCGCCAGATCGATCGCCGCCAGGGACCGGCGCGCCTGGTTGGGGTCCGTGGTGTACCAGAACTCCGGGAGTGACGTCCGCAGATAACCGCCGTACCGCGCGGTCGCGAGCCGGGAGTCCAACACGGCCACGACGCCCCGGTCGCCCATGGCCCGGACGAGCCGGCCCGCTCCCTGTGCCATCAGCAGCGCCGCGTGCGTGGCGGCCACCGCCATGAAGCCATTGCCTCCGGCGTCCTCCACGGCCTTCTGCCGGGCGCTCATCAGCGGGTCGTCCGGACGCGGGAACGGGATCTTGTCCATGACGACGAGCTGACAGCTCGCGCCCGGTACGTCCACGCCCTGCCAGAGCGACAGGGTGCCGAACAGGCAGGTCTTGGGGTCCGCCGCGAAGTTCTTGATCAGCTCGCCGAGCGTCTCCTCGCCCTGGAGAAGGATCGGGAACTCCGGGATCCGTGACCGCAGTTCCTCCGCGGCGTTCTGCGCGGCCCGCATGGACGAGAACAGGCCGAGCGTACGGCCGCCGGCCGCCTGGATCAGCTCGGTGAGTTCGTCGAGCATGTCGCCCCGGTCGCCGTCGCGCGCGGGCCGGGACAGATGTTTGGCGACGTAGAGGATGCCTTGTTTGCGGTAGTCGAACGGGGAGCCGACGTCGAGGCCCTTCCATACGGGCAGGTCGTCGCTCTCCCCGCCCGACGCGCCCGCGGTCCCTTCCGGGGCGAGCCCCAGTGAGGCACCCACGCCGTTGAAGTCGCCGCCGAGTTTGAGCGTCGCCGAGGTGAGGACGACCGAACGGTCCGCGAAGAGCTTCTCGCGCAGCAGCCCGGACACGGACATCGGGGCGACGCGCAGGGAGGCCCCGAAGCGGTCATGGCGCTCGTACCAGACGACGTCGTACTCCGAGCCGTTCGTGATCCGCTCCGCCACGTCGTGCACCGACTCGACCGACGCGAGGGCCTGCTTACGGACGGCGTCCTCGTCCTGGACGGACTTGTCGCGGGTGGAGCCGAGCGCCGAGATGACGTTCCGCGCGGCGTCGCGCAGGGCGAGCAGGGTATAGCCGAGGTCTTCGGGGACCTCCTCCAGGCGGCCCGGGAGGGCCAGCTCCATGACCCGCTCGAAGCCCTCTGCCGCGGTTTGGAGCTGGTCGGCGACCTTCTCGTTGACAAGCTTGGCGGCCCGCCTGACCGCGCGGTTGACCTGCCCGGGGGTCAGCTCCCCGGTGGCGACCCCGGTGACCCGGGAGACCAGCTCATGGGCCTCGTCGACGATCAGGACCTCATGCTCCGGCAGGACCGGGGCGCCCTCGATCGCGTCGATCGCGAGCAGCGCGTGGTTGGTGACGACGACCTCGGCGAGCTTGGCCCGCTCCCGGGCCATCTCGGCGAAGCACTCCTGGCCGTACGCGCAGCGCGTCGCGCCCAGGCACTCGCGCGAGGACACCGACACCTGTGCCCAGGCCCGGTCGGAGACGCCGGGCGTGAGGTCGTCGCGGTCGCCCGTCTCGGTGTCGCCAGACCAGTCCCGCAGCCGCAGTAGGTCCTGGCCCAGCTTGCTGGTCGGGGCCGCGGCCTCGAACTGGTCGAACAGGCCCTCCTCCTCGTCCTGCGGCACCCCTTCGTGCAGGCGGTGCAGACACAGGTAGTTCGAGCGGCCCTTGAGCATCGCGAAATCCGGGCGCCGTCGGAGCAGCGGATGGAGCGCGTCCACCGTGCGCGGCAGGTCCCGCTCGACGAGCTGGCGCTGCAACGCGAGCGTGGCCGTGGCCACCACGACCCGCTCCCCGTGGGCCAGCGCCGGCACGAGATAGCCGAGGGACTTTCCGGTGCCGGTGCCCGCCTGGACCAGCAGATGCGAGCTGTCGTCGATCACCTCGGCGACGGCTTCGGCCATGCTCACCTGGCCAGGGCGCTCCGTGCCTCCGACAGCGGTGACGGCGGCGTGCAGGAGATCGGGAAGAGAGGGCTTCGTCATAGGCCGACCACCCTACGGTGCGGCACTGACATCGGGGCGATCAAGCGGGGTGGAGGGGGTTGGGAACGGTGCCGTGAACAGCGGCGTGCGGACGCTCGGCCCGATCGCGGTAGCCGTCCAGGTGGAGCCGGTTCCGGTTGAGGCAGAGTCGCGCGATACGGGGCGTGAGCAGGTCGAACGTCTCGTAGCGCTCCTTCAGCTCGGGGAAGCGGGCATGGTGGCGCAGGATCTCCGCCCGGACGAGTGACCAGAACTCGTCCTCCGGCACATCCAGCTGCCGCTCGCACAGGGGGGCGAGATAGCGGAAGACGCCCACGAAGAGACCGGAATGGATGAACTGCGTCAGGAAGGCCGGCGGCTCGGTGAGGAGGACCTCGCGGACGTCGTCGGGCATCGTGGCGTGTTCGGGCAGCGGCTCGGAGCTGACGTTGACGTCGTCCACGAAGTCCTTGACGGCGAGCCTGACCGGCACGTCCCGCTCGTCGAAGACGACCACGGCGTTCTCACCGTGCGGCGAGAAGACGGTCCCGTACCGGTACAGGAAGTGCAGCAGTGGGGGCAGCACGGCGGCGAAGAGATGCCGCAGCCAGGTGTGCGGTGCCAGTCCGGAGCGCTCGACGAGTTCCGCCGTGAACGCCCTCCCGCGCGGGTCGGTGTGCAGCAGCGAGGCGAGGGTACGCGCGCGTTCCCCCGGTGCCAGGTACCGCCCGACGGGTTCCCTCCAGATCGCGCCCAGCAACTCCTTGTACTGGTACGGGACCTCGCGCAGTGCGTCGTAGACCGGGTGCTCGACGGTGACGGACGCGACTTCCCCCAGGAGGATGACCCGGCACTCGTCCCTGAGGAAGGGGTCGCCGTCGCGCAGGCCGAGCATCCAGGAGGTGACCGCGGGGGCCGCGAGGGTGCGCTCGGTGGGGAGGCCGCGCCAGACCAGGGTGTTGAGGACGGACAGCGGCAGCTTCACCGTGTGACGCGCCGGGTGCGACGTGTTCAGGAAGGTGCGGACGGACTGCTGCGGCAGGCGTACGTCGCCGTCGGTGGGCAGCGGAATGATCGCGCCGGCGGCCACGGACGGCGCGAACAGGGGGAGCACGACGTCGTCCCACTGCCAGGGATGGACCGGCAGGTAGAGGTAGTCCTCCGGATCGACCCCGCGCGCGTGGAGGGTGTCCGCGAAGGTCACGCGGGTGGCCGGGGACAGTTCGGCGGCGAAGAGACGGTCGGCGGTGGACAGGCCGGACACGCCTCGGTAGGTGGCGATGTCCGTGTGGACCGCGATCCAGGGCAGCGTCACCGGACGGCGGGCCTCCGGCGCCCAGCGGGCCGTATCCGCGGCGGAGAACCCGATACGACCCTTGTTGAGCACGAGCCAGGGGTGCCCGGTCTGGTGGCCTTCGAGTTCCGCGTACGAGAGGTCGGCGAGGGTCGCGGCCGATGCGGCGGTGTGGTCGAGGCGGGCGTCGGCCGCGAGGGTCGTCGTCAGCTCGCGGATGACATGGCCGAGCGTGGCACCGTCGATACCGAGGGTGCGGCGGGCCTTGACCAGGAATTCGAGCGGATCGGTGAGAGGACGGATGCCGCCGTCGCCCTCGGCGAGCATCACGGCGCCGGGGTCGACCTGCCAACTGCCGTACGCGGTGCGGCGGGCACGGAAGCCGAGGCGGGTGGCGGGGGTGTCGAGGGTGAGGGTGTAGTCGGTGTACACGCACTCCGGGGCGGCCGACGGGCCGTCCGGTGCCGCAGGCGAAACGTTGCCTCTCACGGTCCGGGGGGCGGCGTGTTCTTGTGCCGGCGCCTGATCCCGTGCGGCTGCCCGGTCCGGTGCCGGAGCCTCATCCCGCGCCACTCCCCTATCCCGTGCCGCTGCCCGGTCCTGTGCCGCTGCCCGATCTCGTGCCGCTTCCCTGTCCCGTCCGGCTTCCCTGTCCCGTCCGACTGCCCGGTCCGGCGCCGCTTCCTGCGCTCGCGCCTCCGCCAGGTCCCGGCGCCACGCCCAGGAGTCGGGGTCGGTTTCCGGGCCGGATACCGGTACCGGCGTGATGATCTCCTCGTACGCGAACTCCCCCAGCATCTTCGCGAGCAGCCGCCTCCCCGCTCGCTCCCACCCTTCCGGGGTCAGTTCGGGTGGGTCGTACAGCTCGGACGAGTTGCCTGGGAGTGGGGCGGCGAAGGGATTCGGCACGGGGACTCCTCGGAAGGGAACCGGATCGGGGCGGGCGGTGTACCAAGAGTGACGGGCAGGAGTGACGGGCTCACAGCAGAGCGCGAAGGGCACGGTCACGGACCATGAGCGCGGCCCGCTTGTCACCGAGCTCGACCTCGGCGGCGAAGCGGAAGCCGGCGCTCAAGAAGGCGGCCACGGAGGGGGTGTTGCGCAGGTCGGGTTCGGCGATGACGCGTGCGCAGGAGGGGCGGTGGTCGAGGACGAGATCGGCGACGGCCCGGAGCAGGGTGGTGCCGAGACCGCGCCCTCGATGGGCGACGCCACCGACGAGGAGGTGAATTCCGGTGTCATGGGGACGAGCGGGATAGTGGCGGGCCAGGGGGTCGAGGTCCGCGCGGTAGATCTCCCAGTAGCTCATGGGGGTGCCGTCGAGCAGGCCGAGGCAGGGGACGCTGCGACCGTCGCCGTCCAGTTGGGGTCGCAGATGTGCCTCAGTGATGCTCGGCGGACCGTCCAACTCCCAGAAGGCGGCCACGGCGGGGTCGTTCATCCAGCGGGTGAGGAGGGGGAGATCACGGTCGGTGCGCACCGGTTCGAGCCGGAACGCTCCGGCGGAGGTGACGGCGGGGCCCCATGAGGCGACATGGTCCAGGAGGTCGTCCCGGTGTTCGCGGTAGTGGGGCTCCGGTGTGCCGTGCGGGGCGGGTGCCGACCAGGCGGAGTGGGATCCGTCGCCGGGTGCCGGGGCGCGGCCGTGGTCGACCTCGCCCTCCGACGGGACGCCGGGTGCCGCCGAGGACGCGGTGAACAGCGCGATGAGGTCGTCGGGCAGCCGCAGTTCGAGGGTGTCCTCGCTGTCCGGTCCGGAATCGGGGTCGAGCCCGCCCCGGGTTTCGGATGCGGACTCGGTTCCGGTGTCGGCGCTCGCGTCGGTCGGGGGCACGGCGGCGTTCCTCTCAGGAGGTGAGGTGGTTCATGTTCCTCAGGAATGAAGGGGGTTGGAGATGGTGACGTAGACGGACTGGGTGTCGACCGGGCCGATCAGCTCGTCGAGTCCGTGGATGCGGGTGAGCAGGTTGGCCTTGCAGCGGAGGGCGGGTGAGTCGAGGAGGTGGGCGGGCAGGGGTGAGCGCAGGCTGTTCGGGCCGGTGGCGGCGTCGGTGAGGAAGCGGCGGAAGGCGGCCAGCAACAGTCCTTCGTCGGCGAGGCGTTGGGAGCCGAAGGCTCCGATCAGGCCGAGGACGTTGTTGATGGCGAGGTAGTAGGCGAAGCGCTCGTCGGTGACCTCGTCGGAGACGAACGTGTCGCTCCGGGAGCCGATACCGGGGAGCTGTCGTTCGAGGTCGGCGCGTCGGGACTCGCGGAAGTAGTAGCCCTGGTTGTCGCGGTACCGGCCGCCCACGGGCCAGCCGTCGCGGTCCAGCATCAGCAGGGTGTTCTGCTGATGGGCCTCCAGGGCGATGCCCGCCTCGCTGTCGAGCCAGAGCACGGGCCGGACGACGTACTGGAGGTAGCGCAGGAACCACTCGGCGGCGACGGCGCCGCGGGGGCGGCCGGTGCGGCCGGCGAGCCGGATCACGGTCTCGGCGAGTCGGGAGCGCATTGGACCGTGGCTAGGGAATGGCGTGTCGGACAGTGCAGGAGCCGGAGTCGGGAAGGGGGCTGAGGGGCGCGGCGAGACGAGTCCTGCGACGCAGGTGGCGTCGTCGCCGGGGGCGAAGGGGTTGTGCCGGATCATCACGTCGAGTCCGGGCAACGGTGCCCCGTCCGGGCCGTCAACGGCTAGCCAGGCGGGGTCGCGGACGATGTCGAAGCCGGGGTGGGCGGCCTGCCAGCGCCCCGCGAGTCCGGTGCGCAGGAGCCGGTGGACCTCGACGCCGCGGTGGAGTTCTTTACGGAGGTTCTCACGACGGGAGTTGGTGATCCGGAGACCGAGGGACAGCTTGAGCATGGCGGGGGCGCCGGGGCGGTACAGGGTGCGAACGGAGGAGGTGGGGTACCAGGCGGCGCCGTGGGGTCCGAGGTCGCGCAGCAGGCCCGCGTCGAAGAGTGCCGCGTTCTCCGCGCGGTGGGTGATGTCACGCAGCTGCCAGGGGTGCATCGGCAGGGCGGCGTACCCGGCGGGCAGCGGGAGGTCGGCGCCGGCTAGGCGGGCGGTGAGGTGTTCGGCGGGGACGGTACGGCCGCGCTCGGTCCAGGCCGAGTCGGACGCGCGGAGGGACGGGGCAACGGCCAGCCAGTGCAGCGGGAAGGAGCCACGCAACTCGGGTGAGTACAGGGCGGATTCGGCGGCGGACAGGTCCTCGCGGCTCTTCGGTGTGGGGTGCAGCGGGTGGCCGAGGAGGAGGGACTGTTCGGCGGAGAGAAAGAGGTCGGTGCCGTCGGCGGGGCGGTGGCGGCGGTCGGCCAGGAAGGTGGCGGTGCGGCGTACGGAATCGGCGACTCGGACGGCCAGGTCTCCGCCGGGGGTGGGGGCGGTGTGGGTGAGGGGTGGGCCATGGGCACCGGTGTCGGCAGGGATGCGGGCGGTGTCGGCTGCGGAACCAGCGGTGCCCTCGTCCGCGGACCCTGCGTCCACGGCGCCGTTGTCTGCTGCACCGTCGTCTGCTGCGCCACCGTGTGCGGCGCCGTCGCCCCCGGTGGCTGTTTCGCGCGAGAGGAGGACTGCCAGGGTCACGGCGTCGACGGGGAGTGCGGCTTCGGGGCCGTCCTCCAGGTAGGGCAGGCCGAAGCGGTGCCAGCCAGTGGTGGACCAGTACTGGATCGGGACCAGCAGGGCGGTGCCGGCGGCGGGGAGCGGGATGCGGAGGGTGCCGTGGTCGGGGGCGGTGAGGCCGGCCTCGCGTACCCAGCAGCGGAGCAGGTTCTCGATGGCCGCGACCTGGGCGGCCGTGCGCGGATCGGGGTGTTCCAACAGGTCCGCGGTGGCGCCGTGCAGGCGCTCCGCCTTGGGCCTCCCGCCCAGCTGCCGGGGGACGGTCTCGGGCTCCGTCACCGACGAGGTCCCGGTGGCGCACGCACCGGGCGCGTGGGGGTCGGGGCGGCCGTCGGGTGCGGGGGTGGCGTTCAAGTGCGCTTCCTTGGGGGGTGTTCGGGCCTGTGCGGGACGGGCCCGGGGCCGTTCAGTCGTCCGGGGCGTTTCCGAGGGGTGGAGCGGGTGGAGGCCGGTGGCGTCGCCGGTCAGAGGGGGTGGTCGCGGGACGTCTCGGCGATGGCGTCGGCGAGACGGTCGAGGACGGCGGACGCCTGTTCGTCGGTGAGGGTGAGCGGGGGAAGGAGGCGGACGACACTGGAGTGACGGCCACCGAGTTCGACGATGAGGCCGCGGCGCAGGCAGGCACGCTGGACGGCGGCGGCCAGTTCGGGTGCGGCGGGCGGAGGGCCGGGGGCGGTGAGGTCCTCGGCGGCGGGGTCGACGAGTTCGAGGCCGATCATCAGGCCCCGGCCGCGTACGTCACCGACGCAGGGGTGTTCGGCCGCGAGGCCCTGCAGCTGGGCGAGCATGCGGGCGCCGAGGATGCCGGCGCGTTCGGCGAGCCGGTTCTCACGGACGTGGGCGAGGGTGGCGGCGCCGGCGGCCATGGCGAGTTGGTTGCCGCGGAAGGTTCCGGCGTGGGCGCCGGGGGGCCAGACGTCGAGGTCGTCGTGGTAGACGACGGCGGCGAGGGGGAGGCTGCCGCCGATCGCCTTGGAGAGAACCATGACGTCCGGTACGACGCCGCTGTGTTCGACGGCCCAGAAGGTACCCGTGCGGCCGACGCCGGTCTGAACCTCGTCGGCGATGAGAGGGATGCCGCGTGCGGCGGTGAGGGCGCGCATCCGGCGCATCCAGTCGTCGGGTGCGGGGATGACGCCGCCTTCGCCCTGGACGGGTTCGAGGATCATCCCGGCGGGGTCGGGTACGCCGGACTTGGGGTCGTCGAGGAGGTTCTCGGTCCAGCGCGCGGAGAGTTCGGCGCCGCGGGTGCCGCCGGTTCCGAAGGGGCAGCGGTAGTCCTGCGGATAGGGCAGGCGGGTGACCCGTACGTCGCGCGCTCCCCCGGATGCTTCGAGCGCCCCTGCCGTCATCCCGTGGTAGGCGCCGGTGAAGGCGAGCAGGCCCTCACGGCCGGTGGCCGTGCGGACCAGTTTCAGGGCGGCTTCGACGGCGTCCGTCCCGGCCGGCCCGCAGAACTGGATGCGGGCGTGTTCGGCGAGGCCGTGGGGCAGCGTGCGGAACAGTTCGGTGGTGAAGGCGTCCTTGACCGGTGTCGCCAGGTCGAGCACGTGCAGGGGGGCGCCCGAGTCGAGGACCGCACGGATCGCTTCGAGGACGACGGGGTGGTTGTGCCCGAGCGCCAGGGTGCCGGCGCCGGAGAGACAGTCGAGGTAGCGGCGGCCGTCGGCGCCCTCGATGGTCAGGCCGCGGGCGCGGACGGGCACGATGGGCAGGGCGCGGGCGTAGGTGCGCGCCGCCGATTCGCGCGCCGACTGGCGGCGCAGGATCCCTTCGGATCCGCTGCGGTCGGGTGCTGCGGCCATCGCCGCGGACGCCGGCTCGGTCACGGCCACGTTTGTCGTTCCTCCCGCTGAACAGGGGCGATGTCCCGCCGGGCGAGGGCGAGTTGACGCGGAGGGAGCGCCGAAAGCGACTCCCCCGTACATACCAACGACGGGGGCACCCGGGGATCACGGGCAATCGGAAGATCCTTGGCGGCGAGCAACCACCGCCACCCGCTCCGCGTGCCGGACTCCGGGCACGGGCCCCGACCCTGGAGCAGGCGGCGGCCGGCAAGCGGATCCCCCGTACGCTGCTCGCGGTGCTGATCGGCGCGGCGCTGGGCCTCGCGGGCGCCGTCATGCAGGGGGTGACGCGCAACCCGCTGGCCGATCCCGGCATCCTCGGCGTCAACACGGGTGCGTCGCTCGCCGTGGTCACCGCCGTCGCGTTCTTCGGGCTCTCCTCGCCGACCGGATATGTGTGGGTCGCGATGGCGGGGGCGGCACTGTCGGCCCTGTTCGTGTACACCGTCGGCACCCTCGGCCGGGGCGGCGCCACGCCCCTGAAACTGGCGCTCTCCGGGGCCGCGACCTCGGCCGCGTTCGCCTCGCTGGTCACCGCCGTCATGCTGCCCCGCAACGACATCGCCGGGGGCTTCCGGCTCTGGCAGATCGGTGGCGTCGGCGGCGCCTCCTACGACCGTATCGGGCATGTACTGCCCTTCCTCGGCGCGGGATTCGCCATCTGCCTGCTGTCGGCGAAGGCCCTGAACTCGCTGGCGCTGGGGGACGAACTCGCGGCGGGGCTCGGCGAGCGGGTCGCCGTCGCCCGGGGCGTGGCCGCGCTCGGCGCCGTCGTGCTGTGCGGCGCCGCGACCGCCGTCGCCGGACCGATCTCCTTCGTCGGGCTCGTCGTCCCGCACGCCTGCCGGCTGCTCATCGGCGTGGACCACCGTTGGCTGCTGCCCTTCGCCGCGCTCCTCGGCGCGGCGCTGCTCACGGCGGCCGACGTGGTCGGCCGGGTCGTGGCCCGGCCCGCCGAGGTCGACGTGGGCATCATGACGGCGCTGATCGGCGCCCCGTTCTTCATCTGGATCGTCCGTAGGCAGAAGGTGCGTGCGCTGTGAGCGCCGTCCGACAGAAGGGGCGTGCCCGATGAGCGCCGTCCAACAGAAGGTGCGTGCGCTGTGAGCACCGTCGTTCTCACCCCTCGGCCACCCTCCGTCGAGGCCATGGAGACCGTGGAGGCCATGAAAGCCGTGGCACGCGGCCGGGCCCGGCGCGCGCTCCGTCGCCGTACGGTCATCCTGCTGCTCGCCGTCCTCGTGGTGGCCGGGTTCACCTTGACCCTCATGGCCGGGCAGACGTACTACCCGCTCGACGACGTGGTCCGCGTGGTCCTCGGGGAACAGGTACCGGGGGCGTCGTTCACGGTCGGGCGGTTGCGGCTGCCGCGGGCGGTGCTCGCCGTGGTGGCGGGCTTCAGCTTCGGCCTTGCCGGCGTCACCTTCCAGACCATGCTCCGTAACCCGCTCGCCAGCCCGGACGTCATCGGTATCAGTTCGGGCGCGAGCGCGGCGGCGGCCGTCGCGATCGTCACGCTGTCCCTCGGCGAGACACAGGTGTCCGTGATCGCGATCGTCGCCGCGCTCGCCGTGGCGCTGCTCGTCTACACCCTGGCGTTCAAGGACGGCGTGGTCGGCACCCGGCTCGTGCTCATCGGTATCGGGATCGCCGCGATGCTGGACAGTGTCGTCGCCTACGTGCTTTCGCAGGCCGCCGAATGGGACCTCCAGGAGGCGATGCGCTGGCTGACCGGCAGCCTCAACGGCACCACCTGGGACCAGACCCTGCCCGCCGCGGTGGCGCTGGCGGCGCTGTGCCCCGTACTGCTGTCGCGGGCCCGGAACCTGTCGGCGATGCAACTCGGCGACGACACCGCGTCGGCCCTCGGGGTCCGTGTCGAACGCACCCGCGTCACGGTGATCGTCGCCGCTGTCGGCCTGATCGCCTTCGCCACGGCAGCTGCCGGGCCCATCGCCTTCGTCGCGTTCCTGTCCGGACCCATCGCGGCACGGATCACCGGCCCAGGCGGCTCACCGCTCGTATCCGCCGGTCTCGTCGGCTCCCTGCTGGTCCTGGTCGCCGACTTCACCGGCCAGTTCGCCTTCGACACCCGCTTCCCGGTCGGCGTCGTCACCGGTGTGCTCGGCGCGCCCTATCTCGTCTATCTGATCATCCGCACCAACCGGGCGGGAGGCTCCCTGTGACCACGCACCACTCCCTGAGCGCCGAACGGCTCACCCTCGGCTACGGCGACCGCACCGTGATCGCGTCCCTGGACCTGACCGTGCCGCCGGGCCGGATCACGGCGATCGTCGGCGCGAACGCCTGCGGCAAGTCGACGCTGCTGCGTTCGATGTCCCGACTGCTGACGCCCCGCGAGGGCCGCGTCGTCCTGGACGGCAAGGAGGTGCACCGTCGGCCCGCCAAGGAACTCGCGCGCACGCTCGGGCTGTTGCCCCAGTCGCCGATCGCCCCCGAGGGGATCACCGTCGCCGACCTCGTCGGCCGTGGACGCCATCCGCACCAGCGGATGTTCTCGCGCTGGACCGCCGAGGACGACGCGGCCGTGGCGGCGGCCCTGGCGGCGACCGACACCACGCCGCTCGCCGACCGCAGCGTGGACGAACTCTCCGGCGGCCAGCGGCAGCGGGTGTGGATCGCGATGACGCTGGCCCAGCAGACCGACATCCTGATGCTGGACGAGCCCACCACCTTCCTCGACGCAAGCCACCAGGTCGAAGTCCTCGACCTGCTGACGGATCTGAACCACGAGCGGGGCACGACCGTCGTGATGGTCCTGCACGACCTCAACCTCGCCGCCCGGTACGCCGATCACGTCGTCGCCCTCGCGTCCGGCAGGCTGCACGCGGCCGGGCCGCCGCACGAGGTGCTGACCGAGGAGAACGTCCGCGCCGTGTTCGGCCTCGACAGCCGCATCATCAAGGACCCGGTATCGGGGCGGCCCCTCATGCTCCCTATCGGGCGACACGGCGTCAGGTCCACGGAGCGAGTTCCGGCCGGACCGGTTCCTCCTGTGGATCCTCCCGCAGAGGGGGTGGCGCCTACGGAGGGGGTGTCGCCTACAGGTGGGGTGTCGCGTACGGACGGGGTATCGCATACGGACGGGGCGTCGCTCGGTCCCGTCGCGGCGCGCGAGTCCCGCTGACGAACGGATCGTACGGCCAACGGATCAAGGGCGTACGCGCCTCCGGTCACCCGGCCACCCGGCCACCCGGCCACCCGGTCCACGGATACCGGCCCGCCCGCCACACCCACCACCGGGAGTCACCATGCCCAGCAGAACCGCCGTCACGGCCACCTCCCGCCCCGGCTTCACCGAGCTGCGCTCACCCGCGGAACTAAGGGACTTGCTGGGCGAACCGCAACCCATCGTCATCGACAAGGTGCACGCCCGACTCGACGAGGACGACCAAGCCCTCCTGGCCCGCTCCCCGTTCTGCCTGATCGCCACCTCCGACGCGCGGGGCGCCTGCGATGTCTCCCCGCGCGGCGACGCCCCCGGCTTCACCCACATCGTCGATCCCGGCACCGTGGCCCTGCCGGAGCGCCCCGGCAACCGGCGGGGCGACAGCCTCCAGAACATGCTCGCCAACCCGCACGCCGGACTGCTCTATCTGATTCCCGGCAGCGGGGACGTCCTGCGGATCAACGGCAGGGCCCGCATCCTCACCGACGCCCCCTTCTTCGCCGCGATGGCGTCGAAGGGCCGGCGTCCCGATCTCGCGGTCCTGATCGAGATCGATGAGATCTATCTGCACTGCCCCCAGTCCCTGCGCCGCTCGGGCCTGTGGAACTCACCTACAGAAAGCGGACGTTGACCTCGCTGGTCGCCGACAGCCCGGCACCGGACCGAACATGAGAAGGCGTCATATGGGCGGGTTACGGGTTGGCCACCAGGTCAGGCCGCCTGTGACGGAACCGTTGCTGTTCGGTCGGCGGGCGCCGACGGCTCCGGCATAGTGTGGGGGGCCGTTCAGCAGGACCGGACCCGGGCGGCGACCGGCCGTCGGACCGGCCGCGCTGTCCGGCAGAACAGAGCACCCGAAGCCAGGGGGAGTCACACCATGCGATCCATACGCCCGCTCTTCACCGCACACCGTGGGAGGAGCGCGCGCCGCAGAACGCCGGTGGCCGCGACCGTCGCACTCGGCGCGGCACTCGTGCTGACCGCAACGGCCTGTGGGCCGGGCGACGACAACGCCGGCGGCGAGCCGACCGCGACCGCTTCCCAGGCGGGCGACGGCAAGGTCAAGATCCCGGACGACATCAAGGACCGGCTCAAGGAGCACGGGATCGACCTGGACAAGTGGAAGGGCGGCGCCTGGAAGGACTGGGACAAGGACAAGTGGCTGCGCGAGGCGCAGGACTTCGTCAACCCGATCATCGCCGGGCTGTGGGACCCGGACCGTATGCGGGACGCGGACGACCCCGACAAGGGCGTCGACGACAGCGACATCTCCGGTGACCAGGGCGTGACCGATCCGACCCCGGAGCCGGTGGACGCGAAGCCCGTGGGGACGCCGTACCACAGCAACGCGGCGGAGGCCGGCAAGGTCTTCTTCGACGGGCCCGAGGGGTCGATGGTCTGCTCGGCGACCGTGGTCAAGGACCCGGCGAACCCGGGCAAGTCGAACATGGTGTGGACCGCGGGCCACTGCGTGCACGCCGGCAAGAGCGGCGGCTGGTACCGCAACATCGCCTTTGTGCCCTCGTACAACGACGCCGGCAAGTCGGCGGCGCAGTTGCAGGGCGCGCCGCGCGAGGAGGTCGCCCCGTACGGGGTCTGGTGGTCCAACTGGGCGCAGACGTCGGAGCAGTGGATCGAGCAGGGGGGTCCGACGGGTGGTCAGGGTGCCCCGTACGACTTCGCGGTCCTGCATGTGACGCCCGAGAAGGGCGGCGACGGCAAGTCGCTTGAGGAGACCGTGGGTTCGGCCCTGCCGGTCGACTTCGAGGCGCCCGCCGTCTCGAAGATCGCGACCATGACGGCCACGGGCTACCCGGCGGCGTCGCCGTTCGACGGGCAGAAGCTGTACCAGTGCCCGGACAAGCCGGGACGTCTGTCGCTGACCGAGTCGGATCCGACGATGTACCGCATCGGGTGCACGATGACCGGCGGTTCGTCCGGGGGCGGCTGGGTCGCGCAGGGTTCCGACGGCAAGCCGGCGCTGGTGTCGAACACGTCGATCGGCCCGGTGACCGCCGGCTGGCTGGCGGGGCCGCACCTGGGCAAGGAGGCCAAGGGCGTGTACGACGCGGTGAGCGACAAGTTCGCCGGGCAGTGAGCGGACCTTCGGTGACGTAGGGCTGTGGCGGCGGGGCCGGGAAATCTTCACCACCCCGCCGCCGTTCGTCCCCGTCCGTCCGGGCATAGTGGGGTGTCGTGCGCGGGAGCCGCGGCGGTGAGCCGCCTCCCCATCTGACAAGCGCATGACACCAACCCACGCAACCCAACCCACTCGCCTCCGGGCGCGCGAGCACCGAGCACTGGACACCAGGCACCGGCACCGCGCACCCGAGGCAGACCGCACAGCACATCTCGTATGACAGACATTCGTTCTCACGGGGGGTCACAGCACCATGCGTTCCATTCGTACCGTCGCCGCCACCGGTCTGGTCGCGGCGCTCGCGCTCACCGCCACCGCCTGCGGTTCGAGTGACGACAAGGCGGGCGGCGCGTCCGACACGACCGCGTCGCAGGGCGCCGACAAGGGCACGGACAAGGAGTCGGGCGGCGTCGAGTTGCCCGCCGATCTCGCCAACCGGCTCAAGGAGCACGGAATCGACGTCGACCAGTGGAAGGACGGCGGCTGGAAGAACTGGGACAAGGACGAGTGGCTGCGTGAAGCCAAGGACTTCGTCAACCCGGTCATCGAGGGCCTGTGGAAGCCCGAGCGGATGAAGTCGGCCAAGGAGCCGAACAAGACGATCACCGCCAAGGACGCGGTGAACGACCAGGGCGTCACCGACCCCGAGCCCGCACCGGTGCAGGCCGAGCCGGAGAAGACCCCGTACCACAAGAACGCCGCCCCGGTCGGCAAGGTGTTCTTCGACTCGCCCGAGGGCTCGATGGTCTGTTCGGGCACGGTCGTCAAGGACCCGCGCAACCCGGGCAAGTCCAACCTGGTGTGGACGGCGGGCCACTGCGTGCACGCGGGTACGGGCGGCGGCTGGTACCGCAACATCGCCTTCGTCCCGGCCTACAACGACCTCGGCAAGTCCGAGGCGGAGCTGTCCAACGCCGCGCCGCAGGAGATCGCGCCCTACGGCCAGTACTGGGCGGACTGGGTCGCGACCTCCAACGAGTGGATCGCCGAGGGCGCTTCGTCGGGCGGCGCCGGCGCTCCGTACGACTACGCGGTGCTGCATGTGAAGCCGCAGCAGGGCACCAAGTCCCTGGAGGAGACGGTCGGTGCCGCGCTGGACGTGGACTTCTCGACCCCGTCCGTGCCGTCGGTGAGCAGCATGGGCGCCTGGGGTTACCCGGCCGCGCCGCCGTTCAACGGTCTCCAGATGAACAAGTGCCTCGACAAGCCGGGCCGTCTGACGGTGAACTCAAGTGAGCCGACGATGTACCGCATCGGCTGCACCATGACCGGCGGGTCGTCCGGTGGTGGCTGGTTCCGGGTGCGGGACGGCAAGACCGTCCTGATCTCGAACACGTCGATCGGCCCGGCCGGGAACACCTGGCTCGCGGGGCCGCAACTGGGCACGGGTGCCGAGGAGTTGTTCGACATGATGAGCGAGAAGTACGGCAGCCGGTAACAGGCGGCTGACCGGTGACGTCGGTGGCCCGCTCCCCCGAGGGGGAGCGGGCCACCGACGCGAAGCGGGCCGGGTGCCGGTCAGGCCAGAGCCGACGGGACGGTCGACGCCGGTACGTACGGGGCCAGGTCCGCTGCCAGTTCCTCGTGCACCCTGGCCTTCAGCAGGGTGCCCTCCGGGGTGTGTTCCTCGGAGATCACCTCGCCGTCGCTGTGGGCACGGGCGACCAGGCGGCCTTCGGTGTACGGCACCAGCGCCTCGATCTCGACCGAGGGGCGGGGCAGTTCGGCGTCGATGAGCGCGAGCAGTTCGTCGATGCCCGCTCCCGTCCGCGCGGACACCGCGATCGAGTGCTTCTCGACCCGCAGCAGCCGCTGGAGTACGAGCGGATCGGCCGCGTCCGCCTTGTTGATCACCACGATCTCGGGCACCCGGACGGCGCCCACGTCACGGATGACCTCGCGCACGGCGGCGAGCTGCTCCTCCGGCGCCGGATGTGCTCCGTCCACCACGTGCAGGATGAGGTCGGAGTCGCCGACCTCCTCCATCGTGGAGCGGAACGCCTCGACGAGGTGGTGCGGCAGGTGCCGGACGAATCCGACGGTGTCGGCCAGCGTGTACAGCCGTCCGCTCGGGGTCTCGGCCCGGCGCACGGTCGGGTCGAGGGTGGCGAACAGGGCGTTCTCCACCAGCACACCCGCGCCCGTGAGGCGGTTGAGCAGGGACGACTTGCCCGCGTTCGTGTACCCGGCGATCGCCACCGACGGCACCTTGTTGCGGCGTCGCTCCTGGCGTTTGATCTCGCGGCCCGTCTTCATGGCCGCGATCTCACGGCGCATCTTGGCCATCTTCTCGCGGATCCGACGGCGGTCCGTCTCGATCTTGGTCTCACCGGGGCCACGGGTGGCGAGGCCGCCGCCCTTGCCGCCGCCCATCTGACGGGACAGCGACTGACCCCAGCCGCGCAGTCGCGGCAGCATGTACTGCATCTGCGCGAGCGCGACCTGCGCCTTGCCCTCTCGGGACTTGGCGTGCTGGGCGAAGATGTCGAGGATCAGGGCCGTACGGTCGATGACCTTGACCTTGACGACGTCTTCGAGATGGATGAGCTGGCCCGGGGAGAGTTCACCGTCGCAGATGACGGTGTCGGCGCCGGTCTCCAGCACGATGTCGAGCAGCTCACGGGCCTTGCCGGAACCGATGTAGGTCGCCGGGTCGGCCTTGTCGCGGCGCTGGATGACACCGTCGAGAACCAGCGCGCCCGCGGTCTCCGCGAGTGCGGCCAGCTCGGCCAGCGAATTGTCCGCGTCCTGCGCGGTCCCCGACGTCCACACGCCGACGAGTACGACCCGCTCCAGACGGAGCTGCCGGTACTCGACCTCGGTGACGTCCTCCAGCTCGGTGGAGAGACCCGCGACGCGGCGCAGCGCCGCACGGTCGGAACGGTCGTACTGATCGCCGTCCCGCTCCCCGTCGATCTCATGGCTCCAGGCGACGTCCTCTTCCATCAGGGCATCGGCCCGAAGACCTTCGGGGTGGTTCTGAGCGAAGCTCTGCGCATCCTGGGAAGGGGAAGAAGAGGAGGTCATTGGATCCTTACGTCGATGGGGACTGCGAGGGTCGGTGGACGCCCGTCCACCGGTGCCGGGCACTCGCCCGACACTCCGACAACGCTCGGGGCACTTCGAGGATTCCCCGTCACGGGATCCCGTACCGCCCGGCGCCGTCCCGTTCTCCGGGCCGGCCGCGCTGTCGACCTGACGATGGTCGCACGGCACGGCCCGTCTCGGCACCCAGGTTTTCCGACCCGCCGCTCCGCGGATTTCCCGTCGCCCACTTGGTCGTCCTACTTCGTCGGCGCCTGCTGCTTCCAGTCCGGGTGTCCGGGCATCGCCGGCGTCTTGGCCCCGTACAGCCACGCGTCGAAGAACCCGCTGAGGTCGCGTCCGGCGGTGGCGGACGCGAGGTCGACGAAGTCGCCGGTCGTGGCGGTGTCGTCACGGTAGGTGCTCACCCACGCGCGTTCCAGGCGTTCGAAGGCGGGGCGACCGATCTCCTGGCGCAGCGCGTAGAGGACCAGGGCGCTGCCGTCGTAGACGACCGGGCGGAAGATGCTGATCTTCTGGCCGGCCTCGGGCCCCTTGATGTGGGCGGGCGGTCCTCCGGCGGCCCGCCAGGCGTCCGACCTCCCGTAGGCGTCCTTCATGCGCTTGTCGAGCGCGTAGTGGCCCTTCTCGTCGGCGTACAGGGCCTCGTACCAGGTGGCGTGCCCTTCGTTGAGCCAGAGGTCGGACCAGGTGCGGGGGCTGACGCTGTCGCCGAACCACTGATGGGCCAGTTCGTGGACCATGATCGCGTCGACGTACCAGGAGGGGATCTCGGGCCGCACGAACAGCTCACGCTCGAACAGCGAGAGCGTCTGCGTCTCCAGCTCGAACCCGGTGCTCGCCTCGGCGATGACCAGCCCGTACGTCTCGAAGGGGTAGCGGCCGACCTTCCCCTCCATCCAGGCGATCTGGTCCGGGGTCTTGCGCAGCCACGGCTCCAGGACCTTGCGGTCCTTGGTCGGGACGACGTCCCGGAGGGGCAGCCCTCGCGGTCCCGCGCGGTGCACGACGGTGGACTTGCCGATGGACACCTGGGCCAGCTCGGTGGCCATGGGGTGGCGCGTGCGGTACGTCCAGGTGGTGGCGCTGGCGCGGCGATCGGTGGCGACGGGCAGCCCGTTGGCGACGGCGGTGAGGCTCTTCGGGGTGGTGATACGGAAGGTGAAGTCGGCCTTGTCGGAGGGGTGGTCGTTGCATGGGAAGACGCGGTGGGCGGCGTCGGCCTGATTGGCCATGGCCAGACCGTCCTTGGTCGGCACCCAGCCCGAGTCGGTGCCCTTGGCCGGCCGGGGGTCGCTGGTGTGCCGGACGACGATCCGGAGATGTCCGCCGACGGGCACGGGCCGCGAGGGCGTGACGACCAGGTCCTCGTCGGCGGTGGTGAAGCGCGCGGGAGCGCCGTTGACGTCGATGGAGCCGACCTTGCCGTGCGAGAAGTCCAGGTTGAGGCTCTCCAGGCGCGCGGTCGCGCGCGCGTCGATGACGGTAACGGCCGCCATCGGCTTGTCGTTGACGCCGGGATAGGTGAAGGACAGGTCGTACGACGTCACGTCGTATCCGGGGTTGCCGAGGTGCGGGAACAGGCGGTCCCCGACGCCGAGCGGTGCGGCCGGTGAGGGCGCGCTCGCGGCGACGAGCGTGACGCTGGTCGCGACGGCGAGCAGAACGCCTCTGGTGCGGGGAGCTTTGGGGCCCGCGGGTCGTGACGGTCGTGGGGCCCGGGAGCGGGCGAAAAACAGCATGAACTACCGCTACCAGCGCGCACGCACCACACCGTGACGGCGCGCGCCGCGCCCACCCGAACGAGATCGTCCAACACCCTGCACGCGCGCGGGAGACACGACAGACGACAGGCGCGCGATGTTGAGTGACGGTCCGTCAGTTCTGTTACGGGGCTGCTGTCGCCGAGTACTGCGCGCGGTTCACGTCGTAGACACCGGCGACATTGCGCATGGCGCGCATCAGGCCGGGAAGGGAGGCGGCGTCGGGGAGTTGGAGCGTGTAGGTGTGCCGGACCTGTTGCTGGGTGGGCGGTTCGACGGTCGCCGAGACGATCGCGACGCCTTCCTGGGCGATGGCCTCGGTGAGGTCGGCGAGCAGATGAGGGCGGCCGAACGACTCGGCGACCAGCGTGACCCGGTACTCGGAGGTGTCCCCCCAGCGCACGCCGACCTCGGCGCGCCCCGCGCTCTTCATCCGCGCCACGGCCGAACACGCCACGCGGTGCACGGTGACCACACCACCGCGCACCGCGAAGGCGGTGACGTCGTCCGGCGGCACCGGTGTGCAACAGCCCGCCAGGCGTACGGAGGCGCCCGCCCGGTCGACGACGGCTCCCGCGGCGGCCGGACGCACGGCGGGCGCCGTGACAGGGGCCCTGGGAGCCGTCTCGGGGGTCTGGGGGTCCTCCGGGTGGGCGGCGAGCCAGCGGCCGATGGCGATGCGCGCGGCGGGCGTCCTGGCGTGGTCGAGCCACTCCTTGGAGGGGCCCGACGCGGTGTCCTGGCCCATGAGGAGCTGCACGGTGTCGCCGTCGTGCAGGACCGTACTGAGCGTGGCCAGACGGCCGTTGACGCGCGCGCCCATACACGCGTGCGCGTCCTCACCGTACTGCGCGTAGGCCGCGTCGACGCAACTGGCGCCCGCGGGCAGCCCCAGGGTGCCGCCGTCGAGCCGGTAGACGGTGACCTCGCGGTCCTGGGCGAGGTCCTCGCGGAGGGTCGACCAGAACGTGTCGGAGTCGGGGGCCGCGCGCTGCCAGTCGAGGAGCCGGGACAGCCAGCCGGGCCGGGTGGGGTCGGCACGCTCCCCGTCCAGGGGATCGTCGGCGCCGGGGGCGTACGGATTGCCGAGGGCGACGACGCCGGCTTCGGCGACCTTGTGCATCTGGTGCGTACGGATGAGGACTTCGACCACGGATCCGTCGGTGCGGGCGACCGCGGTGTGCAGCGATTGGTACAGGTTGAACTTGGGCACGGCGATGAAGTCCTTGAACTCCGAGACCACCGGCGTGAAACAGGTGTGCAGTTCGCCCAGGACCGCGTAGCAGTCGGCGTCCTCCTGCACGAGGACGAGGAGCCGCCCGAAGTCGACTCCGCGCAACTCCCCGC
Organism: Streptomyces sp. NPDC058001; assembly: GCF_042886315.1. Lineage (NCBI taxonomy): Bacteria > Bacillati > Actinomycetota > Actinomycetes > Kitasatosporales > Streptomycetaceae > Streptomyces > Streptomyces sp. NPDC058001. Next base: position 472,840 of record NZ_JBHVQT010000007.1, read on the forward strand.
GTTTGCGGCAGACCCGGTGCACGGAGACGAAGTGCCGGGGCCGGATCAGGACTTCGGCGGCGATGTCGGCGTCCCGCAGGACCGCGCGCATCGCTTCGGCGGTGTCGGCGAGAGGGCTCTTCGCGCGCGCGGCGTCGTCCATGATGAGACGGCTGACGCGCGCGTACTCCTCGCGGTGGAGGATCGCGAAGACGAGGTCTTCGAGTTCGGTCTTGAGCGCCTGGACGCCGAGCCGTTCGGCGAGCGGGATGAGCACGTCGCGGGTGACCTTGGCGATGCGTTCCTGCTTCTCGGGGCGCATCACGCCGAGGGTGCGCATGTTGTGCAGCCGGTCGGCGAGTTTGATCGACATGACGCGGACATCGTTGCCGGTGGCGACGAGCATCTTGCGGAACGTCTCGGGTTCGGCGGCGGCGCCGTAGTCGACCTTCTCCAGTTTGGTGACGCCGTCGACCAGGAAGCAGACCTCGTCGCCGAACTGGTCCCGTACCTGATCGAGCGTCACCTCGGTGTCCTCGACGGTGTCGTGGAGCAGCGACGCGGTCAACGTCGTGGTCTCCGCGCCGAGTTCGGCGAGGATCAGGGTCACGGCGAGGGGGTGGGTGATGTACGGCTCGCCGCTTTTGCGCATCTGTCCGCGGTGCGAGGACTCGGCGAGTACGTACGCGCGGTGCAGCGGGTCGAGGTCGGCCTCGGGGTGGTGCGCCCGATGGGCCTCCACGACATGGCCGATGGCGTCCGGCAGACGGTCCCGTGTCGCCGGGCCGAGGAGGGCGGCCCGGCCGAGTCGGCGCAGGTCGATACGGGGGCGGGTGCGTCTGCGGTGGACTCCGGGCGTCGTGGAGCCCGGCATCGCAGGGTTTGTCGCCTCCGCACTCATGGGCACCTCCGGCTGCGTCGACCGGCGGAACGGAGCGGGTGCCTCCAGGCGTTCAGCTCTGAAGGAGGGCGAAGGGACTCCCGACCGGGCCGGTGCTTGATGCTACCGACCCCACCACGCGCCCATGACCGCCTCCCGCCGAGCGTGAAACGGATCACCCATTCGAGGGAACGATCAAGGGTTTAGGGTTACGCGCGCCCGCTGACGGTTTCCAGCCACAGGGTGTCGATCTCGCCCTCGGCCACGATCACGGCGGGCCCGGACATCTCAATCTCGCCGTCGGGCCGCTCGGTGACGGTCAGTCGCCCACCGGGGACGTCCACGGTGTACGTCACCGGGGTGCCGGTGCGGCTCGGGTCGAGGCCGTCCCTGCGGGCCGCCGCGACGGCCACCGCACACGCGCCCGTGCCGCACGAGCGGGTCTCGCCGGAGCCTCGCTCGTGCACCCGCAGCGCGACATGGCGCGGGGCGCGGTCGACGACGAACTCGACGTTCACGCCCTGCGGGTAGGCCGTCGCCGGGCTGACCGGAGGCGGTGTCAGGAGCCTTCCGGCCTGGGCCAGGTCGTCCACGAAGGCGACCGCGTGCGGGTTTCCCATGTTCACGTTCCGCGCGGGCCAGGTCAGTTCGCCGACGGACACCGTGATGTCGCCTTCCGGCAGCAGGGCCTTGCCCATGCCGACGGTGATGTCACCCTCGGGGGAACCGCTGTTCGGGACCGGCTTGGCGATGTGCACGCTCTTGACACCGCCGCGGGTGGCGATGGCGAGGTCTCCCTCGGTGATGTGTCCCGCGCGCTGGAGATAGCGGGCGAAGACCCGCACGCCGTTGCCGCACATCTCGGCGACCGAGCCGTCACCGTTGCGATAGTCCATGAACCACTCGGCCCGGTCCGCCATCGCCCTGGCCTCCGGGTGGGCGGCGGACCGCACGACGTGCAGCAGACCGTCGCCACCGATGCCCGCGCGACGGTCGCACAGGGCGGCGACGGTGGCCGGGGGCAGCTCCAAGGCGTTCTCGGCGTCGGGAACGATCACGAAGTCGTTCTCGGTCCCGTGACCTTTGAGGAAGGCGATCCGCTGGCTCATTCCTCGATCGTACGGGGTGGGTGCGACAGCGGGGGCGTGACAGTGCGCTGTGGGATAAGCGCAGGCGGGTGGGCTCGGCGCGGGCGGACCGTGGGCTCAGCGCAGGCGGGCGACGCGCCAGACGGCGAGTACGGCGACGGCGCCGACCACGAGGACGTACGTGAGCACGACCCGCCAGTCCGGGCGGCTCCCCGAGCCGCGCTGCGGCAGCCCCGGCCAGGTGTACCCGACGCGGCGGGCGGCCATCATGCCCCAGCCGGCCGCGCAGGAGCAGATCAGCAGGCCGAGCATGGCCACGATCGCACCGCCGTCGCCGAACTCGAACGCCAGCGGAAACGCGAACATCAGCGAGCCGCCCGCGGCGAGCGCCACGATCGGCGCGAGCTGCCAGATCCGCAGTCGGCGCTGGGGGCGCAGCTCGACCTCGACCTCGGTCTGCGGGTCCAGCTCGTCGGGCCCGGGGCCGTCGTCGGCGACACCGTCGGGCGTCGCGTCGGGGCCGTCGGAACTCAGTCCGTCCGCGGTGTCCGCCGAGCGGTCGGCGTCACCGCGCGCGGTGTGCTGCCTGCCGCCCGGTGCGGTGTTCTGAGGGCCGGCCTCCATCGCCACGCGCCCTCCCACTCCGGACTCCACTGGTCGATCGTGGGTCGATGATGGCACGGCGCCGAGGGCCCCGATGACGGCCGGAGCGTCCCGATGCCATCACGTGATCAGGCTGTGACCGGTCGTTCGAGCAACGACAGCGCCCGTGCCGGGAGTTCCCCTCGGTCCTCCGCGGCGCCGCTCAGCCAGTGCACGCGCGGGTCGCGCCGGAACCACGAGTCCTGACGGCGGGCGAAGCGTTTGGTGGCGCGTACGGTCTCCGCGCGCGCCTCCTCCTCGGTGCACTCCCCCGCGAGCGCGGAGAGCACCTGCTGGTACCCGAGCGCGCGCGACGCGGTGCGTCCGTCCCGCAGTCCACGGGCCTCCAGCGCGCGCACCTCATCGACGAGTCCGGCGTCCCACATGCGGTCCACGCGCGTGGTGATGCGTTCGTCGAGTTCGGCGCGGACCACGTCGACGCCGATCTGCACGGTGTCGTAGACCGAGTCGTGGCCGGGGAGGTTGGCCGTGAAGGGCCGGCCCGTGATCTCGATGACCTCAAGAGCGCGCACGATACGGCGGCCGTTGCTCGGGAGGATGGCCCGGCCGGCCTCCGGGTCGGCGGCGGCCAGGCGCGCGTGCAGCGCTCCGGAGCCGCGCAGCGTGAGTTCGTCCTCCAGTCGGGCCCGTACGACGGGGTCGGTGCCGGGGAACTCCAGATGGTCGATGGCTCCGCGCACGTACAGCCCGGAACCGCCGACGAGGACCGGCCAGCGGCCCTCGGCGAGCAGCCGGTCGATCTCCCCGCGCGCGAGGCGCTGGTACTCGGCGACGCTCGCGGTGACGGTCACGTCCCAGATGTCGAGGAGGTGGTGCGGGATCCCGCCGCGTTCCCCGGGCGTCAGCTTGGCGGTGCCGATGTCCATCCCCTGATAGAGCTGCATCGAGTCGGCGTTGACGACCTCGCCACCGAGGCGCTGGGCGAGGAAGACGCCCAGATCGGACTTTCCGGCCGCGGTCGGCCCGACGACGGCGATGACCCGCGGGGCGGGGGCTTCACTGCTCACCGCACCAGTCTCGCAAACCTCAGAGGTCTTCCCGAACGAGTTACGTGACGCCGCACGCGCGGGGTCGTTGCCAGTTGCGAGGTTCCGGTGGCGGTTTCGAGTGCCGGTGGCCCGGTCGACGCAATGGGGCGCACCGGGTAGCGCGGGATTTCGCCCACACGAGTACGATATGGAGTGGTTATGGGTATTTTTGAGCGTTTCCTCCGTAAGCCGAAGGGTGCGGAGGAAGCGTCGACCGCTGAGGGATCCGGCGCCGTGGGAACGGTCGCCGAGGGAGCAGAAGGAGCCGAGGGAGCTGCCGCCGGGGCGTCCGCCGCCGAGAAGTCGGCGGTCACCGCGACGGCGGAACGCACGTCTGAGGAGGCGAAGGCTTCGTCCACCACTGACGTCGCGTCGACGGAGGACTCGCCTTCGACCGCTCCCGCTACCGGGACGGATTCCGAACCGGAGTCGGCCGAAGCCGCCGGAAGTGACACGGACACGGTGGAGGGCGTGGAGATCCCCAAGCAGCAGTCCGTGGACGCTGCCGCCGACAACGAGGCCGGTGAAAGCGTCCGCAAGTAGTTCCTTCGCGGGACCGGTTCCCGCGAGACACGACCCCCGCGAGGGAAGGCGAACCATGAGCATCCTGGACACGCTGAAAGCGAAGCTCGCGCCTGCCAAGGACAAGGTCTCGGACCTCGCGCACCAGCACGGGGAGAAGATCGACCACGGTCTGGAACGGGCCGCGAAGATGGTCGACGACAAGACCAAGGGCAAGTACAGCGAGAAGATCCACACGGGCACGGACAAGGCCAAGGGTGCCCTGGGCCGCCTCGCGGGCAAGGAGCCGGGCGACACCGCGGGCGGTGCGGCCGAGGGCGACACGGGCGAAGGCACGGCGAGCGGAGGGACCGCGAGCGGGAATGGCCCGTCCGAAGGGGGCATGACTTCTTCCGGCACCCCTCCGGCCGGCCCCCCGACGACACCGCCGACGCCTCCGGCCGCCTGACGCGCCGGACCGGACGCCCACTGCCCCGCGTCGCCACGACGGCCGCGAAACGGACCCACCGTTTCGCGGCCGTCGGCGTCTCTGCCCTCAGGGTGAGAAACGGCGCCACGCGCGCGGGGATGCCGTTTCGCGATAGGCGCCTCTCGGGCCCTACACCCAGGACACGACGAAGTACCCCACCCCGTACGGCGCCTCGTCGTAGAGCAGGCGCCCGGTCAGATCGCCCGTCGACGCTCCTCTCAGGACCTGCCAGGGCGAGCGTCCGGAGATCATCAGGTCCCGCGCGAGGTCGGCGTCCAGCGCGGCGAGAAAATCCCCCGAGTCGACGTCGAGGTCCACGTCGACATCGGCGCCAACATCGGCGGCGATGAGTGCGGCGGCGATCCGCGCGTCGACCTCCGCCGCCCGTTCATCGAGATAACCGGGTGCCTTGAGGCTGCGGCGGGCACTGCCGTCGCCCATGACCAGCAGGCCGACCCGGTCCGCGAGCCGGGCCAGGTCGGCCCCGGTCGCGGCGTTGGCGGCACGCTCCATGCCGTCGGGCACCTGGACGCCGCGTACGGGCCCGCTCCAGCCCGCGCGGTCGAGGAGCCAGGCGCCCACGGCGAGCGACGGCGGAAGCCGGTCGTCGGGCGTCCCGGAGCCCGGCTTGCCCAGGGATACGTCCAGTGCCACGCCGTAGGGGCGGAAGGTGCCCGGGGTGCCCTGTTCGTACGTCACGGCGCCGGTTCCGGAAGCCGCGGCGGAGGCGGAGGCAGGGGCGGGGCCGACCACGACGACCAGCTCGGGGTCGGCCGCGAGCACCGCCCGCACCGCCTCGTCGCATGCCGCGCGCAACCCGTCGAGTTCGGGGGCGGCACCCGCGGCGACCTCGGGCACCAGCAGCGGAGGACAGGGGCAGACAGCGGCGGCAACAAGCATGATCGGCAGCGTAACCCCGCGCGCGGGAGCGGTGGGGCACTCCTGGCAGGGACGTGGGTCACGCAGCGCCGAGACCCCGCCCTGGAGGCGAGGCGCGTCACTCCTCGATCAGGACATCCGTCAGATCGATCACTGTCACGAGCAGCACGACCAGCTTGCCGTCACTGATGACGTACTCGACGACGAGGCTGCGGGAGAGCGCGATCTCGCGCGTGGACTCGTCGCCGCCGACGGCGTGCGACAACTTGTGGCGCGGTTCGGTGACCAGGATGGCGAGGCCGCGTTCCAGGACCGCCCGGCGCTCCTCGGGAAGGCTGTCCCGGACCCGTGCCGCGCGCTCCGTGAATTCCACGCTGTACGCCATGACGGTCTCCTTCCCGCCCCGGCACGCTGTCAGTCGCAGCCGCAGGCCCCGCCCGTCGCCGCGGGCAGCGGCTCCGGTACGCCGATCTTCGGCAGCCCCAGCATGACGCCGGAGGGCTTGGCGGCCTCCTGGGCGTTGCGCTTCTCCCAGGCGTCCCCCGCGCGCGTGCGCAGGACTTTCAGGGTGGGGCCCTCGGCGAGGAGGTGGTGCGGAGCGGCGTAGGTGATCTCGACGGTCACGACGTCACCGGGGCGCACGTCCTCGTCGGGCTTGGTGAAGTGCACGAGACGGTTGTCGGGCGCGCGGCCGGAGAGACGGTGTGTGGCGCCGTCCTTGCGGCCCTCCCCCCCGGCGACCATGAGGTCCAGGGTGCGGCCGACCTGCTTCTTGTTCTCGTCCCAGGAGATCTCCTCCTGGAGCGCGACCAGGCGCTCGTACCGCGCCTGGACGACCTCCTTGGGGATCTGGTCCGCCATCTCGGCCGCGGGGGTGCCGGGCCGCTTGGAGTACTGGAACGTGAACGCTTGCGTGAAGCGTGCCTCGCGGACCACGTGGAGGGTCTGTTCGAAGTCCTCCTCGGTCTCGCCGGGGAAGCCCACGATGATGTCGGTGGTGATGGCCGCGTGCGGGATGGCGGCGCGCACCTTGTCGATGATCCCGAGGTAGCGCTCCTGGCGGTAGGAGCGGCGCATCGCCTTCAGGACGGTGTCGGAGCCGGACTGGAGCGGCATGTGGAGCTGCGGCATCACGTTCGGCGTCTCGGCCATGGCGGCGATGACGTCGTCGGTGAAGTCGCGCGGGTGCGGTGAGGTGAAGCGGACGCGCTCCAGGCCGTCGATCGCGCCGCACGCGCGCAGGAGCTTGCCGAACGCCTCACGGTCGCCGATGTCCGAGCCGTAGGCGTTGACGTTCTGACCGAGCAGGGTGATCTCGGAGACGCCCTCGCCGACCAGGGCCTCGATCTCGGCGAGGATGTCACCGGTCCTGCGGTCCTTCTCCTTGCCGCGCAGTGCGGGCACGATGCAGAACGTGCAGGTGTTGTTGCAGCCGACCGAGATCGACACCCAGGCGGCGTACGCGCTCTCACGGCGGGTGGGCAGCGTCGACGGGAACGCTTCGAGGGACTCGGCGATCTCGACCTGGGCCTCTTCCTGCACGCGGGCGCGCTCCAGGAGTACCGGGAGCTTGCCGATGTTGTGCGTGCCGAAGACGACGTCGACCCAGGGGGCGCGGCGGACGATGGTGTCGCGGTCCTTCTGCGCGAGGCAGCCGCCGACGGCGATCTGCATGCCGGGCCGCTTGGTCTTCATCGGGGCGAGCCGGCCGAGGTTGCCGTAGAGGCGGTTGTCGGCGTTCTCGCGGACCGCGCAGGTGTTGAAGACGACGACGTCCGCGTCCCCGTCGGAGCCCTCGGGCGCGCGCACGTACCCCGCGTCCTCCAGCAGGCCGGACAGCCGCTCCGAATCGTGGACATTCATCTGGCACCCGTAGGTGCGCACCTCGTACGTTTTCGATCCGTCGTACGTCGTCGATCCGTCCACTGCCTGACTCCGGTCACTCCCACTCATGTCACCAGGGTAGGTGGTCCCCTCACCGCCTCCGGCCCCGGAGCCTGACGAGTAGGACATCCATATATCCGGTTTAATGCCGCTATGAGCACTCTTGGGTTGATCGGCAGCGGAAACATCGGCGGCACTCTGGCGCGGCTCGGTGTCGCCGCCGGACTGGACGTGGTCCTCAGCAACTCCCGTGGCCCGGACACCCTGGCAGACCTGGTGACGGAACTCGGACCGAAGGCACGGGCGGCGACCGCGACCGACGCGGCGGCGGCCGGGGACTGGGTCGTGGTGACCATCCCGCTCAAGAACGACCGCCAGGTGCCCGTGCACCCATTGGACGGGAAGGTCGTCCTCGACACGACCAACTACTACCCCCAGCGCGACGGGTCGGTCCCGGAACTCGACAAAGGCGAGGTCACCACCAGCGAGCTGCTCCAGCGTCATCTGCCGGACGCCAAGGTGGTCAAGGCGTTCAACAACATCTTCTTCAAGCATCTGGCCACACTCGCGCGGCCCGCGGGCTCGCCCCAGCGCGCGGCGCTCCCCATCGCGGGCGACGACGCCGACGCCAAGGCGTCCGCCACCCGTCTGCTCGACCTGCTCGGGTACGACGCGGTCGACACCGGAAGCCTCGCGGACAGCTGGCGGTTCGAACGCGACATGCCCGCCTATGTGCGGCCGTACGCCCGCAACCCGCAGGACCTGCCCAACGATCCGGGCAAGCCCGTCGACGCGGAGGAGTTGCGCGCCGCTCTCGCCGCCGCCAGGCGCGGCTGACCCCGACGCCCGCGACCGGCGTCGGCCGACAGGGACGTGAACGGGACAGCGAACAGCGCGGGCCGACCGCTTTCGGCTGTCACCGCCGCCCGCTGGCGAACCTTCGCACGTACCGAGGCGGGCAGCGCCGCCCTGCTCCTGGCGGCCGTCGCCGCCGCCCTGATCTGGGCGAACGTCGACCTCCACTCGTACGAAACGCTCTGGGACACCCATTTCTCGCTGCGTCTCGGCCGCTACGGCCTGTCGCTGAACCTGCACGAGTGGATCAACAGCGGCCTGATGGCGCTCTTCTTCCTCGTCGTCGGCCTGGAGGCCCGCCGGGAATTCGACATGGGCGAGCTGCGGGACAGACGCTGGGTGGTCCTGTCGCTGATCGCCGGCCTCAGCAGCATGGTCGTTCCGGTCGTGATCTACCTCGGCTTCAACGCGGGCCGTGACTCGGTGCACGGCTGGGGGACGGCCATGTCCACGGACACGGCCGTCGCGCTGGGCATCCTGGCGCTCTTCGGTACGCGACTGCCCGCCTCGCTGCGCGCCTTCATGCTGTCGATCTCGGTGGTCGACGACCTGGTCGCGCTCGTCGTCATCGCGGTCTTCTACAGCGCCGAGATCCATCTGACGGCCCTCTTCGTCGCCATCGGCGTACTGCTGCTGATCGTCGGTCTGCGCGTGCTGGGCATCCGCGGTGGCGGGGCGTGCGCGCTGCTGTCCGTGGTGGTCTGGGTGGCGCTGCTGGAGTCCGGGGTGGATCCGGTGGTGACGGGGCTCGCGGTGGGCGCGCTGGTGATCGCCTATCCGCCGCCGCGCGGGGATCTGGAGCGGGCGAGCGGGCTGTTCCGGCTCTTCCGTGAGCAGCCGACGGCCGAGTTGCAGCGGTCGGCGGTCCAGGGGCTGACCTCGGCCATCTCGCCGAACGAGCGACTGGAACAGCGTTTTCTGCCCTGGGTCAGCTTCGTCATCGTCCCTCTGTTCGCGCTGGCCAACGCGGGTATCCCGCTGGGGGCACGGGAGTTGGCCGACGCCTTCACCTCACCGATCACGCTGGGCATCCTGTGCGGCAGCGTGATCGGGAAGACCGTCGGCATCGTGGGGTCCATGGCGGCGGCACGCGCTGCCACGCGCGGGCGGCTGCGTCCCAACGTCGGCTGGGGTGCGGTGACCGCGGGCGGGGCGGTGGCCGGGGCGGCGTTCACGGTGTCCCTGCTCATCGCGTCGCTGGCGTTCACGGGCAAGGACCTCAACGAGGCCCGGATCGGCATCCTGGCGACGCTGCCCTGCGCCTACGCCGCCGGGTGGGTGGTCTCCGGCGTCATCGGGCTGCTGCCGGCCGCACGCCGGGCCCGCGCGCTGCTGGGTACGTCGGAGCCCCTGACGGATCTGGCGGTGGCCGTCGACCCCCGGCACGACCGTGTGCGCGGCCCGGACAAGGCACCGGTGACCGTGGTCGAGTACGGGGACTTCGAATGCACGTACTGCGGGCAGGCGGAACCCGTCGTCCGGGAGCTGCTGGCCGACTTCGGCGACGTGCGCTATGTGTGGCGACATCTCCCGCTGAACGACGTCCACCCGCGCGCGCAGCTCGCGGCTGAGGCGGCCGAGGCGGCGGCCGAACAGGGCGCGTTCTGGGAGATGCACGACCTGCTCCTCGCGCACCAGGACGCGCTCGCCGTCACCGATCTGCTACGGTACGCCCGGGAACTCGGCCTGGACGAGGAGACCTTCCGCCGCGATCTGCGCCGGCATCGCGGCGCGCGACGGGTGGCCGAGGACGTCGACTCCGCCGACCTGAGCGACGTGTCGGGAACACCGACGTTCTTCATCAACGGACGGCGGCACCGGGGGGCGTACGACATCGCGTCGCTGTCGGAAGCGGTGGAGCTGGCGCGGCAGCGGGCTCTGGCGGGTACGGGTACGGGCGCGGGTGGCTCAGCAAAGGCGTGACCGACGATCCCTCTGCGGGCGGGTGCGTCACGAAGACGGGGCGTCAGGCAGAGGGGATGTCAGGAGGAGGGGCCAGGGAGGTCCAGTTCCCCCCGGCGCAGGCGGTACACCTGGAGGCGGAGGTCGTAGTACTTCTCCGTTTCGCCGACCCACTCCATGCCCACGCGCCGTGCCGTGGCCGCGCCCCGTTCGTTGCGGGGGCGTACCACCGCGAACAGTTCGGACGCGCCGGACTCAAAGGCGTAGTGCGCCACCGCGTGCCCCGACTCGGCGGCCAGTCCCTGGCCCCAGGCGCTGCGCGCCAACTGCCAGCCGATCTCCAGGTCGACGTGCTGAGGAGGCAGCGTCAGCAGGGCCGCTCCGCCGATCAGTGCACCCGTGTCACGCCGTTCGATCACCCAGCGCCCCTGGGGCGGCTCCAGCTCCCGGCAGCTCGCGATCCATCCCTCGATGACCTCGCGCATGGCCGTGACATCGGGAACCCGTTCCATCGCGGGCGCCAGCCATCGCGCCACCTCGTCGGAACCGTAGATCTCCAGGGCGGCTTCGGCGTCGTCCGGCGTCCACCGCCGCAACACGACCCTCGGCGTAGTGATCCGGCCCTCTTCGACGACCACACGGTGCTCGGACTCAGCCATACCGGAAGGCTACGACAGGAGACGCACAGACGATGGTCACCGCGACCCCCGCATCAGCAGCAGGTCGTCGCCCCAGGGCATCCAGCACCTGATCGTGTCCGGCGACGCGGGCACGCGGCTCCAGTTCGTTGAAGAGCTGCCGCAGGGCGGGGGCGGGCGATGGGGACAGCGCCTGTTCGAGCAGCGGCAGGAGGTGGTCGTGGGGCCACTCGGGACGGCTCAGGGGGTGGTGGCGCAGCTCCCAGCCCAGGTACTTGTTGTAGGGCCGCACGCGCGCGTGGAGCGCGAAAACGTAACCGAGGTGGAAAGGCAGGGCCTCGGCGGCGTCCAGCCGGGCCGCTGTGACGTCACCGTTGCGGTCGTTCTTCAGGGAGCGGTAGACCCCGTTCAGGAAGCCGTCGAGGATCTCGGGCGCCGTCCGTGCGGCCTCCTCGGGTGCCAGTTGGCGAGGACCAGGTCCGCGACGAGGCCGTCAGGGGTGTCCTTGAGCACCTTGGCGTGAGCAAAGGCGTACCGGTTCCACTCCGTGCCCGACCCGGGCAGCGCATGCGTACGGAAATCCCTCAGCGGCATGACCGAGACGTCGAGCCGGGCGTCGCGGCGTACCTCCCTGGCGACGGACGACTCGGCGCCGTCGGCGGCCACCAGGTACACATCGTGGTCCGAGTGCGGCGTCGCGGTGCCTTCCTTGGCCCGGGAGCCGCTGAGGATCGCCCCGACGACCTCCGGATCCGCACGGATACGGGCGAGGAACGCGGCGAACTCGTCGGCGGGCGTCAGATCGGTCATCGCGCCAACCAACCACGGTCCCGGTACGCCTCGCACGGTGGTTTTTCCGTCCCCGTACTGTGCGGGTATGACACGGGCGATCATCACCGACCGGATCGACGCGACGGACGGCGCGCGGCAGCTCGTGCTCGTCCTGGACGAACCGGATTCGGTCGGCGAGCAGGCGGTTCTCGCGCTCGGCAACTACGGCTACGAGGGCGACGGTGTGCTGTACATCGTCGCGACCGACGCGTGGATCGAGCACACGCGCGAAGGTGACGTGCTGACGGCGGACGTGATGGCGTATCCGCTGACGGACCTGGACGTGACCGCGTTCACCGAGATGTCCGCGCACGCCCCGGAGGCGCACCGGCTGCTGCGCGTACGGACCACGGTCGACCCGGCGCTCTGCCCAGGGGGCGACGAGGCCGTCGCGGTGTGGTTCGCGGAGCCTTCGGACACGGACGACGACGTCATCGCCGCGATCAACGCCGCCGAGGAATGGCCGCTGCTCTTCGCGCCCCGTCCGGCGACGGACTGAGCGGCCGGGACTGAGCGGCCGGGACTCAGTGGCCGGGACTGAGCGGCCGTTCAGTGGCCGTTCAGCGGTCCGGGCGGGCGGCTGTCGGGTAGCCGATGACGGTGGCGTCGGCGGTCAGATCCGCCGGCGTGAGCGCCGGGTTCAGGGCCGCTACCAGCTCGCTCGTCAGCGGGCGCAGCGCGTAGAGGTCGCGGATCGCCGACAGCGGGACCGGGACGTCGTAGTAGTCCTCGGCGAAGTCCCGGTACGCCTCGGGGGCGCCGGCGACGAGGAGGCGGAAGAGGCCCCGCGCGCCGTCGGGGTCGTCCCGGCCCTCCGGGAACTCGATCTTCCCCGCACGCCATTGATCGTCCCCGGCCTGCCGCCACAGGCACGCCGTCACCACCGGCGTCCCGTCCTCGTCGCAGAACGCCGGGTCCTCCACGCACGGCCGGAACACGTCGGGGACCTCGTCGAGTACGCCCGGCCACGGCCCGTCGCCCGCATAGGGGCTCATCCACGACTCGTGCGCGAACCCCCGCGCGTACGCCCCGGCGGCCGAGAACACGACGGCGTACTCGTCGCCCGAGCCGTCGCCCATCGACGCCATCTCCTCGCCGTCGGACCAGTGCGCGTCGAACGAGTAGTGGCGGTCCGCCCAGTCCGGGCACAGGATCGCCTCCGCCATCGCCATCGCACGGCTCAGGTCACGCACGACGGATATCGCCGGCAGTTGCCGGGCCACCTCATGAACGGTCACGCGGACATCCAACCCCATGCCCCCGAGGGCCCGTTCACGACATGGGCCGCCGGGAATTCGGATGCCGCCGTGCGCCCGCCCTGTCAGGGTGGCGAGCCATGTCGACATATGAACTGCTGCTCATCGGGGGCGGCTCCGGGGTCGGGAAGACAAGCGTCGCGTGGGAGGTGTCCGAGCTGTTGCAGGCGACGGACACCGCGCACTGCCTGGTCGAGGGCGACTTCATGGACCAGATCCATCCGGCGCCCGCCGACGACCCGCACCGCAGCGCGATCACGGAACGGAACCTCGCGTCGGTCTGGTCGAACTACGCGGCCCTCGGCCAGCGCCGTCTGATCTACACCAACACGGTGAGCGTCCTGGAGGGACTCGGCTGACTCCGCCCCGGCCGCCTCCGCCCCCGCCGTCCCTCCGGCCGCCGACCCTGGCCAGGCCGGTGCCCCAACTGGCAGGATCGCCCGCATGGTCCCCGCACTCCCCCGCATCACCCGGCGTCGCGCCCTCCAGGGCACTGTCGCCGGGCTCGTCGCGCTAGGGCTGCTGCTGTGGTGGCTGTACCCGCTGGAGAAGGACACTCCCGGCGGCACCGTCACCTTCAGCACGGGAGTGCGCTCCGGCGTGTATGAGCGCTACGGCAAGCTCCTGGAGGCCGCCCTCGCGCGCGATCTGCCCCGCCTCAAGGTGCGTCTGACCAGCAGCGAGGGCTCACAGCAGAACGTCCAGCGGGTGGCCACGGGCGAGGCCGACTTCACCATCGCCGCCGCCGACGCGGTGGAGAAGTACCGTCTCGACGACAAGGAGGGCGCGGCCGATCTGCGTGGCTGCGCACGGCTGTACGACGACTATGTGCAGCTCGTCGTGCCGCGCTTGTCGGATGTGCAGTCGGCGAAGGACCTGGCGGGCAAGCGGGTGGCCGTGGGCCAAGTCGGCTCCGGGGTGCGGCTGATCGCGGACCGGGTCCTGAAGGCGGCGGGCCTGAACGCCACCAAGGACATCGACCCGGTGTCGATCGGTATCGACACGATGCCCAGCAAGCTGGAGAAAGGCGAGATCGACGCGTTCTTCTGGTCCGGCGGCCTGCCGACCACGTCGGTACGGCTTCTGTCGGAGCGGTACGACATCCGGTTCGTCCCGCTCGGGAACCTGGTGGACGCCCTGCACGCGCAGGGGGGCGCCTCGCGCTACTACCGGGGGTCCGTGATGCCCGCGGACGCCTATCCGGCCGCCCAGCAGGGTGACGCCGTGTCCACGCTGGCGGTGGCGAACCTGCTTGTCACCACGGACCGCGCCGACCCGGGACTGACCGAGCAGCTGACCCGTACGGTGATCGACAGCCGTGACCACATCGGCGCCGAGGTGCACGCGGCCCAGTTGGTGGACCTGCGCACGGCCCTCTTCACGGACCCGCTGCAACTCAACGAGGGAGCGCGGCGCTACTACCGCTCGGTCAAGCCGTAGCCATACCCATCGCCGTAGCCATAGCCGTAGCCACCGTGCCTCGCCCGGTCACGGTCACGGCGCCGATCGGGGCACCGACACCGTCACCCTCAGGCCGTGCGGCTCATGGCGCTCGTACGTGATGGTGCCGCCGCCCGCGGCGAGCAGCGCCCGCGAGATGGACAGGCCGAGGCCCGAACCCTTCACGTTCTGGTGCCGTCCGCTGCGCCAGAAGCGGTCCCCGACACGGGACAGTTCGTCGTCGGCGAGGCCGGGGCCGCCGTCCGTGACGACCACGGTCGACGTCGGACCGTCGGCGGCGACCGTGACACGGACCTCCTCACCGGCCGGCGTGAACTTGAGGGCGTTGTCGACGACCGCGTCCAGCGCGCTGGACAGGGCCACCGGGTCGGCCCAGGCGGTGACGGCGGGACACCGCCCGGTCAGCCGGACGCCCTTGTCCTCGGCGAGCGGGCGCCAGGCCGCGACGCGCTCGTCGGCCAGCGCGCCGATGTCGGTCAACTTCAGGTCGGAGTCGGCATGCTCGGCCAGCGCCAGATCGAGCAGGTCGTCGAGCACCTGTGCGAGGCGCTTGCCCTCGGTGCGCACCGAGGCGATCTCCTCGTTCCCCTCGGGGAGTTCGAGGGCGAGGAGTTCGATGCGCAGAAGCAGCGCCGCGAGCGGGTTGCGCAGTTGGTGGGACGCGTCGGCGACAAAGGCGCGCTGCTGTTCGAGCACGTCCTCGACGTTGTCCGCCATCTCGTTGAACGACCGGGCCAGGCGTCTGAGTTCCGGGGGTCCGCCGGCCGCCGCGACCCGGGACTTGAGGCGGCCCGTCGCGATGTCGTGGGTCGTCGCGTCGAGCACACGCACGGGCCGCAGCACCCAGCCGGTCAGCCGGAGCGCCGCCCCGACCGCGAGGAGCATCGCGGCCACCTCACCCGCACCGAGGACCAGCCACCCCCGCAGCGTCTTGGACCGCATCTGTCCGGTGGGCGAGTCCGTGACGACGACGGCGATCACGTCACCGTCGCGGATGACCGGCGACGCGACGACCAGGCGCCCGTCCTGCCAGGGCCACACCTGGTCGGGATTGTGCCCGGGGCGGGAGAGAAGGGCCTCCTGGAACGTGTCCCGTACGGCGCCCTCGTCCGGCAGGTACCAGTTCTCGGGGGCGTGCGCCATGGGCTCGTCATTGCGGTAGAAGACACCCGCCCGGATCCCGTACACCTCGTAGTAGCGCGCGAGTTCCTTCTGGAGGGTGTCCTGGCGCTCGTCCTTG
This sequence comes from Streptomyces sp. NPDC058001, assembly GCF_042886315.1. NCBI lineage: Bacteria > Bacillati > Actinomycetota > Actinomycetes > Kitasatosporales > Streptomycetaceae > Streptomyces > Streptomyces sp. NPDC058001. The sequence goes on from NZ_JBHVQT010000007.1 coordinate 488,415, forward strand.
ACGGCGACACGGGAACCGCTGGTCTGGCGCGTGACGAACTGCGCGAGCGACGCGAAGCGCGCGGTGTCGTCGATCCGGTCGACGACGACGGTCTGTTGCTCCTGCGCGGCGAGGCTCACGGCGAGCGGGAAGCCGAGCGCGAGCAGGACCCCCGCCATCAGGACGATCAGCAGCGGAAGGAGCCGGGCACCCACCCGCGGCCTCTAGGGCGTGGGAGCGACGAGCCGGTAGCCCACGCCCCGCACGGTCTCGATGAGGGCGGGCATCCGCAGCTTGGAGCGCAGGGACGCCACATGGACCTCCAGGGTGCGTCCGGTGCCCTCCCAACTGGTCCGCCACACCTCACTGATGATCTGTTCCCGGCGAAACACCACACCGGGCCGCTGCGCGAGCAGCGCGAGCAGGTCGAACTCCTTGCGGGTGAGCTGAACGGCGGCGCCGTCGACACTGACCCTGCGGGTCGGCAGTTCGATGTGCACGGGCCCCAGCCTGAGATCGCTGTCCGCGGGCGTCCCGGCCTCGTCGGGGACGTTGCGGCGGCTGACGGCGTGGATACGGGCGAGGAGTTCACCGGTGTCGTACGGCTTGACCACGTAGTCGTCGGCGCCCAGGTTGAGGCCATGTATCCGGGACCGTACGTCCGCGCGGGCCGTCACCATGATCACCGGGGTGCTGCTGAGCTTGCGGATCTTGCCACAGACCTCGTACCCGTCCTGGTCGGGCAGGCCCAGGTCCAGGAGGACCACCGCGAAGGGTGCCCGCGCCGGGGCCGCGTCCGGGAGCAGCGCCCGCAGCGCCTCCTCGCCACTGCGCGCGTGGACGACGTCGAAGCCGTGCCGTGCCAGAACCGCCGACAGGGCCGCCGCGACGTGATCGTCGTCCTCGACCAGAAGCAGTCTCATGGCGGCCCCCTTCGGTTCATCGTTCGTTCCCCTGCTGCCCTAGGCATCCACGCCGATCGACAGGGACCCCGTCAAGTGGGATCGGGCGCCGCACACGTTCCGTTACGCACCCGGTACGCGCGCCTGTGCGGGAGCGCCGGGAAAGGCGCCCTCACAGCATGTGTACGATTGCGACCGGATCGTGATGCTCAAGTTCCCCTCAGATGTACTGACGGTGGCATTACCACGTCATTACTGTCCTCCCAATCGAGGAGGACGGAGCAATAAGTCGATGACGGATGTATCGGTGGCCAAGGACGCCGTACCCGCGGCCGACGAACTGGTCGTGCTGAAGACCGTGAACAAGCACTTCGGCGCGCTGCATGTGCTCCAGGACATCGATCTGACCATCGCCCGTGGCGAGGTCGTCGTCGTCATCGGGCCCTCCGGTTCCGGCAAGTCCACCCTGTGTCGCACCATCAACCGCCTGGAGACCATCGATTCGGGAGACATCTCGATCGACGGCAGGCCCCTGCCCCAGGAGGGCAAGGAGCTGGCACGGCTGCGCGCCGACGTCGGCATGGTCTTCCAGTCCTTCAACCTCTTCGCGCACAAGACGGTGCTCGAAAACGTGATGCTGGGCCAGATCAAGGTCCGCAAGGCCGACAAGAAGACCGCCGAGGAGAAGGCCCGCGCCCTCCTCGACCGGGTCGGCGTCGGCACCCAGGCGGACAAGTACCCGGCGCAGCTCTCCGGCGGGCAGCAGCAACGCGTCGCCATCGCACGGGCGTTGGCCATGGACCCCAAGGTCATGCTGTTCGACGAGCCGACGTCGGCCCTGGACCCCGAGATGATCAACGAGGTCCTTGAGGTCATGCAGCAGCTCGCCCGGGACGGCATGACCATGGTCGTCGTCACCCACGAGATGGGCTTCGCGCGGTCCGCCGCCAACCGCGTCGTGTTCATGGCCGACGGCCGCATCGTCGAAGAGGCCGTCCCCGACCAGTTCTTCAGCAACCCCCGCAGCGACCGGGCCAAGGACTTCCTGTCGAAGATCCTGCACCACTGAGTCGAAGATCCTTCCTCGCCGAAGTGTGACGCCCTGCGACGGTGCGTCTTGTCCCCAACCGTCGTATCCGCCGAATCTCTCGACACTAAGGATGTTTCACCATGAAGCTCCGTAAGAGCGCCGCCGTCGCCGCGGCGATCGCCGCCTTCGCGCTGACCGCCACCGCCTGTGGCGGCGACTCCGGCAACGCCGGTGACAAGCCGAGCGACGCGTCCACGGGCAAGGACGCGCCGAAGCTGCCCACGTACACGGTCGCCAAGGACGTCAGCATCGACTCGCCGACGCTGAAGAAGGCGCAGAGCGCGGGCAAGATCGTCATCGGCGCCAAGAACGACCAGCCGTTCCTCGGCTTCGAGGACACCGACCGCAAGCGGTCCGGCTTCGACATCGAAATCGCCAAGATGGTCGCCGCCGACCTCGGTTTCGGGCCCGACCAGATCCAGTTCGAGACCGTCGACTCCAACGTCCGTGAGACCACCATCTCCAAGGGCGAGGTCGACCTGTACGTCGGCACGTACACGATCAACGACGAGCGCAAGAAGCAGGTCGGCTTCGCGGGCCCGTACTTCCTGGCCGGCGCCGACCTCCTGGTCCGCAAGGACGACAGCGCCGTCACGGGCCCCGACTCGCTCAAGGGCAAGACGGTCTGCTCGATCAAGGGCTCGACCCCGCTCCAGGAGATCAAGAAGCCCAAGTACGGCGCCAAGACCGTCGAGCTGTCGAAGTACTCCGAGTGCGTCCAGCAGCTCCTCAACAACGAGGTCGACGCCGTCACCACCGACGACGCCATCCTCAAGGGTTACGCGGCGCAGCGCCCCACGAAGCTGAAGGTCGTCGGCAAGCCGTTCACCGAGGAGCCGTACGGCATCGGCATGAACAAGGACGACAAGGCCCTGCGGGACGCGGTCTCCGACGCCATCGAGGCGCACGAGAAGAACGGCGACTACAAGAAGGCGTACGACGCGACGCTGGGCCTGTCCGGCTCGACGTACACCGAGCCGCCGGCGCTTGAGCGTTACTGAGTGACCGCCGGCGGTGCCCCCGGGCGCCGCCGGCTCTCCCGGCAGCACACCGTCCGTCCCGGGCGCGTCCGCGTGACGCGCCCGGCGGCGGCCCCTCCTGCCCGTCCGCCGCCGCCCACGAGGACATCCCCGTGAACGTATTGCTCGACCATCTCCCGGAGTTCCGCGAGGGGTTCATAGGCACCATCCTGCTGACCCTGGCCAGCGGGGTTCTCGCCATGGTGCTGGGTGTCATGATCGCCGGATTCCGGGTGTCGCCCGTGCCACCCCTGCGGTTCTTCGGCACCGCCTGGGTGACCCTCTTCCGCAACACTCCGCTGACCCTGCTGTTCCTCGTCGCGTGGTTCGTCATCCCGGTGATCTTCATGCCGGGACTCAGCCCGTGGACAAAGGCGCTGCTGGCCCTGAGTTTCTACACCTCGTCGTTCGTCTGTGAAGCGGTGCGTTCCGGCATCAACACGGTGCCCCTCGGCCAGGCGGAGGCAGCCCGCTCGATCGGGATGACGTTCTTCCAGACGCTGCGCCTGATCGTGCTGCCGCAGGCCACGCGCACGGTGATCCCGCCGCTCAGCTCGATCTTCATCGCGCTGACGAAGAACTCGGCCATCGCGGGCGCCTTCAGCACCGCCGAACTGTTCGGGGTGCAGAAGCTGCTCAGCGACAAGGGCTTCGACATCGCCTGGATCTTCCTCTGGGTGGCACTCGGCTACCTGGTCATCACCTTCACCATCAGCGGTCTGTTCCGGCTGCTGGAGCGGCGCATGGGGGTCGCACGATGAGTTCGAGCGTCCTGTACGACGCACCGGGCCCCAAGGCCCGCGTCCGCAACCTGATCTACACCGTCGTCGGTTCGGCGGCCGTGCTCGGGCTGATCGTCTTCGCGATCTACCGGCTGAACGTCAAGGGCCAGCTGGAGCCCGAGGTCTGGAACATCTTCAACAACGCCGGTGTGCGGGCCAACATCCGTGACGGCGTCCTGGCCACCCTCAAGGCGTTCGCACTCGCCGGTGTGCTGTCGATGGTCTTCGGTCTGCTGCTCGCCGTCGCCCGGCTGTCGGACCACAAGCCGGTCCGCTGGTTCGCGACCGGCTTCATCGAGCTGTTCCGCGCGATCCCGCTGCTCATCACCATCTACGGCCTGTGGGTCGTGTTCCTGACCTACCGGGACAATCTCGGTGTCATCGGTGACAGCACCGCCTTCTGGGCCCTCGTCATCGGTCTGACCGTCTACAACGGCTGCGTCCAGGCCGAGGTGCTGCGCGCGGGCATCAACGCCGTCCCGCGCGGCCAGGTGGAGGCGGCCTACGCGCTGGGCCTGCGCAAGTCGCAGGTGATGGTGACACTGCTGCTGCCGCAGGCCGTACGGTCCATGCTGCCGACGGTGATCAGCCAGCTCGTGGTCACCCTCAAGGACACATCCCTCGGCTACATGATCCTCTACCCCGAGCTGCTGTACGCGGCCCGGAACATGGCCAACAACATCATCGTCAACGGCGAGAACCCGATCACGCCGGTCGTCATCGTCGTCGGCGCGATCTATGTGGCCCTCTGTCTGGCGCTGTCCTCGCTGGCGAGCTGGATCGAGCGGCGCGGACGGCGCGCGAAGACCGGGGTCGCCGTGGCCGCGGCGGCCGAGCCCGTCACATCGGACGTCGTCCCGGGCCAGCGCCCCGGCGACGGCTCCACCGCGGGGGCGCTCACCAAGGACTGAGCGGACGGAGCGGACAGAGCACCTGACGGGACGTACGGCGGTGACGGCCTCGCGCGCGTAAGCACGGGTCTCCCGCGCGCGTACCGTGTCTCTCGCAGGCGTACGGCATCTCCCGCGCGCGTACCGCGTCCCGCGCGCACTTACCGGATCTGACGCCGTGTGAGCCGAATGCGTGGCCCAAGGAGGCAGTGGCATGATCGCCACTGCCTCCATCGCTTGACGGGGACACCGGCAATGGGTTGCATACGTTCTGTGATCGCGCACCCTGCCCCGCCTGTCTGCCGCAGTACGACCCCACGGACTTCCCGCCGGGCAGGAGGCGCCGCGCCGTGGACCCGGTGATCGTCGTCGGCGCGGGCCCCGTGGGGCTCACGCTCACCCTCGCGCTCGCGCGCCACGGCGTCCCCTCCGTCCTCCTCGACGAGGGCCCCGGCAAGGACGAACAGCGCCCCGCGCGGACCGCCGTCCTGCGCGAGGACACCGCGGCGCTCGTCCAGCGGCTCACCGGATCGCCGTCCACCGCGACGGGCACCCGGTGGAGCGGATGGCGGTCGATGCGCCGCAAACAACTCATGCAACACGTCACGTTCGGTGACGACAATCCGCCTCCCCTGCACCTGACGCAACACGCCCTCACCACCGCGCTGCGCGCCGCCGTCGCGCGCGAACGGCTCGTCAAGGTCGCCACCGAGAGCCGCGTCGACTCCATCGAGCAGGAGTCCGCGGGGCTGACCGTCCACACCCGCGAGCCCAAGGCCACCTGGTGGCACGGCAGTTACCTGGTCGGCTGCGACGGCCCCCGCTCCACCGTGCGCAAACTCCTCGACATCCGCTTCCCCGGCCGCACCGCCGTCGAACGGCACGCGGTCGCCGCGCTGCGGACGGAACTTCCGTGGCCCGGTGAAGCGTTGTTGCATCGGATGCCGCCGTGGCGGCTGTCGGGCAGCGAGGTGACCGGACGCCCCCTCCCCGACGGGATGTGGCGCCTGGACTGGCTGCTCCCGCCGCGCGGCGAGCTGGTCACCCCCGAGTCCCTCGTCGCGCGCATCCGGGAGACACTGGCCGGCTGGAGCGGAGGGAGCACACCGCCGTACGAACTGATCGACACCGGGGTCCACACCGTGCACCACCGGCTCGCCCGCCGCTGGCGCGTCGGCCGTGCCTTCCTCGCCGGGGACGCCGCGCACCTGCTCGGCGCGCTCGGCACCCAGGGCCTCGACGAGGGGCTGCGGGACGCGGACAACCTCGCCTGGAAGCTGGCGCACGCCTGGCACCACGGCCCGCACGAGGCGCTCCTCGCCGGCTATCAGGCCGAGCGCCGCGCCGTTGTCGCCGCCCGGCTGCGCGCCGCCGACCAGTCCCTTCCGATACTGCGGGGCGGCGCGGGGCTGCGCGCGTATGTACCGGGGACCGCGCGCGGCCATGACGCGTTGCTCACGGACGGTCACCTGGGACGCGGCCCGCTGGGCGCGCCGGGCGGGTACGCGGGCTCGCCCCTGATGCCCGCGACGACGGACGCATCGACCGAGGTGCGCACCCCGCCGGGGGCGCCGGTCGTGGACGTCCGCGTGACCGCCGAGGACGGCACCTTCGTCATGCTCCGGGAGCGCCTGGGGCTCGGGCACCTGGTGGTCCTCCTGGTCGCGCCGGGCACCGGTGTGTGGGAGCGCAGGCACTGGGTGACCGCCGGCATCATGCCCAGGCTGGCCGCCGCCGTGACGGCGCTCCCGCACCACGCCGAACTCCTCGTCACCGAGAGTTACCCGGGCGCCGCCGCCCACAGCGTCCTGCTGATCCGCCCCGACGGCCACCTGGTCGACGCCTTCACCGGCGTCCGCCCGGCGGAGCTGTACGCGGCGGCGGAGGCGACGCTGGGGGGAGCGACGGAGTCGGAACGGGCCGGTAGCTCGCGGTAGCCGCCGCCGCGCGGGTGCACGGCCCGGGGCGTACGGGGGGTCCGTGGCGGGGCGTGCGCGGCGGGCGGTGGCGGACGTGCGGGGAGGGGCGGTGGCGTGGGCGGTACGAGGGGGCGTCGCGCCGGGGAAAGCGGCGATTGTCGGCCACGGCAAGAGGCCGGCGCCCGGCCGGTGAGCGAGAGTCCGCCCCGCGCGGAACGGCCCTCGAACCCGCCAACCTCACGGAACGCGTACCGTTCTGTGACACCGAGTTGACCGGGGCACACCGCCATGGTGTACTCCGGATCGTGACCGACACCGAGGTGCGCCTATGGCGGAGGGTCCATATGGACCTAGTCCGCTATCTGGGCTGCGTGTGTCGTTTGTCCTGACTGATTTCGCACCTTCGCCTTCTCCCCCTCTCCACGCGGCCTCCGTACGGCCCGGTCCTGAACGCGCGTACCCCGCTACGCAGACGTCCCGGCCCGCACCTGGCGACGTGGTCCCAGCGAACCCCAGGACGGCACCCGTGTCTCACCCCGCAGCATCCGCGACGTCCTCCGCCCCGGCCGTCGCGCCGCCCAACCAGGCGGACCTCCTCGACTACGTCCGCCGTGTCGCGGCGGACGCCGACATCATCGCCTCGCTCCCCCTCGACCCCGAGGGCCGCACCTGGGTCCGCCTCGAAGGACCGGGCGGCAGCGAGGCATGGCTCATCGGCTGGCCGCCCGGCACCGGGACCGGCTGGCACGACCACGCCGAGTCCATCGGCGCGTTCCTGACCGCGGCCGGGGAGCTGAAGGAGAACTCCCTCGCCGCGCGCCTGCCCGCCGACGGCTGGCAGACCCTCGAACTGAGCGAAGGAGTCGACCGCGTACGGCAGTTGCCCACCGGCAAGGGCCGCGCCTTCGGACAGCACCATGTGCACGAGGTGATGAACGAGTCGACCGAGGACCACGCCGTCTCCGTGCACGCGTACTACCCGCCGCTCCCCCAGATCCGCCGCTACAGCCGCACCGGACCGGTCCTGCGGCTCGAACACGTCGAGCGCCCGGAGGACTGGCAGTGACCGGGGAGATCTCCATCGACGACCATCTGGAGCGGGTCCGCGCGGGCCTCGACCGAATCGACCCCCAAGAGGCTTACGCGGCGGCCGAGGCGGGCGAGGCGCTGCTCGTCGACACCCGGTACGCGGCCCTGCGCGAGCGCGACGGACTGATACCGGGCGCCCTCGTCGTGGAACGGAACGAGTTGGAGTGGCGACTCGACCCCCAAGGCAGCCACCGCGCCGCCGAGGCCACCGGCCACGACCTGCGCATCGTCGTCTTCTGCAACGAGGGCTACGCGTCCAGTCTCGCCGCCGCGTCCCTGCGGCAGTTGGGCCTCCACCGGGCGACCGACCTGGTCGGCGGCTTCCAGGGGTGGAAGGCGGCGGGACTCCCGGTCACGGAGCCGGCGTAGGCCCAACTGCCCCGTAAACACACAGCGATACGCAAGGGTGGGTGCCCCTCGGTAAGGGGCGCCCACCCTTGTGTAGTGCCCCTTACTCCTGGGCAGTCGCCTACTCCTTGGCCGTCGCCACGGACACCGGAAGGGGCTTGAGTGCCACCCGCCCCGGCAATGCCGTGGCGACAAGGGCGAGCAGCCCGGCGACCGCGACCACCACCCCGTACAGCAGCGGTGTCACGGACGGTGCCGCACTACCGGTCATACCGACGCTGAACGCGGTCAGCACCGCCAGCGCGATCCCGCTGCCCAGCGCCGTACCGATCAGCAGGACCGACAACGCCTCGGTGCGCAGCATCCGCAGCACCTGACGCCGGGTCGCGCCCGCCAGCCTGAGCATCGCGAACTCACGGATCCGCTCCGACACGGACATGGCGAGCGTGTTGACGACGGCGATGGCCGTGAACGCGAGGACCAGACCCATGGCGAGATAGTTCACCTCGGCGTTCGCCTGCTGCCGTTCCGCCTGAAGGTTGTCCGCGGCGGCCGGAGCGAGAATCCGCACCCCCGGGAACTCCTGGACGGCCGCCGCGAGTTGTTCCTTCGTACGGTCGCTCCGCACGAGGACGGTGGTGGCGAGCGGGTTGTCCATGTGCCGGGAGACCAGGTCATGGGCCAGCGTGATGTCCCCGAAGCCAAGGCCCTTGGCGTACACCGCGGCGACGGTGAGAGTGGCGGGCGTGCCGTCGCCGAGGGTGAGCTTCAGGGTGCCGCCCGGCCGCAATCCGAGCTGGTCGGCGGCGAGTTCACTGACGGCGACCTGGTCCTCGCGCAGGTCCCGCAGCGTGCCCCGGGTGACGTCCGGGTCCCAGGTGCGGGTCAGACCGTCGAGGGTGACGCCCTGCGCCGGGTACTTGTCGAGGCCGACGCGGACCGTGGTGCGGACGACCTCGGTGGCGACGGTGCCGTCACCCGACGCGTCACGCAGGGCCCGTACCGCCTGCTCGGGCACACCAGGCCCGCGCGCCGCCAGCACCCAGTCGGCGCGGATGCCTTCGCGTGCCTGCGCGCGGGCCGCGTCACCGAGGGTGGGCTGGACGAACAGGACGGTGCAGGTCATGCCGATCAGCAGGGTGAGCGGGGTGACCACCGCCGCCATGCGGGCCGCGTTGCCCCCGAGGTTGGCGGCGGCCAGCCGTCCGCCGGGGCCGGTCAGCCGCAGCGGGCCGCGCAGCACCGCGGCGGCGGCCCTGACGAGCAGCGGGCCGAGCAGCGACACGGCACTGGCCAGCACCACAACGGACAGGAATGTCACGGGAGTCGACGCCGGCTCGGTCCGCAGCCTGCTGAGTACGGCGACGAGCACCACTCCCCCGGCCAGGAACACCAGACCCGCGACGACGCGTCCCAGAGCCGGGCGGGGCCGCTCGACCTTGGCTTCCGCGAGAGCCTCCGCCGGGCGGATCCGCGCGATACGGCGGGACGAGACGCGGGCGGCGGCCCACGCACCGAGCAGTGTCGCACCGAAGCCGGCGAGCAACGGGAAGACACTGACGGCCCGTTCGAGCGTCGCCGGGACCGCGCCCATGGCGACGAACCGTCCGTACAGCCACCCGCCGAGCGGCAGCCCCGCCAGCGCGCCGGCCGTCCCGGCGAGGGCACCCACCAGCAGCGCCTCACGGCTGAGCAGGCTCCGGATCTGCCCGGATGTGGCGGCGACGGCCCGCAGCAGGGCGAGTTCACGGTGCCGCTGCTGCACGGACAGCGCGAAGGTGCCGACGACCACGAGAATCGCGACCAGCAGCGACGTACCGCCCATCGCACCGCCCATGCTCACCAGCCGGATTCGGGCGCTCGCGGCATCCAGGAACTCCACCGGGCCGCGCTCGTCACCGGTACTGATCTGCGCCGTGGTGCCGTGCAGCGCCTCGGCGACGGCCGCCTTCAGCCGCGCGGTGTCGGTGCCGGGGTCCGGGACCACTCCGAGCGCGGTGACCTGACCGGGCCGGTCGGCCAGCCGCCGTGCCTCGTCGGCGGAGAAGAACAGCGAGGTCTGATGCCGTACCGCCACCCCTTCCGGGGCGGCCACCCCGGTCACGCGGTATGTGCGGGGTGCCTGCGTCGACTGCACGGTGAGCCGGTCCCCGGTCGCGAGCCCGGCCCGGTCCGCCAGCCCGCGATCGATGACGATCTCACCGGCGGCCCGGGGCGCGGTGCCTTCGGTGAGGGTGTACGGGGTGAGGGCGGCGGACTCCCAGGAGTGGCCGTAGGAGGGGCGGGCGGGGTCGGGGGTGACGGTGCCCGTACGTGTGGTCAACGGTTGGGCGAGGAAGGTTAGTTCCGGGACGACCCGACCTACCCCGGGAACGTCCTCCACCGTCCGCGTCACGCTGTCCGACAGCCAGGCGCGCTCGGCGATCGGCTTCGCCTTGTGCTTGACCTTGCCCTTCTTCTTGACCGTGGTCTGGTGGACGTTCTGATCGGCGGACACGACGACGGGGGCGGCGGCATACCGCTCGGTGCCGATGGTGCCGCGCAGACCCGTTTCGAGAAGCGTCCCGCACGCGGTGATCAGGGCGGCGGCACACATCAGGGCGAGAAAGGCTCCGAGGAACCCGCCCTTACGGGCCCGGACGGTCCGGAGTGCATAGCGCAGCATCATGATCCGTGGCTCTCGCTTCTGTCCTGGGGCGCGGGGAAGGCGAGGAAACGGGTCAGCACCGTCCTGGCCTCCGCGGGGGTCTCGGCCTCGGGCCGCTTGTACCGGTTGAGCAGGGCGATGTACGCCTCGAAGAACTCCCGCAGTTCGTCCACGGTCAGCCGGATCGTGCCGCGCGAGTAGGGGAAGGCATCGGCCCAGGCGAGGTCGGTCACCTCGGAGGCAGCGGTCACCTCGGAGGCAGCGGTCGGCTCTCCCTCGGCGGCCGGCTCTCCCCCGGCGTCCGCCTCGCGCCGGAGCTGGGCGAACAGTTCCAGGTCGGCGGCGTACGCGAGATGGTCCAACTCCTCCATCACGAGCCGCATCTCGGGGCTCTGCCGACTGCGGGGCGGAAACCGCCGGTCCCCCGGTACGGCCCGCCACCACCGCTCCCGGCCGTGCCCCCTCCTCTCGACCTCCGCGACGAACCCGTACCGCGCCAGCTCCCGCAAGTGGTAGCTGGTCGAACCGGTGTTGAGCCCGAGCGCCCGGCCGAGCGTCGCCGACGTGGCCGGACCGTGCACGGTGAGGTGCTGCAACATCAACTGCCGCCGCGGCTGGGCCAACGCCTTCAACGCGGCGAGATCGGACAGCTCGACGATCTCGGGTTCCTGTGCCATGCGTACACAGTCGCCTGTGCACAGATATCTGTGCACTCCGGCGACCAGGCATGTATGTGCGGGGGTTATCCCCACCATCGGGCCGCACGGTACTCAAGGCACGTAAGCTCACCGATTCATGAGGGTGTTGATCTCTGTTGACATGGAGGGCATCTCGGGGATCGTGCATCCCACCGAGACGAATCCGGATCGCTACGACTACGAGCGGGCCGTGCGTTGATGACGGCCGAGGCGAACGCTGTGATCGCCGGTGTCCTGGACGCCGACCCGACAGCCGTGGTCCTGGTCGCCGACGCACACGGGCCTTTCCGCAACGTGCTGCCGGAGGAACTCGACCGACGGGCTCATCTGGTGCGCGGCAAGCCACGTCCCCTGGGCATGCTCGGCGGGCTCGACGAACACACCGACGCGGTCATGCTCATCGGCTACCACGCCCGCGCCGGCGGCGGACCGGCCGTGCTGGCGCACACCATGAACAACGGCATCCTGGACGTGCGCGTGGCCGGACGTTCCCTGGGCGAGATCGGTCTCAACGCCGCCATGGCCGGGCATATGGGCGCGCCGGTCGTGCTCCTCAGTGGCGACGACACCGCCTGCGCCGAACTGTCCGAGCTGGTCCCCTCCGCGCTCACCGTCGCGGTCAAGCAGGCCCTCGGCCAGGGCGCCGCCATCGCCCTGCACCCCGAAGAAGCCCGGGAACGCCTACGCCGAGCTGCCACCGAAGCCATGGAACGACACCCACGGGTCTCGCCACTGACCTTTACCGGCCCGCTGGACGGCGAGGTCGATCTCTACGGCCCCTACATGGTCGATCTCGCCACACTCGTACCAGGAGTCTCACGCACCAAGGGCGCCCGCACCATCACCTTCACCACGGCCACCTACCCGGACGCCTACCGCCTGATCCTCCTCCTCACCCAACTCGCCACCATCAAACCGAGCTAGGGCTCCTGGGGGCCCTCCCCCCTCCCCCCGTCCCCACCCTCCCCCTCAACCCCCGTCGTCCCCCAAGTCCCCCACGTCCTCGCCCTCTTCCTCCAGGGCCTGTCGGACCAGCCTGAGGGACATGCCCTCGGGGTAGCCCTTGCGGGCGAGCATGCCGGCGAGGCGGCGGAGGCGTTTGTCTCGGTCCAGTCCTCGGGTGGACCGCAGTTTGCGGGCGACCAGTTCGCGGGCGGTCGCCTCCTCCTGCTCGGAGTCGAGTTGCCCCACGGCCTCGTCGATCAGTGTGGAGTCGACGCCTTTGGTACGCAGCTCCCGGGCGAGGGCGCGCCGGGCCAGACCTCTGCCGTGGTGCCGGGACTCCACCCAGGCATCGGCGAAGGCACCGTCGTTGATGAGACCGACTTCCTCGAAGCGGGACAGCACTTCCTCGGCGACATCGTCGGGGATCTCCCGCTTGCGCAGGGCGTCCGCGAGTTGCTTGCGGGTACGCGGGGTCCCGGTGAGCAGGCGCAGGCAGATGCCGCGCGCCCGCTCAGCCGGGTCCCCTGGCGGCTCCCCCTTCTCGGCCCTCGACGAGAGAGGGGAACCGCTGTCCTGGTGGCCGCCGGGTCGGCCGGAGCGGCCACGTCGTCGCCTGCCACCGCCCCGGCGTCCGTCCGCCTCGTCGCCCCACTCGGTGTCGCCGCTTCCTTCCCGGCGCCGGCCGTCCCCGTGGCCGTCTCCGGGCAGGTCCGTTCCCCCGCTGTCCTCACGTCGTCGCCGGTCGTCGTCCCCCGCGTCCCAGGGATCGTGGCCGGCCGCACGACCGCGGCCCGCGCGGTCGGCGGGACCCGAGGAGTCCGGCCAATCGGTTCGCCGTGTCACGGACTAGCTCTTGGCCGCCGCGGCCTTGGTCTTGCCTGCCTTGGCCGCCGGTGCGGGCGCGGCCTTGGCCGCGTCGTCCGCGGGGGCGGCGACGGCCGCGTCCGCGCCGGGCTCCGTGGTCGGGGCCTCGGGCCTCACCCCGACACCGAGCTTCTCCTTGATCTTCTTCTCGATCTCGTTCGCCAGGTCGGGGTTGTCCTTGAGGAAGTTACGGGCGTTCTCCTTGCCCTGGCCGAGCTGGTCGCCCTCGTACGTGTACCAGGCGCCGGCCTTGCGGACGAAGCCGTGCTCCACGCCCATGTCGATCAGGCCGCCCTCGCGGCTGATGCCCTGGCCGTAGAGGATGTCGAACTCGGCCTGCTTGAAGGGCGGCGCGACCTTGTTCTTGACGACCTTGACGCGGGTGCGGTTGCCGACCGCGTCGGTGCCGTCCTTCAGGGTCTCGATACGACGGATGTCCAGACGCACCGAGGCATAGAACTTCAGTGCGCGGCCACCGGTCGTGGTCTCCGGGGAGCCGAACATCACACCGATCTTCTCGCGGAGCTGATTGATGAAGATCGCGGTGGTCTTGGACTGGTTGAGCGCGCTGGTGATCTTCCGGAGCGCCTGGCTCATCAGCCGGGCCTGGAGGCCGACATGCGAGTCGCCCATCTCGCCCTCGATCTCCGCGCGCGGTACCAGCGCGGCGACGGAGTCGATGACGATCAGGTCGAGGGCGCCGGAGCGGATCAGCATGTCGACGATTTCCAGGGCCTGCTCGCCGTTGTCCGGCTGGGACAGGATGAGGTTGTCGATGTCGACGCCGAGCTTCTTCGCGTACTCGGGGTCGAGGGCGTGCTCCGCGTCCACGAAGGCCACCTGGCCGCCGGCCTTCTGCGCGTTGGCCACCGCGTGCAGCGTGAGGGTCGTCTTACCGGAGGACTCCGGTCCGTACACCTCCACCACTCGGCCGCGCGGCAGGCCGCCGACGCCGAGGGCCACGTCGAGTGCGGTCGACCCGGTGGGGATGACCTCGATGGGCTCATTCGGCCGCTCGCCCAGGCGCATCACCGCGCCCTTGCCGAATTGCCGTTCAATCTGTGCGAGTGCGGCGTCGAGCGCCTTCTCGCGGTCGGTTCCTGCCATGGGTTCCACCCGGTTTGCTTGAGTCGATCGCTTCACGTCACAGACGCTAGCGCCTGCCACTGACAATGCGCCCCGACGCCCCTCCAGCCTGTGGATAACTCGGGCCCGACGGCCTCGACCACTCCCCAATAAGAATGGATGTTCGATTTTGGTGTCAAGCGCACCACGCGGCACCACCGAGCCTACGTTCGCGGTCCGACATCACGGGCCCGACGCATCGCTGGATCCGACACCGGCAGGCACGGTTCCGACCGACCCCACCCCAGCAGTCCCGACCCCGGCAGTCCCGACCCCGGCCGCCCTACTCCCCAGGGCGTATCGCGGGAGTCTCCGGCCGGAGGACGACCGGGCCGCGTGACCGCCCGAAGCTGGAGCCCATGGAAAGCCGTACCGCAACACTCCCCAGATCCCGATGACACCGCGTCCCGCCGAACGCCTCTGCTACGCGGTGGGTGCCGCTCTCGTCCTGTCCGGTCTTGCGCACCTGGTGGTGTTCGCCGTCGACGGCGGTCCCTGGGAGGGGCCCGTCTCCTGGCGCAAGCCGGTCACGTTCGGGCTCTCCTTCGGGCTGACGCTGATGGCGATCACCTGGGTGACGTCGTATCTGCGGATGGGCGCGCGCGTACGGAACGTTCTGCTGGTCGTGTTCGCCGCCGACTGCGTTCTGGAGGTCGGCGGGATCACCCATCAGGCGTGGCGCCGGGTGCCGTCGCATCTCAACATGGAGACCGCCTTCGACAGCCGGGTGTCGATGTCCCTGGCGGTGGGCGGCGGGGTGCTCGTGGTGCTGCTCTCCGCCTTCGCCGTCGTGTCGTTCCGGCGCCGTCCCGAGGGACCGGCCGGTATGGCGCTCGCCGGGCGCTCCGGGTTCGCGGTGCTGATCGTCGCCCTGGTGTCGGGCGCCGCGATGATCGCGCGCGGGGTGGTGCTCACCCGGACCGGTCACCAGGAGGCCGCGTACCACTCGACGGCGCCACTCAAGCCGCTGCACGGGGTGAGTCTGCACGCCATCCTCGTACTGCCCGCCCTGGCCTGGCTGATGTCCCGCACCGGCTGGCGGGACGGCACCAAGGAGAAGGCCATGCTCGGCGCGGTGTGCTGCTACACGGCGGCGGTGACCGGCGCGGGCGTGTGGGCACTCATGACGTACTGAGCACCCTGGATGCGGCCGGCCTGAGCGGCCTGGATGTGGCGTGAGCAGCGTGAGTGCGCCGTGCGTCAGCCGTTGCCCGTCGCGCCGTCGGCTTCCGGTTCCGTGCGTATGACGCCGGTCGGCCCGGGTTCCGCCTCGGCCCGCATCGCACCCGCGCCCGCTGCCTCGGGCTCCGGGCCGCCGGACGGGCCGCGCCAGACGCCACGGGCGCGTGAGAGCAGACCCTCGCCCCCTCGCCGCCGCCCCTGCACGCGCGGGTCGTCCGTGACGTCGTACCGCCTCACGTACGCGCCCAGGAACGCCTGGAGCGTCGCGACCGCCGGGATGGCGATCAGGGCACCGACCGCGCCGAGCAGCGCGGTGCCCGCGATCACCGAGCCGAAGGCGACGGCGGGGTGGATGTCCACGGTCTTCGCGGTCAGCTTGGGCTGGAGCACGTAGTTCTCGAACTGCTGGTAGACCACGACGAAGATCAGGACCCACAGCGCGTACCAGGGGTCGACCGTGAACGCGATGAGCATCGGCAGGGCGCCCGCGAGATACGTGCCGATGGTGGGGATGAACTGGGAGACCAGGCCCACCCAGACGGCGAGCACGGGCGCGTAGGGCACGCCCAGGGCCTGCAACAGGATGTAGTGCGCGATGCCGGAGATCAGCGCCATCAGCCCACGGGAGTACAGATAGCCACCGGTCTTGTCGACGGCGATCTCCCACGCGCGCAGCACCTCGGCCTGCCGGGCGGGCGGCAGGACGGAGCAGAGCGCGCGGCGCAGGCGGGGTCCGTCGGCGGCGAAGTAGAACGAGAACAACAGGACCGTCAGGAGCTGGAAGAGCCCGCCGAGGACCTGCGCGGACACGTCCAGGACGCCGCTGGCGCTGTTCTGGACGTACTTCTGGAGCCAGTCGGAGTGGACAAGGCTGTCCTGGACGGCGACCCGGTTCAGCTCGGTGCGGAAGGTGGAGTTGATCCAGTTGATCACCGAGTCGAGGTACTTCGGGAAGTCCTCCGCGATGCTCATGATCTGGTTCGCGAGCATCGACCCGAGCAGAGCGACGAAGCCCGCGCTCGCGATCATGACGCCGAGGAAGACGATCGCGGTGGCCAGTCCACGGCGCATGCCGGAGGCGGCCATCCGGCTCACGGCGGGCTCAACGGCCAGCGCCAGGAAGAACGCGATCAAGATGTTGATCAGCAGCCCGGTGAGCTGGTGGAAGGCCCAACTGCCCAGCTGGAAGCAGGCGACGAGGGTGAGCGCGAGCACCATGGCGCGCGGCAGCCAGCGCGGCATGCGGGCGCCTCGGCCCGCCGTGCCCGTCTCGGGAGGCGGCTCGGCCGGCGTCGTGCCGAACGGCGTCGGGGTCGTCTGCGCGGTGTCGTCAGTGGGTGCCACGGAGCAAGTCTCGCCCACGCCTCCGACAATCCGACCCCGCCCCTCCACATCGGGCCGTCCGGCACGGTCGCGGCGGGCGTCCGCGGGCCGGCCGGATCACCGGCGCTCGGCAGGTACGTCCATCGCGTCGCACACCGCGCGCCACACGTCCTTGGCCTCCCAGCCCGCGTCGAGCGCCTGGTGCACCGTGCGCCCGCCGAGACCCGCCAGCACGTGATCGCGCGCGAAGGTGTCGGCGTATCCCGGACCGAAATGGTCCGCCATCTGCTGCCAGAAGACCGTCAACCGCATGCCTCCAGTATCCCGCTCCTGAGGGTGCAGCCCTGCCCGGGTGGCCCCCTGTGCGGCCCTTCCGTCCTACGGTCGGGACATGGCCGATTCCGGAGCATCCGTACGTCCCCCGCGTCCCCTGTCGTCCTCGGCATCCGTACACCCCTCGTCGTCCTCGCCCCGGTCGGCGCTGGCCCGCGCGGAGCAGTTCGTGTGGCTCACCGCGCGCGTGCTGGAGCAGCGCAGGTTCGCGTATCACTTCATCGGCTCCCGGAGCGAGGGTGCCGCCGACGCGGTGGAGACGGCGCTCGACGCCTACCGCACGGCGGACGGCGGCTACGGTCACGCGCTCGAACCCGATCTGCGGGGGCCCGTCAGCCAGCCGCTGCACGTCGGGCACGCGTTGCGGGTGCTGGACTCGATCGGGCGCTGTGGCGGGCAACGGGTGGAGCGGGTGTGCCGGTATCTGACCTCCGCTTCGACTCCCGCCGGCGCGCTCCCGGCGGTGCTGCCCAGTCAACGCGGCTATCCGGCGGCGCCTTTCGTGCCGATGGTGGACAACCCTCGGGGCGAGTTGCTGGCGACGGGTCCCGTGGTGGGGCTTCTGCACGGCAACAACGTGTGGCACGCGTGGCTGTTCCGGGCCACGGACTTCTGCTGGCAGGCGGTCGAGTCGCTGGGCACGACCCATCCGTACGAGGTGGCGGCGGCCGTCGCCTTTCTCGACGGCGTACCCGACCGCCCGCGCGCGGAGGCCGCCGCCGACCGCCTGGGCCGGCTGGTGCGGGAACAGGGGCTCGCGGTCGTCGATCCGAAGCGGCTCGACGCGTTTCCGGTGTCCCCCGGTTACGCGCCCGGTGAGCACCACTTCCCGCACGACTTCGCGCGGGTCCCGGAGTCGGTGGCACGCGCGTGGTTCACGGACGACGAGATGGCGCTGTCCCTGGACCACCTGGAGGGCGAGCAGCAGGACGACGGCGGCTGGCCGGTGCGATGGCGCCGGTGGGCGCCGGGCAGCGCCCTGGAGTCCCGCCCGATCGTCAGCATCGACGCACTGCGGACCCTGCGCGCGTACGGGCGGCGCATCGACTGAGCGTCCTCCGGGGACGAGCGCAGGGGCGGAGACGGGCAGAGCGGGGCGGGAGCGGGGCGGGAGCGGCGTGGCTCAGCCCGCCATCGCGCGTACTCCCGCCGTGACCACGACGGCCGCCCCGACGACGAGCAGGAAGGGCGCCCGGAACAGCAGCGCCACGGCCGCCGCCGCGAGCCCTGCGCTCTTGGCGTCCAGGGTGAGGACCCGCCCGTCGGCGAACGTCTGCTGGGCCGTGAGCGCGGCGAGCAGCGCCACCGGCAGCAGCGCGGCGAGCCGCTTCACGAGCGGCCTCTCCAGGACGCCCACGGGCACCAGCAGGCCGATGAGCTTGACGGCGTAGCACCCGACCGCTGTGAGGCCGATGGCGCTCCAGATGTTCAACGGTCTTCCCTCGGTGCGTCGTTGTCTGTGTCGTTGTACGCGTCGTTGTGTATGTCGGCCTGTGGGGCACTCCGCGAGTCGTTCCGGGCGTCCGCGTCGTCCCGCGAGTCGCCCTGTGTGCCCTTCCGGCCGGTACTCATCGCTCCGTTCCCACGCGCCCTGCGCCCCTCCGCGTAGAGCACCACCGGGGCGGCGAGTGCCGCGACCAGGACGGGGACTCCCGCGGGCAGGACGGGCAGCAGGCCGAGTCCGAGGAGGACCGCGAAGGCCGCGACCGCGCGCTCCGTGGTCGTGCGCAGCATGGGCGCCAGCAGGGCCAGGAAGACGGCCGGTCCGGCGGCGTCGAGCCCCCAGGCGTCGGTGTCGCCGATCGCCTCGGCGCCCAGCGCGCCGAGCAGGGTGGTGAGGTTCCACAGCAGATACAGGGTGAGTCCGGTGACCGTGAACCCGATCCGGGCGGCGCGTCTGGTGGGCTGGGCGAGGGCGACAGCCGTGGTCTCGTCGATGACCCACTGCGCGGCGAACGGGCGCACCGCGCGCGGGAGGGCGAGGAGCTGCGAAAGGCGCAGCCCGTAGAACGCGTTGCGCACCCCGAGGAAGAAGGCGCCCGCCGCGGCCGTGAAGGGGTTGCCCCCTGCGGCGAGCGCGCCCACCAAAGCGAACTGTGAGGCGCCGGTGAAGACCATCAGGCTCAGCACGCAGGTCTGGAGGACGGTGAGGCCGCTGCCCGCCGATGTCACCCCGAAGGCGAATCCGGAGAGCCCGACGGCGACGCCCACGCCGAGCGCGTCACGGACGACCGCCGCGTCGCTCTTCGCGGGTTCCGAGCCGTCCGGTCCGACCGAGCCACCCGAGTTGCCTGAGGCGCCCGAGTCACCTGGGGCGTCCGGCCTGTGCGGGTCGTCGCCTGTATCCGCTATGTCCGCGGGTGCTGTCTGTTCTGCCACGTCCCGGACGGTACGAGCAGCGGGCCGCCGGGGTCTTGTACGTTCTTGCGCTCCCGCTGGTACGCGCCCGGGGGCACCCCGACGATCCGGGTGAAGTGCCGGTTGAGGTGCGGCTGGTCGGTGAAGCCGACGGCGACGGCCGCGTCGGCGGGCGACGTCCCGGTGTCCAGGAGGCGCCGGGCGCGCCGTACGCGCGCGTCGGTGAGCCAGGTGTGCGGCGGCATGCCGTAGGTGTCGCGGAAGGCGCGCAGCAGCGCGAAGGGGCTGGTGCCCAGGTCGGCGGCGAGCGTTTCCAGGGTGGGCGGCTCGGCCATCCGCTCTTCCAGGACGGCCCGCGCGCGTGCCGCGACGCGGGCGCCCGACGAGCGGACGGCGCGCTGCGGGAGGGTCCCGCCGTTGAGACGCAGCAGCCGGGTCACGGTGACCCGCAGCAGTGTGTCGGCTGCGAGCGCGTTGCCCTCGTCGACGGCGCGCAGCACCCGGTGGACCAGGGACGCGGCGTACGGGTCGTCGAGCACCGGGCGGGTGAACCCGGGCGTGCCCCGGATCGCGGTGGTCTCGGCGGCGATACCGGCGACGAGGTCGGGCGCCGGGTACACGGCGCCGTACCGCCAGCCTTCGGGGAGCGCGGCCCGGCCGGTGTGCGGGGTGTCGGGGTTGACCAGGGCCAGCGAGCCGGGGCCCGCGTACTGGTCGGCGCCGCCGTGGTGGAAGACCTCGACGCCGTCGCTGATCGCGGCGATCACGAAGTTCTCGTGGGTGTGCCGCACGAACGTCTTGTGGATGTAGCGGGCCCGCAGCAGGTCGACACCGGGCAGTTCCGCGTACTGCCAGTGCCGCGCCCGCTCCGCCCCCGAACCTGCCATGCCCCCATTCTGCGTCACCGCCGCCCCGGGCGTTTGCGCAGGTGACGGGCGTTGTCAGTGGCTGGGTGCAGGATGGGTGCATGGTCAGGTCCGCTCACGAGTCTCACGGCGCCCTCAACGGGTTCTCCCCCGCGACACGCAGCTGGTTCACGGGGGCGTTTCCCGCGCCCACCAGCGCCCAGGCCGGGGCGTGGCGGGCGATCGACGCGGGTTCGGACGTCCTGGTCGTCGCCCCGACGGGCTCCGGCAAGACCCTGGCCGCGTTTCTCGCCGCCCTGGACCAGCTGGCGTCGACCCCACCGCCCGCCGACCCGAGGAAGCGCTGCCGGGTGCTGTATGTGTCTCCGCTGAAGGCCCTGGCGGTGGACGTGGAGCGCAATCTCCGCAGCCCGCTGACCGGCATCCGCCATGAGGCCGTCCGGCTGGGCCTGCCGGAGCCCGAGGTGAAGGTCGGCATCCGCTCGGGCGACACCCCGCCCGCCGAGCGCCGCGCCCTGTCGACCCGGCCCCCGGACATCCTGATCACCACGCCGGAGTCGCTGTTCCTGATGCTGACGTCCGCCACGCGGGACGCGCTGACGGGCATCGAGACGGTCATCCTGGACGAGGTGCACGCGGTCGCGGGCACCAAGCGCGGCGCGCATCTCGCGCTCACCCTGGAGCGGCTCGACGAGCTGCTGCCCCGCCCCGCGCGGCGCATCGGCCTGTCGGCGACGGTCCGACCGGTGGACGAGATCGCGCGCTATCTGTCGCCGAGCCGCGGCGCGACGATCGTCCAGCCGCCGTCGGGCAAGGAGTTCGACCTGTCGGTGGTCGTGCCCGTGGAGGACCTGGCCGAGCTGGGCGGCTCCCCGGTCGCCGACTCCGACGACGGCGCGGAGCGGCCCTCGATCTGGCCGCATGTCGAGGAGCGCATCGCCGACCTCGTCCAGTCCCACCGGTCGACGATCGTCTTCGCGAACTCCCGCCGCCTCGCGGAGCGCCTGTGCAATCGGCTGAACGAGATCGCGTACGAGCGCGCGACCGGCCACACGCTGGGCGAGGCGCATTCCCCGGCCGAGCTGATGGGCGGCTCCGGGGCGGCCCAGGGCGCGCCGCCGGTCATCGCGCGCGCCCACCACGGTTCCGTCTCGAAGGAGCAGCGCGCTCTCGTCGAGGAGGACCTGAAGGCGGGCCGCCTGCCCGCGGTGGTCGCCACGTCGAGCCTGGAGCTGGGCATCGACATGGGCGCGGTGGACCTCGTCGTCCAGGTGGAGTCCCCGCCGTCGGTCGCCTCCGGCCTCCAGCGCGTGGGGCGCGCGGGTCACCAGGTGGGCGCGGTGTCGACGGGCGTGGTGTTCCCGAAGTACCGCGGTGACCTGGTGCAGGCCGCGGTGGTCACCGAGCGCATGCGTACGGGGTCCATCGAATCGCTCAAGGTGCCCGCCAATCCGCTGGACGTCCTCGCGCAGCAGCTCGTCGCGATGACCGCGATGGACACCTGGCAGGTCGACGACCTGCTGGCACTGGCCCGCCGCGCGGCGCCGTTCGCGGCGCTGCCCGAGTCGGCGTTCACGGCGGTCCTGGACATGCTCGCCGGGCGCTATCCGTCGGACGCGTTCGCGGAACTGCGCCCGCGCGTGGTGTGGGACCGCGTCGCCGGCACGGTCACCGGCCGCCCCGGCGCGCAGCGGCTCGCCGTCACCTCCGGCGGCACGATCCCCGACCGCGGCCTGTTCGGGGTGTTCCTCGCCGGCGCGGACCCCAAGAAGGGCGGCGGCCGGGTCGGCGAGCTGGACGAGGAAATGGTGTACGAGTCGCGCGTGGGCGATGTGTTCACGCTCGGCACCAGCTCCTGGCGGATCGAGGACATCACCCGCGACCGGGTGCTCGTGTCCCCGGCGCCGGGGGTTCCGGGACGGCTGCCGTTCTGGAAGGGCGACCAACTGGGCCGCCCTCTCGAACTGGGGCGCGCGGTCGGCGCGTTCCTGCGGGAGGTCGGCGCGCTGCCGAAGGACGACGCCCGGCTGCGGCTGCTGGCCGCGGGGCTCGACGCGTGGGCCGCCGACAATGTCCTCGCGTATCTCGCCGAGCAGCGCCAGGCGTGCGGGCACGTCCCGGACGACCGCACGATCGTCGTGGAGCGGTTCCGCGACGAACTGGGCGACTGGCGGGTCGTCGTGCACTCCCCGTTCGGGGCCCAGGTGCACGCGCCGTGGGCCCTCGCCCTGGGCGCCCGCCTCAGCGAGCGGTACGGCATGGACGCACAGGTCATGCATGCCGACGACGGCATCGTGCTGCGCCTGCCGGACGCCGATCTGATGAGCCTGGACCTGCTCGACCAGGAGCCGCTGAAGGCCGGCACGGAGTACGACGCGGAGCAGGCGCCCGTAGGAGCCGCCGACGTCCTCTTCGACAAAGGCGAGGTCGATCAGGTCGTCACCGACCAGGTCGGCGGTTCCGCGCTGTTCGCGTCCCGGTTCCGTGAGTGCGCCGCCCGCGCGCTGCTGCTGCCGCGCCGCAGCCCCGGCAAGCGCACCCCGCTCTGGCAGCAGCGCCAGCGTGCCGCGCAACTGCTCCAGGTGGCAAGCGAGTTCGGCTCGTTCCCGATCGTGCTCGAAGCCGTGCGGGAGTGCCTCCAGGACGTCTTCGACGTGCCCGGCCTGAGCGAGCTGATGGGCGACATCGAGTCCCGCAAGGTCCGCCTTGTCGAGGTCACCACCCCCGAGCCGTCCCCCTTCGCGCGTTCCCTGCTCTTCGGGTATGTGGCCCAGTTCCTGTACGAGGGTGACTCCCCGCTCGCCGAGCGGCGCGCCGCCGCCCTGTCGCTGGACTCGCGGCTCCTCGCCGAACTCCTGGGCCAGGCCGAGCTGCGGGAGCTGCTCGACGCGGACGTCCTCACGGAGCTGGAGCGTGAGGTGCAATGGCTCACCGACGACCGCCGGGTGAAGGACACGGAGGGCGTCGCCGACCTGCTGCGCGTCCTCGGCCCGCTGACGCCCGGTGAGCTGACCGAGCGCGGCGCCGAAGCGGGCTGGGCCGAGGAGTTGGCGGGGGCGCGGCGCGCGATCCGGGTCCGTATCGCCGGTATCGACCACTGGGCGGCGATCGAGGACGCGGGACGGCTGCGGGACGCCCTGGGGACGGCGCTGCCGGTGGGCGTCCCCGAGGCGTTCACGGAGCCGGTCAAGGACCCGCTGGGCGACCTCCTCGCGCGCCATGCCCGTACCCATGGCCCGTTCACCTCGGCGACGGCAGCGGCCCGCTTCGGCCTGGGCATCGCCGTCACGGAAGGCGCGCTGCAGAGGCTGGCGGCGAGCGGCCGGGTCGTGCAGGGAGAGTTCCATCCTTCGGGCATCGGCCAGGAGTGGTGCGACGCGACCGTCCTGCGCCGGCTGCGGCGGCGCTCCCTGGCCGCGCTGCGCCACGAGCTGGAGCCGGTACCGCCCGCGGCGCTCGCCCAGTTCCTGCCGCAGTGGCAGCACGTCGGCGAGCGCGGCGGGCTGCGCGGGGTCGACGGTCTGGTCCGCGCGGTGGAGCAGTTGCAGGGCGCGTCGGTGCCCGCGTCGGCGCTGGAGAAACTCGTCCTGCCCTCGCGGGTGTCCGGCTACACGCCCGCGATGCTCGACGAACTCACCGCGGCGGGCGAGGTGGTGTGGGCCGGTGCGGGCGCCCTGCCGGGCAAGGACGGCTGGGTCTCGCTCTACCTGGCCGACGCGGCGCCGCTCCTGCTGCCACCCGCGCACCCCCTGGAGCTGACGCCGCTGCACCAGTCCGTCCTGGACGCCCTCTCCGGGGGGTACGGGCTGTTCTTCCGTCAGATCACCGACCAGGTCCGCGCCACCACGCACCCCGACGCCACCGACCCCCAACTCGCGGACACCGTCTGGGACCTGGCGTGGTCCGGACGCCTCACGAACGACACGCTGGCCCCGATGCGCTCCCTGCTCGGCTCGGGCCGTACTGCGGGCTCCACGGCCCACCGCGCCAAACGCGCCGTGCCCCGCGGGCGGTACGGCAGCCTGACGGCCGCCGCGCGCCCCGCGTCGCGTACGGGCCCGCCGACCGTCGCCGGACGGTGGTCCCTGCTGCCGCCGGTCGAGCCCGACACGACGCTGCGCGCGCACGCCCTGGCCCGCACCCTCCTCGACCGGCACGGCGTGGTGACCAGGGGCGCGGTCGCGGCGGAAGGCGTCGAGGGCGGGTTCTCGGCGGTGTATCGCGTGCTGTCGGCGTTCGAGGACAGCGGTCAGGCGCGACGCGGCTATGTCGTGGAGGGACTGGGCGCCGCGCAGTTCGCGATGGACGGCGCCGTCGACCGCCTGCGGGCCACGGCCAACGCCCGCGAGCGGGGAGAAACGCTACCGGGGCCGTCCGGCGGCGACGCAAACGCCGGCGCGTACGGTTTCCCTGCCGACGGCGCCCATGGCTTCCCCGGCACCAATCCGCACGGCTTCCCCACGGACGGCACGCACGCCCGGCGCGGCATGGACTCCGGGGACGCCATGGACTCCGACAACACCGGCGACACAGACGGCTTCCCGGGCCCGCTCCCGTACACCGACCCGGTCCCGTACACCGCCCCGAACCGTTTCCGCGCCCGGGGGAACCACGCCGCGGACCGACCGCGCGCGGTGGTCCTGGCCGCCGCCGACCCCGCGAACGCGTACGGTGCCGCGCTGCCCTGGCCCGAGCCGCCGACCGGTGCGGGGCACAAACCGGGCCGCAAGGCGGGGTCCCTCGTCGTCCTGGTCGACGGCGAGCTGACGCTGTACATGGAGCGCGGCGGCAAGACACTGCTGGCCTGGCCCGCACAGCCGGACGCTCCGGCGGACCCCGACGACCGACGCCTCACCGCGGCGGCCGACGCCCTCGCCGCCGCCGCGCGCGCGGGTTCCCTCGGCACGGTCACCGTGGAACGCGTCAACGGCGCATCGTCCCTGACGTCACCCCTCGGCACCCTCCTCGAAACGGCGGGCTTCCACGCGACACCGAGGGGGTTGCGCCTGAGGGCTTGACGGCTTGAGGGCCCGAGAGACTCCCGAGAAGCTGCGAGCCCGACATGTCACCGCGCCATGCAACCCTGTACCCATGCCCGAAGGAGACACCGTCTCGCAGGCCGCAGGGCGTCTGCACCGCGCCCTGGCGGGGCACGTCCTCACCCGCTCCGACCTGCGCGTCCCCAAGTTCGCCACGGCCGACCTCACCGGCCGTACGGTCCTGGACGTCACCCCGCGCGGCAAACACCTGCTCACCCGGATCGAGGGCGGCCTGACCCTGCATTCCCATCTGCGGATGGACGGCTCCTGGAAGATCTACGCCCCCGGGGAACCCTGGCGCGGCGGCCCCACCCACCAGATCCGCGCGATCCTGGGCACCGCCGACCACACGGCCGTCGGCTACCGACTCCCCGTACTCGAACTCCTCCGTACCGCCGACGAACAGCGGGCCGTCGGACATCTCGGCCCCGACCTCCTCGGCCCGGACTGGGACCCCGACAAAGCCCTGACGAACCTCCTCACGGACCCCGCCCGTCCCCTCGGCGAAGCCCTGCTCGACCAGCGCAACCTCGCCGGAATCGGCAATGTCTACAAGTCCGAACTGTGCTTCCTGCTCCGCGCGACCCCCTGGCTGCCCATCGGAGAGCTGCCCGCCGACACCGCCGCCCGAATCCCGGGCCTCGCGAAGAAGCTGCTGGAAGCGAACCGGGACCGGCCGGCGCGTTCCACGACAGGCGTCCGCGACCAGAACCACTTCGTCTACGGCCGCGCCCCGCGCCCCTGTCTGCGCTGCGGAACACCCGTCCGACAGGCCGACCAGGGCGACGGTTCCCGCGAACGCCCCACGTACTGGTGCCCCACCTGTCAGTCCGGCCCGGCGCCGGGCCGCCGCGCGACCCCGTTCCGAGGACGGATCTGACACGGATCTGACTCGGATCTGAAACTCCGTACCCCCCTCGACATCCCCCTCGATCCCCTTCCATACCTCTCACTTACGACCAATTGACGGACCGTCAGATCTGCCCGTACGGTCGCTGCATGCCCGTCGACGCGTACGACCTCACCGGACGCACCGCCTTCGTCACCGGAGCCGCGAGCGGCATCGGGCGCGCCAGTGCCGCGCTGCTCGCCCGTGCCGGTGCCACCGTGCACTGCGCGGACCGCGACGCCCAGGGACTGCACGAGACCGCCACCGTCATCAAGGGCGACGGCGGAACCGCCCACCTCCACCCGCTCGACGTGACCGACCGCGCGCGCCTCAAGGAGGCCGTCGAGGGGTGCGGCCGGCTCGACGTCATGGCGGCGGTCGCGGGCATCATGCACAGCAGTACGGTCCTGGAGACCCGGGACGAGGACCTGGACCGCGTTCTGAACGTCAACTTCAAGGGCGTCCTGTACGCATGCCAGGAGGCCGCCCACTCGATGATCGCGAACGGCGTGCCCGGCAGCATCGTCACCATGGCCTCGGGCGCCATCGACACCGGAGGCCCCGGTCTGCTCTGCTACAGCGCCGCGAAAGCCGCCGTCGTCCAACTCACCAAGACCCTGGCGACGGAGATCGGGCCGCAGGGCATCCGGGTGAACGCGGTCGCGCCGGGCTGGATCCGTACGCCGATGACCGACCGGCACGACGCGGCGGCGCAGGCGCACAGCGAGGCCGCGATGATCCGCAGGACACCTCTGGGCCGGGTCGGCGAACCGGAGGACATCGCGCACGCCGTGCTGTATCTGGCGTCCGACGCCTCCGCCTTCACGACGGGTCAGATCCTCCGTCCGAACGGCGGCGTCGCCATGCCCTGGTGACCCGCCCCAGACGCGACGAGACCCCGCCGGCCGCATCCACCGCAGGTCGCGTATCAGTGCCGTACACGGCAGCCCCACCGGCCTCACCGGTCCTACAGGACCCGCCGGGCCCACCAGCCGCACGAGCCGCATCCTCGCCGTACGGGGCCCCGCCATCGTCCCCGGCACCCGCGAACCCCAGCCCCACCGACCCCACCGCCGGAACATCCGGAGCATCCGATCCCGCCCCTTGTCCCGACCCCGCCCTCCGCCGCCACTTCGACTTCGACTGCGGCTTGGGCACGCAATGCACCGGCAACAGGCTCAGCCCCCAACCGCCGGCGGCCACCATGCCCTCCAGGACGCCCGCGTCAGGCGCCAGGGCGAGGCGCAGCACGGCCCACCACCACATTGCGCCCACGGCCACCGCGGTGGCCCGCCACGCTATTCGCCCTGTCATGAATCCGGCCCGGAGAGGGCGTCAGCCGTTCTCGGCTTGGAACATCCAGTGATGCTTCTCCAAGTCGGCGGTGATGCCGATGAAGATGTCCTGGCTGACGGGGTCGGGCTCGGCGGTCGCCTCGACCCGTTCACGCATGCGGGTGATCACCGCGGCGAGCGCGCCGACGAGGGTGCCCACGGCGTCGGCGTCCTTGACCCAGCTCTCCGGTACGGCACCGATGCCGCTGGTACGCGCGACAGTGCCGGCACGTCCATCCGGGGAGACACCGAGCGTGGAGGCCCGCTCCGCGACGGTGTCGGAGTGCTTCCGGGCGGTGTCGACGACCTCGTCGAGCTGAAGGTGGACCGAGCGGAAGCGGGGGCCGACCACGTTCCAGTGGATCTGCTTGGCGACCAGGGAGAGGTCCACCAGGTCCACGAGCGCGCCCTGGAGGGCGTCGGCCACGGTCTTCAGGTCCGCGTCGGACAACGGGCTCTTCACGACGTACATCCGAATCCTCCGGCTTCCTTGATCGGGTTTTCTTGATCGGGTTTTGCCTGAATCGACTCCCCCGTCAACCATGGCACAACCGCCCGAAACGGGTCACTCGACGCCAAATCATCCGAAGACGCGAGAAAGCCTCCGGACATGCGAAAACCCCGACC
The DNA here is from genome assembly GCF_042886315.1 of Streptomyces sp. NPDC058001. Taxonomy (NCBI): domain Bacteria; kingdom Bacillati; phylum Actinomycetota; class Actinomycetes; order Kitasatosporales; family Streptomycetaceae; genus Streptomyces; species Streptomyces sp. NPDC058001. Next base: position 516,663 of record NZ_JBHVQT010000007.1, read on the forward strand.
ACAGCGCCCCCGTGGTCTCCCACGGAGCCGCCCCGGCCGGGGCATCCCAAGCGAATCAGGCGGCGACTACGTCGACCGCCTCCGATGGGGCCTTGATCGTGACCCGTTCCGGTGGCACACCGGCCACCGATACGGAATTGAGCATCGGGCGTACCGGCGCGGGGACCGGCTCGGCTGCCGCAGACTCGGCCAGCTCGGCGAGGGCAAGCTCGTCGCTCACCTCATGCATGAGCTCGGACATCCGTACGTCAAGCGCGTCGCAGATCGCGGAGAGCAGCTCGGAGGAAGCCTCCTTCTGCCCCCGCTCCACCTCGGAGAGATAGCCGAGCGAGACTCGGGCGGACGAGGAGACTTCGCGCAGAGTACGGCCCTGGCGCTGGCGCTGCCGACGCAGCACGTCACCCAGCAGGCGACGGAGCAGAATCATCGGTGGCTCCCTCCTCGGACCGTGTAGCCGCATCCTTCACGCCCCACCGTACCGCCTTGCGCGGCGGCCGTGCGGGGAGCGATGTCGTGTTCACTCAGGGCTGCAAACATCAATTCCCCCCGTTCTGTTCCGTATCCTGTGTCCGCTCATTCCCAGGGTGTTCGCCGGAAAGCCGCTCCAGGAGCAGGGCGAGCACGCTTTGTGCACTCTCCCTACGAATGTCCGCCCGGTCGCCGTTCAACCGCAGCGAGGCCACTTTCCCGCTGTCGCGGGGTCCGCGCACGGCCACGTACACCGTGCCGACGGGCTGGCCATCCTGGGTTTCGGGGCCCGCAACGCCCGTGGTGGCTATCCCCCAGTCCGCGCCGAGCGCCGTGCGCACGCCCCCGGCCATTTGCAGCGCGACCTCGGGGTTCACGGCTCCGGACTGGGCCAGCAGGGTGCCGTCGACCCCCAGGAGGCGCTGCTTCAGCTCGGTCGCGTACGCGGTGACGGAGCCCCGGAAGGCGTAGGACGCCCCCGGTGTCGCGGTGATGTCGGCCGCGACCAGGCCGCCGGTCAGCGACTCGGCGACGGCGAGTGTCTCGCTCCTCGCGCGCAGCAGTCGCAGTGCCTCGGCGGCCTCCGCTGTCACCGCTCGGACTCCTCGCCGCGCGCGGATTCCCGCGCCCCGGCGACTCCGGCGGTCCCGCCGGTCTCGGCGACAGCAGCACGCTCGGGCGTCTGCGCCCCCTTCGCGCCCCCGTGCGCCCCCCGCGCCTCGGAAGCGCCGCCTTCTTCAGCACCAACCCCGGAACCAGCCCCGCCGGACGTACCCGACACCCCCGCCACACCCTCGGCGACCACCGCGACCCCGGCACCGGCACCCACACCCGCCGTGTCCACCGCAGCCCCCTCCGCCTCCGCCTTTGCAGCCGCCCGCTCCGCCAGCCCCTGCCTCCGCAGCACCACTGCCTGCCTCACATAGTCGAGCCCGGTGACCACCGTCAGCACCACGGCGACGGCCATCATCCAGAACCGGAGGGTCGCCAGCGGCCCGGTCAGCGCCAGGACGTACATCCCGACGGCCGTGCCCTGCGCGAGCGTCTTCATCTTGCCGCCGCGGCTGGCGGGAATGACCCCGAACCTGATGACGAGGAAACGCAGCAGAGTGATCCCGAGTTCCCGGCCCAGGATCACGCCGGTCACCCACCAGGGCAGGTCCCCGAGCGAGGAGAGACAGATCAGCGCGGCGCCCATGATCGCCTTGTCGGCGATGGGGTCGGCGATCTTCCCGAAGTCGGTGACCAGGTTGTACGTACGGGCGAGATGTCCGTCGAACAGGTCGGTGATCATGGCGATGGCAAAGGCGGCCCAGGCCAGTGAGCGCCACGCCGGGTCGTATCCGCCGTCGGCCAGCATCAGGGCCACGAAGCCCGGCACGAGGAGCAGCCGGACCATGGTGAGGATGTTCGCGATGTTCCAGAGGCTGGCCTGGTTGACGGCCGCAGCGCCCAGCTTGCCGCCGGGCGCCGGCCTGCCGGAACCGCCCGCCGCGGATGCCGGGACTCCGGTCATCTGGCCGCCTCCTCGGAACACGCGCCGCTCTCGATGACTTCAGCCACCAGATCGACGCCTTCGGTGCCCACCACCTTTGCCACGACCATACGGCCCACGCTCAGGCCCTCGCCGCTCGTGAACTGCACCTGCCCGTCCGTCTCCGGTGCCTGGTGCGCGGCGCGCCCGACGGCGGGCTCGTCCTCGTACGCGTAGGGGTCGCCGGAGCCGTCCGGCCCGGGGACGGACTCGACCAGGACCTCCAGGGTCTCGCCGAGCCGCTCGTCGGCCCGCTGCGCGGTCAGCTCCTCGGCGAGCCGCGACACGCGCGCGAGGCGCTCGTCGACGACGTCCTGAGGGAGCTTCTTGTCGTACGTGGCGGCTTCGGTGCCCTCCTCGTCGGAGTACCCGAACACGCCGATGGCGTCGAGGCGCGCGCCCGTGAGGAAGCGCTCCAGCTCGGCGAGGTCGGCATCCGTCTCGCCGGGGAAGCCGACGATGAAGTTGGACCGCACCCCGGCCTGGGGTGCCTTGCCGCGGATCTGGTCGAGCAGGTCGAGGAACCGGTCGGTGTCCCCGAAGCGGCGCATCGCGCGCAGCACCCCGGGCGCGGAGTGCTGGAAGGAGAGGTCGAAGTAGGGGGCGACCTTCTCGGTGGAGGTGAGGACGTCGATGAGCCCTGGCCGCATCTCGGCGGGCTGGAGGTAGCTGACGCGCACGCGCTCGATGCCGTCGACGGCGGCGAGTTCGGTCAGCAGGGTCTCCAGGAGGCGGATGTCGCCGAGGTCCTTGCCGTACGACGTGTTGTTCTCGGAGACCAGCATGACCTCCTTGACGCCCTGCTCGGCCAGCCAGCGCGTCTCGCCGAGGACGTCCGACGGGCGGCGCGAGATGAAGGAGCCGCGGAAGGACGGGATGGCACAGAAGGAGCAGCGCCGGTCGCAGCCGGAGGCCAGCTTCACGGACGCGACGGGTGAGGTGCCGAGGCGGCGGCGCAGAGGCGCGCGGGGTCCGGAGGCGGGGGCGAGCCCGTCGGGCAGGTCCACCGGGGCGGCCACGGGCGCGTGCCCGGGGAGGGCGACGCCGGAGCCCGCCTCCTGCCGCTGGGCGGGGCTCACGGGCAGCAGCTTGCGGCGGTCGCGCGGGGTGTGCGAGGCGTGGACGCCGCCGCTCAGGATGGTCTGGAGGCGGTCGGAGATGTCCGCGTAGTCGTCGAAGCCCAGGACGCCGTCCGCCTCGGGGAGGGCCTCGGCGAGTTCCTTGCCGTACCGCTCGGCCATGCAGCCCACCGCGACGACGGCCTGGGTTCTGCCGTGCCCCTTGAGGTCGTTGGCCTCCAGGAGGGCGTCGACGGAGTCCTTCTTGGCGGCCTCCACGAAACCGCACGTGTTGACGACGGCTACGTCGGCTTCCTCGGCGGTCTCGACGAGCTGCCAGCCGTCCGCCTCCAAGCGGCCCGCCAGCTCCTCCGAGTCCACCTCATTACGGGCGCAGCCAAGAGTGACTAGGGCGACAGTGCGGCGTTCGGGCATGGGCTCAGACTACTTCGTCCGACTGACAGCCCTTGCTACGAGGTTCCCGATCTTGGCGGGGGCAGCCGTCGCCGGGCTGCCGTGCGGTCCGTCGGGTCGGGCCGCACGCCCGTCGTACCTGCGGGTTCAGCCGACCTCGGGGTCACCCTTGGTGTACGAGAGGCGCTCGACCTGGCCGGGCTGGAAGTCGTCGTCGATGGCCTTGCCGTTGACGAACAGCTTTATGGCACCGGCGTCACCGAGGACGAGGTCGATCTTCTGGTTGTCCTGGAAGGTCTTCGACTCGCCCTGGTTGAGGAAGCCGTCGAACAGGGTGCGGCCGTTGTGGTCCTTGGCGGAGATCCAGCTGCGGCCGTCGTCCGCGGTCACCATGACGGTGACCTTGTCGAGGGGAGCCGCGGCGATGGCGCTCTCGGACGGGTTCGGCTTGGGGGCGGTGGGCTTGTTCTTCGAGGGCTTCGGCGCGGGCTTGCCGGTGGCGGATGTGGAGCCTTCGGCGACCTGCGTGTTGGCGGTGTCCTCGCTGTCGTCACCGTTGAAGGCGGTGAACCCGACGAACCCGATCACGGCGACGATCGCGGCGACCATGGCCGCGGTCCAGTTGGGGCGGCGCGGCTCGGACCGGATCCGCCCGGCCTCGAACAGAGGTACGGCAGCGCTCGGCGAGGGCCGTCCGCCGTGCTCGGCTCCGAACCGTTCGAGCAGCGGCGCCGGATCGATGTCCACCGCGCGGGCGATGGTCCTGATGTGCCCGCGCGCGTAGACGTCACCGCCGCAGCGCGTGAAGTCGTCCTGCTCGATCGCGTGCACGATCGGGATGCGCACCCGGGTGGCGGCGCTGACCTCGTCCACGGTCAGGCCCGCGTCGATGCGTGCCGTCTGGAGGGCGCGGCCGATGGAAAAGTATTCGTCCTCGGCGGGACGGGCGTCCTCGACGGGACGGTCGGCTTCGGCTGCGGGACGGTCGTCTTCTGTCGAGGGCCGCTCGTCGTGGGTCGACGGGCGGTCGTCTTCAGGGGAGTTGCCGATGGACACGAGGGTGCCTTTCGAGCGTGTAGCCACCTGCTGGAGGTTCAGTCTAGGGGGGGTAAGAAAGGGTGGGGCAACCGGGCGGTGGGACTTTGTACGCCATCGGTATGGCCAGGCATCCCGATGGTGAGACAGGGACGGGATGTCGGCGAACCGGTGACGGACACAGCACTGCCCCTTCCCTCAACTTGACGTACGCCGAAGGGAAACGGTTGCCTTCGCTGCCCGTACGAGTGAGCCCGTTCGGGAGGTCCTGGAACGCGGAGGCGTCCTCCGGCGCGGAAACGGAGCCGCGGATGCGGAACGACGGGTCCCGTTTCCTACGGTTGAGCCTCCCCGCGGATCACGGCGAGCACTCCATCGATTTCGTCGGCCTTCACGAGGACGTCGCGCGCCTTGGAGCCCTCGCTGGGTCCGACGATGTTCCGGGATTCCATGAGGTCCATGAGGCGGCCCGCCTTGGCGAAGCCGACGCGGAGCTTGCGCTGGAGCATCGATGTGGACCCGAATTGGGTGGACACCACGAGTTCGGCCGCCTGGCACAGCAGGTCGAGGTCGTCGCCGATGTCCTCGTCGATCTCCTTCTTCCGCTTGGTGCCGACGACGACGTCGTCCCGGAAGACGGGCGTCATCTGGTCCTTGCAGTGCTGGACGACGACGGCGACCTCCTCCTCGGTGACAAAGGCGCCCTGCATACGGGTCGGCTTGTTCGCGCCCATGGGCAGGAACAGGCCGTCGCCCTTGCCGATGAGTTTCTCGGCGCCTGGCTGGTCGAGGATGACGCGGCTGTCGGCGAGCGAGGAGGTGGCGAAGGCGAGGCGTGAGGGCACGTTCGCCTTGATGAGGCCGGTGACGACGTCGACGGACGGGCGCTGGGTCGCGAGGACGAGGTGGATGCCCGCCGCGCGCGCGAGCTGCGTGATCCGGACGATCGAGTCCTCCACGTCACGCGGCGCGACCATCATCAGGTCGGCCAGCTCATCGACGATGACCAGCAGATACGGATACGGCTGAAGGTCGCGTTCACTGCCTTCGGGCGCCTTCGCCTTGCCGTTGCGGACAGCCTGGTTGAAGTCGTCGATGTGCCGGTAGCCGAAGGCGGCGAGGTCGTCGTAGCGCAGGTCCATCTCGCGTACGACCCACTGCAGGGCCTCGGCGGCGCGCTTGGGATTGGTGATGATCGGCGTGATGAGGTGCGGGATGCCCTCATAGGCCGTCAGCTCGACGCGCTTGGGGTCGACTAGGACCATCCGGACGTCGTCAGGGGTCGCCCGCATCATGACGGAGGTGATCAGGCAGTTGATGCAGGACGACTTGCCGGAGCCGGTGGCGCCGGCGACCAGGACGTGCGGCATCTTCGCCATGTTGGCCATCACATAGCCGCCCTCGACGTCCTTGCCGAGCGCGACGAGCATCGGGTGGTCGTCCTCGGCCGCCGCGGCCAGACGCAGCACATCGCCCAGGTTGACCATCTCGCGGTCGGTGTTGGGGATCTCGATGCCGACGGCGGACTTGCCGGGGATGGGGCTGATGATGCGGACGTCGGGGCTGGCGACGGCATAGGCGATGTTCTTGGTGAGCGCCGTGATGCGTTCGACCTTCACGGCGGGGCCCAGTTCGACCTCGTACCGCGTGACCGTCGGCCCGCGGGTGAAGCCGGTGACGGCGGCGTCGACCTTGAACTGCGAGAACACGGTCGTGAGGGACGCCACGACGGCGTCGTTCGCCGCGCTGCGCGACTTGCCGGGTCCGCCACGCTCCAGGAGGTCGAGCGAGGGCAGCGCGTAGGTGATGTCCCCGGCGAGTTGGAGCTGCTCCGCGCGCGGGGGGAGGTCCCGGGGGGCGTCGGGCGCGGCCTTGGTGAGGTCCGGAACGGCCGCACGGTCGGGCGACGCCTCGTCGTCATCGCGCGCGGGGGTGGCCTTTTTGAGGGCTCCCTTGGCGGGCGTGACGGGGGCGTCCTCGCGCAGGGACTCCTTCACGCGCGCGGGGGGAACGGCGGGGCTCGGCTCGGGTTCCCGTTCGACGGTGACGCCCTGGGTGAGGTCGGCGACCAGCGGCGAAGGCGGCATGCCGTGCAGGACGGCTCCGTCGAGGGCGGCGGCTGCGGCGGCGGCCACGTCGACCGCGTCCATCGGCCGGTCGAGGACGGGCTGCACGGGGGTGCGGCGGGGCCTGCGGCGCTTGGAGAGGGCCTCTTCCTCGGCCTGGGCGGCGGAGTGCGCGGAGTCGTACGCGCCGGGCACGGAGGCGCGCCTGCGGCTGCGGTCGGGCAGCGTCTCGCGCCACTGCTCGTCGTACCGCTCGTCGTCGTCCGCGACACCTTCGGCGGGTTCGGGATGGACGACGCCCAGCTTGACGCCGAGCAGGCGCAGCCGTTGCGGGATGGCGTTGACGGGGGTGGCGGTGACGACGAGCAGTCCGAAGACGGTGAGCAGCACGAGCAGCGGCACGGCGAGGACGTCACCCATGGTGTACGTCAGCGGTGTCGCGGTGCCCCAGCCGAGGAGGCCGCCGGCGTCCCTTATGGCCTGCATGCCGTCGCTGCGGGCGGGTGCGCCGCACGCGATGTGGACCTGGCCGAGCACGCCGATGACGAGCGCCGAGAGGCCGATGACGATGCGTCCGTTGGCGTCGGGCTTCTCGGGGTGGCGGATGAGGCGGGCGGCGACGACGGCGAGCAGTATCGGCACGAGCAGGTCGAGACGGCCGAAGGCACCGGTCACCAGCATCTCGACGAGGTCGCCCACGGGGCCGCGGAGATTCGACCAGGTACCGGCGGCGACGATCAGCGCGACACCGAGCAGGAGCAGCGCGAGACCGTCCTTGCGGTGCGCCGGGTCGAGGCCCTTGGCGCCGCGCCCTATGCCGCGGAACATCGCCCCTACGGTGTGTGCCGAGCCGAGCCAGACGGCGCGTACGAGCCGGTACACGCCCCCGGTGGGGTTGGGTGCCGGCTTGGGTGCCGGTTTCTTCGCCGCCGCCTTCTTGGCCGGGGCTTTCTTGGCGGGCGCTTTCTTGGCCGCGGCCTTCTTCGCCGGAGCCTTCGCCGGCGCGGGTGCCTTCTTCGCGGGCGACTTCTTGGCTGCGGGCTGACGTGAGGCCATGGGTGTGAGGTTACCGGTGGAGACCACAGCGGACACGTGTGCCCACTGCTTCACCCGTTCGTGTCGCTGCTGCTGTGGCGTGGAACTGACGCTTCCTCAACCCGGATCGGCTGCCGGTCAGGGGCCGTTGGCTGCCGTGGCGGGCGGTCCGGTCGTCGGCGGCGCGGGTCAGTTCTGCGACGGGACGGTGGGCGCGCCGGTTCCGGTGCCCGGTTCCAGGGCGTCAAGCGCCCTGCGCAGGCCCGTCAGTTTGCGTTCGAGATGGGCCGCGGTGGCGACGGCCGCCGCGTCGGCGGAGTCGTCGAGCTGCTTCGACAGCGCCTCGGCCTGCTCCTCGACGGCGGCGAGCCGCGCGGAGAGTTCGGCGAGCAGTCCGACGGGCTCCTTGGCGTCGCCGACCTCGCTCTTGCCGCCGCCTTCGAGCTGGAGCCGCAGCAGCGCCGCCTGCTCCCGCAGTTGACAGTTCTTCATGTACAGCTCGACGAAGACGGAGACCTTCGCGCGCAGGACCCACGGGTCGAACGGCTTGGAGATGTAGTCCACGGCACCGGCCGCGTATCCCCGGAAGGTGTGGTGCGGGCCGTGGTTGATGGCGGTGAGGAAGATGATCGGGATGTCCCGGGTCCGCTCACGCCGCTTGATGTGCGCGGCGGTCTCGAAGCCGTCCATGCCCGGCATCTGAACGTCCAACAGAATGACCGCGAAGTCGTCCGTGAGCAGCGCTTTGAGCGCTTCCTCCCCCGACGATGCCCGCACCAGTGTCTGATCGAGCGCGGAGAGGATGGCCTCCAGCGCCAGCAGATTCTCCGGCCGGTCATCGACCAGGAGGATCTTGGCCTTCTGCACCATGGCCCGCCCTCCTCATCCCGGCAGTGCACCGGGTGCCGCCCCAGGGGACGACTCCCTTACGCCGTCCGTCCTTGTGCCGGTCATCGTAGCCGCACCCCGCCCGTCGCCACACCCTGTCACCGTGATGTCACTGTGCACATACCGGAAACGCGGCGCGAGACCAGAAGGTTCCCCGGATACCCCGGTTCTACACGGTCTCCGGGACCGGTCGTCGGCACCTGCGCGTCCTGAGCACATTCCCCGCTCATTCGCCCCTCATTCGGCGCTCACTTCGCCCTACTCCGCGTGCATCCACTGCCCCATCACCGAGAGAAGATGATCGGGGTCGACCGGCTTGGTCACATAATCGGAGGCTCCCGATTCGATCGCCTTCTCGCGGTCGCCCTTCATCGCCTTCGCCGTCAGCGCGATGATCGGCAGCCCGGCGAACTGGGGCATCCTGCGGATCGCGGTCGTCGTCGCGTACCCGTCCATCTCGGGCATCATGATGTCCATCAGGACGAGCGTGACGTCGTCGTGCTGCTCCAGGACCTCGATGCCCTCGCGGCCGTTCTCGGCGTACAGCACCGACAGGCCGTGCTGTTCCAGGACGCTGGTGAGCGCGAACACATTGCGGATGTCGTCGTCGACGATCAGGACCTTCTCGCCGCCGAACCCGTAGACGCGCCGGGGCGCTGCGGGTGCGGCCGGCTCCTGGCCGTTGCTGTGGCCCGCCCACGCGTCGTCACGCTCCGTCGTGCGGTCGGACATCCGGCCGAGTGCCCGACCGGGCGTCCTGGGCAGCGCGGGACGCTGCTCGGCCGCGGACGACTCGGCCCTGCGGCGGCGCCGGAAGAGCGCGGCCGGGCCGTTCTGGGCGTCCTGGTACGACTTCACCTCGGGCGGCATCTCCGCTTCGAGCCGGTGCCCGGCCTCGGGCATGGCGCCGTCGGACAGGCCGCGGTCGCCGGGTGCCTGAGCGGGCGACAACTGCGGGTAGCCCTGCGGCGGCAGTTCGCTGGGGTGCAGCGGCAGATACAGCGTGAACGTGGAGCCACGGCCCGGTTCGCTGGCCGCGTGGATCTCTCCGCCGAGCAGCCGCGCGATCTCCCGGCTGATCGACAACCCCAGACCCGTACCGCCGTACTTGCGGCTGGTCGTGCCGTCGGCCTGCTTGAACGCCTCGAAGATCACCCGCATCTTGCCGGAGGCGATCCCGATGCCGGTGTCGGTGACCGAGAACGCGATCAGGTCGGCGTCCGCGTCCCGCAGCGAACCCGCCTCCAGGAGCTGCTCACGGATGGCGACCGGCACATCGGCGCCGGCCGTCCTGATCACCAGCTCGACCGCGCCGGAGTCGGTGAACTTGACGGCGTTGGACAGCAGGTTGCGCAGCACCTGGAGCAGCCGCTGCTCGTCGGTGTGCAGCGTCGCGGGCAGTTCGGGCGACACCCGTACGGAGAAGTCGAGGCCCTTCTCGGCGGTGAGCGGCCGGAAGGTGGCCTCCACGTAGTCGACGAGCTGGACCAGGGCGATCCGTGTCGGCGAGACGTCCATCTTGCCGGCCTCGACCTTCGACAGATCGAGGATGTCGTTGATCAGCTGGAGCAGGTCGGAGCCCGCGCCGTGGATCGTCTCGGCGAACTCGACCTGCTTGGGCGTCAGGTTCGTGTCGGCGTTGTCGGCGAGCAGCTTCGCCAGGATCAGCAGCGAGTTGAGCGGGGTGCGCAGCTCGTGCGACATGTTGGCGAGGAACTCGGACTTGTAGCGCATCGACACGGCCAGCTGTTCGGCGCGCTCTTCGAGGACCTGCCGGGCCTCTTCGATCTCGGTGTTCTTGACCTCGATGTCGCGGTTCTGCTGGGCGAGGAGTTCGGCCTTGTCCTCCAGCTCCGCGTTGGACTCCTGGAGCGCCTTCTGCCGGTTCTCCAACTCCGCGGAACGCTCCCGCAGTTGCTCGGTCAGCTCCTGGGACTGCTTGAGGAGTACTTCCGTCTTGGTGTTGACGCTGATCGTGTTGACGCTCGTCGCGATCATCTCGGCGATCTGGTTGAGGAAGTCCTTCTGGATGTGCGTGAACTGCTGGAACGACGCCAGCTCGATCACGCCGAGCACCGTCCCCTCGAAGAGCACCGGCAGCACGATCACATGCCCGGGAGGCGCCTCACCGAGCCCCGAGGCGATCTTCAGATAGCCGGGCGGCACATTCTCCACCAGGATCGTCCGCCGCTCCTCCGCGGCCGTCCCGATCAGCGTCTCTCCGGGCCGGAACGACGTCGGCATGGACCCCATGGAGTATCCGTAGGAGCCCAGCATCCGCAGTTCGTAGGCGTCGTCGTGCGCGGCGCCGATGTCCTGTCCGTCGTCCGTGGGCATCGCCAGGAAGAACGCGCCGTGCTGCGCGGAGACCACCGGCGTCAGCTCGCTCATGATCAGCCCGGCCACGTCGTCGAGGTCGCGGCGGCCCTGCATCAGACCGGAGATACGGGCCAGGTTGCCCTTCAGCCAGTCCTGTTCCTTGTTGGCGATGGTGGTGTCGCGGAGGTTCGCGATCATCGTGTTGATGTTGTCCTGGAGGACCTGGATCTCGCCCGCGGCGTCCACGTCGATCTTCAGGTTCAGGTCGCCGCGGGTCACCGCGGTGGCCACCGCGGCGATGGCGCGCACCTGACGAGTCAGGTTGCCGGCCATCTCGTTCACCGACTCGGTCAGGTCGCGCCAGGTGCCGTCGACATCGCGTACGCGCGCCTGGCCGCCGAGTTGGCCTTCCGTACCCACCTCGCGCGCCACGCGTGTGACCTGTTCGGCGAACGATGACAGCTGGTCGACCATCGTGTTGATGGTCGTCTTGAGTTCGAGGATCTCCCCGCGCGCGTCGATGTCGATCTTCTTGGTCAGGTCGCCCTTGGCGATGGCGGTGGTGACCATGGCGATGTTGCGGACCTGTCCGGTCAGGTTGGACGCCATCGAGTTCACGGACTCGGTGAGGTCCTTCCAGGTCCCGGAGACACCCGGCACGCGCGCCTGGCCGCCCAGGATGCCGTCCGTGCCCACCTCACGCGCGACACGGGTCACCTCGTCGGCGAAGGACGACAGGGTGGTCACCATCGTGTTGACGGTGTCGGCGAGCTGCGCGACCTCGCCGCGTGCCTCGACGGTGACCTTCTTGGTGAGGTCGCCGTTGGCGACGGCCGCGGACACCTGGGAGATGTTCCGCACTTGGCTGGTCAGGTTGTTGGCCATCAGGTTGACGTTGTCGCTGAGGTCCTTCCAGATGCCCGTGACGCCCGGTACGCGCGCCTGGCCGCCGAGATTGCCCTCGGTACCCACCTCTCGCGCGACGCGGGTCACCTGCTCGGCGAAGTTGGACAACTGGTCGACCATCGTGTTGACGGTGGTGACGAGTTCCAGGATCTCGCCCCGCGCATCGACCGTGATCTTCTTGGACAGATCGCCCCGGGCGACGCCCGTGGTCACCTCGGCGATGCTGCGGACCTGGATGGTGAGGTTGTTCGCCATGAAGTTGACGGACTGGGTGAGGTCCTTCCAGGTCCCGGACACGCCCTGCACCTCGGCCTGGCCGCCGAGGATGCCCTCGGTGCCCACCTCGCGCGCGACGCGCGTGACCTGCTCGGCGAAGTTCGAGAGTTGGTCCACCATCGTGTTGAGGGTGTTCTTCAGCTCCAGGATCTCCCCGCGCGCGTCCACGTCGATGGTCTGCGACAGGTCGCCGCGCGCGACGGCGGTGGCGACCTGGGCGATGTTTCGGACCTGAGCGGTGAGGTTGCCCGCCATGCCGTTCACGGAGTCCGTGAGGTCCCGCCACACGCCCGCGACGCCCGGCACCTGCGCCTGGCCGCCCAGACGGCCTTCTGTGCCCACCTCGCGTGCGACACGGGTCACTTGGTCGGCGAAGGCGGAGAGCTGATCGACCATCGTGTTGATGGTGTTCTTCAGCTCCAGGATCTCCCCGCGCGCGTCCACGTCGATCTTCTGGGAGAGGTCACCGCGCGCGACGGCGGTCGTCACCTGGGCGATCTGCCGCACCTGGGACGTCAGGTTCCCCGCCATGAAGTTGACGGAGTCCGTCAGCTCCTTCCACGTGCCGCTGACGCCGTCCACGCGCGCCTGGCCGCCGAGCCGGCCCTCGGTGCCCACGTCGCGGGCCATGCGTGTGACCTGGTCGGCGAAGCTGGAGAGCTGATCCACCATGGTGTTCACGGTGTTCTTCAGTTGCAGCATCTCGCCGGAGACGTCGACGGTGACCTTCTGCGACAGATCGCCGTTGGCGACCGCCGTCGTCACCTGCGCGATGTTGCGCACCTGGCCCGTGAGGTTGCGGAACGCCGTGTTGACGGAGTCCGTGAGGTCCTTCCAGGTGCCCGCGGCGCCCGGTACCTGTGCCTGACCGCCGAGTTCGCCCTCGACACCGACCTCGCGCGCGACGCGGGTCACTTCGGCGCCGAACGCGGACAGCTGGTCGACCATGGTGTTGACGGTGTTCTTGAGTTCGAGCATCTCGCCCGCGACATCGACGGTGACCTTCTGCGACAGGTCTCCGTTCGCGACCGCCGTCGTCACCGCCGCGATGTCCCGCACCTGCGTGGTGAGGTTGCGGAAGACCGTGTTCACCGAGTCGGTGAGGTCCTTCCAGGTGCCCGCCGCACCCGGCACGTTCGCCTGGCCACCGAGCCGGCCCTCCCCGCCGACCTCGTTCGCCACGCGTGTGACCTCGTCCGCGAAGGTGCGCAGCGTCTCGGTCATCTGGTTGATCGTCTCGGCGAGTTGCGCGACCTCCCCGCGCGCGCTGACGGTGACCTTCTGCGAGAGATCACCGCTCGCGACGGCCGTCGTGACCTGCGCGATACCGCGCACCTGGGCCGTGAGGTTGCCCGCCATGAGGTTGACGGAGTCGGTGAGGTCCTTCCACACGCCCGCGACGCCCGGCACCTGGGCCTGGCCGCCCAGTTCCCCTTCGGTGCCCACCTCGCGCGCGACGCGGGTCACCTCGGACGAGAACGACGAGAGCTGGTCCACCATCGTGTTGACGGTGTTCTTCAGCTCCAGCATCTCGCCGGCGACATGAACCGTGACTTTCCTGGACAAGTCACCCTTGGCGACCGCGGTCGTCACGAGAGCGATGTCACGTACCTGCGCCGTCAGCCGGTACGCCATCGTGTTGACGGAATCGGTCAGATCCTTCCAGGAACCGGACATTCCGCGCACCCGGGCCTGACCGCCCAGCTTGCCCTCGGTGCCCACCTCACTGGCCACGCGCGTGACCTCGTCGGTGAACGTGGACAACTGGTCCACCAGGTTGTTGACGGTCCGCCCGACCTTCAGGAACTCGCCCCGCAGCGGATGCCCGCTGCCGTCCGGCGCCTGCCCCCGCAGCTCCATCCGCTGCTCCAGGTCACCCTCGGCGACCGCCGACAGCACCCGTCCGACCTCGGAGACGGGCCGTGCGAGGTCGTCCACGAGGGAGTTGGAGGCATTGATCGCCGCCGCCCACGAACCCTCACAGGCGCCCGCCTCCAGCCGCTCCGTGAGTTTTCCCTCACGTCCGACCATCCGCCGCACCCGCGACAACTCGCCGGTGAGATGCAGATTACGGTCCGCGACCTCGTTGAACACCGCCGCGATCTCCGCCATCACGCCGTCGCCGGAGACCGTGAGCCGCTTGCGGAAGTTCCCGTCCCGCATGGCCACCAGCGCCGCCAGCAGCCTGTTGAGTGACGCTGTGTCCACCGTTGTCGTCCCTTGATCCGCGTTACGCGGTTTCTTCAGGGACTGTCCGCCTTTCGCGCGCGTGCTTGTGCCCCGCGTCGCTGCGCCAGACTCCACCGTGTCCCTCCCGCAAGGGTCGACCTCGTGCATTGGGCTGTCTCATGAAGCCTGCCCAGTGTTTCACCATGGCAGAACCAGGCCATAACAGTTCGGCAGCTTCGCACACCGTCCGCACACCCTCCGGGCGGAATCAGTGGCGGGCGGCATCCGCATGGACGGCGAAGGTAAGTAACCTTGCATGCGGCTGTCCACCCACCCCGGTCCGCCCGGCCGGGGTGGTGGCAAGAGTACGAGCGGGCATCGGAGGGGCGGCCGAAGCATGACCACCGGACTGCAACTGCACGGGGGCCAGCACCCGGAACCCCGGCCGCCGCACCAGCGAGGCGACCGGGGAACTCCGCACGTCGACACCCGGACGAGGAGATCTGTGATCACCGCGCGCGCGGCTGCCACCTTCGAACCCGTCGGACGCTCCGTCGCGACCGCACGCTCCTTCGTCCGCGACACCCTCCAGGGCTGGGGCTTCGGCGACGTCATCGACGACGCCGTGGTCCTCACCAGCGAACTGGTGACCAATGCCGTGGTGCACGCGGGAACCGCCGCCGACGTCCTGTGCCTGCGCGCCGACGACGGCGTCCGCATCGAGGTCGCCGACCGCTATCCGGAACGTGAGATCCCACTCCAGCACTCCCCCGTGGACATGGGCAGCCCCGACCGCGAGGGGGGCCGCGGCCTGCAACTCTGCGCGGCGCTCGCCGGCCACTGGGGCGTCGAGTACACGCCCACGCACAAGCAGGTCTGGTTCCAGCTCGACCTTCCGGAACGCGCCGTCGGCACCCGCTCCGCCGGCCCGGCGCTCCCGGTCGACCTCCTGCCCCTCACCACCGACGGCCGCATCCGGGTCGCCGTCGTCCAGATCGACCGCGCCGGCACCCTGTCGTCCTGGAACGAGGACGCCGAGGACCTCTTCGGCTACAGCGCCGAGCAGGTCATCGGCAAACCCCTCACCGACCTGGCCGCCTGGCCGCACACCCCCGGCACCAGCACCGGCATCGCCGACGCCCTCCAACTCTCGCGCTGGGAGGGCAGTTACGGCATCCGTGGCGCCGACGGACGCGTCACCCCGGTCTACGCCTCGCATCTGCGCGTCCGCGACAAGGACGGCGAGCCCTCCACGGTCTGCCTTCTGGTGCGCGACGACGAACGCGCCGTCCTCCAGACCCCCCTGCGCGGCCCCGCGTCCGACACGGCGACGATCTCCGAGTCCGGGCACTCCGACCCGTTCGAGGTCTTCATCGGCTCCCCCGCGCCCGACGACCTCGACGGCCTGCTGCAACGCACCGTGGAACGCGCCCGCGACATGCTCGACGGGGACGCCGCGTTCCTCCTCCTCGCGACCGACGACGAGACCGAGTTGGAGGTCCGCGCCTCCACCGGCCTGCCCTCCGCACGGCAGCGCTTCGCGCGCGTACCCGTCGAAAACGGCCCCGGACGGTACGGCTCCGCCCGGATGCCCGCCGTCCACGAGGACCTCACCGTCGTCCCCGGCGCCGTACCCCTTCTGGGCGGCACCGGAATGCGCTCGGTCGTCACCGTCCCGCTCAAGGTCGAGGGCCGCCTCACCGGTTCGCTCGGTGTCGCGGCGGAATCCCCTGACCGGTACTCGAACGAGGAGGCCCTGCGCCTCCAGTTCGCCGCCGACCGCATCGCCCTTGCCGTCGAGTCCGCCCGGCTCGGCGAGTTGGAGCGCCTGCGCCGCGGCTCCCTCAGCTTCCTCGTCGAGGCGTCCGACCTCCTCGCCGGCACCCTGGACCGCGATCAGACACTCGCCCTCATGGCCCAGATGACCGTACCGACCCTGGCCACCTGGTGCGCCGTCTACACGATCGCCGACCAGGCGTCCGACCCGTACCTCTCGTACGTCCTGCACGAGGACGAGGAACGCATCGACGACCTCAAGGCGCTCCTGTCGAAGATCGCCCCTCCCGACCCCGTACCGACGCCCGGAGCGCGTGTGTGGCACGCTCCCGCGCAGGCGGCCCACCAGGACGCCCTGCGCACGTCCCGGCGCAGCCTGGACGGCCTCGGGGAGCCGCACAGCGTCCGCTCGGGCGTGGGCGCCGCGCACGGCACGGCATCGGCGGTCGGTGGCGAAACGGTCGTTCTGCCGCTGGTGGCCCGCAATCGCGTGATCGGCATGCTCACCCTCGGCAAGCCCGCCGAAGAGCACTTCCGGCAGGAGATCCTCGAACTCGCCGAGGACATGTCCCGCAGGGCCGCTCTCGCCCTCGACAACGCCCGCCTGTACTCGGAGCGCACGGCGATCAGCCAGTCCCTCCAGCGCAGCCTCCTGCCCCCGGAGCGCCCCGAGGTGCCCGGCGTCGAGGTCGAGGTCATCTACCGCGCGGCCGGCGAGGGCAATGAGGTCGGCGGCGACTTCTACGACCTGTTCCCGATCCGCGACGGCGTCTACGGCTTCGCGATCGGCGACGTCTGCGGTACGGGCCCTGAGGCGGCTGCGGTAACCGGTCTCGCCCGGCACGCGCTGCGCCTCCTCGCGCGCGAGGGCTTCGGCGGCCCCGCCGTCCTGGAGCGGCTCAACGCGGCGATCCTCGACGAGGGAGCCCGCAGCCGCTTCCTGACGCTCCTGTACGGCGAGTTGTGGCCCCAGGAGGACGGCAGCGCGGTCCTGAAGGTGGTCTGCGCGGGCCATCCGCTCCCGCTGCGCCTGCGCCAGGACGGCACGGTCGAGCCGGCGGCCGAACCCCAGCCGCTCCTGGGCGTCATGGACGACCTGGAGCTGTACGAGCAGACCGTGACGCTCGACCCGGGCGACGTCCTGCTGTGCGTCACCGACGGTGTCACGGAACGCCGCGAGGGCAGCCGCATGCTCGGCGACGACGGTCTCGCGGAACTCCTCAAGACGTCGACCGGCCTGACCGCGGGCGCGGTCGCCGCGCGCGTGATGCGCGCGGTGGAACGGTTCGCGAGCGCCGCGCCCTCCGACGACATGGCCATCCTGGCGATGCGCGTACCGGGCCTCCAGAAGGACTGACCCGCGCCCGGACACGACAATGGCCCCCGCCCACAAGGGCGGAGGCCATTTTCATGTGGAGCCCCCAAACGGAATCGAACCGTTGACCTTCTCCTTACCATGGAGACGCTCTACCGACTGAGCTATAGGGGCCTGTTGCGCTACGCGGATTCCCGCGCGGCAACGGAGTAGATCATACCCCGAACAACAGAGTGCTTCGAACAGCCCGCGTGCCGTGCGTAGGACGCGACGGGCTCAGAGCGAGGCGGCCAACCAGAGCGCTCCGGCGGGCTGGACAAGCCCTCCCAGCGCGTTGCACGCGGACACGACCCGCTGCCGCTCCCTGCGCGTCAGCGACGCCCCTACGGGCAGCGCCAACGTCTCGTCGGCGGCCCGCTCGGTCTCCCGCAGCACCACACTCCGACGGAACTCGGGTGTCCGGTGCACGGGGGTCTTCACGGGTACGCGGCAGTCAACTCCCCTGGCCCGTACGGCTCGCGCGAACGCGTCCCGGTCCGGCCGCCCGTTCCCGGGCACGCGCACCACGTACTGCTCGTAGGTGTGCCCTTCACCGCGCGCCGGCGTCATGACGCCCTTGAGCCGCGCGTCGAGGTGGGCGGCATGAGCACGCCGCTCGCCCACTTCGTCGTACGGGGCCGCCTCCAGGGAACTGTCCTCGTCCCCCTGCTCCAGGACCAGGAGCCCATGCCGCTCACCGAGTTGCCGCAGACCGGCCATGTCGGCCGGCCGGCCGAAGCGGTGCACGGCGACAACGGCCGCGGTGCGTGAACTCAGCACGGTGGCCACGGAGTCGGCGTCGATGCAGTACGTCGCCGGGTCTATGTCCGCGAACACGGGTACCGCACCAGCAAGTGTCACAGCCTCGGCAACTTCCGCGTTCCCGAAGGCCGGTACGACGACCTCGTCACCGGCTCCGACACCCGCGGCACGCAACATCGCAACTGTCCCCATGACGCGGATGTTGGCGGCACAACGTGAACAGCAAGTGACGCAAACAAAAAAGGAGCGGGTCCCTGATCCGAAGATCCGGGACCCGCTCCCTTACGTTTAGTTCGGCGGTGTCCTACTCTCCCACAGGGTCCCCCCTGCAGTACCATCGGCGCTGTGAGGCTTAGCTTCCGGGTTCGGAATGTAACCGGGCGT